>JAIRVB010000018.1 GCA_031254105.1 Chitinispirillales bacterium
ATCCTTATTCCACTCCGATTTTTCACACACGATCATGATTTGATTCAAATCAAGTTTTTCTGATTCTATTGCTACTTCGCAAATATTCTTATTCCACCCCGATCTTTCACACACGGCCATGCTTTGATTCAAATCAAGTTTTTCTGATTCTATTGCTACTTTGCAAATATCCTTATTCCACTCCGATTTTTCACACACGATCATGATTTGATTGGAATCAACTTTTTCTGATTTTATTGCTACTTCGCAAATATTCTTATTCCACCCCGATCTTTCACACACGGCCATGCTTTGATTCAAATCAAGTTTTTCTGATTCTATCGCTGCTTTGAAAACACCACTATCATAATGTATACGAAATTCTTCACGCATTTCATGCATAGTAATGATTTGATTGGAATCAAGTTTCCCAGATCCCATCGCTACTTCCAAAAAATCCTCAAACTCCCAATAACTTCTACATGTGTCCTGTGAAATTTTTCTGCATATGATCACGATTTGATTGGAATCAAGTTTTTCTGATTTTATTGCTACTTTGCAAATATCCTTATTCCACTCCGATTTTTCACACACGATCATGATTTGATTCAAATCAAGTTTTTCTGATTCTATTGCTACTTCGCAAATATCCTTATTCCACTCCGATTTTTCACACACGATCATGATTTGATTGGAATCAACTTTTTCTGATTTTATTGCTACTTTGCAAATATCCTTATCCCACTCCGATTTTTCGCAAATGGTCATGATTTGAGTGGAATCAAGTTCTCCTGATTCTATCGCTACCTTGAAAAAAATCTTATCCCAGCACCTTGCCACGATTTGATTGGAATCAAGTTTTCCTGATTTTATTGCTGCTTTCCAAATATCCTTATTCCACCCCGACTTTTTGCACACGGCCATGATTTGAGTGGAATCAAGTTTTCCTGATTCTATCGCTACTTCGCAAATATCATTATTCCAACGATCACTACTTGTTTCTTTAGTTTTTTTGCACAAGGTCATAATTTGATTTAAATCAAGTTTTTCTGATTTTATCGCTGATACGCAAATACAACTATTCCACCACGATTTTTTGCACAAGGTCATGATTTGACCGGAATCAAGTTTTTTTGATACTATCGCTGATATGCAAATATCCTTATCCCACTCCGATTTTTTACACACGATCATGATTACATCAGAATCAAGTTTTCCTGATTCTATTGTTTCTTTCCAATTTTTTCCCACAGACCTATCCTTTGATTTACTCCTACTTTAAAATGCAACAAATATAAAAATGAAAATTTAAATATAGTTCACAAGCATACGATAAAATGTGAACTTTACATAACTGTAAAAGTTCCTTATCAATCGCAGATTACCGTTTACTCCGTAATAATTACAATGATCTTTGCAAATGGTCTTTTGTACAATATTTTAAAACGTTCCATTTATATATGTAGTTATATTTAAAGTAGTTGAATATTCGGAAAAAATCAACAAAAAAGTATGTTATTAACTATATTTTGATTATTATTATGAAAATTCCTTCAATAATGTTCATCGCCGGAGATCCGTCAGGAGACCAGCACGCCGCTCCGATTATAAAAAAGCTTACAGTGTGCTGCCCTCAGGTTAAAACATGGGGTATAGGCGGACAAGCTATGGCTGCCGCCGGATTTGAGCAAATTTTGCCCTTTGAGCAGTTTAACCGCATGGGTTATGTTGAAGTATTAAAACATCTGCCCTTTTTTCTCAGCGCGAAAAAACATCTGATAAATTTGATGAAATCACGGCGTCCGGACGCGCTTGTATGTGTTGACTATCCGGGTTTTAATATGCCGGTGATGAAAGCCGCGCATAAGCTGAATATTCCCGTGATCTGGTACATAGCTCCAATGGTATGGGCCTGGAAGAGCGGACGCGCCAAAGCGCTTGGGGCTTACGCCTCTCATATCGCAACAATTTTTCCCTTTGAAGTCCCATATTTTTCACCTTTTAAAGCCCCGGTAACTTTTGTGGGTAATCCGCTCTGCGAATCGCTTCCGGCTATCGAAAACACGGTGAAAAAATTTCCGGCGGATGGGGCTTTCAGGTTGGCGGTTATACCCGGGAGCAGGCCTCAGGAGATAAAAAATATGCTGGAGATCATGCTTGGGGCGGCGGATCTGCTTAAAACCCGGCATCCGCGGATAAAAGTTACAGTTTCACGCTTTAAGGGATTTGATGAGACACTCTTTGAAACCGCAAAGCAAAGAGGGATCGAATTGTTTAACGGCCCTCTTTGCGAGCTTCTCAAAAAAAGCGATCTGGCGCTTGTAACGTCCGGAACAGCTTCCCTTGAGGCCGCGCTTATGGGGGTGCCGATGATTATCACTTACCGCACCTCCGCCATCTCTTACGCAATCTACAGAAGCTTAATAAAGGTTCCCTTTATCGGACTTCCAAATATCATCGCACAAGCGCCGGTCGTACCTGAGTGCATTCAAAATGAGGCGGGGCCGGAAATTTTGGCCAATCACATGAACCGTTTTCTATACGAACCGCGTTATTGGGAAGAAACAGCTAAAAACCTCAGCGCCTTGAGAGCCAGGTTGGGTGAAAAGACTCCATCAAGCGAGGTCGCGGATATTATACAAAAAATAGCAGTTAACGGCCGGTTACCGGAAAAACAAAATTTTATTGATACATCTTCTTAAAATTAATCACTGACCGGCAGCCGCAGCAGCCTTTCCCGTTCCGCTCTTGGATACACTTTTCGCAAGTTTTAAGGATTTAATGCGCGGAGTCTGTAACTTATTTATATAAAATAATGTATACTTAAGTATTCATCTCTTTAATTGTTCATTATTAGCTGTTTAGTTATTACTTATGACAAGACGCGATTCTATATCAACGATTATTATTCTGCTTACCGCCGTTGCCTGCTTTGCCCAATTTCCTGACCCTCATATTATCGCTGATTTTAACATTAATGATACGGAGATTGTTGAAAAGGGCGGTTTTGGCATAAAACAGCGGGAAACGGATACGCTTTTTGAGCTTGGGTATCCGCCTCAGTTTATCAGACCCGGCGAAGTGGTTGTCAGGAAAAAATATGGTGTTGACTACAAGTTATTCTTAGGAGAGCTTGACTCTGCCGCGTTCAGCGCTTTTCCTCCGCTTTACTCATTTAGGATTCCTTCGTGGAGCAGGGCGGGGCAGATAATGTGGTACCGTATTTACAGCGATCCCGATGACAAGCGCAATCTTGATGTGGAAACGGTTTTTTTCGACAACGAGAGAATTTACGTTCAGCATCACAAAACTATCTTTTATTGCAGAAATGACCGGTGGTATCCGCTGCACGCGGCTTCTACCCCTCCCTTTGGGTCACTTAGCGTAAATAGCGAGCCTCAGGGAGCGGATATTTACATTAACGGTAAATCAACCGGCCAAAAAACTCCGGCTTTGCTTGAAAACCTTATGGCAGGAAAACACGAAGTTGAACTTTTTCTGCCAAACCACCATTTTCAGCGCCGCACCGTAAAAATTACGAACGGCGCCATAACCTCAAGCTCCTTTGAGCTGATGTCTGATTTTGACACGCTTTTAGTGCTTGGCGAGAACCAACACGGCATTCTTGTGCTCCCCTACCCGCCTGTTGACTCTACCTACAGGATAAACGGTTCTGTTATAACCTCTTTTAAGGAGCAGCTTCCTGACGGCGAACATCATATCCAATGGCGCGGCGGAGATATTTATAAAGATATTGACACTTTCATTTTTATCCCAGCGGGCAAGATGGTTTACTTTAACGTGCCGTTTGAACGGTTGTCCGGCAAAGTGACTTTTGAACTTGAGCCAAAGGACGCGCTTCTGTGTATTGAGGGATTTCCCTGCTGGCCGGGAGAACTTGCAATAAATTTGCCAAGCGGGTTTCACACTGTCAGAATAAGCAGATATGGTTATGTTACCGAAAGACGCCAATTCAGGGTAAGCCACAACAAAGTGGCTCTTGTAAAGATACACCTTGAGATCAATACTGACCGTGACGGAGATGGTTTTCTCGATCATGTTGACAGATGCCCTGATGATTACGGCCTTTACGATGGATGCCCAAAGCCGCGGTTCACGGACAGGGTGATGATCATGACACAGGATATTAACGAATATATCGAAACCGAACCATTTTCTTTTGCGGTTTCAGCTATTGGGCTTATAAACCGCTCACCCGCCAACCGGAGGTTTCACAACTTTTTATCCTCTTTTTCGGGCGGGCGCACAGGGGGACTCAATAATTACCAGGGGCTTACAATCGGTAATATTTACCAAGCCTCCTACAGAGGGCTTATAGGACAGGCGGAGCTTGGACAATGGTCATCGGGGATAAAGTTTCAGCGCCCTGATACATTGACAATGAAAACCAATAACGGCAGCTATATTGTCTGGTACGATTCGCTTTTCTCAATCGATCCGGCTATATTCATACCAAGTACCGCTATAAGCGGCGGATTTAAATACCGCTATAAAAATTATTCCATAGCCTACAGTCTTGGGTACCAGTGGGAAGATATTATAATCGACCAGATTCAAAGAGTTTCAGACGGTCAGTTCACACGCGTTACCTATGATAACGACTGGTGGTTTCACGAGCTTTTATTTGAGGGGGATCTTTTTACAGATACATATATGACGCCCGCGCTGTACGCTAAGTTTAAATTTCCATTTGGTAGCGGTGTGAGGACAAATTGGCACTCTTTTCAGTTTGGACTTAATATCCGGTTCAGACCGTCAAACTGGAAAAATTCATAAGTTGAGCCGCGGAGAGTAAACTGAGAAATTAAAGGGTAAGATGGATCACTAAATGAAAAAGAATATTCTTGCGCTAAAAGTATCACTAATAAAAAAACTGGGAGCTGCGGCATGCGCGGCGGCGGTTTTGCTTTTGAATAGCTGCGGCGGCGGATTTGGAACAGACAGCGAAAACGCCAAAGAGCTGAAACCTTCGATTTTTGGGCCTGATTCTACGCGCAGGTAAGACTTTGCCTTGATAAACACGCGTCTATTTGCTATTATGGATGTACGCGACTCACACATTTCATAATCATATCATACATCTAATGAATGACAGATGCGTACAGTAAGCGGCGGTCTCGTAAATTCGGAGTATCAGAAAACGGTTTTTTACAAATCGGCGGTTTATTGTATACTTTCAGATATAATGGGCGGTTTGTAAAATAACTATAAAAAATTAACAGGAGCATCTGATTCCATTCCGCGTGCTCCAACGTATTATATTTTATATAACTATTGAAATATTTTTCGTTGAAAGGCAGTTTTACATGTACGAAATAACGACGGAAGCTCACTTCAGCGCGGCGCACCGGCTTCTTAACTATGACGGCCCCTGCGAAAACCTTCACGGACACAATTGGACTGTGAAAACAACCGTGAAGTGCGGAAGTGTTGACAAAAGCGGCTTAGGCATCGATTTTAAAATACTCAAGCAAAAGCTGAAAAACATACTTGAAGAGTTTGACCATAAAAATGTTAATGACATTTTTGGCGATAAAAGCCCCTCATCGGAAAACATCGCCCATTACATTTTCCATAAACTCACCAAATCACTGGAAGACTGGAATGGTAAAGTGGCCCGTGTCGTGGTTCAGGAAACTCCGGGTAACTGCGCCGCGTATTATGAGTAAACGCTATGCTTAAGGTTTGCGAAATTTTTACATCGATCCAGGGTGAATCTACCCTGGCCGGATCTCCATGCGCTTTTGTGAGGCTTTCAGGGTGTAACCTTGAATGCGTATGGTGCGATACCGCGTATTCACGTCAGGAAAGCGGTATGGAGATGAGCGTTGGACAGATTCTGCAAGAAGTAAGCAAATCACATGTAAAATTAGCGGAGATCACCGGAGGCGAACCTCTGCTGCAGCCGGACACGGTTACACTGTGCGAGGAGCTGCAAAGAAACGGGTATTGCGTAATGGTGGAAACCAATGGAACTCAGGATATAAGCGTTATTCCCGCTAATATACGGCGTATAGTAGATGTTAAGTGCCCAGGAAGCGGGGCGGCGGAAAGTTTTTTGCTTGACAACATAGATCAACTGAAAAAAACAGATGAAGTGAAATTTGTAATATCATCTTTTAATGACGCCGTCTGGGCTGAAAATTTTTGTATTGAGCATAATCTCACGAGCAGATGTCCGGTTATTTTTTCACCTGTAATAAATATCATGCCGCCTTATCTGCTTGCTGAGTGGTTGGTAAAGAGCGGACTTGAGGCACGTCTTGGGCTTCAGCTGCATAAGGTGATCTGGGGGGAAAGGAGAGGCGTTTAAAGTGAAAAAAGCGATACTCCTTTTAAGCGGCGGTTTGGACAGCGCTACCTGCGGCCTCATAGCCCGTAATGTAGGGTTTGAGATTTACGCGATGAGCTTTTTTTACGGGCAGAGGCATGATTTTGAACTGAACGCGGCGAAGAAAGTCGCCTCTTTTTTAGATGTTAAGGAACACCGTATCGTAAATATTGATCCAACGGCGTTCGGCTCAAACGCGCTTACTTCATCAAATATTGACGTCCCCAAAGGGAGTAATATCTCTAAAGACAGCTCAGATATACCCATTACATACGTTCCGGCGCGCAACACAATATTTTTATCCTACGCCCTTGCCTGGGCTGAGGTTCTTAATTGTACGGACATTTTTATTGGCGTAAATGATGTAGATTACTCCGGATATCCAGATTGTCGGCCGGAATATATCGCCGCTTATGAAAGAATGGCAAACCTGGCCACTGTCTCAGGAATACAGGGACAAAAACTAAAAATACATACCCCGCTGATCTCTTTTTCCAAAGCTGAAATAATAAAAACCGGCCTGTCAGGCGGAATAGACTACAGTATAACTCACAGCTGCTACGATCCTGACGCTCACGGAAACGCCTGCGGCTCCTGCGACAGCTGCCAAATCCGCAAAAAAGGTTTCGAGGAAGCGCAAACCGCCGACCCTACGGTATATAATTCTTAAGCCATTTTAAAAATGAATACTTATACCCATCTGAACATTTAATCTATGTACTTCTATCAACTCATCAGCAAAGTCAAAACGATAGTTTATTGAAGGTTCAAAAGCAACTCTCTCGCTTAAAAACCAGGCATACCCAACCGCAGCATTAAAACCATACATCGTTTGTGAACTTTCGTTATTGAATGTGTGAATAATGTCAAAGCTTGAACCAAGAAAAACTTTTACCGGAAAATAGTAACGAAGTCCTAAACCGCCACCCAATTGGACGGAATAATCATTCTCAACACCACTGCTCTAAGCAACCCCCGGATACAAGCTTATATTGAATGATAAGTTATTTGCAAAAAAATATCAGCCATGGATATCTATGGTGTATCTTATATGTTATCGATCCTTCAATAAAAATAGGAGCCGTTTTTATGGCTGCTCCTATCTCAATCATCTTGTTATATTATCTGCAAAACTACCATTAGTAAACCGAATTCATCATATGTCGAATTTCTGCTTGGCATGAAGGACAACATGCACCGTATGCTTCTTGGTAATACTGAATTTTAGTTTCACGATTATTCGATGCGTTTGCTGCTGCAATACAAGCTTGCACGGTTTTACCGTAATGTACCAATTTATGCCCGCAACACATTTCTTTGATACCTCCTTATTTAACTGTTGAAAAGTTATAGTTGATAAAAAATAGATAATAGATTTATAATGAGAACATTTGACTAATGTCATAATAATGTTCCTATTAAACTTTCAGGCCAGCTTCCAATCAATAGCCGCGTAACCCCTGCCACTGTGAAAAATTCAAATTTATACCTGTACCTGCAGGACGCATAAGATTATTTGATGATACCGTATTACTCGCAGACAACCCTTTCCTTTTAGCTAATTCATGCGCGGCCAATCTCCCTATTTCCGCCTTGTCTTTGGAATTGGTATTGAAAGGTATAAAAATGAATGGAGAACTTATCGTTACATTAGTAGAATTAGTTGCGGTATTTAACAGTACTACATAATAATCTGCGCTGCTAACATTATTCCTAATAATTTGCTTCAAGGAATCTACATATCTACTATTGCCGAGGCTATGATTTCCACTGGAAATTGTTTGCTGAGAAAAAGTAACGGTTTCAACAGATTGCTTAAAAGCAGAACTAATTTTTTCCTTTGCTGAATCAAAATACGAGTTATCGTTAAAATCTTTTACTAAATGAACCTTCATCGTTTTTGATGGATATATAACGACATAACCATAGTTTACTTCTTTTAATGATCCTATTGAATCATCTTCTGTGTATCCTTTAACCGAAAACCGATATGGAGTTCCAAAACTGTTTGCTAAACCTATAAAAAACGTTCTTGTCGCAACGGAACTATTTAGATTATCAGGTACATTTAAATTCTCAATTCTCACCCTGTCATCAGAAGTAATTTGACGGGGTATTTCCATATAAAACTTATCATAATAACTGGTTGCGGGAGTATCAATAACAACATCAATGTAAGTACCGCTCAAATGTTGAACAGAAATATATGCTTCATTTCTGCCTTGTTGATTATTAAGTTCTTCAGTAATGCCAAAATTAGTACCGTATACTCCGTTAGCGTCTGGAAATCTTTCCCTAAAAGAAACTCCTGTTCTAGCATTGCCGAAATCTTGTGGTTCAATTTCACCATCTTTCGTCTGCTTTCCTTTCCAATCGCAACCCAAAACAAAAATAACAGAAAATAACACCAAGAAAAAAATCACAATATCATTTTTCATAATTTCCTCCAAATGTTCGAGTTTAATTTAAAGTTGTCTATTGTAAAAATCTACTACCCATTTTGAATTTCCCTCCGGTACCGGTATTAAATCGTATTTAGAGTTGTAAATACTCCCGCATTCAACTTTATCAACCAAAAAAATTGGTTTTCCATTGGTAATCTTACCGTCCATAACTCTTTGTGTTGAATACTCAAAATGATCCGCTGTCTCATTGGTTCTAAAAAACCATACTTTGTATCCCTTCGAAAAATCCTTTCCGCTTTCATAAGCAAATCTAAGATAGGCATAAACGGAGTCTTTATCTTTAATGTATTTATTTTTACCAATTCTTACTCTGAACGTCATTTCTGCCAAAGATCTGATTAGTCTCTCGTAATCGTATTCAGTCAATTCATTACAAGGCTGCAACACTAGCTTTTTTGTCTCCCGAAGGGAATTATCTGCTGTCAAATATCCGCGCTCAGGATTACTAATATTTCCAAATTTAGGAACATCAAAAAGACCAATGTCCTCACATCCAATTGTTATAACAAAAGTTAGTACCAATAGGCAGAAAAAAGGGGGTTGTTTGATTAATTTCATAATAGATATCCTCTTTCAAAAAAAACTTAACGATCAATCAATCTTTGAACTGTTCATGTGGAACATCTATTCTGCATTTAGAGGTTTGCGGTGATGGTATCAAGTCGTATTTGGGGTTGGAAGTACTCCCATGCTCGACTTCTTTTACCAAAAAAATTGGCTTGCCGTCAACAATCTTACCATTCACAGCTCTCTGCGTAGAATACTCATAATAACTTGCAGTTTCTTTAATTCTGAAAAACCAAACCTTATAACCAGATGTAAGGTCTTTTCCGTTTTCATCTGCAAATCTGAGGTATGCATAAACAGCGTCTTTTTTCTGAATATACTTATTCTTTTCAACCCTTACTCTAAAAGTCATTTCCGCTAAACTCCTAATTAACCTATCATAATCTTCCTCTGTACAATCATATAATACCAATTTTTTTGTCTTTCTTAATTCGTTTTGGGGATTTATATATCCGCGTTCAATAATATTTATTTCTTCCACTTTAGAAATTTCATACGCCCCCATATCAACCCTGTCACCCATCGGCCTGATGTTGGCGATAATATCAGTTTCAGGAAAATCGCTTTTGCTTCCCCCGTCAATACAGGGACTATTTTGCGACAGCCGCAATCCGTCATCAACCGTACCAAAATAGCCATCCATACCCGCAGGTTGGGCGCTGTTCACAAAATTTGGATTTCGGCTTATGTTACCAATTCCCAAATAACCGCCAATGATGCAGGTATAACTTACAAAAGCGGCATCGCCGCTAATCTCCTGCTTGCCTTCATTATTCCAGAGAATACTGTTTATTATTGATACGTTTCCCTTTTCATTCCAAATACCCTGCCAGTTTCTTGCGGTGTTTAAAGCAAAGGTGCTGTTTTCAACAGATACTTTTCCGCTATCGTTATATATTGCGCCACCGTCTTTTTTTGTATCGTTTCTTGTAAAAATGCTATTCACAATATTAAGCGTTGTTCCTTTCATATACAGGGCAGCGCCGCCAATTTGACTTATTGTATCCTGCATAATATTTCCATCAAAAACAGACGCATCTATTTGAAGGCTGCCTTTTGTAGTATAAAGCCCTGCACCTCCTGATTTCATCGAGATATTATTCTTAACTAAACAGTATTCCAACTTCTTTACTCTACCCTTATCCATAATTCCCGCTCCGGATGAAGCTGCTGTATTTTTCGATATAATAGTATACATAAGTGTTGGCGCACAATTTACATTTAATACGCCGCCGCCAGTACTGTTTTCTCCAGTTCCGTTCGCCGCACCGGCGGAAATTGTAACCCTTTCAAGTTTGATTTCACCAACATTGCCGTTTCCGGACATTGTTACCACATGGTAAGCATTGTCTGTCAACTTATCTTCTGAAACCGGCCATGCAGTTCCATCATTTTTACTTAAGTCTCCACTCAAAATAGTCAAATACGGAGAGCCTTTAGGCTCCCTTTCCGTTTCGTTTCCATTAAACCCGCCAATAATTTCTATCCCTGGCTTGATTAAAAAAGTAGCCGACCTTGAATCACTCGTGTCTGTTCTGAACACCGGATAATAAGTTCCCTCAGCTGCCCAAATCTCCTTACCCTCTTTCTCCGCTTTGGCTATCGCTTTTTGCAAACATTTATACGCGCTCTGCCAGGAATTCCCATCCTCCTGTCCTGATAAGGCGGGAGATTTCTCGTTTACAAAAATCTGATAGTCCGGAGACCTTTGCACATTTATCACATACAATGTCTTACCGCAGTTTTGCTGGTCTTTTACCTCAACAATTATGTCGGTTGATGAGCCGGTAAGAACAACAGACACGCTTGAACCATTCCCGTAACTGTTACCATTAACAAAAACCTGAGCGTTTTGCGGTATATAAGGAGTAAACTGCAATATTCCGACAGCATCCGAAACTACAGCTTTGTATTCAAATGAAAGCGGATCAAAATCTGGAGCGTAAGCCCACTCAGAATGCCAAAAATCCGAAAGTGTCGCAGGTTTACAAACAACGGCATTGGGTTCTATTATCACCTGCTTACCCATTATCATCCCGTAAACCGTAGTTCTGGAGTTTACAACAACGCTCGCGTTAGGCGCACTTATCTGTCCGTAAATGACCGCATCAGTCCCAATTCTGAACTGCCCGCCCTGTTCACTGTAAATTGACACTGCCAGCGGTATAGTATCACCAATAAATTGAAATTTTGTCCGGTCTCCAAACCGGCATTCACTCTTCACACGTATATCTGTTTTCCTTCCCTTTTGTGATTCAAAGATCAAATTTACATCCGGTTCGATTATGAGGCGGTCAATCTCATAAACTCCTGTACTAAAAGTTACTGAAGAGTTAGCATAGATGACAATTTCCCTGTAAGACCCGGAATTTACAGTACCGCTTCCATTAGGCCCGATAACCACATCCCATGCGCCTGGGTTGATCTGGTGAGATACAATTTGCGGGAAGTTGATCTCCGCAAAATTTCTCTCTGTTCCTGTGATAATAGTGTTGTTCTGCTTCTTTATCTCCTGTTTAGCGGCTGCGTCTCCGTTGATCTTCGCGCGTTCACGCAAAAAAATGTCTCCGCCGGAAAGAAGCTCTCCGCTTACTACCGCGTCACAGCCTACTTCTGTGTAAACCGCGGAACCGGCAATTCCGCCCTTTACTGTAGACCTGTCCCTAAGACCGGTGTACTCAGTGGAAAATACAGCGTACTGCGAATTTGAGTGTTTGATTTCAGGAGGCAGCGGCGGGGTTTCGGGGTTGGGTAAGCTGCTGCCTGAGATCTGAATTCCGTTAGCTAAGAAGACGGGAATTTTACCATTTTGCTGAAATTCAGAACTGTTGTCAAATGAATAGTCATTTGTCTTATTCCACGGCGACCAGTCTAAATACCTTAACCCGGTCACATTTCCTTGGGCGTCAGGGAGGATATCACCGGGGTTAAAACTTATATTTCGGTAATCATACTTTACCCTGTAATCTCCGCTGCCAAGGTCTTCCAAACTTACAAAGCAATTAGACGCGTGGTAGCGTTCAACTGTGGGGACTTTCCCATTTTCCGCGGAAAAATAGTAATAATAGTAAAAATCATGGATAGCCTCTGTTCCGGTGTTCTCAACATAAACCCTCGGACGGGAAACGTTCTGCTCCTGTATATTTTCATGTTTCGAATAGACACGAACCGAATATTGAGCGTTCACAGCTCCAAAAAACATTACTACTGTAATAAAAACTTTCAAGTTTAGTTTAAACATTAACGTTCACCCTTTCATTTTTGTTGAACTTGTAAATAACTAAAACTTAATGGACACACCGTCATTGAGCGGTTGTGCTTTACACCTGCGGAGTCTACGTTCAAGTTCATTTTTTGACAAATACAGATGTATATCTATATTAAAGTTTCAAACTGTACTGCCGCGCACTCATAATCAATATATTATAATTTTGAAGTAAAATCAATATTATTTTTGTTGCATGAAATTATTTATAACTTTATTGTTTCATAAAATAACCTTGGCTTACAGATCTGCTGAAATCCATTGTTTTAATTTTAACCTCTTAACATTGCGCTGAATATCATCATCAAAAAATTAAAGTTTCAGCCGTCTCTGCCGATATTCCTAATAGGGGAAACGGACGTTCCCTGAGCCGCGGCTGATTACGCCATAGATAATGCTCTTTCGGCTATGGCTCGTACTATCAACGGACTGGAGCTTAAAAATGGCTGATGGAATAACAAAACCATCATCTTCGCCGAATATCCTGCCGCGCCCCAAAAAAGGGTGCGAATGGGACGCTTCCAAGCCGTCCGCAAGAGGGCTTTCAGAGGAGCGTCTGAAGCACCTCAAGGATATTAAAGAGCAAATCGCAAAGGGTTTTTATAATAGTGATAAAGTGGTGGATGATCTCAGCCACTCTTTCACAAAAGCGGTGGATGTTTTGATCTAAGGATCAATACAGAGGTGAAATTTTAGATATTATAAAGTTTTTGTTGAATCATGAGTGTTTTTAATATTTCCGCATTAAGCCATTTTATTTCCGCGTTATCCGAAATTTCTTTACAAGCATGCATGGATACCAGGACATCTTAGCTTTTTTCAGATTTTCTTTTCCCAAATCCTGTTCCCTGTTAATAAACTTTACATTACCGAACTCTTCGGCGCAAAAACGGCTTGCTATGTATGTGTAAAGATTATGGATATCATGATTAGCTTTTTCAACATGGATTACCGCGGTGTCGTTGTTGAGAAGCTCTCCAAGCGTTAAAGCTTCAACTTTTTCGTTTATGGTTAGTGCCGCCGCCCTGCAATTGAAATATTCCAGGTTTTTAAGTATTTCTGTTACAGATTTATGTTCGCTGTAAAGAGCGGCTTCCCCACGATATTCTCTTTTATACCATCTGTTTAAAAATTCCAAACAGTTATCAAGATTGCTTTTGCTGACCGGTTCATAACCGGCGGTTTGTTTGCGCAAAAACTGGGAGACGTGATTTCGTTTGCCGTGAAGTTTACGTCCGGACATTGGGTAGAAATTTTTTAATGGATAAAGATAGTCAAAATGCTCCGGCTGCGGCTCAACGCTGAAACGGCTGTCACCCTCGATCTCTGATAAAAACTTACTGTCAGCCCTTTCTATAGACGCTCTTTCACTACCCAGAGTTTTTAAAAATGAGAGAAGACGCAAAGCGGCCGGAACCCGGTCCCCCCTGCCAACCGGAACAAGGGCGCCTAAGTCTGATCCGCTAAAAAATCCTGTAAAAATGACAAAACCGTTCAAGGTACTCCAGCTTATGCGGTAGAATTCCCGCCATATAAAAAGATTTGTAAAGCTAAGCTCCGAAGTTACCGGATTATCAGATTTTAAAATATGGTCCAAAAATTTCTTATCATCAATAGTAAGAGGGATAAAATCCGGAAATACGGGGATATTTGATTTTGGCAAAATATAACTCCAAAAGTAGTTTAAACCGTTTTTGATCAACTATCGGGCCATTGTTTCTCAAATACACGCAGCTGACGTATTGCGGGCTGAGGGTGCAAGCATTTATTTTGTGAATGGAAAAAGAGAACTCAGAGCTCAGAATTTAAAACAATAACTATGTTTCATGAACTATGAATCATGCGCAGCGATAGTCACAATTAAAAAAGGAGTTACGGATAATGAGAGATGAAGTGGAGAAAGCGATAGATGAGATTCGCCCGAGATTGCAGGCTGACGGCGGGGATATTGAACTTATAGGTATTACCGAAGACAACATTGTACAGGTACGTTTGCGCGGGGCTTGCGCCGGGTGTCCTGGAGCCGCCATGACACTTAAGATGGGTGTAGAGCGTGTTATAAAGGAAAGAGTTCCACAGATAAAAGGTGTAGAGAATATCCAGTGACAAGTGAGGCGGCTCAGATTTCTGCGAATTCAGTTTCGAGCGTTCTGAGGGGAGAGGAGAGCGCCTGGCTTGCGGCGTGGAAAAAATTCCCCTTTTTATCGTTCTGCTGGATAAGCTTATTTTTATTGATAGCGGGCGGGATGTTAGCCGCGTATCTTGTATACCCAAGGCTCTACGCTCTGGGGCAGCCTTTAAATTATCTGTTTTTCAGCGGTCTCGGAGTTTTTTTTGTTGTATTGGGCGGGGGGCTGGCTTTAATTACTGTTACCTCCCTTACCGGAATTGATCTCTTGTATCCGCATGGAAAACGTTCGGTAACTGTCAAGGTGCTTTTCCCTATAGCGGTCTTTCTCGCGATGCTTGTACGGTTTAACCGCGCAAGCCTCATGGTTTCCTTTGTGAAGGTCAATAATTCATTGACAATAGCTCAGGCCGCAAGAATTAAGGGAAACAGAATCTTGGTGCTCCTTCCTCATTGTCTGCAAATTGACGTATGTAACAGGAAAATAACTAATGATCTGTCAAACTGTGTGCGCTGCGGAAAATGTCCGGTTGGAAACCTTATAGAAATCAGTGAAGAACATGGCCTTAAAATTGAAGTGGTGAACGGCGGGACTCTCGCACGTAAAAGGGTAGCGATGTTCAGACCTCAGGGGGTAATAGCCGTAGCCTGTGAACGCGACCTTACCTTGGGAATTCAGGATGTACACCCTGTGCCTGTTTATGGAGTAATTAACGACCGTCCGCATGGGCCGTGTGTAAATACGTGCGTTGATATGACTCTTGTAAATGAGGCGGTAGAATTTTTTAAAAAACCAAAATTAACAAACCTGCCACAGTAAACGTTTTAGGAAGTTACTATGGAAAATTTAAGAGATGTTATTGCAGATTATTCTAATGAACAGCTTCTTGATGAATACTATAAACGCCGCGGTGATTATATCGAAGAGGCGCAAAAGGTTCTTGAGGAGGAGATCATCCGCCGTAATATCGACATAAAGGCCGCTGAGGCGGATCTGCTCAAGCAAGCCGCCAAAACTACAGGGGTTCCTGCTCCGGGAGCAAAAGTCAGCCGTGAAGAATTTACCCCTCTTGAGCGGGTTTTTTCGAAAATTGACGTACTTACCGCCAACGCTGTTCTGCGTGACAGTAAAGTCCCTTATTATATCGAAGAGAATGATGAACCGAAACAGTCAGACGGTTTTGAGGAATCTTTTAAAATTTTTGTGTACAAAAACGCTTTTACGCAAGCTGTCGAATTGATAGAGGAACACTTTAGCGCAGGGCCTGAAAGCATGTATATTTTACGTCAATCTGATATTATTGACCGCTTAAAATCATTTAATTTCTACGATATTACATTTTCAGATGCTGCCGCTCAGGAAAAGCTTGATGTATCATTTTCAGATGAAGAAAACAAAACGTTAATAACACTGGCTCAGGCTCTTCTTGACGAAGCGGGAAATGTCGAAGAAGAGCGGCAGCGGGTAGTATTCTTCTATGACAGTTTAGAACAGCTTATCGAAAAGCTCAAAGGCAGGGGCGGATTTACCAGAACAGATTTTCTGGCGATCCTTGAGCTTTGTCAAATTTACTGTGAAGATAAGCGGTATGATCCGGTTTTGAATCAGACAGTTTCCGCGATTTTGTCATTTTTTCTGGAATGATTCCCGGCAGCCGGCAAAACATACCTTCCCGGGGATGAGGCGTGGGCAGCTTATTTACCTCATTGGCAAGGCAGGCGAATATAGAACATGCATCTCGATAATCACCGCCAAAAACTATTCTAACCAGATAATCTGAGCCTGGCTTGAGAAAGCGTTTAAAGAGTGGGAGGAGGTATTGATGCCGCTGTGACTCAGCAGGCCTTTGCCGGCTCCGGTAGACGCGTACACTGAAATATTTTCGCAGTCACAAATATTTCTTATCGCCCGAGTCAATAGAAAAACATCCCTTATAATATCTTTTTGAGAACGCTTGTTACTTTTGTATTCTACTCTGTATGTGCCGTCATCTCTGTAAGTATCAATCAACTCTCCGAACGGATTTACAATAGAGTTTATGGATTCAACCCTGTCGCCGAATATTTTTTTCATCCGCTCTTCTGTCTCTATAGCCTCAGCTTCTTTTTCGAGATCCCTGTAAGCTTGCAGCAATCCCTGCCATGCCGCGAGGTTCTGCGGGTTAAAGGAGATGGCGGCCCTGTAGAACGCGACGCTGAATTCTATATTATTTCCCAGAGCCCTGGCAGAATCTACATACGCGTTTGCCTGCTGTCTTTGCTGGTTAGATACGGGTTGGCGGGGTTTTCTATTCTGCGAATCGGAATCTGGGCCGCGGGAATCCGCTGTTGACGCCGCTTCGTTTTCCGTCTCTGTTGTTTTACCTTTTACTTTACTTCGTTTTGAGCTTTTGGCTTTATCCTGCTTTGCGCTCATCTCAGCGGGATTGTCTGAAGATTTTATTGCGTAAACTTTCTCTTTGGGCAGGAAAAAGAAAACTGTTGTAATAATGATTAGAACGCCTACGACTATAAACGCCTGCCTCTTGAAGTTTTTCCTTTCAGACTGTTCCGCATCGCCCAAACTGCTTATACGAATTCCTGATTGAAAACGGTTGCGGCCCTCTTTTTTTTCTTTTGAGGCAGAGGTTTTAAGTGGTTTTTGATTACCGCCGGATTTGAATTTATCATGTTTCTTATCAGTATCGGATTTTTTTTCAGGCAGCGCGGGCTGTTTCCGGCTGCTTATACTTTTGACATATTCCTCTAACGTATCATCACCCTTTTTAGAAATACCGTCATCAGCAGATACCTGAGTTTGAATCGCTTTTTGAGAACCGGCGTCAATTTTCTGTATGTCAGCGGGTTTTTGATTATCTGTGATAGATTCTTGCGCTTCTGCGGGCAGATTATGGGCGTTTACAATTTGCCGCTTTATATCATCGGGGATTTTCCGCGAAACTGTATCTGATTTATCAATATCAACTGAATTTTGAGGATAAACGGCGGCTGTCTGCTGACCGGTGTGTTCGCTCTCTCCGATGGCAATGGGTTCCTCTTCCTGTACAAAAGACGCGTTTTGAGAAACCGGGGCGATTACACCCCCATCAACAAAATTTTGAGGATTTATAACAGAATCCTGTGGTTCCATATCCTCATTTTGAGCGTTTTCGGCTGTCTCGACAAATTCGGCTTTTGACTCATTAATTTTAAAACCTATGCCCGATTTCTTCAGCCGTATGATATGCTGTTCCGCTTCCCTTAACTCTATACCCCGAAAAAGCAGCAGCGGCGGTTTCTCCGCTATACCCAACGCTGCCTGCAGCGGAATCGACGGATTCACCGAAGCGATATGACGGGCGACAATCAGTCTCGCTTTCTGGTCGGGAACGGATGTTACATAGACGTCAAATTTTGGCATGCTTTAAATATAATAATAATTTCATCTTTTTTAACTGCCTAAATGGTAAAAAAGACCAGGCACAGCAATTTTTACCATTTTTCAAAAGTAATCCGCTTATAAACACTGCCATCAGGATTATACACAGTCATGACGCCATCAGGTACAGCGTCATCATAAAAGATATCGGACTGCATTTATCCATCTTCAAAATAATAGGCAGCGCGCGACAAGTTACAAAATTTTTTGCCGCAAGAGTAAACGATAAGTTTTTTAACCTAAATTCCGCAGTTGATTTTTCATTCCTCATAACGCCTGCTTCCGTGCCCCCAAAGGGCGTACACGCCGTCTTGGGTGTGTCCTTATGAGCGCGCCCTCTTTCAGGGCTTACAAAAAGTAAAAATATCCTTATAAAAATCAAACGCGGAATTTAGGTTTAACAACTGTTTTTTGCGGTATTATCATATAATAACATGTATGCTGTCGTATTCTGCAACATAAAAAATATACATTTACCTGTTCTCAGAGTATAAAAAATGCGTTGCGTCATCTGTTCTATGATATAAAAATATAGCAAAACTTGTTTTTCTGTTTTAATTTTAATTTTACCGAAGTTAAACAAGAAATTGAACCTCGCATAAAATATTTTTACTATTTTAAATTACATTATCAAGAGAACTTAAGGAGGGATAAATAGATGGATACAACAGATCAGTGCCCATGCGGAACTGGACGGATGTTTAAAGATTGCTGTGAACCGGTTGTAACAGGAGCGCGGAGTGCGGCTACTGCGGAAGAACTAATGAGAGGCCGTTACAGCGCCTACGCCAAAGGCGCCGTTGAATTTATACTCTCCTCCACACACCCCGACAGGCGTTCTGAATGCGATGAAAAAGCGATAAAATCCTGGTCCGCCAACTCGCAGTGGAACAATTTTGAGGTGGTATCAACCGAAAAAGGACAGTGCGGCGACACTGAAGGCGCTGTTGAGTTTATCGCCCGCTTCACAGAAGACCGCATGAAAAAAACCTTGCACGAAACAGGAGCTTTCAAATGCGTTGATGGAAGCTGGTACTATATTGATGGAAAAATCCACCCGCCCAAACCCTTCGTGCGTCAGGAAGAGAAGATCAACCGAAACGATCCCTGCCCATGTGCGAGCGGATTGAAGTATAAGAAGTGCTGCATGAGAATGGAGAGTACATCTGTATAAGGACGGCTCGCAAACAGCCGCCCTTATACAACATGCCTGAAACAGGAGAAGATACTTACTTATCCTTGTTCATGGTATTTACAGCAATAATAAGTGTAACAAGAGTAGCAAAAAAGCTTGTTATCTTGAGAACACCGTCAGCAGTATCCATAAAGAGCTTGAGGTTGTTGGAGTAGCGCACTTTAGTAGGAACCACTACCGCATCTCCGGGTTCAAGAGCGACTGACGCAATGCGAACCTCTTTGTTTGAGATAACAGTACCGTTTGCCCTGACTATGTATATCTCTTTTTTTGCCGCTGTTTCTTTAGGTCCCCCGGCCAAATTTAAATAATGCCTTACCGTAGTTCTTTTGTCATCCCGCCTGAACGTAGCCGGATTGTAAACTTCACCCAGCACAGAAACCGTATTAGGCATTTTGGGAATAATAAGCTCATCGCCATCTTCTAAAGTAAACGCACGATAGTGGCTTTCATTAGTCATATCAATAAGCACCCGCCCCATTACTGTTGAGCTGTCTAACATCTCCTTTAACCGCATTTGCTGCTCGAAAAGAGAGTTGGTATTCAGCCCTTTTGAGGCCATCTCAATCGCAAGCTTGACCATGTTCGCTTCGAGTTCGGTGGCATACTGAGCCTGTTTATTCTGTTCCAGAACTCTGATTGATCTGCGGATAAATACCGATGCCTGCAGATAAGCGCCCGGTTTAAACCCGCCCGCCCGCTCAATAAGATCACCCAATGTTTCATATTCAAATATTACATACGTACCAGGGTAAACAATCTCACCCATAAGCGTAACCCTGCGTTCAGGTTCCCAGCCTTTCATGCTGCGTATAAATATCCTGTCGTCTTTATTAAGGAGCTTGTTATGTTCCGGATCAGCCTGCATAATCTTTTCTACGTTAAACTCCGTCTTTTCAAAAAAGCCGGCGCCGTCTCCCTGCCTTCTGTAAAGTTCTCCCCGCTGCTTGCTCGCATCGTCGCTGAGACCGCCGGACTGTAAAACCAGATCCCGTATTGTCATATTTTCAAGAATTTTGTATATGCCGGGAGTGGTCACCGATCCATCTATGCTTATTGTCCGTTCAGGAGTAAAGTAGTCCAGAGGGTAAATAATAATCTCATCCTGTTCTTCAAGAAGCAGATCATCATCCGAACCTGGATTTTCAAGCGCTTTCTGCAAAGAGAACGGTACTATTCTTTCAATAAATGCCGGGAATGTCTTACGCAGTACAACCGCGTATTCAAAATGAGATTCAGGGAGCAGATCCAGGTGGTCGGTTATCACATCTCTGATACGCATCCCGCTTTTATGTTCGTATTTGCCGGGACGCAAAACGTTTCCGCTCAAAAACACAGCGTTTTTACCTTTGGATAAAACCGGAAATACCTTTATAAGGTCGCCATCCTGAATAATGACGTCAGGCAGCGCCACGCGGGAGGAATCGATGTCAAGTACGATCTGGCGGCTGTTTCCATGAAAACGCTCCACCTGTATGCGGTTCATATATCCGGCAGGACTAACTCCTCCCGCAGTTTCAAGCACTTCCGAGAGTTTTGTGGGTTTTTTAAGTTCATAAAAAGCGCTCCTGCGCACGTTTCCGACTACAGCTACCATCTGCCTGGCGATAGGCACTACTATAACGTCTCCGGATTGCAGCCTCAAACCTGAGTTATCTTTACCAGAGATAAGAAATTCGTAAAAATCAACTTCAGCCATAAGCTTGCCGTTACGCTTGAGTTGAACCTGGCGTAATGAACCGCGGCTGGTTATGCCCCCTGCGGCAAATAACGCGTTCGTAACATTGGTAAGAGGACTCACGGTGTGAAACCCCGGGGAGTTCACCTCTCCCACAATGTAAATCCCAATAGGCCGCAGCTCCCCCATAGAAAGAGATACATTTACACCTTCAATATTCTGAAGCTTCTGGCTCACATTACGCTGCATAGTTCCAAAAGGCATACCGGCAACTGTCACAGGACCTACGCGGGGCACATTCACCTTTCCCTCACGGCTGACCTTGAGAAGATGCTCTTCATTTATTCTGCCCCATAAATGAACCCTGACCTCATCGCCGGCCTTTACCGGATAATCCACAGGAACGTTACCCATATCGCCCGGACTGAAGCTGTGAACCCTGTCCTGGGAGAAAACATCATAACCAAACATCTGAAGAGAGCCGATGAGGCTGTCGGGTATAATATCCTTACCCTTGAACATACTTTCATACACAGAAATTTCCCGAAAAACCGTATCCTTCGCAGTTGCCTTTAAAAACTCGGCGCTTAAAACATCGGCAGTATCCTTACTTAATTCGGAACGCATAAAAAGAGAATCCCGCACAGCAGGGTTTGTCAAAAGACGGTTTACCTGACCGGAAGCGTTTACGTCATTGGCGGTATTCGCCATATAACGGTTTAGCTGCTCCTGCGCGTTTCTGTCATTTTGAAACTGCCGCCTGATATCGTCAGGGATTACGCTCTGAGCAAATATTCCAAAAAAAGCCAAAAACAACATCAGAGAAAAATACCGAAATTTGAACATTAGGAAACCACCTGTTTTATATCGTAAAAAATACCATTTTCAACCAAGCATGACTTCAGCTCACTAATGTTTCTCAGAAACTGCTCATGCTTTACAGCTAATACAACAGCTTCGTAAGCGCCCTGTTTAGGAGCCGCTGTCAATTCAAACCCATACTCCCGCAGTACATCGGCCCTGTCAGCCATAGGATCAAACACTTCGGTCTGTATCCCGAAATCGTTGAGTTCTTTTACAATGTCGATCACTTTAGAATTCCGGATATCCGGAACATCTTCTTTAAACGTAATACCTAAAATAAGAACCTTTCCATCCATCCGCAGCTTACGGTGAATCATTTGTTTAATGAGCTCACGGCCAAAGTAACGTCCCATAGCGTCGTTAATACGCCGTCCCGCCATAATAATCTGAGGATGATGACCGATCTCCTCCGCCTTATAAGCAAGATAATACGGGTCAACCCCTATGCAATGTCCGCCGACAAGCCCCGGCTCAAAAGGTAAAAAATTCCACTTTGTACCGGCAGCCTCCAGAACCTCCTTGGCGCTGATTCCAGCTTTATCAAAAATAATACGTAACTCATTCATTAACGCGATGTTTATATCTCTTTGAGTATTTTCGATTACTTTTGCCGCTTCCGCAACTTTGATCGAGGATACCTTGTGTACGCCAACCTTAACAACAGCGTCATACACATGGGCTACTTTGTCAAGAGTCTCCTGAGTATCGCCGGAAACAACTTTCTTTATAGTAGTAACGGTATGCACCTTGTCACCAGGGTTAATTCTCTCCGGAGAATACCCTACAAAAAAATCCTTTTTCCACTTCATACCAGAGACTTTTTCAAGTACAGGCACGCATTCCTCCTCAGTAACTCCAGGATACACCGTAGACTCATAAACCACCACCGCCCCAGGCTTAAGATTAGCGCCCACCGTTTCTGAAGAGCGGTACAGCGGGGTGAGATCGGGGTTTTTATGATCATCAATAGGAGTCGGCACTGCCACAATTACAAAATCAGCGTTTCTTATAACCGCTGGCGAAGTTGAGAATTCAACATTACTCTCCTTAAGCTCCTGCGCCGTTACCTCTCTGTTCGGATCTTTAAAATCTTTTAATGAATTTATTCTGCTCTCTTTAATATCAAAACCGTAAGTTTTAAAATGCTTCCCAAGCTCCACAGCTAAAGGAAGTCCCACGTATCCAAGCCCGAGAACGCAAATTTTGGGATTATACATGGTTTAACCCTTCTTTACAGTTACGCTGCATTTGCGGGCGGCAAATTGCCGCCCTTACACTATTTGTAATTTGCCAGATACCATTCCACAAACCTCTTTATTCCCACGCCAATATCCGTAGCAGGCTCAAAACCAAGCGCTCTCATTTTTGAGATATCGGCAACTGTAGCCGGTACATCGCCCGGCTGCATTGGGAGAAAATTATACTGCGCCTTTTTGTCAAGACATTTTTCGATAACGCTTATGAAATCAAGAAGCTGCTCAGCGCGGTTGTTTCCGATATTGTAAAGTTCATACGGCAGGGGATTGTCCAGTACTCTGATTATGCCGTCAACAACATCATCTATATATGTAAAGTTACGCTTCATGCCGCCATTGTTAAATACATCTATCGGCTTACCTTCAAGTATGGAGCGGGTGAATAAAAACAGCGCCATGTCAGGCCGCCCCCAGGGGCCGTAGACTGTAAAAAAACGCAAACCCGAAGCGGGAAGACCAAAGAGGTGGCTGTAACAATGGGCAACTAACTCATTAGAACGTTTTGTGGCCGCGTAGAGCGATATCGGATGATCAACAGGATCGGACTCGCTGAAAGGAAGTTTTTTGTTCGCTCCATAGACAGAAGAAGAGGAAGCGTAAACAAAATTTTTCACCCTGCCATGACGGCCAAGCTCTATAATGTTGAGAAAACCTTCATTGTTTGATTTCTGATATGCAAACGGATGACTGAGAGAATAACGCACACCGGCCTGCGCCGCCAGATGACAAACCTTTTCAGGCTTATATTTTGAAAAAACTTCTGAACAACCCTCATAATCACAAAGGTCAAGGCGGTGAAAGTAAAACTTTTTATACTTACTTAAAATATCAAGACGCTTTTCCTTAAGGGAAGGATCGTAATAATCATTTACAGAATCAATTCCGGCGACTTCCACGCCTTTGTCAAGCAGAGCTTTTGTCAGATGAAACCCGATAAATCCGGCGTTGCCTGTGACAAGTATCATAGTTTTACTCCCATAAATTTAGGTTTGAGCGTAGCGTCCGCTCCTTTTATAAGCGCGCCGCGCGACAGCTCAATTGTGCGGTAATGATAGGGAGAGATAAGATTGAGATCGTGGGTGGCCATAATAACAGTTGTTCCCCATGAATTTATAGTCTGAAGCAGTGAAAATATCTCCTGAGACACAGCCATATCAAGATTTCCCGTAGGCTCATCTGCCAAAAGAACCCACGGTTCGTTTACTATTGCGCGGGCGATGCAGACTCTCTGCTGTTCGCCGCCGCTAAGCTGGCTTGGAAAATTTGAACACTTGTGGCTTAACCCCGTATGCGCCAGCACCTTAAAAACCTTGCGCTTAACCTCACGCTCGGAAATCCCTGTAACCCGCAGAGAAAACGCCACGTTTTCAAAAACGTTACGGTCGTGAAGCAGCCTGAAATCCTGAAACACTATCCCAAGCTTGCGGCGCAGAAAAGGAAGATCGCGGTGAGCCGCGCTCCTTGAATCATAACCGCATACAAGCACCTGACCTCTGCTCGGCTTCTCTTCCATGTAAATATGCTTAAGCAAGGTGGTTTTACCGGCTCCGCTTGCTCCGGTAAGAAAAACAAACTCCGCCTTGTCTATAAAAAACGATAATCCGTCAAGCGCCCTGAACCCCCCCCCGTATTCCTTAGTCACATGGAGAAACTGTATCATAGCCCGCCATTTTTTCTGAGAAGAAAATGTATGCGCTCCGATTTACTTGAGTACTTGCGAAAAGTGTACCCATCCCATATCCCAAGCACGCTAAAAAAATCACGCGGAACGCTCTTTTCTACCTGAGCGGCGGAAAACACCTTTTGGCAGTGCTCCTCAATGTTTTTTTCATAAAGTTTCGGGTTACTCTCAGATTTGCTGTAAATAGTGAAATCATTATGCTGGGTCGCGTTTTTTTTATTGAAGTAACTGTGCCGCAGATAGCTGAAATCATCGAAATCTTCAAAGTACATAGAATCACTGAAATGCTTTATGGAATTTGTACTGGTCGTTATGTCAAAAAGAAAAAGTCCGCCGGCGGCAAGCACATTATAAACAGAATCGAAAAGTTTACGGTAATCATCAAGGGAATGCAGATAGTTTATCCCATCATAAAGAAATAACGCCAGATCAAACTGCTTTTTTAAAGGCAGATACGTTCCGTCCGCGACACAAACCGGCAGCTTACGCACACTTCGTGCCTGTTTACACATCGAATACGAAAGATCTGAGGCGATATAATTGTACCCCATATCAACAAGGTAAGAGCCCAAAATACCGGTACCGGCGCCCACTTCAATAACATCGGGCGAAGCGGTCAAACCGAATTTAGCCACTACCCTTGTTATAAGATCAGCCCACTCCTCATACTCCACATGACTCATAAGCCTGTCATACATTGGCGCAAGCGCATCGTACTGCATCGGTTTATATCAGATCCTTATATCAATGAACACCTTTTCACGCCACTTCCCTACTGTTTCAAGAAGCTTCTTTTGAGCGAAAATATCCCTTGCTTTCTCAGCGATCGCGGGATAGTCATTTTCAAGCGTAAGTTTCCTGCTGTCTGCGCGCTTATTGACCCTGTAAACAGACATCATGTCGCCTTCGGTAACAGGCGCGCTTATCTGTCCGTCTTCAAGATCCTTTATCGCGCCGCGCACCACAGGAGATACATCAAACAGAGATACCCATCCCATAAAACCGCCCTTGGCGCGCGTGACGTGATCCGCGCTCATTGATCTGGCGGCTGCTTCAAACTCAGATTGGTTTTTAACAGCGCGGCCCAGCGAATCAAGTCTTGCAGCAATCTCCTCAAGCTGCCGCTCCGCCGGAGTCAGCCTGACTAAAATCTGACGCAAACGTACCCTGCGGTCACGTTTCTCTACTACCTGAATAATATGATAACCAAGCCGTGTCTCGAACGGCTCGCTTATTTGTCCGACATCCATTGTAAAAGCGCGCTCCTCAAAGGCAAGCTCCGTTGTGGAACCTTTAGAGATATACCCCAAATCCCCGCCTGCCGCCCCCTCAGGACTCTCGGAATGCTCTTTAGCGAGTTCTTCAAAATTCGCGCCCGCATTAAGCTGATTTTTTATAGATTGAATTTTAGAAAAAGCCGCGCCTCGAACCGAATCCGATGGAGCAAGCTTCGCGCTCAACTTAGACAGTTCAAAACTCTCCCCGACCTGCGGCAAGCTGTCGCTGTACTCCGCGTAAAACTTCTCTACGTCACGGCGGTTGATTTGTGTAGAAAAATAGTAGCTCTGCTGTAACTTCTGCTTTAAAAGCTGCTCTCGGATCGTCCTGCGCGCTTCTGACTTAAAACGTGCCAGAGTCGTACCCTGCTGAGCGCTAAGCTGGCTCTCAAGCTGCGCCAGCGTTATACCGTTTTGCTGTAAAATCATGCTGATGTGATTATTGAGAGTATTTTCCACCTCATCACTGCGCACAGAAATCGTGCTGTCTTCCCTGGCCTGTACCAAAAGCACCTTGTTATCTATAAGTTCATTGAGAAATCCAAGCATAAGTTCTTTGGCATCTACGTCTTGCGGATCAATTCCCATCGCTGAAACACGCATATAAGCGTACGCCTCAAGTTCGGAATTCATGATTATCTCATCGCCCACAACGGCTGCGATTCCATCAAGACGCCCTGAAGCGCCAACATTGAATACCGTAAAAGCGGTAGTAACCAAAACTGCGGTAACTGCGGTTTGCAAAATTTTCACGCCAAACTTCTCCATTTTTTCCTGTTTTCTATAGTGCGGGCGACCTGTAATCGCATCACCCATCTCTTTTCATTCATACCTGGACAGCCACACAGTACCTGTACGGACACCTCTCGCGAATGCCAAACCATACCCCGCTATGACATCTGTCATGTACGGGCGTTGCGCGCAACGCCCTTGCGATATACCTACCCGAACTACCATTATTTTTGCGCAAATGAGAGCGTTGCGCGCAACGCCCTTACGCGGACATTATTATGGATGCGCGATATCCGCTATCACTCTGTTTCTGCAAAGGCGATTCTGTGTGATCATCCATTTTTCTTTATTCAAACATGGACGTCCGCAAGGGCCGCCTCTACCACCGTACATTATGCGATTATTCCATCCGGGTGAACTTATACTTTGCAAATACGGAGCGATCGATGACCGTTCCCTACTCGGAATCGTTTTCCTGCTGTAAGACGATGGGCTGCCTGTCGGAACCCGGAATAAGATCGACATTAAATTCTACATTGGTTTTTAAACGCAAATCCGCGATCAGACGGTCTATCTCGCTTCTTTGTGACATACTGGTCAACCTGGCCACAATCTCATCGTGTACCTCTTCTAAAGTAGATACTCCGCCCTTCTCATATCTGCCAAGTATCCGCAAGATATGAAAACCTTCATCAGACCTATAGGGACCGGCTACAGATGGAACCACAGCTGCCGCAATCCTGGGCCGCAAAAACGGCGGTACGGCATCCATCGGCACAAATGGCGGAGTGTCAAGGCTTGTCGGAGGGATTTTAGAGTGAGCGGCAAGCACATCGTTAAATTTGTCAAGTGTAACAGTATTACGAATCTCCCAGGCCAAGCTCAAGTCCTGCACCACTATCTCCTGATAACGCACCATATCCTGTTCGCGGATAAACTGATTCTTGTTGTTTTCGTAATACTCCCGTACCGTTCGCTCGCTTACGTCTTCAGAGCTGTTAAACGAGTTACGGTTTATAATCTCGGCGCTAAGCAAATCTTTTCTCATCTTCTCCAAACGCGCCTTTATCTCTTTCTCTTTGTCTACCTTACGGCGCAGCGCCTCCTGGTAAAGAAGCTCAGTACTGATCCACTGCCTCACATAATGAGCGTTCTGATCATAAGTAATAATATCACTGTACTCCGGCGGAATACTGGCTGAAAGATCATCGATAGTTAAAACCTCATCGCCTACCCGCGCAATAACCGCGGAGGCGGGCTTCTTCTGTGAAGAGAAAAACTTATGTTCGCATCCGGTAAAAAACATCATAGAGCAGATAACTACGCTCAAGACTGAAATGTATTTTCTCACTTTTTTCCTTTGATTCACGTGGAGCCTCAACGTTATTTTTTTCTGCATAATTTTTTAGATGATTTCTGTTTGAATCAAGATTCGTGCCAAATCGAGTTTATGGATCAATATAAATACAATCCAATAATATAAATATATATGGTGGATGGTGGGAAATGCTAAATTCTGGAGTGATAAAAGGGGAGATCTTCGCCTGATTGCTATTTTCTCATTTATGAATCCCACCAATCTATAAAATTTTTCTCACATGCATAAATATACAGTTTTTTGATTTTTCATTGACATCTTATCAAAAATCTGACGTTTTCTATAATATCCCCAAATGCTGCCTGCCGCTTACCGCGCATAAATTAATCCCTTACAATCCTGCGAATCTGTTTATACTCCGTCCGCAGCCTATTTAAAACCGTCTGTAAATACTTTCGTCTTTTAACTTCCCGGCGTACCTTTGGTAAACCGCGAACACTGTTATGGAAAATCCGCTTTGGACCTAAACAACAAACAATGTAATAACATTAGAAAACAAATACTATATTTTACTATCTGAGCTCCAAGTTCTGAGCTCTGAACCCTATCTTCCCAACCGGAGTAAAATATGACCGCCCCTTTCAAAGTAGACCCAGCAAAAAGCAGAGTAACCGCAATCGGCTCCGCGCTCATGGATTTGTGCCTCATGGAAGAAGACGCCTTTCTAAGCGAATCAGGCGCGCAAAAGGGCGGAATGGTGATGGTTGATCACACACATATAACAAGCCTGCTCTCAAAAAGCGTTTCGCGTCCAAGCATCGTGCCCGGAGGCAGCGCATGCAATACTATCGTTGGGGTAGGAAGACTTGGAGCGCCCGCAAGATTTATAGGGAAACGGGGAAACGATGAACTTGGTAAAACTTTTGAAAAAAGCCTTGTCGCCAGCAATGTCGACCCAATCCTTTTTACCTCACCCTCTGCGACCGGACATGTATTGTCAATAATCACCCCCGATGCTCAGCGGTCAATGCTTACTTACCTTGGGGCTTCCGCGGAAACGAAACCCCATGAGATAATCAACGAACATTTCGCGGATAGCGCCTTTGTCCACCTGGAAGGGTATTTATTATTTAATCCGCAGCTTATAAAAGCGGCGCTGAAAGCGGCTAAAGCGGCAGGCGCGTTTATCTCACTTGATCTGGCCAGCTTTACGGTTGTGGAGTCGTCACTGGAGCTTCTTGAAGAGATTGTTCATGAATATGTTGATATTGTTATAGCCAATGAGGATGAAGCCGCTTCGTTTACAGGACATAAGGATGAAGAGAAGGCGGCGGAAGCTCTCGCGAAAAAAGCCGCGGTTGGGGTGATGAAGCTTGGCAAACGCGGCAGTATCATCACACATGGGAACAATAGTATGCGAGTCGCTCCCAGAGGCAGCGGAAAAGCTGTTGACACAACAGGAGCCGGTGATCTGTGGGCCTCAGGATTTCTTTACGGTCTTGTGAAAGGATACGATATTGAGACAAGCGGCAAAATCGCCTCTCTTTGCGGATACGAAGTTTGTCAGGTTGTTGGAGCGCATATTCCAGATGATGGTTGGAACAGGATCAAAACAGAATTTGGTATTGATTAACAATTAGTAATCACTGCAGGGAACGGCAGCCTGCCGCCGCCGCGTTTTTACGTAAACGTAACGAACAACCAAAAGAATATTATGAACAAATCCAAACACAAAAAGTTTTCATTTACTACCGTTTTTCTGTTGACATGCACATATTTGTCAGTTATGCCATGCACATCCTGCAACGCCTCATCCTTACAATCCAAATACAAAAAAATATCCGCAAAACAGGCGCATAATATGATGACAAAGAATAAATCATATATTCTGCTTGATGTCAGAACAGAAGAGGAATTTAAAGAAAGGCATATAAAAGGAGCTGTGCTTATCCCCGATTTTCAGATAAAACAGCGCGCCGAAACTGAGCTGACAGATAAAAACGCTCTTATCCTTATCTATTGCCGCAGCGGGCGTAGAAGCGCTAATTCCGCGCGGCGGCTAATCGAAATGGGATACACAAATGTCTATGATTTCGGCGGTATTATCGATTGGCCGTATGATACGGTTAGGGATAAATCATTATAGAAACTACTGAACAATTCAAGTGCAATTGCATTGCGGACGTGATTATTGATCAAAAGCAAATTAAAAGGATAATACCGACAAATAAATGATTTGGAACGGGTTATACAGGTTATAAGCAGCTGCGCCCTCTTCAGGGCGCGAAATAAAAAACGGATGGTTCCCGAAGGAACTATCCGTTTTTTATTTCAACATATTTAAAACGCCCCGCAGGGAGTTTTCCTGCTAAAACCGGTAAGTTGCGCTGATCTTTCTAAACAGAGAGAGCTGAGGTCCGCTTATAAGATTGGTGAAAGTATAAGCAACGTCATTGGTTGAAACGAAATCAATGCGCAAACGGTTATCGATGTTGATGCCAAAACCCAGGCCAACCAAACCGTCTTCATCATCAAAATTCTCTTTGTTGTATTCAACCCATTTGCTGCTCTTGTTCTTATCGTCGTTCACATATCTGAACTCTTTCTCACCGCCTACACGGATCAGGAACCAATCCCACACAATGTTACGTTCAATACCAAAGCTGATCCTGCCGCCGATAGACTCATGATCAGCGCTGCCGTCCTTGTCCATCTGAGTGTAAAGACCCTGCAAACCCGCCCAGAAAAATCCGCGGTCGATGTTCATATTAAGACCTATACCGCCGGTTACGTCAATAATTTCGCTTTTGTTCAGCTTCATGTGTTCCATTGAAACCTGAGGTACAAAAGCGCCGTTGATAGAGGGTACCGCGGAAAAGAAACGCACATCGCCGCGGTAGAAATAATCTCCGTCACAAACTTTTTTAATATAAGAACCGGCAGGATCATAATTTTCAGTAGTTTTGTCTGTAGTACGGTACCTGCCTACCATGCTTCCGCCATTAAAAGAAGCCTCGAAGTCAAGACCCTGGTCAAGATTCCAGTTTATTCCCGCTGTAATCTTATAAACGCCGGACTGATTCATAATATCGTCATTTTCTTGAACTTTCTGATGAGCTCCGTAAAGACCGAATCCGAGAGCAATCCCGTTGCCTAAATCGTAGCCGAACATAAGATCAAGCTTGCCGACAGGATCTTTAAGGTTATACCCTTTCAGCTCCTGCGTTCCTCCGATATACGCCCCTCTCACTTCACCGCTTGCCTCAAGAAGACTCTGCACAAGACGGTCGCGGCGGTTCACAAACGCGCCGATGGACAACATCGGGGCATTGTCCCCTTCACCGAGCTTATGGGAGAACATCGCTCCAAAGAAAGGATCACTGAGTGTAAGGTTCCCTCTTTGTGAGACATAAATTTGGTTTTTTTCCTTATCTACCCAGCCATAAGAACCATACAGCATATTCGGATACAAACTCATATCAGCGGGATTTCTGAATACGCTGATCTCATCACGGAAGAAAGCATCATGCCTTCCCATAACATCAACACGCGCATCCGTAGCATAACTACCAGCTACACACCCCGCTGCAAGCACTAATGCCAGCACCTTATTCATAAACCCCGCCTCCATCGCAATTTTTTATTATGTTTCTTTTTTAAGTATACTACAGTTCGCGCATCATTCTCCATGTACGAGCGCCTGGGCGGGCGATAGGGGCGGATAATTACGCCCTCTATGCCTGCGCCAACCAATTATCATCACTGAGAGAACACAAACGGATAAACAACCTCCGTCACATCTCCAGGTTTGTCAATCTTGTCAAAATTCCAGCTCTTCACACGGTCTACAACGGTTTTTTCAAGTTCAGGATCAGCCATTGTTGACTCAACTACCTGAGCGAAAATCACCTTTCCAAACTCATCAATAGCGAATTTGACCGTGATTTTACCGTTCAAACCGGGTTTTTCACGCAAACGTCTATTGTAAGCGTGACGAAGCGCAGCCATATTCTGCATAACAACACGCTGAATACTTGCACGGCTTCTTCCGCCCGTAAGCTGACCGCCCTTCAAAAAGTCAGGTGATGAAACTTTCAGTTCACCGCGCTTTTTAAGGTCAAGCCCGCCCCCGCCGCCGCCCATAAGGCCGCCGATAAGATCATCAATACCGCCGCCGCTGCCGCCGAAGCCGCTGCCATAACCGGAACCGTAACCGATACCGGCTACACCCTTACGGCCTACGCCGCCGTCGCCGCCGGACTTAAGGCCGCCGACACCAGACAAAATAGCGTCAATATCTGTAGCAAAACCCCCCTTACCAAAGATATCGGCGCTGGCCACACTTTTACCCTTGATCTGCCCGGATACAATACCAAGCACACCCATGTGGGTAACGCGCGCTCTGGGGTCTCCGCCGCCGCCCGTCATACCGCCCGCGCCTTTATTCTTTTGAGGCGTAAGCTTCTTCTGGTCGGTTTTGACCTCTTCCTCTTTCTTCTTTTCCTCTTCCTTCTTTTTATCCAAAGCAGCCTCAACATCCTCAGCCTTTACGAGCTTGGCGGTACGTTCTTCAGGCAGCTTTTCAAAAAAGTCGGTCGCAATCTCCACAACTGTGCGTGTTCCCATGAAAATGATGAAACCAACAGCGAGAAGCATGGCTATGAACTGAACATTTCTCTGTCGAGTCTCTTTTTCTACAGTAAAAATATCCGCGCGTTTTTTAGCCATCTCGGCATACTCGGCATCAGTAAGGATTTTGACATTTTCATCATCGTCATCATCGTCATCGTCATCATCGCGGGACCTTGCCACCGGTGCGGCGGCTGCTGCTGCAGGAGCTGCGGCAGCGGCAGCGATCGGGGGGGGAGGCACAGCTGCGCCGTCATTCAATGGTACGAGATCCACTTCCGCGCCGCAAGCGCTAAACTGCGCTTTGAGCCGCACCGCTTCCTCTTCTTCCGCTTCCTTCTTGATGCAAACAGCCTTTTGCGTAACGGCGTTAAACACCACATCGGCGGGACTTCCTGAGTAGCGCGCTATCTCATCGGCGATTCGGGAAGCTCTCTGAGGATCCTCGCACTTTTTTATAAGGATCTTATACTTCACCGTTAATCATCCCTTTCCATGACCGCAAAGTTCATATTGTTGTAGCCGACCTTGCCGCAGGTGTTCATAATCTTAAACATAACATCAAAATCTATGTTTTTGTCGATCTGAACGATGATCCTGCCATGCACGGCGTTAAGAGCGCCCATGCGGACCATCTCCTCCTCCATCGCGAGACAGACCTTGAGCTTCTCCTCAAGCTTGGTGATAACAGGATCATGCTCCTCTGCAGATATGTTCCTTGCATCCTCTGTAGGAACAACTGCCGCGTTGTCAAGAAGAATCATATCGTTGGTCACAGCGATCTGCAGGTTGACCTCCTGGGGCTTCTTCTTGGACTCCGAGTTAGGAAGCACTAAGTTATCAGCATTGGTCAGAATGGATCCGTCAGCCGAAAAACTCTTAATCAAAAACACCAGAATGATGGTAAACATGTCCATCATTGACGTAATGTTAAGATTAGTGTCTCCGGTTCTTGCTTTTACTCTTCCGCGTCCCATATTAACCCCTCAATTTCGCTATAGATATGTTCGGGAACTCCGCACTGCGTGCCGCATCCATGATCTGAACGATTTTATCGAAGATCACTTCGTTTTCCGCCGCTATGATCAGGTCATCCGCATCCTCAGCGTCACGGTAGCGCTCCTTAATCTTCATAAGACGATTCTTGAGCTCATCATAAGCGGAAAGCGGCTTGCTTTCAAACTCCGCCGGGTTAGACACAATAATACGTCTGCGCGGGTTAGTAAGAGCGAATACAGTATCTCCGGCAACTACTTTTTCTACCGGATTTCCGTCAACATTAGTCAGCATCTCACCGAACTTGGTGTACATGCAATTGATAATGCTGCGTTTATCATCGGAAGTGTACAGAAAAATATCATAGCGTTCGTAAACCGTAAGCTCTCTGCCGCTGGGGTGCCTGGGCTGTTTGCCCGGTTCATACTCAACCAAAGTGTCAAGACCGTCTTTAGTGACATAACGGTGAAATTCACGGTAGAACAGGCTCGGCATGAATCCGCCCTTAGCGCCGAGAGTTACAACCGAGTCAGTGATAATCGCGGTCAAAAGTATTTTGGCGCTCTTATCCTCCTGCGGCTGCTCGGTAACAGCGCTTCTGGTTTGTGATCCTCTGGCTTCAGGAAGCTTTATGTCAATAACCGCCACTTTCGCGAACTCAGCGGAAACAAGCAACAGCGGAATGAGCACAACCATCAGGTTCATGAAGCACTTAAGGTCAAGCTCCGGAGCAGGTTTCATCTCTATATTTAATTTAGACATGAGGTATCCTCTCAACCAATGGTTTAAGCTTCAATCATATTAATAAGTTTGGACGACTTCTCATCAAGCTCCTGAAGAACGCCCTGAGATTTACCATCAAGAACACCGTGAAGAAGAAGCAAAGGAATAGCTGTCAGCAGTCCCCAGAGCGTAGATGACATCGCCATGGAAATACCGGAAGCCAGCGCCTGAGCTCTCTGAGCGGCAGGAACGTTAGCAACAGCGTCAAAGCAAAGCATCAGACCGTAAATAGTTCCCATAAGACCCACGAGTGTAGCAAGGTTAGCCATAATAGGAATAAGATAAATGTTACGTGAGACGCGGGGCGCTTCTGTAAGAAACACTTCATCAACAGCTTTCTGTACCTGTTTCGAGCTTCTCCCGCGGTTCTGCAAGATAGCTGTAACGCTCTTTGCAAGAGGAGTATTCATTGAAGAGGAATACTTGATCGCCTTCTCATACTCTCCGGCTTTAATGTACTTTGATATACCGGCCATAAACGTACCGCTTCCGCCGCCGCATTTAATGAAAAGATAGTAGATCTTCTCACCGACAAGACCAAATCCCGCAAACAAAAGAAACGTAATCATCCACATAACCCAACTACCACTGGTAAGAAAACCATCGAGAACAAACTTGTACAGCTGCATCTTAGAGACTCCTTTCAATTAACAAAAAAGTACATTTTTATAGATTGTAACAATAGGATTCGAATTATTCAATACTTTTTTTGGAGAGCAGAGGCAAACCTTACCCCTACATCCCTCTGTACAGGCAGGATTTGCCCCTGCCTCCTGATTTTCCAAAACGCTCCTTTCATCTTTTTTAATAAAATGAATAATTATTATCAACCAAAATTTCTCTTTTACACAGGGAACGGTCACTGACCGTTCCCTGCGGCGATGCTCATAATTTCAGCGCATCTTAAATTTACAAACCTAATTTTTTCTTAAGTTCGCTGATTCTTTCCTGCTCCATAAGGATATTTCTGTCAGCTTCCATCTTTATACGCTGGAGCTGACTGATCTTCTCATCCACACCTATGTTCATGGTTATGATGTTGCCGATACGGCGTACGTTTCTGTCATACTCCGCGTCCCTCGAGGCCGCGGGGATAACATTACCCTCTTCATCAAGGCGCTCCTCCGGCTTCCACTCAACGATAACAATATCCTTGGCTTCTGAGGAAGGGTTAATAACATTTATCCTGTCCCTGATTTTGTCGATCCACTGGCTGTTGGCGATCCCGATATCTTTAGCCATGTGCATAGCTTCCTCATATTTCGGCAACGCGGCGTCGAGAGCTTCCAAATACTTCTCCTCAAGGAGTTCTATATACATCTCCTTATCCTCTTCAGACATACCTCTTGGAACAGGTGAATTTTTGAATGTAAGCCCAACCTCTTCAAAAATCTGCCCGCGAAGATACGCCATCTCCATAAGAGCCTGCATCGAAGAATCTATATAAGCGCCCTTGATATTCTGTTCCTTCGCCCAGGTAATGTTCTGGATGAAGTAATCCATCGCTCTCTCATAGTATCTTTCGAGGCTTGAGAGAACCTTGATTTTTCCGGCGACCTTTTCCATCTCGTTTCCAAAGAGAGTCTGCTTGGCAACAGCATCGGCCATGTCATAAAAACCTTTACCAATCATGTATGTCGCGCGAACAGTCCACTCCTCCACCCCAAGCTCAATCGCCTTGGCGTAGGACTTGGCAGGCTCCTCAAGCGCCCTTGTCTTGTTGCGCACAACTGTTCCCATCTCTTTTTCGTTTCTGGCGGTAAGCGGGATAGCGAGAAACTTTTTGTAATTAACCTCCCCCAGCATGAAGTAAGCCTGCGCAACGTTGGCAACATCGATATCGCTTGTTTTTGAGTGCTGCTCATAAACCCTTACAGCCATATTATAGTTGTCTTCAGCGTCTTTCAGGTTACCCATGTTAAAGTAAGCGTTTCCAGCCTTAACAAGCGCCTGCACCTGCTTGTACCTGTCCGAAGTGTGCTTCTTTGCATAGTCGGAGAATACATTGGCCATCTTCGCGAACTCTTCAAGCTTCTCCCAGCAAAGACCGATTGAGAAGAACGCCTCTGCCGCAAACTCACTTGACGGGTAACGCTGAGCCAAAGCCTCATACACATTGATAGCATTGTGGTAGTGCCTGCCCTTTTCAAAGATAAGACCCGCGTTATAAAGCGCCATGGGGGTCTGCGGATCATTTGCGTAACGTTCATAAATAAGCTCGAACATCTTTCCGGCCATATCGTACTGGTTGAGCTTCTGGTAACATTCAGATGCGCTTGACAAACTCGGAATCGCAAACTCAGCCTTGGGGATATTGTTCGCGGCTGTTAAGTAGACCTGAGCGGCTCTTTCCCATTTTTCTGTTTTCTTAAAGTTCTCAGCTGCGCGGATGTACGAATTTTCACGTATGGCTGATCTCGGAAATTTTTCGGTAAGCTGCAGAAATGTCTCAGCAGCCTTATCGAAATCCTTCTGCTCCTCAAAGCATACGCCAGCCTCAAACCATCCGCGGTCCGCCACCTGAGAGTTCGGGAACTCATTGGAGATCGCCTGAAAAGCGGTTACGGCTCCGGCCAAATTACCGCTCCTTTTAATCCCTTCGGCGTGGCGGTACATGGCGCCGGCCGCAAGGTCGATAATCTCCACATATTCATTGGAGTTAGGCGGTGTTTTGGCTATAAGAGTCTTGTATGTCTGCATCGCCATATCGAACTGATTGTTGAATGAGTAGCTGTTTGCAAGAAGTCTTAACGCGTTAGGGGCGATCTTGGCATCCGGGTATTGGTCAACAATCTGCTTGAATACAGGGACTGCGCTTGCGTACTGTTTGGCTCCATAATGAATATTACCCGCCAAATAAAGCACTTCCGGAGCGTTGGAGCTCTTATCAAAACGCTGCTGGAACCGCAGGCAGTAATCTATAAGCTTCTTTGTAGAAGGCAAAGCGTAGGCCTTTTCATCATCAAGACCCTCCTTAGCCATCTCTTTTTTGCGGCAGTTGTCAAGAGCTACTATAACGTTGTATCCGGCGTCTTCCTGAGAGATAGCGACAGGGCTGCTTTTGTCCCCCTTTGTAGCCTTGAGCCTCTCAAGCTCCTCCGCGTCCATACCGAGAGTATCGACATCAGGTATAAAAGCCGGATATTTGGAAAGATCCTCCATAGCAACGAAATTGTAGTTTTCGGCGGCCTTTTCACAGTCTCCCAGAGAGCTGTAAATTTCCGCTACGTTATATCTGTATTCGTAAATTCTCCACTTGTCATCAGGGAACTTCTGGAAAAACTCGTTGTACCTCTTCATCGCCCTCTCATACATCGAACGGTCGCGCGTCTTCTGCGCTTCAGCATGGTAATAAAGAGCGATGGAACCCAACGCGCGGCGAACCTCAGCTCTTGACTTTTCGATAACCACACGCTGGTTTGAGTTTGCGGCGTACCACTTGCTGCCCTCACCGTAATCGTCAACAAGTTTCTCACGCTCATCATTAGCTCTCTTATGCTCCTTCTTAATTACCAGACACTCAATAAGGTGCTGGCGGGCAATAGGCGCTTCCTTATACATGGGGAAACGCTGGAGAGCGCTTTCGAGCGCAGGTATAGCGGCGTCATACTGGCCGTGGGTTCTGTTTTTTATACCGACAGTATAAATAACCTGAGCCTCATAAGGCTTGTTGGGATGCTTCTTGAAAAATTTCATCGCCTCCTGCGCGCCGTTTTCCATATCGGAAAAAGAGATAGCCATGTATTCAAGCGCCATCTCGCGGAACTGCTTGCTTGGATAACGGTTGGCATCGCACTCAAGAACATAGCTGTGGAAAAGTTCAACAGCGCGGTCAAAATCACCCATACTGTAGTAGCACTCCGCGCGCCGGTAATGAGCCATCTCCCAGGAGATAGGATCAACCTCGTTTCTCTTAACTCTTTCAAGATGCTTTGACGCCTCAACAAAGTTATGATCCATAAACGCCAGATCAGCCAAACGGAAATGCGCGCCGCTGACACGGGGGCTGTTTGGGAAACGCTGAACAAGCTGCTGCAGAATTATCTTTGTAGTGTCAAGCGCTCCGGCCACAAGGTAAATGTTGGCCATCTGAGTAAACGCCTCAGGCAGTTTTGGAAAGGACGGATACTCACGTGTGAGCTGCCAGTACATACCCAAAGACTTGTTGTAATTGGGAACAGGAGCCCTGGGCGGGGTTCCGCGGCCCGTACGTTCAAAAGCTTTTATTTCATCATCGTGGCGTTCAACCGCTTTAACAAAATTGTCACGGTCCTGATCATAGTATAAAGAGGCGAGAGTAAACATCACATCCGCGCAACGGTCGGTTTTTCTTACCGCACACCCCTCAAGAAGTCTCTCATAACGGGCCACGATCTCCCCAAGACTCTGCCCTGTAGGACGGCTCGCCTCAACAGTTTCATGCCTTTTCTTCTCATTCTGCTGTTTCTGGCGCAGCAACTCATTCATTCTCGCCTGCTTCTCCTCCGGCGTCATATCTTCAATCTTCTTCTGCCCTTTCTGAGCTGAAACTGAAGATACAAATACAATCAGCATGACAAAAAGAAACCGCATTACACAAGCGCCGACCCCAGATCTCCTGGACATTTTTCTCTCCTTTTTATTGGGCTGGGGCAAGCCCTGCCCCTACTGCCATTTTCTACCTATGTACGGGCGTTGCGTGCAACGCCCTCCCTGTTTTTTCTTTGCCAAATGGGGGGTTGCGCGCAACCCCCCTACAATTTTCCTATCTTCGTACAGGAGCGATTTATCGCACCCTTTTCATAATCAATCTTCGCATTGGCATGGGTGCGACGCCACGCCGTATTATTATTGCCCTTCGGCCTCAAGCTCCTGCCTGAGTCTTTCGATCTCCTCCTCCAGTCTCTCCTGTTCGCTTCTCATGCCGTCAAGCGTCCTGGAAGAGCCTCTGCTCTTAACATAGTTTGTTGCTTTGGCAAGCGCGTAAGTAGCATCGTCCACGATCTCATCCTTGCGCATGAAGAACCTCGTGTGAGACTTCTGCATAACCTTATAATCGAAAAACTCCTTGTTCTCCTTTGCAAATACTTCGTACTCTCTCTGAAGCCCTGGCCTCTCTTCAAGTGTGCGCTGGCTTGGCTTCCTTGACGCGTTTCTTTTAATTCTATCGGCAGTCGGGCCAAACGCGTCATTCGCTTCATCAAACTGAACCTTGCGCGTCCTTACATCATTTTCGGTTAAATACGCTTTTTCTGTCGCGGCCAGGCAACGCTCAAGCGTAATAATCGCTTCGGGGAAGCGCTTTTGCAGCATAAGCGAGTAACCCTTTAACAGCTGCGCTTCAGGAACAAGCGGCGACTGGGGGTGAAGCGAAATTATTCTATCCGCTCTCTGCCACGCCAGCTGCGCCTGACCCGCCTTAATCCAGGCCCACGCGCTTCCAAGCAGCGCCTCATCGCCGTAAGGATCCGCGTTGTCAGGAACTCTGCCGTACGCCTCAACCGCTTCTCTTAGCTTGTCGCCCGCTTCAAAATACAGGTGTCCGAGCTTTAACGCAGCCGCGTGCTGAAGCATAACATCTTCAGTCCGTGAAGAGGTATCATGAATAACAATCAGAAGATTCTGTATGGCAGCCTGCATCCTGTCGCTTTGCAGGTTTATAACAGAAAGCGTATACTGAGCGTTTTTGTAAGAAGGATCCGTAGTCTTGACTAAATCTAAAAGTCTTTTTGCTTCTTCGTGATTATCGCGCATAAACGCTATCTGGCCGGCCAGATAATGAGCTTCACCCACAATTTCGCTGTCTTCATAGAGATTTATAATAAAAGCATAGTTTCTCAGCGCCTCATCGTAAAGTTCCTCACGGTAATCAACATTCATGAGCCCGTAAAGATAATGGGCGCGCATGTCTGAAGTGGAGTACTCCTCCATCGCTTCCTTAAACACTTCGCGGGCGGTTTCATTCATGTAAAGATGCCTGTAGCTCTCTCCCATGTAGTAAACAGCTTTGTCATTAAGATAGAATGTGGGATAAAGCGCCATGAGTTTGCCGTAAGCAAAAACCGCTTCCCAGTACCTTCCCGCGTAAAAGAGGCGCATCGCTTCCTGATAGGTATCCATAGGAGCCACAACAAGCCTGTCGTAGAGACGCTTTGACTCTTTCTGCTCACGGGTTTTACCCATATCCGCAGACAAACGCAGCATCATAACCATACCGCGCTCATCCTTAAGCGTACCCTGCGCCTTTTCGACAAAACTATATCCGAAATGATAATCAAGGTTGAAATAGTTTATCATTTCAGGAAGCGGGTAGATGAAATTGTAGTTAAAACCGAGATAAGGAATGTTATTATTTGTCCATCCGCCCTTGAACCAGATCTGAGGGATAAACATGTACTTCGCGTGAAATCCCCAGCGCGGTACAATAGGGGGCGAGGAGATCGAAAAACCTGTCGGATAATTGCCGGGGTTATTCTTTACCTCATCCTTAAGCCTCGCCATATCGCTTTTCATCCAGTTAATGTTATCATGTATGAATTGCATCGCGTTATCAAGGATCATCTCAAAACTTGTGACAAGATTATCGTTAAGACCGCTGTAACGGATACCGAAACGGGCACGCGAGGAGGTGACAAGATTGTCGTTGTCGGAACCAGCGATTGCGGCTACCGCGGCGGCATTCCAAGGGGTCTGGGTCGGCATAATATCAAGAAGCGCGATGCTTACTCCCAAATCCCCGAAACGGTAATGGTCAATCGGGTTGAAATATAACCCCATATCAAGACCAGGAACTTTGGAAAGCGAGGTCTCTCCAAACTGAATCTGGGAGCGGAGTTTTAAATTAGCGCCCGCCACAAACCATGGAAAAAACCTGTAGCTGTAATTACCCACGATCCACAAATCCTGAAAGGAAACCATCCCGAGCTCCCGGTACCCATCACTGCCGGCATCAGGAACAGCTCTTTCCATGGAATTGCGCGTGTGAAGCAGGGTAAGTCCAACAGTATGGTTGAGACGTACAGGGTAATAGAGGCCAAAATCCTGATACCCCATATTACCTCTGTCAAGACCCCAGCGGTAAAACGCCATACTGGCGTGCAACTGGTTAACTCTGTAAAGCAGCGCGGGGTTTACAAGCGCGGATGTCCAGCTGTTAAGATCCTGAGTAAAGTCAGCCTGGAAATATGGAGCGTCATAACCGCCGCCGCCATCACCAGCGCCCTCCTGCCCAATAGCGCAGACAGACAAAAGCAGTAAAGCCACAAACAAAACCCGCAGAAAACCGGCATTTTTTTTCGTTTTCATATTCTATAACCCCTCCATGAAGCATACGTTACTTCAGCGGGATAACCTCCACTCTGCGGTTAGCGGCCCGCCCCTCTGCCGTTTCGTTAGATGAAATGGGACGTTCTTTTCCGTATCCCCGAGCCCTGATACGATTTTGAGCGATACCGTGGGAAACAAAATAATTCATCACAGCCCTGGCCCGGCGCAAAGAGAGCGACATATTAAAGTCATCTTTGCCCTGGTTATCTGTGTGCCCTGCGATTTCAACCCTGAGATTCGGATAATACATAAGACTGGCGTATATCTTATTTAATTCTTCGTAAGACTCATCAAGGAATTCATCACTCTCTGTTCTAAAATTAACCCCGCGAAGAACAACTGTTTCGGTAATCTCCATCGGTTTCCCTTCCGGTTCCGGCACAGACTGCTCTTGCGGCGGTCCGTAAGAGGGAGCGGGAACAGGATCATTATAAGATTTCTGATAGCTCTGAGAAAAAGCCGTTTCCTCCTCAGCCTGCTGCGAGGCCATGTTCACAGGAGCAGCCTTAGCGCCAACAGCCGCAATACCGATATCGGCGCCATCCTCACCTCTGCCCTTGCACAGCGAAGAGGGCCTGAGCGAGTAGTCAAACTTTGGATACCCCGGACTGCTGAACTGCGGCGCCACTGAAATATTGGACTGCCGCACAGTTTCATTATCCGCGTTAGAGTTGTACTGTACACGGTTATTATAGAAGTTATTATTAGTAATTCTTACCCTGCGCGAATCCGGCACCAGAAAAATCCCATACTGCTTGTTACCGCTAAAAATATTATTGCGCACCAGAACCTCTGTTCTGCCGGCCCCAAAGATTCCGTTGTAACCGTTCTCCAGAATAACATTATTGGAAATAGAGGTGCGTGTTCCGCGCACTGATTCAAGAAAGATACCTGTCCACTCATTGCGGTAAATTATGTTGTTAGTAATATCCGGCAAAGTTACTAAAGCGTGAATACCGGTTCCCTTATTGTCAATAATTAAATTACGGTCTATAATCGGCCTTGTATTCTTGCACAGTATGCCTGTTTTACCGTTACGGATTGTAAACCCTGTAATAGAAGCGCCGTCGGCTCCCGCAACTACCGGCCCCTTGCGGCGTCCATCTATTATGGTTGTAAGCATATCCTCGCCCACAAGCGCTACATCATCAACCAGGGTTATGTTTTCCTTGTAAAGTCCCTTTCTAACAAATACCGTATCTCCCTCCTCAGCCACATTAAGAGCAGCCTGAATTGAGGAGAAATCCTTAGGCACCGTAATCTTTTTTTGCGCCCACGCTGAAGCAGCAACCGATAAAATCAGTAAAGTTCCTGTGACTGCCAGCTGTTTTGTTTTTTTTGTGCTCATACCCGTTTTCTTCATTAAGGGCTTAAATTGTTAGAGACCGCATTACCGGATATAGAAGTGCTGATAATAGATAATATACTTACATAGATATTTGCGAGTCAATATCCATCTAATTCTTCTTAAGCGATATACCGCAAAATGCATATAACTAAGTGTATCTCTTTTTTTAAATCTATCTTCTTTCACTGATATGTGCAAGGTTTTTTTGCATGAATATGATAATAAAAATAAAATATAAGGTTAAAAGTCTCCCATAACCGCGGTTTTTTAATGTTTTTGGCCGCGTGGCTTTAAAAATATAATGCGAAAATAGAAAGCGCTCAATAATGCGACAAAAACTCCGTCATATCTTAATTTTTTATTTTCCGCGTTCTACTGCTATCTATTTCTGCATTGATCAGCGGATCATTTAATTTGGAGAGCGCCTTTCCAAAATGATTCCGCAGCTTTTTGCGCGGCTTTATGTATTTTCCGCTATATATGAGGAGAAACAATGAAATTAAAAAAATTGCCTTATGGTCTGCCAAATTTTGCTGATTTAATAGAAAGCGGTTACACTTATGTTGATAAAACCCGTTTTATCGAACTTTTGGAGAATGAGAGCAATCGGTTCCAGTTATTCCTGCGCCCCCGCAGATTCGGCAAAAGTCTGTTTTTATCCGTGTTGGAGAACTATTACGATCTTGGCGAAAAGGAGAAGTTTAAATCTCTTTTCGGTGATCTTTACATTGGCAAAAATCCCACGCCGGAGCAGGGAACATACGTGATTCTCGGGTTTGATTTTTCCGGCCTGGATATTTCCGGCAGTCCCCAACAATTCAGAACATCGTTTTTGAACCGTATTGAACGAAGTGTTATCGCGTTCTTTGAGAGATATGAAAATATTTTTACAAATGCCGCCGAGGAGGCGCGGGAAATTCGGGAACAAAAACCGGGTATAGGTGCATTGGATTTTGCGTATGGTGCAGCAGCGAAAGCCAAAGTTAAGATTTTCGTCATAATAGACGAATACGACCATTTTGCAAATAGACTCATTTTAATGGGTGAAGCCTACAGTAGAGAGGTGAAACCCGAAGGCACAATCAAAGCGTTTTATGAGACATTAAAAGCAGCAACCAAATCAGTAGTCAAACGGATGTTTATAACGGGTGTCAGCCCCATGATGCTCAGCGACCTCGCGAGCAGTTTTAATATGTCAACAAATATAAGTTTGGATGATGCTTACAACGAAATGTATGGTTTTACGAAAAACGAAGTGGAGCGGCTGGCGCGTGAGACCGGTATGGATATGGATTTGATGCAAGTTGATATGGAATATTATTACAACGGTTATATGTTTAGTGATCACGGCAGCGAAAAGGTATATAACCCGCAGATGGTCTTATACCTGTTTGATCAAATATTGAAGTTAAAGAACCCCCCTAAAATAATTGACCCCAATCTGCGAACCGATCCGGAGCGCTTGCGCCGCTTGGCCGAAAACGAAAATAATCTGGAAACAATGATGCGTATCATAAAAGACGGCGGCATTTCTTCCAAAATAGTTGAGATGTTTTCATTAGACAATCTCAACCGCAGCGAGTATTTTGTTTCCTATCTATTCTATCTTGGGATGCTCACAAACGGCGGTACTTTTGAGGGGTTAACATACCTTAAAATTCCTAATTATTCCATAAAAACGCTTTATTGGGAATATTTAGCATTTTCCATACAAAATTTGGAAACAGATACAGCCCGTTATGATGAATTTATGAAAACGGTGCGGGAAATGGCTTTCAAAGGAAACGCGGCGCCCTATCTGAACTTCTTCGGAGAATTTATTTTAAAGCATCTTTCAAACAGAGACATGGCGAAGTTTGATGAGAAATACATCAAAGCCATGCTATTGGCTAACCTGCTCATGAGCGGATTGTATCTGCCCAAATCCGAAGACGAAAACATTAACGGCTATACAGATATATATCTTCAAAAGCACCCGGCAGTGAAGGATATAAAATTCGAGTACATATTTGAAGTGAAATATGTCAAAACCAACGCGGATAAAAAAGAGAAAACCTCAAAGCTCACCGAAGCGGCAACCCAAATTGAGAAATATAAAAAAGATCCGCGCTTTGCCAATAGGAATGATATAAAATTTTTCGCGCTTATCTTTGAGGGGAAAAGGGTTTACGAGGTAATGGAGATATAAAGCGTTATTGATAGCATGTAACAAGAGATCAATTTTATATCAAATATAACTTTGGAAAGTAAAATATGAATACAAAACAGGAAAGGTCAGAACTCTTCAGGTTTTTTCAATAGATATCGGAGTGTTGAAATTCAATGGTACAACGCTGTTCAAGCGATCCAGTTGTAATCAGTTTAAGCCGCCCGGGCTCAACCATATTGTATCTTTAATAATCAAAAACACAACCCTTTATATTGAAATAAGCAAGGTACGGCACAGAAGGCGAAGTTATTGCAGGAGATCAATGAAACTACCCATAAAAAACCCATTGCTCATCACAGCAGCCGCTATTATTGTATTTATATTACCCGCGGCGGTTTCAGGCTTCGGCAAAAATAAAGTCCAATACCGGATGATGAGCTGGCAGCGCATGGAAGCTCCCCATTACACTCTTTACTATCATCAGGATCAGGGCCCGCTTCCTGAAATTACCTATACGCTCCTTAATGATATATACCGCGACCTGAGCGGCAGGTTCGGATATGTACACAACTCAAAGGTACCTGTAGTCATATACGAATCTCCCGCCCTCTTTGAGCAGACAAACATAATCACTGAGATTCTGCCTGAAGAGGCCGGCGGTTTTACCGAATATTTCAAGAACCGCGTCGTTATGCCGTTTAACGGCTCTCTTCATGATTTCCGCCACGTGCTGCACCATGAGATGATACACGCCTTTGTTTTTGGGATGGTTTACGGGGGAAGCATCTTCAGAATCACCAATGCGCAGGTGCCGCTGTGGTTCAATGAGGGATTGGCGGAAGTGCTCTCCGCGGGCTGGAACAAGGAAGCCGACATGTTCATGCTCGACAGAGTCACGAGTTCACACGTCGCGGTTCCGGGCCCGGAACTTAACGGTTATATGGCGTATAAGGGCGGACAGTCTTTTTTATACTACTTATACAGCACCGAAGGCGACAGCCTGTTTAACCGGATGCTCACGAGTTTCAAAACCGGCAAGAACGCGGAAAAAGCTATAGAACATGTTTACAAAAAGAAATTAGAAGCTCTTGGAATGGAATGGATCCGCGAACTGCGCCGCATTTACTGGCCGGAAGCGGGGCGGCGCATCAGCCCGGAAAGCAACAGTCTGCCTGTGACAAACAATATCAAAGAGAGAAGCCATATAAACCTGCGCCCGAGGATCTCTCCCGATGGTAAACTTGTCGCTTTCTACAGTGACAAAAAAGACTACACCCGCATTATTATCGTGGATACCAGTGGTAAAGAGATCAGACAGATAGGTCAGCATGGATTTGGAAACACAATCGAATCGTTCCAACCCTTTAACAGCGGCATGTGCTGGTCGCCGGATGGCAGGCAGCTCGCGTTCACCGCGAAACTGGGAGGGCGTAACGAGATCAGAATTGTTGACGTCAAAAGTGGAAAGAACAGACGTACAATAAAATTGCCTCTCTCCGCAATTAACACTCCCGACTGGTCAAAAGATGGTTCCAAATTAGTTTTTACCGCTATCGACAAAGGTCAGAGCGATCTTTACATGTACGATTTGACGACATCCGGTCTTAAACGCCTCACAAATTCCGTACAATCAAAAAGTTTTCCAAGATTCAGCCCCGATGGCGGTAAAGTTATCTTTTCAAGCATTGATACAACCGGACTTGCCGCGGGGCCGCACTCCGGAGCGCTCGGATCAACATGGAATATCACCATATTTGATATTGACAAAGACAGCAGCTTCGTTTTGACAAATACTCCATGGAACGACAGGCAGCCGGTCTGGTCGCCTGACGGGAACTCTTTTATCTTCGTCTCCGACCGCAACGGTATTGACAATTTATACTTAGCTGCGATTGACGCGCCCGGTCAGGCAAAGCCTCTTACAGACTATATGGGAAACTGCTCAAGCCCAGACTGGGCTCAAAACGGTTCGGCGATAGTTTTTGACCTTTTTTCAAAGCAGGCGTGGAACATCCGGCGCATGGAAAATCCATTAGAAAAAGTTATGGATGAACCTCTCGCGCTCACCAGATGGGCTGAGCATGAACAGGAGCGAAGTATCCCGTTCTTCAAAAAAAGCGATATGATAACATCAGCAAAAAAAGTTGATGATAAGGGATCAAAAAAAGCTGTGCTGACAGAGGTTGTTGATTCTGTTAACATCACCGATTCAACCGACTTATCTGTCTCTGTCGATTCTGTCAATACAACCGATTCCACAAATTCAACTGATCCCATTACCTTGGTTGATTCTGTCAACGTTATCGATTCCACGGATTCAGCAGTTTCCGTTGATTATATCAATTTAGCGAATTCTGTTGACCTTATCAGCTTAAAAGATTCCGCCCAATTAGAAAAATTTGTTGATTCGCTGAATCTTGCGCAAATTAATGACACTGCAAATACCGCGGAGGAAACAGACAGCTCCGACGGTGAAAACCTTGCCAGAAAATACGCGACTCCAATTTTTAAGGATTTCATTTCCGCAGACACCCTGCCCTACCCTCTTTCATACAGGCTTCGCTTTACACCTGACCTTGTGATATTCGGGCTTGGTCTGAGCACTTACAGCGGCGCCTCCGGACAGTGGCTTGCCATGTTCAGCGATATAATGGGAGATCACCGGATCACTCTGGCCGGAGATGTGCAGGCAAACTTTAATGAATACGCTCAACTCTACCTGACGTATCATTTTCTGAAATACCGCGTCAATACCGCAATCGGAGGTTTTTACTCTAAAGACTACGCCCACGATGGTCTTTTCAACAGATATTACCATGATATGGAAGCGGGCGGGTTTTTAGGGTTCAGCTACCCCTTCTCAATGTTTACAAGAGCGGACCTGCATTTTTTCGGACGCCGTATGGAACGCGCTCTAGTCTCAAAAAGCAATAACAGCGCCGCACAAAGACATGACGCCCTGCTGTCGGTACTCTCCCTCTCTTTTGATAACATTTTGTGGGGTATCACAGGTCCGCTTAACGGAGTGCGCGCCCAGACACGGTTCCACCTCTCGCCCGCCCTGTCTTTTATTGACGAACCATATATAGCGGGCGATGTTGACATGCGTCACTACTGGCATATCGCGAAAACATTCGTATGGGCCAACCGCTTTACAGCAGGCGGATCAATCTCTCTTAATGATGACAAATCCGCCAGGCGCTTCTTTCTTGGCGGAACAGATAACTGGTTCAACTACGACGTTCACCGCGCGAACTATGACAATAACCTGCGGTACAGCTATTACTCCGACATAGTTTCGCCTCTTAGAGGGTGGGATTATTTTGGCGTGACAGGTGACCGGATGATGCTTATAAATTCAGAGTTCAGATTCCCGTTCATAAGAGAGATCTCAACCGTATGGCCGCTGCCGCTCCGTATCCGTTATGTTAACGGCGCTGTCTTTACAGACGCAGGATATGCCTGGGACGGCCGTGATCAAAAATGGAGCGTGCCTCTTCCCTCAAAACTTTTATGCGGCGTAGGTTTTGGGATGCGGGCTAATCTTGGAATATTCGTACTCAGGTATGACAGGGGATGGCCCACAGACTGGCTGAGTACCGGATCCCCTGTCAATTATTTTTCACTTGGGGCTGAGTTTTAAAGTAAAATGCAGAAATAACAATGCAGAATGCAGAAATATTAAAATACATAGATAAACTATTCAACTATCTTACCTGTTTTATTTCTGCATTAAACAAACTAAATTACAGAAAATAATTTACACTCTCGGATATTTTATTTCTGCATTCCGCATTATGCATTATTATTTGTCTTAGTTATTCTTCTTTAAGCAAAAACTCATTATTCAAAACCTTAAAAGAAACTGACTTCGGGCGGTTGATATCACGTACTACAATACCCTCCTTGTCAAGACCGCTGCCGGGGTATTTGCCTTTGGCTTTCTCAAGAAGTGTTTCCAGTGAGTACGCAAAACTCTCCCCCCGCTCTTCCAGCGGAACAGCGTTAATTTTAAGAGTGCCGCAGATCTCGCATATTTCATCATAAGGAATACATCTTCCGGTATCCAAATCTACTATGTCAAATACATACCATTCGATATTCGGAAGTCTCAACTTGTTTTTCTGTATGCCGGGGCCGCAGATTTCTCCTATTAAACTTATATTTTTTCCAAAACCTGCTAATTTTTCCTTAAGATCGTGCTTGTAAACAGGCATCCAGTACAGGGCGCCCGGATCATCCTTGATCTCCTTGTTGCGGCTGCAGCAGCCTACCTGTCCGTTCATGTGATAAACAGTGCCTGAAGTGCCATCCATTTTTGTGGTTATATAGTATGGCCTGCCTGTTAACTTTTCGAGCAGCTCCAGAGCGGACTGAATCCGTATCTCATCAGATGTCGGAATACCGCTTGGGCGCTCACCGATAATTACACCGCCCGCTGTCGAGGTCTCGGGGATATACCACTTTTTAACCCTAAGTTTTTCGGTAACATCGTCTCCTTCGTTAAGACCTTCAAACTCAGGAAAAGAGGAGATGGGTAAAATAAGCCCCTGTGAGAGTTGGCCGCGCATTTTGGCTGTACGGATACGAAAGCCTGTACCGTTGTCAGCATTTTCCCGATATGAGGATTTTCGTAAAAATTCGTAACGCGGCTCTACCGGAATAAAACTGTCGACTTCAAAATATACGCCTAAATCTCCCTCATGAAACTCACCCTTTTTAGTGACGCACTGCCAACCCATAACATGAACAGTCTCAAGAAAATCCGAATCGGCGATGGCGCTTATTTTTTTTACTCTTTGAATTGTAACTAATGAACGCATCTGAGCCCCCTTTTTCAGCTTCGGTATTTTTGAGAGTTTATTAACTTGATTTTTATATTACGTATGGGAATACAGGTTATTGTGGCTTTTGTTAAGAGAAAACCCAAACCATATAAATAATGATGATTGTATAATCTCCGCTAAACGATGTTCCCAAAAGTAGAAATTTTCTGTACCGTAATATATAAAAAATCAGACCAAAAACAAAATTGTTCAAGCGTCTCATATCAGCTTGCTTGTAATATACTAAGAATCAACAGGCACTTAATATTATATTCATTTATTGACTGTACAGGTAATCAAATCACCAAATAGCATATCCATGACAATATTTGAAAAAACAGACAAATACAAAGCCGCGATAGACAAACTGCGCCCGTTTGAGGAACCCATTCTAAAGCAGCTGCGGGACTACTACCGCATAGGTCTTACCTGGTCATCAAACGCCCTTGAGGGAAATACACTCACCGAGATGGAAACCAAGGTGATTCTTGAGGATGGACTGACCATAGGCGGCAAGCCGTTGCGGGAGATATACGAAACTGTCGGGCACGGAAAAGCCTATGATTACATTTTCTCTATCTTTAAAAACGCACTTATAACAGCCGAGAATATAAAAACTATCCATAAACTCTTTTATCAGGCAATCGACGAAAAAAACGCAGGCGTCTGGCGCGGGGAAAATATCATTGTCAGCGGAACAAACTATGTCTTTCCACCTCCGAAGCAGCTTGACAATCTAATACATGAACTTATACTGTGGATAGATAGCAGCCGCGCCGAGCTTCACCCTGTGCGTTTCGCAGCGCTGCTGCATCTCAAATTTGTGACCATTCACCCGTTTATAGATGGAAACGGCAGAGTCGCCCGCCTGCTCATGAACCTCGCGCTGATACAGGACGGGTACATGTTAGCGGTTGTTCCCCCAATATTGCGAACCGATTATCTATCCGCCATACAAGCGTATCAGAACCGCGGAATTGAAAATACCTTCTGTGAATTTATAGCCGAACGGGTATACGAATGCCAGAAAGAGATCGCGCGGCTGCTGCATGTTTCTGTACCGTAAACAAAATTGACATGTGATATATTGTTCACATCAAATAAGTTGAACTTATAGTTGATCTCCTGAAAAATGCCTGTTGCGCGATAGTGTAGCCTTTCGTCCATCATCCCCAGGTCACGCCCCAGTTTTTAGCGATGAGCGCATCCAGAAATTCCTCGAACCGAACCGGATCCATTCCTAAATTATCATCCTCAATATGAAAATTGCGCGCTTTATAATCAGTAACCAAAAGCTCCATATGCCTCATTATGTAATCAACGGAGCGGCGCATTTTCTATGATTTCGCCATTTTTTTAATACGCAAGATTGGAAACAATTGACAAAACAGTACAACAGAAAATTTCTATATAGAAAAAGGACGGGGATCGCCCCGCCCTGTTCTTTAGATGTACTGCCACCGGTTATCTCCGGCATGACCTCCGCGTATTACTGGCAGCCCCCCGTTGGGCACGGCGCCGGTACGAATGTCGATTGGCCGATTTCCTCAAAGTAACTATTGTTATATATCGAAGACGCTTGACCCTTCGGGATCTCGCCGGTGCAGATGCTGCCACAGGCATTGTTCAAAGTGCTGCTGTTGTTGTCCGTTTTCGTGAACATCCTGAAATCACCGCGCTCATACCCCATGAACGAGTTGTGATAGAAGGTTCCATCGCTCGTTACGGCATACAGATAATCGACTGTATATCCGTCTGAGTGCGTTACGCGCAGGAATGTGTTGTTGACCGTAAACCAATTGCCGTTAGCGAGCATAGTCCGGCTGCTGCCTTGATTAACGGTGAACCTGAACTCGTCAACATCTACGTCTTTTCTGTAGTGGTGGGCCGAACCCTGGTTGTGCTGGAACCATCCCTGGTTTGCCCCGTCGAGCAGTCGCGAATCCTGTTGTCTAACCGACTGCGGAATGTTGACCATATCGACCATCTTATAATCATTCCCCGCTGCTGCTGCTAATTCCGCGCCGCTCTTTAGGTTGGATATGGTGGGTTTAGCGACGTTGCTCGCCGCCTCCTTCACTATCCTCCCGATATAACCGTTCACAAAACCCCCATCGGAAATAAGCGACCCTTGTGTTTCATCAAGAAAGATATATGCGTACTTCCTGACAGAACCTGAATTCGGAACAAACACTAAAGCGATGTTGTTTGAAGTGAACCATTGACCATCAATGTCGGCGATTTGGAATCTGTCGTTATAGCCTCTCAATCTCGCGGCGCCATCTTCCCAAATCCTGAGATCAAAACTGCCTATCGCTATATCACCCGACGACGTCCACCTGGCGTCACTGCCTGTAACCCACCGTGGGTCGCGGTAAGAATTCACCGGTTCACCGTCCAGCGTTGGGGCGTGGATATCGCACGCTGGAACCATGCCCGGCGGAAAGTCCATTTCCGCCGAGATGACTAAGCGCAACGCAGGACCTATGCCTTCGATCGAACGGATGAGGCGCCCTGTTATGTTGTCGCCTACTCCCTGCGCGTCGCGCCGCGTTTTCTGATTGTGTATGGCTCCGCCCGGCCCTATGGGATCAATCCCGCCCGAATGCGAAGCGTTCCAGGTGTTATATGCCCATTCTTCGTTGGAGTTGCCTATTCCTTCCAAACTGCTAAGGTGATTTTTTGCCGCGTACTCCCACTCCGCCTCGGTCACCATACGATAATTCCTACCTGTCATCCGGCTTAACTTGCAGGCGAATTCCATGGCGTCATACCAGGTCATGTTCGTGTAGGCGTTGCTGCCGCCCCAAGATGCACTGCCGCCCATCACAGCATGCCACAGATTTGTCGTCACCTCGGCTTTCCCGATAAAATAGCTGCTGACTGTCACGCCTGACACGGGGGATGTGTTAGCGGGGCAGCCGCTGCTGCTCTCACATCCGATAGTAAATGTGCCGCCCGGCACGTATATCATGTCAAAAGAGACATTATTCACAGTCTCCGTGAAGTTTTTCGCAGCCAGCGGCTGACTGAGCGTTATATTCTGGACGGGGTTAGTTCCTTTCACAGGAGTGAACGAATACGACACGGTGTTATATCCCGTAGCAACCGCGGTTATCGTCCAGGCATCGGAAGGGACTGAGTTTACCTGTTTCCGCATCGAAACATCTTCGCCGCCAAACGCGACATTAATATTCAACGCCCCGCCGCGGTGAGTCAGCTTATTTGTAAATGAACTGCCGTTTACCCCCTTGACTGAAAGCAGATAAACTCCCTGTGCGATATTTGGCCGCGATATGTTTATCTCTCCCGATTTTGAGGCGGACGCTTTACTCTGCATGATCCGTTTCCCGCTCACCGAAAACAGCGAAACTTCCGCGTTTCCGAATTGCTGCCGGTTAAGTTCAAGCAAAAACTTTCCGCGGCTGTGTCTGACTGCTGCCGGGACGTCTGCCTGTCTTTGAGCAATATAGGAAACCGAGGTGCTTCGGGGGATCAAGAGAGTCAGTGTTGTCTCAGTATTAGCCATCACATTAGTTTGCTCCCCTCTGGGGCAGCCAATGGAAAGACATACATCAAAATCAGGCAGTATCGAAACTGCGGCGTTTACGTTTACGCGGACAGGTACGTATGCGGTATCCACTCCCTGTGAAAATCCACCTATCGTAAAAACCACCGCAAAAAGCAGCGCTTTCATTGTGTTTTGCCGAATAGACATTTTAGACCACCTTCCGCAAAGTTTATTTTGTATAGACTGCTAAATCCGTATATATACAATATAACCAAAATGGCAGGTGGGGACGCTATTATTTTTTAAAAGTTCAAAATCGTCAAACGCGCCTCTCAGAACCATAAGGATCCAATTCCGTTTATACAATTCCCGGAGTCTGTAAATTTATCTTTCGATCAACCCAAAAGCAAGTGCAGAAATACTAGGAACACTTGATAATACAACAAAAACTCTATCACATCCTTACTTTTTTATTTCTGCAATCTGCATTAATATTTCTGCATTGATTACGGTATAGCCTATGATATAGATTTACATTATCATGAAAATTATCTCGGTCCTCAATCATAAAGGCGGGGTGGGTAAAACCACGTTTACCGGAAGTATCGCACAGGCGCTTTCTTTGACCGGAAAAAAAGTTCTGGCCATCGACAATGACAGCCAGCACAACCTTTCATCACTGCTTAATGTAGGCGTCAAGCATCCCAACATTCTTGATATTTACGCCGCTTCCCCATCCGAAGCGCCAAAGTTGCTGCTTGGGTCAATTGTGAAAACCGGATTGCCTGGGCTCCACCTTATAACATCATGCAGCGGTCTGCTTGACAGCGTGGTTTCTGATCTGTTTCATCTTAAAAACGCTATAGAAGCCTGTGGGCTTGAGAGGTATTATGATTTCATTTTAATTGACAACGCTCCTGGGATGGACAAACTGCAATCATCGGCGATTAACGCGTGTCATGAGATATATGTTCCCACTGAACTTAAGCAGTTCGCCGTTGACGGACTTGCGGAGATGGAACGAGTCCTCAAAGAACGCTGCCCTCAGGGCGGGCGTATCACAAAAATTATTCCGAATTTCTACCGTTCCATCCGCCGTCAAAACACTTTCATAGCCGCTCTGAATACAATGTTTCCGGGAAGAGTTACCGAAACCCGCATACCGGTTGATTCTGTGTTTGACGAGGTTGTGACAGAGGGTAAAATTTTATTTTTACACAGGCTTTACTCCAACGGAGCCGCCTGTTATATTAAACTTGTGCATGAGCTTTTTATGTTAGATGAAGATGGTGTGTGGGATTCGATTGCGGACAAACGCATCGAACACATCCGCGCTCAGGCGCGTGACAGATATTACAAAAAGAGACGGAAAGCGGAATGAAAATATGGATACAGAAAAAACAGGGGAACCGGTTTTTACAAATATTGATAAGATACTTGCTGAGAAAATTATCTCACGCTCTAAGGAAAACAGCAGAGAATCTACGCCAAACGAAAAACAAACGGTTAACGAAACTTATACCGTGGATGAACCGCGCGCGTCAATTCCGATTAAATGGCTGATAGCCGCAGCAGCCATTACGCTGCTTGTTATAGTAACGTTCCTTCGGAAAAGTAAAAAGATATGATTAACCGCTGGAATGATGACGACGAACAGAAATATATATATCAAAACGATTTAAATATCGACGAAGCGAAAGGAATAGTTCAGCAGGCGTACGCCACCTCGCTCCTTGGCGCGGAAAGTGATTTAACCATACATGGCGGAGGCAACACATCTGTAAAGATTTTAGTAGGCGACAATCGCGACACCGCTATGCGTGTATTATGTGTAAAGGCTTCCGGAACTCCGTTAGCCTCGTTTATTCCGAAGTATTTCGTCTCAATGGATTTAAGTTATTTAGAGAGGTTGAATCAGCTTGACGCTCTTGGCGACAAAGAGATGGCTGATATGTTTGAAGGGTTTAAGGTTTTAAAAAGCGAATACCAGCCCTCAATCGAATCTACAATGCACGCGTTTATCCCCGCAAAATATGTGAATCATACGCATCCTGTCGCGGTCTTAAAAATTCTTAACAGAGTAAACGGGATAGAGCTTTTTAAAGAATGTTTTGGAGATGAACTCGCGGTAATTCCCTACGCGAGACTTGGGTTTGATTTCGCCAAAGCCGCGCTTAAGGCAGTAAAACAAAATAACAATTGCAAAGGGATCGCGATTGCCCATCATGGACTTGTCACCTGGGGGCAGGAGGCGCGTGAAGCTTACGAAAGAACTATCGGCATAGTTACTAAGGCGGAAGACTTTTTGTCAAAAATTTCCGTTAAGCCGGTAACGCCGCAAACAGCTATCACCGCTGACAGTTCAAAGAAATATTTTAAACGCTTTGCACCTGTAGTAAGAAACAGTATAACATATATCTGTAAGGGCGCAGGCTTTAGGGGCCGTAAAATATCGTTTTCGCTGCTCAACGCGCCGGATGTACTTGATCTGATTAACTCACGCAGCGGCAGGGATATAATCTGTAACCCGCCAATGACTCCGGACTACCCCATGCTCAACCGAATATTGCCTCTGTGGATAGATGTTGATCTTAGCCTTGCCAAAAAAAAAATTGTATTACATGTCAGGCAAGCTGTCGCAAAATTCATCGAGGAGTATATAGCATATCTTAATAAGCATGACGCGGCGTCATGCCCTGTCACAGAACTGCTTCCAAAAGTCATCATTCATCCGCAAATTGGAGCAGTGTGCTGCGGGCTGAATCAAGATGACGCGCAAAAAACCGCTGACCTCACCCATCAGGCGTTTTCAATAAGGCGGGCTGTCGCCGAGACCGGAGGCGTTTACGAAAGCTTGCCGGAAAAATATCTTTTTGATATGCAGTACAAAGGTTATCAGCAGGCGAAAAAACAAAAGTAAGAGTACGCTAAACATTTTTCTATTCTATGTTAAAAAAACTTGCATACTGTTCATTCGAACAGTATATTTACAACATGATCGGCCGAAGACCATTAAAACATAACTTCAAATAGGAGACAAAGGATAGAAATGGGAATCAAACTTGAGATTATCCAGCAAAAAGAAGAAATTACATTAGCGGTGCGCAAAACAGTATCTACCGCGGATTTGCCGCGTACAATAACCGAGGGATACGCTAAAATTCATGATTATATGGTTAAAAACGGTATTGAAATGACTGCCGCGCCGTATGCAGCGTATTCGGACATGAATGAGGACAAGTGGGATATTGAGATGGGCTTTCCTGTCTCAAAGGAATTCGCGGGTGAAGGTGATGTTTACGCGGGTAAAATCCCGTCGGCCCCTCGGGCGGCTTCGTACAAATACAAAGGGTCATATTCAGGGATTGAAGCGGCATATACCGCGGTTTTCAAGCAGATAGAGGAAGATGGCCTGAAACCCATAGGCGTGTGTTATGACTATTATTTAAACGATCCGAGTGTTACGCCCGAAGATGAACTTTTAACGCAGATTATTGTGCCGGTAGAATAATGAAAAATAAGCTTACAGATAGCGCGGAAAGACCTCTACATAGATTTTATGCTTATTAACAAACTTATATTTATGAAATCTTAATTTCAGCGTTGTCTGTATGCTTAACTTACCTATGTAAATTATGGCGCGATAATAGAATATCGGCTAATAAAGATCATACTCATAAAGCCTGCACTCTATTTTTCCACTAAAAAAAGGGATCTTCCTTTTAGCTTTTAATCCGATTTGTCCGGCAAGACTGGTATTAGCCGTAAATACGCCTCCAAGGTAACCTCGGCAATTTTTCTTTAGAAACGCGCCTATGCCTCTGTATGTGTCAATAAGGTCTGATTCCTCTCCCATCCTCATCCCATACTCAGGATTAAGAATAACAACGCCTGGAGCGGGGGGAACCGGCGTTTGCGCGTAGTCGCAGACTTCAAAACTTATAAGCTGCTCAACGCCCGCGGTTTGAGCGTTTTTACACGCGGCTTCAATAGCTTTTTCGTTTTTGTCAGTAGCAACAATTTTTGACGGTATTGTCCTGAGGACTTTGGTTTTGGCTTCTCTTTTCATCTCTTCCCAGGCTTTCATGTCAAAGCCAAGCAGATGAAAAAAACCAAAATTCTGACGTGCCAAACCTGGAACCCTGTTGCTTAAAGCAAGCGCGGCTTCTATGGCTAATGTTCCGCTTCCGCACATAGGATTGACAAAGTTTTCTCCCGCTTTAAGATTGCCTGCCATAAATACTCCGGCGGCAAGCGTCTCCTGCATCGGCGCGCCAAGAGGGATATGGCGGTATCCCCGTTTTGAGAGGACTTCGCCGCTTGTGTCAAGATATACGGTACAGCGGTTCTCTCTCCAGAAAAGACTGACTACCGCGCCGGTTCTTTCGGGGCCGGAATCGGGCCGCCTGCCTTTTCGTGTTTGGATTCTGTCAACGATAGCGTCTTTAGCGCGAAGATTAGCATAGCGGGAATCCCTAATAGTATCGTTACGGACATTTGAGACTACCGACAGATATTCGTTTGACGGGATGATAGTCTCCCACGGTATGGTTGATAATTCTTTGTAAAGTTCCTCAGCGTCACTGCATCGAAACGCGGCGATCTGCAAAAGAACATGATGTCCTGTGCGTATGTGAAGATTGAGTTTCATCGCGTCATTACTTGTACCCTCTGTTATGAGACTTGTTGCGGATACCGACTTGATTGGTAATCCGAGTAATTCCACTTCTGTTTTGAGGAAAGGGCAGAGACCTTCGGGGACTGTGATTACTATGTTTGATTTTTTCATTTGTAATGTAAGTTATCCTGTATGCGTGAATCCGCGGGCGGCAGGCTGCCGCCCTTACAACAAATTATATGTGACTATCGACCATGTTGCGGACGACCGATGGTCGTCCCTACAACGGATTATCGTGGCTGCCGGCATGTTGGGGGGAATAATTATTCGCCTTTACTTAATGCGCTTCTCCCCAGTGTTTACCTATGCCCGCATCTACTTTTAACGGTACTTTCAGTTCATACGCTGCGCTCATCTCCTCTTTTACCCAGCCGGCGAATTTGTCCGCGTTTTCCTGAGGAACCTCGAAAACCAGTTCGTCGTGAACTTGCAGGAGCATCTTTGCGCCCGGCCATTCATTTAATTTTGGGTGAACGCGCACCATCGCGATTTTGATTATATCAGCCGCTGTTCCCTGCACAGGCGTGTTGATGGCAGTGCGCTCGGCAGCTTCTCTGACGACATGGTTCCCAGCGTTGATTTCAGGCAGGTAACGCCTGCGGCCAAGCAGGGTTTCGGAGTATCCGAGATCACGCGCTTTTTGTATGGATGTATCCATGTATTTGCGTATTGAGGGAAATTGGGTAAAGTAAGAATCTATAAAACGTTTCGCGTCGGTAAAGGATATTTTCAGATCTCTCGCAAGTTTAATAGGTCCCATTCCATACATCAGTCCAAAGTTAATGGTCTTGGCCGCACGCCGCATATCGGCAGTTACCATTTCCGGGAAAATTCCATATATTACAGACGCGGTTTGCGTGTGAATATCCTTATCATCTATAAATGCCTGAACAAGAACGTTGTCATCTGACAAGTGAGCCAAAATGCGCAGCTCAATCTGAGAGTAGTCGGCGGATACAAGTACGCTGCCTGCAGGCGCGGCGAACGCTTCCCTGATCTTGCGTCCGCTTTCCGTACGCACGGGAATGTTTTGAAGATTAGGATTTGTGCTTGACAAGCGTCCAGTTGCGGCTACAGCTTGATTAAAGGAGGTGTGTACCCGTCCCGTTTCAGGCAGAATCTGCGCGGGGAGCGCGTCTATATAAGTTGAAAGCAGTTTCTGCTTCTCTCTGTAGTCAAGAATCTTTTGAACTATCGGATAATCATTGGCTAATTTTTCAAGAATTTCGGCGTTTGTTGATTGTGCGCCGCCTTTGGTTTTCTTGCCTCTGGGAAGGCCAAGTTTAACAAACAATACATCCGCCATCTGTTTAGGCGAATTGAGATTGAACTGCTCTCCGGCAGCTTTATATATTTCACCGGCAATTTGCTCAAGTTCGAGCGTATACTCTTTTGACATAGCCGCAAACATCTTCGTATCAACAAGCATCCCCTGCCATTCAAGGTCGGCCAGGACATACTCAAGAGCAAGTTCAATATCTGTAAACAGACTCATGCTGTTTCTTTCGGCAAGTACGGGCTCAAGCTTCTCTTTTACGAGAAATACGCCGCATGCTGATTGAGCTGCAAATGGCGCGATTTCATCAACCAGCAGATCCGCAACCGTATCTTTTTTGCCAACTACCCGCTCAAGAGTTTTTATCTCAAAACCAAACAGATCGCGGACAAGTTCAAACAGCTCATATTGCCGTTTACCGGGATCAACTAAATAAGCGGCCAGCATGGTGTCGAACACAATGCCGCGCAGCTCAAGCCCCTGGCGCCTCAGTACCTGAAAGTCAACTTTAAAGTTATCTCCGATTTTGCCTGTCTTTGTTGATTCGATTATCTCAGTAAGGAGGTCAAGAACCGATTTTTTGTCAAGATTGCCCCCGGTCTTATGTCCAAGCGGAATATAAAAAGCGGAACTTGAATCAAGGGCCAGAGTGATTCCCACAAGTTCAGATGTTCTTGGCAAACTGCCCGCAATCTGAAGATCTATAGAAACTTCACCCTTCTCTTTAATTTTACAAACGATATCAGAGATTTTATCCGTAGAATCAACAATTTGGACAGACGGCTCAAAATTAGTTCCCCCGCCAAAGATAGGGTTTTTCATCAGTGAGACAAATTCGAGTTCTTTAAGTAAAGCGAGGCTGCGCGCCGAATCCACATTGCGCCGCAGCAGATGATCCATTTCAAAATCTACGTCAACATCGGTTTTGAGCGTTGCGAGCATTTTGGATATTCGAAGCTGTTCTTTGTACTCCTCTATTTTACTGATGAGTTTTGGGGATTCAAGAACCGCCGGATCAGCTAAAATTTGATCAACATCAGCTTTTTCTAAAATTTTTACAGCGCTCTTCGGGCCTATATTCGGTACGCCTGGAATGTTATCGGATGAATCTCCGATAAGAGCCAGATAGTCAACTATCTGCTCAGGTTTTATTCCCATTTTCGCATATACCTCATCAGGCCCGAATGTTTGGAACACACCTGTTCCCTCAGGCGCGAGCATGGTTACATTTGGGCTCACAAGCTGCATCAGGTCTTTATCTTTTGTCACTAAGAACACATCAAATCCGCTTGCTGTAGCTTTATGCGTAAGAACCGCGATAAGATCATCCGCTTCAAGACCGTCCCGCATAACGACAGGAATATTAAACGCGCTTATTAACTCATTGATATAGGGAATCTGTGTTTTTAAATCTTCCGGCATCTGTTTACGGTTAGCTTTGTATTGCGGATACGCTTCATGGCGGAAAGTCGGCTGGCTGCTGTCCATCACCACCGCCATATAAGGACAATTATAAACGTCAATCAACCGCAGAAGATAATTGGCAAAACCATACACCGCGCTTGTGGGAATACCTTTAGAGTTTACGAGCTGATTTTTGGCAAGGGCATAGTAGGCGCGGTACGCTAAAGCGTGGCCGTCAATTAAATATAGTTTTTTTTCATTCATTTTGTTTATTCATCATGTAAATCTTCCATTGATTTTTGTATTACATCTTTGTAAAGCCGTTCGCCGGCATCGTCTATGGAATTTGGCTGCAATTTGAGAAATGAATCGGCATAGCTGTAGCTGACAGTATTTTTTTCCTTGTACAGGCTTATAAATTTTACTTTATCCTCTTTCTTCCTCATTATGTCAATATATCTGGCTAAGTTATACTCATGCGTAGTTATTATCAATTGTACACAGTTTCGCTGTAATTCCATAATTATACTGGCAACAAGAGGAAGGTTACTAGGGTTTAAACTCGATTCCGGCTCATCCCATAAAACGAGGCTGTTTTCGTTTATGCTTCCGTTCATCAGAAGCTGCCATATCAAGCCTAAACGTCTCAGTCCCTCCGCTTCCATTGAAAACGGAATTGACGTTCCATCACTTTTTTCCATCCAAAACGAACCGTCATCCCTCACGTCAACGGTACCATCAATAGAGTTTTTGATTAATGGCTCGATTCTTTTAGCTATTGGAGGCGTTTCTTTCAATCTCCAACCCTGCGCGTTTTTTATAATATCCAACAAGGTAATATCAAAAGGCATATTTTTGCCATATTTTTCTTTCATGGCAAGCAGACCGTTTGCATGCGTCAGCATTTCCTTGGCCGGAATAAAAACGGTATTGCAATTTGTAGAAAGGGATCTGCCTTTAACGGGATCAACGTAAAATTCCACATTTTTAAGAAAGCTGTCCGCATACTCACCATCAATACCGAGAGTAGATAAAAGACTTTCATTTTTGTGGAGTTCTTCTAAACCTGTGATAAACTTTCCTTCTGAACGTTCTTTTCTAAACTTTGCGTCCGCATATATAGCTTTTAATAAAAGAGTTTTACCTGTACCATTTTCCCCGATAATGATATTAACTCCGGGAGAAAACTCAAGATTACTATTTGCAAAGATTGCAAATTTATTGATTCTTATACTTTGTAACACTAAAGCTCTCCCATAATTCAACTTAATTCGTTAATACTCTGATTAATATAATTCAAATTACCAAGATTTGACAGTTTTTTTAAGCGAAGGCGTATTTTAACAAATTTATGCCGGTGTTTTAAAAACTATTGTTGTATTACGATTATTTTGCGTTCCCCAAGCTCCGGCAGAGAAGCGTCAAAAATCTGAACATTTTCAAACTGCTCCGTATCTTCAAGATTACGGCTTTTGTAAAGGACAAGCTTCCCTTGCGGTTTGAGAAGTTTTAGCAGTTTTTTCCTGAATGACGGCTCAATTCTTACAGACCTGCTTACAATCAAATCAAATTCAGCGTCATGTTTTGAGGATAACTCTTCAAGCCTTTCTCCCAAAAAAACGCAGTTAGCTAAACCCAAACGCAGAGCCGCTTCTTTGACAGATTCAATTTTTTTCTTCCTTGAATCAAGCAGCGTAACAGACGCATCTCCATAAATAATGGCCAGCGGGATTCCTGGCAAGCCGCCTCCTGTCCCAAAATCAAGAATTCTGCGCTCCGCAAATTCTACATATTTTACGGAAAGCAGAGAATCAAGAAAGTGGGTAGTCCATATATCCGCCGGATCAGTTTGCCGTGAGATCAGGTTGATCTTACTGTTCTCCCGCACAAGCCAAGAATGAAACAGCTCAAACTTTGGGAGAAAATTTTCCCATTCATGAGGAAACTGATCAGCGAGGAAAGTTTGAAAAAGGTCTTTTTGATTCATAAGCCTGTACGTAGTATATACTATATTCGCGGCGGTGTTTACAACAATCGGCAGTGAGTAGCGAATATGATGAATAATAAAGTTTTTGCCCGGTTCGAATTATCATAAAATCCGCCACTTTAAAGACGCTTGTATTATTTTGAATAGTTATCCTGTTTTAGCAATCATTTCACCGTGGAGGATATATCAACGCAGTAACAAAACCGGCGCCCAGGAATCTGGATGCTGTTTTCAATAATATCGCTCGTTTCCCGAACCGTCTTTCGAAAGGTGATTTCTATCTTACCGCTTACCCGGCCATGTATGTGACCAGGCAGATGGATATAAGGTTCAAGGAACTTTTTCGAAAAGGGCATGTTAAGGGAACTGTCATTATAGCAGCGGGAAACGAGGCAAGCGCGGTTGGAATGGCAATGCCATTTCGGCCCGGCAAGGATATTGTGTCCCTGCTTCACCGTAACCTGGGCGCTCATCTCGTGCAGGGCTGCTCACCATTTTCCTCAATTTGCCAGTACATGGCAAACGCTCAGAGCCCCACTCACGGCAAAGAGGGCAATGTGCATTATGGAGATGCCGCCTCACTTCGTTTTCCGATGGTCAGTCATCTTGGCAGTATGCTTGCGGTTGCGGTGGGCGGGACGTGGTCAGCCCGCAGAAACGGCTGCGACGCGTTTGGACTTGCCGTAATAGGCGACGGGGGAACAAGCACCGGTCAGTTTCATGAGGCGCTTAACATGGCGTCGGTTAATAAGGTTCCGGTGGTATTTATTGTTGAGAATAATGGTTACGCTTTTTCCACTCCCGTGGAAAACCAGTACAACTGCAAGTCGCTTTCCGACAGGGCGGCCGGTTACGGAATAAGTGGACGCACTGTAAACGGCCTCGACGCTTATGAAGTGTACAGCGCGGTTACAGAGGCTCTTGAACTTATGGCAGCAGACCCGCAGCCGGTGCTTATTGAAAGCATGACTGTGCGGCTTGAGGGGCATGCTGTTTACGATAACGCCGAATATATTTCTGATGAATTGAAGGCGCAGAACTTGCAAAAGGATCCTCTCAAATTCGCGCGCGCGGCATATCTGGAATATTGCGGCGGTGATGAACAGGAACTTTACGCTATAGAAACCGAACTTTGCGGTCAGCTTGATTCTTTAGTTAGTGACGCTGCCAGAGTTGGAAGACCAGCTGCCGCGTCAGTATCCATGGATGTGTTTGCCCCTGTTAACTATAGACAAATCAAACCATACAGCGCAAAGAACGTGCGGAATACTAACGCCATTAACACCGCGCTTCAGCACATACTGGCGGAAAACGGCAACGCGTTTGTCTGCGGACAGGATGTGGGCAGGTACGGTTCCGCTTTTAAAACCTGTAAAGGTTTGATAGACGGCTTCGGTCCCAAGAAAGTAATCGATACACCCATTTGTGAAGCTGGTACAACAGGCTTTTGTCTAGGGGCCTCGCAGACCGGCAGTTTACCGATAATGGAGTTTCAGTTCGCAGACTTTTCAACTGAGGCTGTAACACAGCTTGGTATTAATACCGGAACGTGGTTTTTCCGTTCCGGCAAGCCGGCGCAGATTTTGTTCAGGCTTCCATGCGGCGGCGGCATCACTTTAGGCGCGTTTCACAGCGCTGAATTTGATGGTCTATGGTCCCGTTTCCCCGGACTTAAGCTATTTTATCCGGTAACGCCTCAGGAAACCTATGAAGCGCTGATGGCGGGATTTTACGATCCTAACCCCTGTATTGTTTTTGAGCATAAGCTTCTTTATTGGGGGAAGCCTGGAGATATTGAGTTCGATGGAGATTTACAAAAGGTTTACCGTCCCCGTCAGTACTCAGAGGGTAAAGATATTACCATTGTAGCAATAGGCGCGATGGCTGAGCAGACCCTTGAGGCGGTTAACACAGAAAATATAAGCGCTTCGGTATGGAACCCATTTATATTAAATCCTCTGAAGCTTGAGCCGATTTTCGATTCGGTTCGCTCAACTGGAAGACTGCTTGTCGTGCAGGAGGCGTGTGAAACTGCAGGGCTTGGATCACAGTTTATTTCTCTTGCAGCGCAGGAGTGTTTTTCACGGTTAAAATGTGCGCCGGCGCTTATAAGCGCGCCGGATACTCCGGTTCCTTTTGCAAAGGAGCTTGAATCCGTTTACCTGCCTAACTCGGGCATAATAGGCGCGCGCATAAAAAAGATGATTGGAGATGTAAAGTGAGCAGCAATGTTTTCAAAACAGAGCTTTTTATTCCGGCTCAAGCAGCAGCCGAGACTGAAGCGATCATTACAAAATGGCATATCGGCAAAGGTGATGAGTTTAATAAGGGGCAGGTAATTGCGGAGATTGAGAGCGCAAAATCGACATTTGATTTCGAAGCTCCCTGTGACGGTAAAGTAGATGAGCTTTACTATAAGGACGGCGCGTCTGTCCCGTTTGAAAAACCTGTAGCGCAGATAATTACAAGCGATGAATCTATGCGCTCCTCTGCGCGGCCCGACCATACGCCAGCGGCGGCTGAGAGTGTCGAGATACCAAAAATGGCTATTGTAGCCGATACTCTCGAACCATCGGTGCGCACTATAAGCTTGCTTGGTTTTGGTATTTGTCTTCCTGACCGGATAGTTAAAAACGAAGAGCTTCTTGTTCACTTCCCGAATATTACCGAAGATTATATATTCGGGGTAACAGGCATAAGAGAACGCCGATGGGCGGCTGCGGATGTCAAGCCTTCAGATATGGCTCACGAAGCTTCACGAAAAGCGATAGAAAACAGCGGGCTTAAACCTTCCGATATTGATATGATAATTGTTTCGACTACAACGCCAGATGTAGTTATGCCTTCAACCGCCTGCATTCTGCAGGGGAAACTCGGCATACGGGGAGTGCCGGCTTTTGACCTTAACGCCGCGTGTTCCGGCTGGCTCTACGCAATATCCGCGGCGCGTGGTTTTATCCTTTCCGGCGTTGCGAAAAATGTACTCGTGACCGGCGTTGACATGCAGTCAAGGGTTCTTGATAAAACCGACAAAAACACATGTTTTCTTTTTGGCGATGGAGCCGGCGCTACTGTGCTAAGCGGTACTCAAAAGGGTCACATTATAAAAGAAGAGATACTCAGCGCAGACTCCATGGGGTTACACATGGCACGGCGTGAATATCCTGGCTATGAAGTGCCTGTCAATACATCCACATTTGATCCATGGGTACGGGTTGATGGTAAGGCGCTTTTCCGCTTCGCTACCGAAAGCTTCTCCGCAATGGTACGTGAACTTATAATTAAAAGTAAATGGACGCCGGAGGATGTACGCTGGGTTGTGCCTCATCAGGCCAATGGCCGTATTATCAAGGCTGCCGCGGAGAGAAGCGGCGTACCTTTTGAGCGTTTTTATCTGAATATCGACAGGGTTGGAAATACCTCCTGCGCAAGTATCCCTGTAGCTCTTTCTGAAATAGAGAAAGGAATACAAAAAAATGACAAAATCATTTTTTGTACAGTAGGGGCAGGAATTACAGCGGCGGGTTTATCTATAGAATGGTAGGAAGACAATGTATAATGTATAATGCACAAATTACAAATAAAAAACAGGTGTCCTTTCGCGTCTGTAGGGTGCGTAGCAGCTTTGATAGTCTATAAAGTCCCCGTGTTTTAACGCGGGGCAGCGCTTCGATTCTCAAGTCTCAAATTTCTAAGTTCTCTTTTCTCATATTTTCGCCTGATATATCTCTTTTGTTAATCTATCAAAAGGAGCGGGATAACTGAATTTATGAGCAAAAAAACTGAATTAATTGATGGTCTGCAAGTATCCCATTTCAAGCCCGATCACCACGGACACAGAGGCCGTCTGCTTAACAGATACATTAGGGGCGGTATCGATTCTTTACAAGATTACGAAATCCTTGAGCTGCTTCTTACTTATGTGATTCCGCGTAAGGATACTAAACCGCTTGCCAAAACACTTCTCGAACGTTATGGAACTATAGGCGCGGTTATTAACGCCCCGCTTGAGGAGCTGCACTCATTTAAGGGACTTAAAGAGCGCAGCGCAAGCTTATTCCCTTTCATGAGAGACGCCATGAGTTATTGCCTCAACGAAAATTTTATAGAAAAACCTGTAGTCACTCACCGCAAGGATGTGGAGAAATATCTGCGTTTTAATTTTGGTTACCGCAGCGAAGAATATGTTGCTGTGATTTTCCTTGACAACGCAAACCATGTGCTCAACTCGGAAATTATGTCTGAAGGAACTGTGAACCACTGCGTGGTCTATCCGCGAAATATTATAAACCGTGCCCTTAGATGCGGCGCGGCCGCGTTTATCCTGGCTCACAATCACCCATCCGGCAAAGTTGATCCTTCGGAGGAAGATTGGAAAGTTACTGAAAGACTCTTTACGGTTGGAAAGCTTTTAGAAGTGCCGCTTCTTGATCATGTAATAATTTCTCAAAAAGAGATTATAAGCCTGAGAGAATTGAGGCGGTGGCCCAAGTGAAGCGGTTTTGTTATAAGGCAGGGCGCCTTTCGGCGCCTGCCACCTTCACAGAATAGTATTTTTCTTACCGGTTTTTGGCAAATTTTACGTTGGATTAAGTCAAGATATATCAAACGTATAATTGTAAATAGGTTTAAAATTTAAAGCCGCCATAAAAACCCAAGGACATCGTAAATACGGGATATTTATCTAACCATGCACCCGTTATATGAAACATGGGATTCAAATCTGTACCAACTACAAAACCACCTGCGTTCATCTCCATCCCAACTTTACCGCCGAGACCGAGAGCAAAACCATAATTATCGTCAATATCGTAGTTGTAGTTGTATTTGTATGATGGATCATAGTTCCATGCTTCAGCCCATGCAAAACCCATCGAAATTCCCGGGCCCGCAAAGACGTTTAAAAAATCGACTTTAAAAACCCATTCATGGAAGATATTAGCACTAATGTTAAAGTATTCCGTAACAAAATCATCGCCATAATCTACATTATCGCCATCGCCCCTTTCCCAGTACTCAAAATTCACACCAAAATTCAACCTTATACCTTCCCCAATATCAGATTTCAGGTTAAGACTATGATTAGAACCTTTAACAAGTCCGATACCGAAACGGTAATCAAACGCGTTTTCCTGTTTCTTCCCTATTTTACCTTCGCTCCGTCCGCCCGCACTACCGGCATTTGCAATAGAAAGCCCAATATTCCCCCCTGCAGCAAGCGGTGTATTGACGCCAAAAATATTGTAAACAGGAATAGTGTGATACGGCTGTTTTGTTATTGTTGATACCGTTCCATCATTGTTTTTTACAGTTTCGATTTTCGGCTGCGCGTTTTTAGCCGGGTAAGAGAGTTGAACGGAAACGTTCCCGTTGTCGGCAATAACCGTTTCTACAACACCGGAGTCCTCCTCCGCCAGTTCCCTGAGAGTTTTTACCGCATCAAACATCCCGGAGTACTGCTCTCTCCTTAAAGAATCCGCTTTGAATTGAGCTTCAGCTTTGGCCATGCTATCCGTTACAGCCCGGAAACTATGGTAATACGCCGGGTAACCTGTTACGGTAACCCGCATTTCGCCGCGGCGGGTTTCAACATAAAAATTTCCTCCGACAAGTACATCGGGGCCGTCAACTCGCGGCGGATCCTGGCCGAGCGCTTTGGCGGTCGCTTCCTTTATGAGCCTTACCTCTTCAGTGATTCTCCCTTCCGCCTGACCGGTACTTTTTGTTTCGCTGATTCGCAGATCGGCGGTTACAGGCAGCGTTTCTATTTTCGGCATGCTAAACTCAAGTTCGGATATGGTACTGTTACCTAACTTCCAGCTGGTTGAGCAGCCTGTAGAAAAAATTAAACAAACAACTGTCAATAATAAGAGTCCTTTTTTCATAGTTATTCAGCCCCCTCTTCTTCTTCCTCTGCGCTTTCAATTGGCACAGGCGCCGGTGCGGCGGCGCTTTCTTTTGATTGCGTTACGGCATTGCCATTGTTAATATTATCCGCATTTTTGGGCCGGATGTTTGTGTAACGGGCCGGATAACCCACAACTGTTACCGTCATGTCCGCCTTGTGAGTCTTGTAGAAATAGTTTGCGGCAACCAAAACGTCCGCCGGTTCCTGGGAACTTTTCGCGGACTTGAGCGCTTCAAAGAAAGCCTGTCTCTCCAGACTGCCTTTTTGGGTTCTTTTGCCTTCAGCCTGCCCCATAACCTTTTTTTCGCCGACTTCTAAATCAGCTTCCATAGCGTCAACCCTCTTATAGTCCGAATCTAACCAGACAACCCGCGTATGAGCATCGGGGGCGCTTGCAAAACCCCAATACAAAGTGTTATCCTTCAGCGTTCGCGAACACCCAATGATACCCGAAGCTACAAAAGCCGCGGTCATCATAAAACACAATTTTTTTAACATTTAACAATTTCTCCTTTTTGTGATACATTTGATGATGCAAAATGTATAGATTACCTGTTTTTCACATGCGCTTTTAATGGAGCGGTTATCACTTCCTGCATTTTGCAATGGTTAAGACATCTTGCGTAGACAGTATTTAATGCATAATACCCCCCCCTGTTCATAATGACTGCTGTACGTAATTTGACATGGAAGATGAACTTTTTCAACAATGCATGTTTCACAATTTGCGGTAAATAAAGAAATATGATTCGTTGAAACCAATAGTTTTTTGTAAAATCATTGTAAGTATACCGGGGAGTGTATGTATTGCAAAAATAGCTTACAGATGCTACATGTTTATATAAGAAGTCAAGATCAATCAGGCGCAATACATTGATTTTAAATAAATTACAACTGGGGGGGGGGGGGGGGGGGGGGTAAAAAATTGCAATTTCAGACAGATTTTTTGATCACGCGGGCAGTTAATAATTTGCGGCAGATTTTT
>JAIRVB010000019.1 GCA_031254105.1 Chitinispirillales bacterium
ACGGCATACGTTGACCCGTTCAGTGGGATTTGTGAGGTAGGGTTATAGTTTATAACACATTGGGAGTAACAGTAAGACCGCCGGAAACGGCGGTCTTTTTTTGCGCTGTTTATTGACATTATTGACATGGGTGATATAGTCATTCAACTTGAAAAATAGCTTTACTGCCGCGGAGAACAGATGGCGGAATAAGGAAATGAGGTGATCGGATCTTTTATTTCTGTATTCGGATATCTATTTTATTTTGAAGTTGAATTATGAATTAACAAATGGAAAATTTACCGCAGGGGGTGTCCAGTGGCTGCCCGCAAACCCAAAATCTAAAAATAAACCCCATTATGATACGGTTAATTGGGTTATAATAAAGAGGAAAACTAAATGAGAAAAGCGATAGGTATTGATTTAGGCGGAACAACGGTAAAAGGCGTTGTTATGAGTGAAGATGGCATATGCGAGCATATTACACGCGTACCTACAGAGGCGCAAAAAGGGGGTCAGCAGGTTCTTGCCAATATTTTATCCCTCATAGCGGAGTTAATTCAGAAGAGCAGTTTGCAGGCATCTGATTTTGTTGGCGCGGGGCTTGGTACACCGGGTTTTGTTGACAATGACGGAACTGTTTCAGGCGCTGAAAATCTCCCGGGCTGGAAGGGTACTAATATCTACACTCCAATAAAGGAACGCTTTGGCTTGAAGGTGACAGCGGCTAATGATGTGACCGCTGTGGCCATGGCTGAACAGAGATATGGAGCGGGAAGAGGGGTAAACAACATAGTTTGCTTTGCTCTTGGTACAGGAATTGGCGGCGGAATAGTTATAGACGGTAAACTTTACAAAGGCACTCACGGTATGGCAGGTGAGATAGGGCATATAGTGGTTGAGACAGATGGGATTCAGTGCAACTGCGGTTTGAAAGGATGTGTGGAACGTTACGCTTCCGCAACCGGAATCGTAAATCTCGCCTTGGAGTACACTAAATCAGCTTCCGGCAACAACCTTACGCCATTTGTTGAAATTGTACGCGGTTCACCCTCAAAAGTAACAAGTAAAATGGTTTATGAATATGTAGCGGCAGGGGATGCCGTAGCTTTAAAAGTACACCATAAAGCGTGTGATATGCTTGCCCGCGCTGTAGGCATAATTCTCAATACACTTTCTCCGGACAGGGTTGTACTCGGCGGCGGTGTAATGATGGCAGGCAACGTTATACTTGACACAGTAAAAGAATGCATTCCTCGGTATTGCTGGCCTAATATTTATGAGCATTGCGAAATAGTCCTCGCGCAAATGGGAGAAGACGCGGGGGTTATGGGCGCGGCCGCGATGGCGTTTGAGTGACAAATTATAATGTGCAATGTATAAATAAAACAAGCCGCAAAGATGATTGGTTGTGGGGGCGGCCTCCCGCATGTGTTATTGCCGCGTATGCATCATTTGTGGATGTATATGTTGTAAGGACGGCAGTATGCCGCACGCGTATCCTGCGCTCCCGCAATTTACGGATATATGAGAAATGAACGCGCGAAAACGGATGCGGGTAGGCGGGTATACCGTATTGGCGTATGTAATCTATGGGCGTCAAATGCGCTGGCTGCCTTTACGGATGGTAATCTTATTGCCGCGTGTTATGTGTAGGCGTATGACAAATGGGTGTAACCGATTGATAATTGCGGGGAATAATGAATAGCGAATTTAATAAACGCCACATAAATGAATTGAGACATCTGATAAACAAATACGACTCCGCGTATTACGGTCGCGGAGAATCTTTAATAAGCGACAAAGAATACGATGAGCTTTACAAAGAACTGTCAAATCTTGAGCAACAACATCCAGAGTACGATTCGCCGGATTCACCTACTCGCCGTGTAGGAAGCGATCTCACCAAAGTCTTTCCTAAAGTACGCCACAGCGTTCCCATGATGAGCATTGACAATACCTATTCCGCTGAAGAGGTAAGGGAATGGGTTGTCCGCATGGAAAAAACACTTTCCGGCAGTGAAATCCGTTTTACAGGCGAGTTGAAACTTGACGGAGTAGCCTGTTCTCTTGTGTATGAAGATGGGCGTCTCGTTCGCGCCGTTACCCGCGGAGACGGGGTAGTCGGCGATGAGGTTACAGCCAATGTACGGACTATACGTTCAATTCCGCTTGTGGTTGACTATAAAGATCCATTTGAAGTGCGCGGGGAAATATATATGACTTTTAAAAAATTCTCAGCGCTCAATGCTTCAATAGTAGAAAACGGACAAAAACCGATGCAAAATCCGCGCAATACTACCGCGGGTACGCTCAAGCTTCAGGATCCAACTGAGGTGGCGTCAAGAAACTTGAGTTTCTCAGCATATTTTCTTCTCGGCGGAGAAAGTTCGGGACATCATGAGAATCTGAAGCTGTTAGAAAAACTAGGGTTTCCTGTGGTTGTCCATTCACCTGTTTTGTCAAGCGGCGATGAGATTATCGCTTTTTGTAAAAAATGGGAGGCGGACAGGCATACCCTGTCTTTTCCGGTTGATGGAGTTGTTATAAAGGTAGATTCTTTTGAGCAGCAGCAATTTCTAGGGTCAACTTCCAAATCGCCGCGGTGGATTATAGCTTACAAATACCAGCCTGAAAAAGCGCTCACAGAAGTTGAAAATATAGAATCAAACGTAGGACGTACCGGGGTAGTAACACCTATCGCGCGGCTAAGTCCAGTGTTTCTTGCCGGGACCACTATCAAAAACGCTACATTACATAATTATGATGAGATAGAACGGCTTGGCATAAGAGTGGGTGATTGTGTGGAGATAGAGAAGGGAGGGGAGATAATCCCCAAAGTTATAAAAGTTGACATGAGCAAGCGCCCTTCAAACAGTGTGGAGTTCAAACCGCCTCTGCAATGTCCCTCTTGCGGATCACATTTGGAGCGTCTTGAAAAAGAGGTGGCTCTCAGGTGCCTGAACAAAACATGTCCCGCTCAAATATTCGCCACACTTGAACATTTCGTATCCCGCAGCGCGATGGATGTGCGCGGCATGGGTCCTGCGGTCATAAAACAGCTGCTTGACAACAGACTTATTTATGACGCCGCTGATCTTTACACCCTTACAGAGGAAAGAATTGCAAATCTTGAGCGTATGGCTGAGAAATCAGCTTCTAATGCGGTCAGCGCTTTAGAGGAGTCAAAAAAGAGACCGCTTGACAGACTGATACACGGTCTTGGGATCAGGATGATCGGCGCCAAAGCCGCGAGGGATTTGGCCTTTTTTGTTGATGATATATCGGATCTTTACACAGTATCTGCGGAAGACCTTGAAAAAATAGATGGTTTCGGTTCAACTATGGCGCAGAGCGTTAGGCTTTTTTTTGACAGAGAAGAAAACCGGAATATGATGGAGAGGTTGAGAAGCGCGGGGTTAAATCTTAAAGGAGAAAAGGGTACAGCCCAAAAAGACGGTAAAGCCGCGGGTCTCACATTTGTACTCACCGGCACTCTCGAAAAGTATACCCGCGAACACGCCTCAAAAATTATTATGGATGAGGGCGGCAAGGTCTCTTCAAGCGTCAGCAAAAAAACCGATTACATGCTGGCTGGAGCAGAGGCAGGCTCTAAGCTTGACAAAGCAATAAGCCTCGGCGTAAAGGTTATTGATGAAGCGGAATTTGAGCGGATGTTTAGTTAGAGCTCAGAGTTCCGGGCTCTGAGAAAGTTTCTTAACCGGGTATTATAAAACAGGCGGAACTGTTCATCCCGCCTGTCTGCGTCTGTATGTCCGTTTATACGCCAGGCATTTTTCCAATCAGTTTTTCAATTGTGGATTTCTCTTTATCAATTTTACTTACAAGATTGGTAATCTGTTCTTCATATGAACCGATCGTATTCAGATGTGTCTCAATTTCAGTTCTGAAGTCTCTCCGTTCCCGCGCCTCACGCACGTAGGGCGACACATGCTCCAGTTCCGCCTGACCAACAGGGGTTTTGTGTTCGTTGTTTATAGCTTCAGGCGGCTCAATCTCAAGTTCTTCGATCCTTTTTCTGTTGCTTTCACTCATTTCCATCGACCAATCACCTCACATTCACACTTCTTATTACCCATAAAGAATACGGATGTTAAGGGGTTAAAATTGAAGGTAATGGATGTCATACCAAGTTGCGTTCTAAGTTTCTACTGATATAGCCAGATCATTCAATCCACCACAGAATTATATCGGATTGTTTGTATGATTTAGATCGCAACTTGGTATCAGTAAATGGTTTATAGCAATTTAACATGACATTGACATGTTTTCAGTGTTGAATAATGTGAATAGATGATGTATAAAGCTGTAACAAATCTATAAATATATCAATGTTTAATCAACATTGCTATATTAGGCGAGGTTGATTTGTAGCAAAGCGATGAAGGTGTAAATAATTTGCATGTAATGTAGGATTATATTTTTATTGACTTTTTCTTAAAAACATGATATATTATTATCAGTGTGTGGCAGTACAGTTTAAGATTTTTGCATAAAGATAAATTTGTACTATCAAAAATGAGCTTGATCGCAGGTTAAACTGCGGGTCTACTTATAAGAGTAACAAATAAAGAGCAACTTACTTTAGCGGATTGATTGCCAAATGGCAACAGGAAGGAGAGTTGACTCAACTCAATATTAAATTACGTTTATCGGTCATACAGCTTAGTGATGATACTGTAATGTAAAGCAGAAATGCGTCTTGCGGAATAGTGTACTCATTTAAAAGCTGCTTGTTGTTAAATGTAAAGTACAAGCGCTCAATGCCGATGTATTCATTAAGTTTTTAGTTATTTACAATTTCAACAAAAAACGGAAAGGTAAACGTTAATGTTTAAACTAACCTTAAAAGCTTTGTTCACGTTGATAACTCTTTTTAGCATTGTCAACGCTCAGTATGCGGTTCGTGTTTATTCGAAACATGAATCAATACAGGAACTAAACGTTTCACGTCCGAGAATATTCGTTGAAAACACCGGAACGGAAACGATTCGTGATTTCTACTACTATTATTATTTCACCGTAGAAAATGGAAAAGTTCCGACAGTTGAACGCTACTACGCGCCAAATTGTTATGTAAATATAGAAGACCTTGGTAATGGAGATTACCGTGTAAAGTACGATTACAGAAACGTAAACTTTAATCCTGGCGATATCCTTCCCGACGTTCAAGGAAATGTGATCGGGTTGAGGTATTTAGACTGGTCGTCGTGGGATAAAAGCAATGATTACTCGTTTGATAACAGTTCTGAATTCCGGCAGAATGGTAAAATCCCAGTTTTCTTAGCTGACGGTACCCAAATATACGGCAGCAGCTTACCTGACCCTGAAATTCCGCCTTTGCCTCCTGAGATTAAACACTCAAACTCACAATACGCTGTTTTCTCCACGGAGTACACCGATCTTAGGGATAGGTCAACCGTAAATGGCGGCATCGTCGGTTCCGCAGTTTACACAGAAGTAGGCTGTGATGCGGTAGTAAACGGAGAGCTTCTCTCCGGCGGAGACATCTTTTTGCGTGAACGCGCAAAGATCAACGGAGACGCTGCCGCTAAACAGGAGATCAAAAAGCAGAACAACACCGTTATCACCGGAACAGAGAGAAGCTTCGCGGAGATCAACTTCCCGCAAATTGTATCTCATCAGATTAACCCCGGCACATGGGATGTAGTTATCGGGCCTAATGGAAGCGGTACCGTAAATCCCGGTTCTTATAGAGAGATTGTTGTTTATGCTAATTCTTCGGTGACTTTTAAGACTGGAATTTATGAGGTTGACCGTCTCATAGTAGAACCTGATGTAAAGCTGGTTTTTGAGTCTCAAATAGGTAATAAGACAGATATTAGGATAAAGAGTGAGGGTAGATTCGGAGACCGGACAAAGTTTCAGTTCATTGGTGATACTATACCTTTAGCAGTGTCAATTTACAGTGAGCAGAGTTCACAGTTCAGGATAGGAACAGACGCGGTTATTTACGGGCAGATTACAGCTCCTAACGCCAGTGTTGTCGTCAACTCAAGAACTGCTGTTTATGGCATGATAATGGGAAAGCAGGTGATAATAGAGCCTCAGGGCGTTGTTTGTAAACCCGCTGCGCTTGAAGATTTCTGGCATTCTGAATGGGCATACACTCCAAGCTTTGATCCGCTTTCATTTGAGTATAAGGCGGTTGTCTCCAACAATACCGGGGCATTACGGTTTGTTCCTTATATACCACAGGGCGCTCAGGTTTTTGTTAATGGGAATAGTTACGTAAATGATTCAAGCGTATCTATCGCTCTTAGCGGCTCATCAACCGATATAACTGTTGAGGTGAAAGACCCGCAGAACTGCGGTAAGACAGTATACGTGATTAATGTGCAAAAGTCTCCGGACTACCGGATCTTTGTAAATGAGAAATCTCCCGCCTTAGCAGGACAGGAGAACGGAAACTCCTGGCAGAGCGCGTATAAGTGCCTGCAAAAAGCGATAGACGCTTCTGAGAGAGAGGGTAAAGAGATCTGGGTGGCTGAGGGGACTTATTATCCGGTATATCAAACAAATTCTGATGACCCCAGGTCTGCTACCTTTTTGATCAAACCGGGGATAGAGATTATTGGCGGGTTTAATGGAGACGAAACGGAAAGGGAACCTAAGGGCTCTCCGTATAACACTATTTTGAGCGGAGATTTGGCTAAGAATGATGGAACGGCATGGCCGGTCTCAGAAGATAAGTTGACAGACAATGCTTACCATGTGGTAACAATGTCAGGAAACGGCAGTGTTGGTGAGCTAAAACTTAAAAGGGTTACAATTTCCGGCGGTGCGGCAAACGGAGCGGGAGAAAACAGCATTGGCGGCGGCATATTAAACGTAAATTGCGCGCCAACGCTTATGTATACCATCATATCAAGAAATATGGCAACTTCATCCGGCGCGGGAATTATGGATAGGGGTGGGATAAAGAGGTTAGAGAACTGCCTGATTAAAAATAATATTTCAATCCGGTCATCCGGCGCCGGATTGTATACCACAAATGGTCACTTTCAAATAGACGCTTCCGTTTTTGATGGGAATATTTTACAGGATACAATGAATCAAACTGGCGGCGGAGCTCTGTATGTGGGGAAAGAAGCAAAGCTCAACATGGTAAACAGTATCTTTACAAGAAACAAAGCCACAAAAAATGGCGGCGCAATATACAATGACAACGGAATCATACTCATTGAGAACAGCGCCTTTTCTTCAAACATTGCTGCAAATGGGCAAAGTATCAGCAATGAGGGCGGCAGCGTAACAATTAAAAATAGCATTCTTTGGAATAATGAAGGCAAGCAGGAGATTAACGGTGATGCCGCTTCTGTAAGCTATACATGTATTACCGGCGGTTATGCGGGAATTGGTAACATTAGCCAAAATCCAAATTTTGTAAATGCCAATTCACCGGCAGGCAGTGATGGAATATATGGTACTGTTGATGATGGACTGCAATTGATGAGTAACAGCCCATGCATAAATGCCGGAGGTGAATCAAATGTTGGGTATGACATTAGATTGATGCCTCGCCCGCAGGGGAACAAAGTTGATTTGGGAGCTTATGAGTATAATACTTATGCTAATGAAGGAGCGTTTTTGGGAATATTGAGGAGTGGACAATTTATCGAAATGCAAGGGTTTCGCGTATTGCCGTTCATACTGGAAACTAAAGATATTCCGTTATTTGCAAAAAGTAATTTAGGCAGAGTTTTACGGATGAAAGTGCCTAAAAACGATCACACCAAGAATCGTACTTCAGGATATGTGCTGGCCAGATGGAAAAATAATGATGGTACATCTTTGAGCGGATCTGATGATGTGAAAATAAACATGTATAAGGTCTACGAAGAGGGGAAAAATATGTATTTCCAATCTAACAAACGTGTTTTGTTTGTAGCGGATGGCCAGTTCCAAGGTGAGCATACCGATACTTACATAATTATGGCTGGTGAAGATGGATTCCTGAATTTAACGGTACCTCATAACCAATAGTCAATAATCAACAATATTTGTTTATAAGGAGAGAATGATGGTAACAAAAATATATTTTTCACTGAAATGTGTAATTTTAAGTTCTTTGTGTTTTTTGTTCGGAATGGGTTGTGGCAGTGGTGGGAGTGATTCATCTCGTATTTTTAGTGACGTTACTATAGACAAAGTAGAATATGATTATCATTGTAATGATGAATGTAGAAACTGTGTTATTTTTAATACGGAAACTGGTTTAGTAGAGGTTTCATATCCTATTGTGTATCAGGTTGAAAAAGATTGTGAAAAAACACCAGAATACCGAAGAAACAAAGAAAACAAAAAGGGCTCTTTGGTTAATTTTAGTAACGAAGAAGACCCTGAAGAACAAAATGTCAATTATGTAAGCATTACGGTAGGAAATCACACTAATATAAGTGCGAATGTGGGTTTGAGTGCAGGCTTATATGACAAATATGAGGCGCGAATAGTGAACGAAAGCAATATGGTAGCTGCTATTTCTTATGCGAATGAAGATGTGTATAATACTGCGAAAACATTGACACCGGAGACAAGTAATTTGTTAAAAATTTATGGCCTCATAGAAGGAAAGACTGAAATTGAGATATGGGCGATAAATTCTTGGGGTGAAGAAGTATGTATCGCGGGCGATATGGAAAAACATGGCAGTACCGCAATATTTAACAAAATCGTAGTGGAGGTAGTACAATGATTTGTGTAAAGTCTTTGACATACTCAAGAAAATGGTTAGGAATGTTGGTAATGATACTGGTATTTGGAATAACGATCATTGGTTGTAACAGTGAAGACAAAAAAATAGTCAGTTCAGAATTTTTTGGCAAATGGGAAATAGATTCCATTTTGTATAAAGGTACAACTTATATCCTGCCTTCTGTAATCATAGGAGGTCAAATGAATTCGGGGGGTATGAGATAGGAGAAACCACCTTTAAACTATACATTAATGGTAGTTTTTCTCTATCTATTAAAGATGTGTACACTGATGGAGACATATTATTTCATCCATCTGGCCAAGTACTTCGTACGGTACGAATTAGTGGTAATAATGCAGAATTTATTACCGATATTGAGACTGATTTCTGCACAAAAGTGTCAAATTTTAGTTGGGAATAATGAAAAAACGATATAATCATTTCAAAGGGGACAAATTATGAAAAAATACTTCACTCTTTTTGCAGTAATTCTTTTCACAGTCAACACATTTGCTCAAACTGAACAAGGTAAAATTCGTATTGGCGGCAATTCCAAAATCGGCTTATTGTCTACCTATTATGACAATCTAAATGACTACTCGATTTATTCTGTAAATGTAAATATTAATGGCGGATATTTTTTTATAAATAATGTATCAATTGATATAGGCTTGTATCCGGGAGTTGCTTGGAGTGGTGAGAACGATTACTCTGCCCAACTGGGTGGTGGTTTAGGACTTCGTTACTATTTTCCGATAAAAGTTTTTCTTGGTTCAAGTTTTGACATTATTCACTCATTCAATAACAAAACTTCACAAACTATGTATGGTTTTAATGCTGCGGTTGGATATGCCTGGTTTTTAAGCGAGAAAGTCGCTTTTGAACCTTCGCTAAATTATCGTTTTGATTTTGCTTATGAGCTATTAGAAATTCACAGATTAAATGTTCAAATAGGTATAAGTGTTTACTTTTAAAAAACGACGGCAGACCATACTTCCTGATTTCCCGGCAATCCCCAGCTTTATGTGTTTTTCGCGTCGTTTCTCGCTCGTTTTCCGACTCGAAAAACATGAAGATGAGCGTTGTCTTGAAATCTGAAGGATAATCTGCCATCGTTAACACCGCCAATTTAAACAGATACTTCACCTATAACAATAAGATGTGTCAAGCTTTCCGGTTGAAGTATTTATCATAGAATTCTTTTATTGACATCGTTTCTGTATCAATAATAAGGCTCATTATCTCATCTCTATCTATGATAGTGTCCCGTTCTGGCCGGTCGTCGAGCGTTACGTAAGGCTCGATTCGTTGGTGGTGCATCATAATAAACCTCCCATCCATGGATAGCAGGTCTTACATTATTGGAAACGCCTGCTTAGTTTTGAATTGCCGTATATTATATAAATACCGGCTATCCGGAAGGGTTCCTTATCTGGTCCATTCCACTTCCCATTAATAATTCGGCGGGCGGTTGGTTATTATTTATTTTATTATCATCGAATAATATAGTACGGAAATAATAATTCGAAATGCGGAAATAAAGAATTTGAAACAATTCAGAAATATAAAAATAATGGAACTTATTTAATTCGGTTGAAATCAATGTTTTGATTTCCGCGTTCCGCGTTATTATTTTCGCGTTAACTTCAACCAAAGGAAAACCATGTATACGCCTCCAAAGATGATTCTCAAAAGATATGCTGATGTTATGATAAAGTTCGCGCTTAACAGCGGTAAGGGGATTAAAAAAAATGAAGTGGTGTACATCGTGGCTCAGACTCCCGGATTGCCGCTTGCTAAAGAGGTGTACAAGACAGTTTTTGAAATGGGCGGCTATCCGATGATAAACATTATTGATGATGAGTTTAAGACGCTTCAGGTAAATAACGCCTCAAAGCGGCAGCTTGAGTTTTTCCCTGAGAAAATTTACCGCGGATTGGCAGATACGATTGATCATTGGGTAAGAATTATTGCTGATGAGGATCCTATGTATCTCCAAAACGCGGATCCCGCAAAAGTATTGCTCTCAAATCAGGCGGCAAGGCGTTTTCGGGAGTGGCTTGATGAGAAAGAGGATAAGGGGAAATTTACCTGGACGCTTTGTCTTTATGGCACGGAAAAAATGGCCGAAGAGGCGGGTCTTACCCTCGAAGCTTACTGGAAGCAGATAAGAAAAGCGTGCTATCTTGACGATGCCGATCCTGTCGGGAAGTGGAAACTGGTGTTCGGCGAGATGCAGCATATTATTGATAAGCTGAATAAGCTTCCAATCAACAAACTTCATGTAGAGGCACCGGAAACTGATTTGTGGATAACTTTGGGCGAAAAGCGCAAGTGGCTCGGGGGAAGCGGCAGGAATATTCCATCTTTTGAAATATTTACCTCTCCTGACTGGCGCGGTACAAAAGGGACGATAAGTTTTGATTTGCCGCTTTACAGATACGGCAATGTCATCAAAGATATCAAACTGGAGTTTAAAGCGGGACGCATTGTAAAATATAGCGCCTCCCGAAACGAAAAACTTTTAGCTGAACTCATAGGTCAGAAAAACGCCAACAAAATAGGGGAGTTCTCGCTTACCGATAACCGTTTTTCCAATATATCCAAATTTATGGCTGATTCTCTTTACGATGAGAACTTTGGAGGCAGACACGGCAATACCCACCTTGCGGTCGGTAAGAGTTATCACGATACTTATGACGGCGATGCTTCAAAAGTGACGGAAACGGAGTTTACAAAGCTTGGGTTCAATCACTCCATGGAGCACACCGATATAATCGCGACTACGGACAGAACGGTTACCGCTCTGCTCCATGATGGGAGTGAGAAGGTGATTTACCGTAAGGGCAGGTTTGTGATTTAATTAATAATTGATAACTAACAATTAATAATTAAGCCGATTCATGTAATACTTTTGATATTGATTATTTATTATTCATTTGTTTCAATACGGGGTAACTGTGGACAGGCAGTTAAAGCGGACGCTGGAAAACATTTACAAAGAGTATCACCATCCACGCTATCTTGGGCTTGATCCGCTTGTTTGTGTGCATAAGTTCAGAACACGGGAAGAGCGGGAAATCACAGGTTTGCTTGCGTCAAGTCTTGCTTATGGCCGTGTGGAAATTATCGTTCGCAATATTGAAACGGCTCTTTCACTTATGCGGGCGGAACCGCTTGAATTTGTTATGGATATCCCTTATCGGGAAAAGCTCAACCGTTTTGACAAATTTAAACATCGTTTTAATGACGGGCAGGATGTCTGCGCTCTGCTTGAGGCTGCCGCGTCTGTCAGGCGCGAATATGGATCTCTTGAAAAGTGCTTTATGGAATGTACGCGGCTCAGCAATGACGGGTTCAAGGGGGCTGTGGAACTTTTCACCTGTACTCTGAAAGAACGGGGTAAAGCGGTTTGCGGACAGCGGCGAAGTTTCGAATATCTGCTTCCATCCCCGAAGCTTGGCAGCGCGTGTAAAAGAATAGTTATGTATCTGCGCTGGATGATTCGTAAAGACGATGGTATCGATCTTGGGGTATGGCAAAATATTCCGGCATCAAGTCTGATTATGCCGGTTGATACTCACGTCGCGAAAATAGCGTATGGTTACGGTTTCACAAAAAGAAATTCGGCCGATTGGAAAATGGCGGAAGAGATCACCGCTTGCCTCAGGGTGTTTGATCCTGATGACCCGGTCAGGTACGATTTTTCAATTTGCAGAGCGGGGATGATTGATTTTAGGAAAACCGCCGCGTCGTCATAGGGCGGAGACTACAGATTACAATGTACAATGTAAAAATTACAAATCAAAAACAATTTTCAGATTAAGTCCGGAATTTCCGCTACTTGGCTTTAACCTTAATTATCCATTAAAACTTTATGCTATAATAATTCAACTTCAAAATAGATGTCCGAATGCGGAAATAAAAGATCGGATCACCTCATTTCTGCATTTTGCATTAATAAAATTCTTTTTCAAGTTGAATGACTATATTGTACAATTGATCTCTTCCTCCGCGCTCTGGAGGGCGCACAGCCGCAAGCGGTCTTTATAGCCGCGAGTGGACCGCGCGGAACGCGCAGGGGAAGCGTGCGCAAGAAGATGTTTAAAGGGCGGGTGACCGTCTTGTGTATGGTTCCTGCCCCAAGTTGAAACGTGGTGCGGTAGAGATGGTCTGCGGCCGCGCGCCTGTCTAAGGCGGGGGAAAAAGGTAATGCAAAATTTGGGTTAATTTATAATTTTGTACATTGTAATTTGCTTTAAGCCCGCGCATAGTATCTTTACGCAAAATATATATTATATCTTCAAATAGATAGAAATCGTTCAACCGGAGCTATAGTTTATGTCTAAAAAAGTAGGATTTGTCGGCTGGCGGGGTATGGTAGGATCCGTATTAATGGAGAGAATGCGGGCTGAGAATGATTTTAACGGCTATGAACCGCACTTTTTTTCAACGTCGCAAGTTGGTTCCAGGGGGCCGTCTCTGGGTTTTGAGATACCAGCCCTTAAAGACGCTTACAATATTGACGAACTTAAAGCGCTTGATATTATCGTATCATGTCAGGGCGGCGACTATACAGGTGAGGTTTACCCTAAATTGCGCGAAGCGGGTTATAAGGGATTTTGGATTGATGCCGCGTCAAGTCTTCGTATGAAAGATACAAGTATCATCGTACTTGATCCTGTAAACCGCAATGTAATTGATCAGGGACTTAAAAATGGTATTAGAGATTATATCGGCGGCAACTGCACAGTTAGTCTTATGCTTATGGCCTTTTCCGGTCTTTTTAAGCAGGGCCTTGTTGAATGGATATCAAGCATGACCTATCAGGCCGCAAGCGGCGCGGGCGCTAAAAACATGACTGAGCTCGTGGCGCAGATGGCTCATTTATCTAACGTCACAAAAGAGGCGCTTTCAACCCCTTCAACAAGCGCTCTTGAGCTTGATAGACTGGTAACCGCTGAGTTGCGCGGCTCCGCAATTCCGACCGCTAACTTCGGCGCGCCTTTAGCCGCCTCACTCATCCCATGGATAGACAAAGCGGTTGACAACGGCCAGACCCGTGAGGAGTGGAAAGGTATCGTAGAAACAAATAAGATCTTAGGCTCAATGAAAATGATTCCTGTTGATGGTTTATGCGTGAGAGTTGGAGCGATGAGGTGTCACAGCCAGGCGCTTACCATAAAGATGACAAAAGATATACCGTTAGATGAGATCACCGGAATAATCGCTTCTGATAATGAATGGGTCAAAGTGATACCCAACACAAAAGAAGATACGCTGCGTGGATTAACCCCCGCGGCGGTTAGCGGTACACTGACTGTTCCGGTAGGACGTTTACACAAGATGAACATCGGGCCGCGGTATCTTACCGCTTTTACTGTTGGTGATCAGCTCCTGTGGGGAGCTGCGGAACCTGTGCGCAGGATGCTTAAGATTGCGCTGGAGCATCTTGGGGGCTGATAAGGGTGAGGGGAGACAGGTGTCTCCTCTAAAAAATGAGTTCTGTGACATATATTCACAATCGCAATCAACAGCTATATAGAATGTTTCTCGTTCAATTACGTTTTTGCAAGCTGTCAGTCGAGTGAAGTACGCTTGATGTGATTTTTCTGGAATAGTCCTGGTACCCAAAATATCAACAAGCAACACAGCACCAAAGCGAGGGCTTGGAATAGCATAATCAACACTGGCGGATCTCTTGCGCCGGAACGGAGGGTGTTTCTTTACTCTGACTTGACTTTTAATTCCGTATTCCGCATCCCGAATTCCCCATTTCCACCGGCAACCGCAAGTTTCTGCTCCTCAACAAGAAGCGGATTCGTGATCTCTCCTGGACGTCTTCTTTTTATAAAGCCGGCCAGAATGCCGATGGCGGCGAGCAGAAAACAAAACTTGACGAACCAGTCGCCGAAACGGGTATAGAAGGTGATGATTCTGTATGTGGGAACATCTGTGGTGAGGATTGTGCGTTCATAAAGACCGGTTCTCGCGATAATTCTGCCATAGGGGTCAACGTGCATGCTAATGCCTGAGTTTGCGCTGCGTGAGAGAGAGATCCCGTTTTCAATGGAGCGCATCTGAGACATGGCCGCGTGCTGATAGGGGCCGGAGGAGCGGCCAAACCAGCCGTCATTGGTAATATTGACAAGTAAGTTTGTTGACTCTTTAAGCCGCCTTTGAACAAATGATGGAAAAATTATCTCATAGCAGATATACGGGGCGAATTCCAGATTATCATTTATACGAAAGAGCGCTTCCTCCTCTCCCTGCTTAAAACCGGCGTCACCCAAATTTACTCTGGAAACAATCGGGAATTTGGCTTGGAACGGCATTATTTCAGAGAAGGGTACAAGAACCATTTTATGGTAAGCGGTAATGTTGCCGTTATCAATCAGAAACGCTGAATTGTAAACGTCATATTCATCCTCAACGCCGCTTTCCGCGTGTTCCCAGTGAAGCGCCCCCGCAAAGATCGGTATTTTAGTTTTTTCAGCCCAACGCAGAGTTTTAAGATTGTACTCGGGACGTTTCATAAGATAGCAGTGCAGAGCGCTTTCGGGAAATATCATTATTTCCGGATTATCCCGCGCCGCTTCCATTACCATTTGTTCGCTTATGGTAAAAGCGGAATCAACCGAGTTAGCCGCCCAGTTGAACTGATCCATGTAGCTTTGTAAAAGCGCTACTTTCGCGGTTTGGGGGTCGGAAGTATCTGTACTCAGGCGAAATGTTCCCCAAATAAAAACTCCGATAACAAACGCCGCCCAGGCGCTGCAGGCTAACCATTGGGGCCGGAAATTTTCTTTTGATCTAACCGCGCGCAGCAGTTCCCAGATGACAACATTACCCATCACTGTCAAAAAAGAGAGTCCCCAAACGCCTGTAAACGATGAAAACTGCGCGATAGGAAGAATTCCCACGGAACTGTAACCAAGAAGCGACCATGGAAAACGCAGATCACTTAGCGTACGGCCGTACTCGATAAGTACCCATATGGCGGGAAATACTATGATATATAAACGGGGTATGTGGCGAACGCAAAACCGCAGGGCAAGAGCCGCCGCAAAATAAAAAGCTCCCACCGCAAGGGAGATCAGCACAACTCCAATCAAAACAACCGCCCACAGTCCCCTCACGTTTACATTCCCTATCCAGTAATACTGGACAAGCGACATAGTAAAACAGTAAAGATATGTATGAACGAGAGCTCTGCGGCGGGGGGTGCGGGTAGCGAAAAAGATAAACGGAACAAGCGCCGCAAACGCAAGCAGAGGCATGGGGGTGAATATCGGATGGAGCGTAGAATTAAACGGCGGCAGACAAAGCGGAAACAACGCGCCGGCCAAAACCGCAAGCCACCACCGGTTTTTGCGATTATAGTAATCATCAATTTTTCTTAAGATCACTTGCAGCATTTTTTAGTCGGGTTATCCTTGTTTTGCGCTGATATCCAAAATAACGGGGAAATATTAAAAATTCTTGATGATTCAGGCGAAAGCATCCCCTCGCTCCGCTGTTTTATTTCTGCGTTCCGCATTGCCTTTACCTGCAGCACCTGAATCCCGTAAAAAAGTAACTTCTGTTTTTGTCAAGAGAAACGCGTGATTCGCAATTACTGTCATTTGCCCCGCTCTGGTAAAAGCCGCCGAAAGCGGACGCGTTTGTTCTGTCTGAAGATAATGTCCACTCAGCCGTGTTGCCGCTCATGTCAAATACAGAGAGTGATCCCGCACATTCATGAAAAGAGCCCGAAGCGCTGAATTTGTTTTTAGATTTTACGTTTCCCAGGGTGTTACACTTATTTTCATCAAATTCCATGCCATAAGGAAACGCGTTCTTACCTGCCTGTTTTTGAGTTTGGTCGTTTCTGCACGCCCTTATCCATTCTGTTTCGGTGCAAAGTCTTTTGCCCGCGCTTTTGCACGATTCCTGCGCGTTATGCCAGTTAATGTTTGCGTGCGGCAGGGAGTCGCGCCTGTTGGGCCATTCGTATTTGTCTATACAAAATTTTCCGCCTGTTACAGTAACCATATCGTCAGGGCAGATAATTACGCGCATAGTGTCTGTGGCGCTCACGCCCGCGGAGTTGGTTACCCTTAGTACAGGGGATGAGTAGGTGGTGAACACATGTTCAACATCGCCGTTGTGTTCGGAGCTCCACTCATAAACTCCTTTGCCCTCAAAATCCCAATCGTACCTGATAATTTCACCGCCTTCGGGAACGGATCCTGTTCCCCTGAGCCGCACTTTACGCCCGGGGCGTGAGACAATGTCCCCGCCAGCGTTTGCGACAGGGGGCATCTCTTTTACTTCAACGGCGGCAGTGTCGCGTCCGATCATGCCATTGGCCGCCGTTGCGCTGAAAATTACAGTGTGCTTGCCGAATTTGCTGAATACATACTCAAAGGTCTCGGGCGCGGCGGATGAGAAATCAGCTTTCTGACTGCCGCTTACATACCATTCATAGAGTATTATCTCGCTTAACGGGTTTTGAGCGCTTCCTTTAAGTTTTACCGGTTTGTTTACCATGGCTGAATATGGCCCGCCCGCGTTAGCGGTTACAGGGCTGTTTACGATTTGGAGAGCTATTTGTTGTGATACTATAGTTTCTTTTTCTCCCATTACATCGCATGTCACTGTGTATTCACCTAATTTTTCCAGTTTAAGGCTTATCTGCGGCTGCGTGGTTTTTCTCTCTACCGCGATTGAGTCTCCTGACTTAAAACGCCAAGTGAACCCTGCCGCTTCCCCGCCGCTGATGTTACACTTAAAAATAATATCCTGTCCCGCGAAAGCCTGACGCGGCCCTGAAATATAATCTATTACGACTCCGGAGATAACATTAACAGTTGTCCATGCCGAATCTATAGTTCCATCCCTGCTCTTCATCTGCACCCCTACTCTATGAAGACCGGTTTTTTCCAATGTGCGTTTCAGTGTATGCTCCGATGTAAAACCTTGCCCCTTAGGATACTCTCTTTTGCCGTCTCTCTCAAAAATCCATTTAAATTGGAGCTCCGAGAGGTTATGTCCGGCAGCTCCGGAGCCTGAAGCGTCAAACGTAAAACCGGTTTTTCCGGCAGCTCCGCTTGCGGGAGTGGCCTTGAGCTGCGCTGCGGGCAATTTACTAATCATTATCTGCCGCTCAAGTACGCTTGCGGCGGCTCCTTCCGTAGTGATTTGCGCTTTTATCAGAAAGGAGCCCTCTTTTTTGAACGCGTGCGTGACGCGGTTCTCAGAGATGCCCGGTATATTTTCAAAATTTCCATCTCCGTCTAAGTCAAAACGGTACACCGCGTTTTGAGGAACAGCACCGTCTTTCCACTGCACTTCGATGGGGAACTTCTGTCCAGGCGCTGCTTTTTTCGGCATGACTAAATGCGCTGAGGCAAACTGCCGCACAGGCTCAGGCTGCGCGGGACGCGGTTTTGGTTCAGGCGTAGTTTTTAAGGAAGCGCTGACAACCGCGGTAGCGCCCCCTTTCTCAATTTCCGGCTCAGATTCGGGTACAGTTTGCGCATACTGTGGACGGCATCCACCGTCCGTGGCAGCTTTCTCGACGACGCTTTTACCTACCCAGGTTTTGAGCCGCTCATATGCGTCTGCCTGAAGCGGTTCTTTTAGCGGTATTCCGGCGGATTCAAGCACCGCTCTTGTGCAGGAGACGATTCGTGTCTCCTGGCCGCTGCGGTTGATAAACGCATCCCCTCTCAGAACCGCGATCTGCGGCAGCTCCCCCCGCGTTCCCGCGCTTACCGCAGCATCAGCGTTCTTTATTGTTATAAACGCGTCTCCCAAACGGCAAACAGCGGATTCTCCATTCCGCATCACAAGGTGAAACTCTCCCTTATTGATTTTCAAAGCAAAAGCTTCGGGGCCCGACGGCCTTATCAGCTGAAACGCAGAATTCTCATTTACAAAAATATTACTTGAACCGGAAGTGATTTTCATCTTTGATTTGCTTGCAACTGTCAATGAATCCCAAAGCTTAAGCTTAACTCCCGCCGATACAGGCTGCGTCTTATCATTTCTCTTAAGCGTCACCTCTCCAACCACGATATGCACCTCAGGCCCATCTTCGCTGAGAGAGCATGAAGCGGTTAAAATCATCATTACCGCGAATGTAAATAAAACACAGCCAAAAAACCCACGCATAAATTACCTTTCAAAAACTTCTGAGACGGCAAATACATTATATATACCTTTGTGCAGGAACACAGAAGATACTTTTAAGATAAAATACAAAAATATATTTAGCGGAAGGGAGTTATAGTAAATAATTGCCGTGTTTGCTGTCATCTTAGCGGGAACAACGCCGCCGTGCAACATAACAGCGCGCAAAATTGCTTTTCCACGTAGCAAGATTCATTTTTGTTAGATACGCGTTTTTCCCGGCAACAGCCGGATTAACACGTTTAAATAACCTTTTGTAAATAAGTAGTTATCAACGGTAAACGGTAATATTGCGCAAATAAACTGGAAACATTTATACATATAGTAAAAATAGCGGAACGGCCGCTGATCGTTCCCTACGCAGGAGGTATCTTGGATATGGCAAGCAGGGGTTTTACTACAGGAGTGGTTTTATTGGTACTGGCATTAATTGTTATGCCGGGACATGTTTTCGGCGACGCGAATTTTGACAGACTTATATCGGCGAAGAATTTCAAGGAAGCGCTTGATTACGCTGATGATAAGATCCCGATGGATAAGCGCACCCCCGCGATATGGGTGAAATTGGGTCAGGCCAATGACGCGATCGGTATGACCGAAAAGGCGCTTGCCTGTTACATGGTTTCATGGCGTATGAACCCCGATGATTACGCCTCACTTTTGGGAGTTGCTCAGATTTATAACAAACTGGGTCAGCCTGAAAACGCGCTGAGCATGGCCGAAAACGCGCTCAGAAAAAATTTTACGGCGGAGGCTTCCTGGGAGTTTGCCAAAGCCTGCATAGCGCTCAAGAGACCTGCTGATGCAAAGAAAGCTCTGGAAAAAATTATAGAAACGGATCCAAATAATCTGATCGCTAACCGGGAGCTTGGCAACATCTATTATGATGAAGGCGACTATACAAAAGCAGTACCTCTTATAAGACGTTCTTACAGGGAGAATGCCGATGGGGAGATCGCGTTTAAGATCGGGCGGGCTTACATGGAGATCGGGGTAGCGGACAGCGCCATGGTTTACTTAAAAGAGGCCGTGAACCGTAAGACAAACGTTTCTGAGGCTTCCCTTTACATGGCGCGCGCTCAGTACAGGCTTAAAAAATATAATGACGCTGTTACCGAGTACGGCCGTGTCGCTAAAAATCAGATGAGCGCAATTGATCACTATAATCTGGCGTTTTCTAAAGAGCAGATGAAAGACGCTGCCGGAGCGCTTGCGTCTTACCAGGAGGCAATTGACGCGTATGGTAATGATAAGAGCAGGGAGGCGCTTTTGGCGCGGGCTTTTGCCGCAAGAGATCAGTTGAGTAAAAAGAACGCCGCCGCCGCGCTTACTCATCTCAGGTTTATTTCGGCTGCTGATGATAAGTCCGCCATAGTAAATGATATTTATTTTCTTCTTGCTGATGCTTTTGTAGAGACTAAAGATAACAACTCCGCGATAAGCAGCCTTGAGAGGGCGATTGCGCTCAACTCAAAAAATATAGAGGCTTACGCGCGTCTGGCTGAACTTTACGAAAAGAGCGGTCAGGGCGAGAGGGCGAAGAGAACTTATGAGAGAATGATGTCTATAAGCCCCAATGACCCAAATGTTTTTCTTGCTCTGGGTAATTATAATAATAAAGAGAAACGGTGGGCGGAGGCGATCCCTCATTTTGAAAAGAGCGCGGAGCTGAGAAAGAGCGCAGCCGCTTCGGAGGGACTTGCGGTTGCGTCTTTTAATATGAAGAATATGGCTAAGGCGATTGAGGCCGCAAGAGCCGCTGTAGCCTTGGACGCTAACGCCTGGGAAGCGCGGGTTGTCTTGACGCGGGCGCTTATTAATAACAAAAATTTTAAGGCCGCTCAGGAGCATGCTGAGTTTATCGTAAGAAAAGAGCCTCAGAATTTAGAATTTTTAAAGATGCTTGCTCTTTGCTATGATGATAACAAAGAACCGGCCAAACTCGCCGAGGCGGATAAGCAGATTGTTATGTTTGACAAAAGAGATTTGCCGTCGCGTTTGCGTCTTGCGCGTTTCGCCGAATCAAAAAATGACTCTAAAACCGCTATTGCCATGTATAGAGAAATTGCCGCTCTTGATTCTAAAAACAGTGAGTCCTTAAAAAAACTCGCTCACCTGCTTAATAAAGAGAAGCAGGGAGCGGAGGCTGCTGCTTTCATGAGAAGGTATATAGCCCTTGTTCCAAACGACGCGGAAGCTCACCGCGATCTTGGTGATATGCTTTACGAACAAAAGAACCTTGACGCGGCTCTTGCCTCGTACAGAACGGCGATAAAGATCGACCCCAATCTTAAAGGCTTTCACAAGCGCTATGCCGAAATCGTAATTGCCAAAGGGCAGCACGCGGAGGTGATCACCGCGCTTAACGCTGTTATTAAAAACGGTGACGCAGATGTAAGCACATATGCTACTCTGGGTATGATTTATAATGGCAGAAAGCAGTTTAAGGAAGCTCAGGAGATGTATACAAAGGCTCTCAGCCTGGATCCCACAAACCTTGACGCGCTCAGCGCGCTTGCAGCCTCTCAGGCAGCGGCCGGCGATATCAATTCCGCTATTATTACTTATGAGCAGGCGGTTATGATGAATCAGGACGCCGGCAGGGAGTATAAGGAGCTTGGCGATCTTTATACAAGACAGAAGAAAGATTCTGAGGCTCTGCGCGCTTATATGAGGTATCTTGATAAGGTTCCGACAGATGTATCTATTGCAAATAATGTAGGCCGTCTTCTTTTTGCTGAAAAGAAGTATGCCGAGGCAGTGAAGTATCTTGCCATGGTCAAATCAAATGACCCGGCGTTTGTTCTGATGTATGCTGAAGCGTGCGTTAATTCCGGAAAAGCCAATGAGGCGCTGCCCGTTCTGGAGGAGCTGCGGGGCAGGCGTCCGCGTGTGGCTAATATCGCTACCGTACTCAGGTTATTGGGTGAAGCGTATGAAAAGGATGAAAAGCAGCATCAGAAGGCAGGTCAGGTTTTTGCCGAATATGTCGCTTTACCCAATATAAAGGATCAGGATGCCGCGTACAAGGCCGCATTCTTGCAGGAGAAAGCTGCACCGGCGGCGGCGATGAGGATATATGACGCTAACACCAAAGCTTATCCTGATGATATGCGTAACTTTTTGCGTCTTGGCCTTATGCTGTCTCAGAAAAAGGAGACCGCCGCCCGCGCGCTGCCGCTTCTTCAGAGATGTACCGCCGCCGCCGGTTCTATTCCCACAATATGGCTTGAACTTGCAAAAGTTTACGGCTCCATGAACCGCGATAACGATGAGCTTGACGCGTATCAGAAATATGTGCGCACCGATCCTCAGCATGTAGAGGCTAACCAGCGGATAGGCGCTCTTCTTATGCGTAAAGGTGATATGAATAACGCTATGGTACACCTTGAAATCGCAAACACAGTTTCGCCGAACAATCCTTCCGTGATGATGATGCTTGCGCGCGGGTACATGCGCTCTAACCGCACAAAGGAAGCTATTGACATATTGGAAAGAGCGAAAAGGGCCAGGCCCGATGACGCCAATATACGTTTTCAGCTCTATGAGCTTTACGTTCAGACCAACCAGACCTCAAAAGCTAATGAAGAGATAAGACAGTTGGTGTCTGTAAATAAGGATACCCGTTACATGCTTCTTTACGGGGAATCCCTGATTGCGCAGAAAAAGGAGAAAGAGGCGGACGCGATTGTGGAGGATATTCTGTCAAATGATCCTGACAATACCGATGCCATGATGCTGAAGGCGAAGATTCTGCGCGTCGGCAGAAAGTGGGCTGAAGCCGATGAGATATACAAAGAGATAACCGATATTCTGCCTAGCCACGCAGCCGCGTATTTTGAGAGAGCGGAGACGATAATGCAGGCCAGAGGCTCGCTTCCCAGAGCGGAAGCTCTTTACAACAGAGCGCTCAGGGCTGATCCAAAACTTGCGCTCGCTCATCTTGGACTTGCAAGAATTTTTAAACAGCAAAAGAAAAATGATGATTACAAAAAGCACCTTGACGCGGCTCAAAAACTTGATCCGGATAACGCGCTTATCCTTGAGGAGGTAAGGCGGGGGGGAAGATAAGAAGTTTTAAACGCGTAGTAAATAGGAGAATTGATTTATCGGTAACTTAAAATGGTTTACTGATAAATTACCCGAAGGGTACGTGTTGGAATTGAGTAAAAAAGAGAAAGCGGGTTTATCGAAAATTTCGATAAACCCCAAATAAAATTCTACTCCGTGTTGCCCAAAGCATTCACTGAAAAGGGATTATATATGATTACCACACTTTTGAATAGCTAAAGGAGGCTCTTGCATCCGACGCCATTGCATAGTAGGCATTTGTCAAAATACGCAAATTATCCAATGCGGTTGTGCAGCTTGTCAAACCGTCCGATGATATACAAAAACGGGTTGCCGTAATGCATAAAAACAGCAGGCTGTTATCCAATATGACTGCAAAAGAATTGCGGACAACAGTAAAGGAAACAAATTTGAAATCAATCTATTGTATGCTGTAAAAATTGAACATACCAGTAAAAAGGAGATAAAACAATGAAAACCCCCTCTTTCAAAAAACTCATCGCCGCGATGGCGGTAATTGCGGCTTGTTTGATGCCAATGAACGTTCAAGCTCAGGCCGGCGCCCTGTTCGTAAACGGTGATATGACTCAGCTGAAAACTGTCGCGGATATTCAATCGGCAGCCGGCAATGCTGCGGGCAATGAGATTACTGTTACCGGAAAACTGACGGGCATAACAGAGACACTTGTACTGACCGTCCCAGCAGAAAAAACGGTAAAGTGGCGGGCGGAATATGAGGGCAGCGTTAGTGGTGACTTTGAAAAGCTTATTGACTTCACCGGCGATGGGACGCTCAGTATTGAAACAGGCGGCGTGATAAATAACACCGGTTCTAACGGCTCGGTAATACAAGTTAGCAATAACGGCACGGTAGTGGTTGACGGCGGCACGGTCACAGGAGATGGAAATGGGATTAATTTTAATGGATCCAACAGCAAAGCCGTGTTAGAGGTAAAAAGCGGAAAGGTGCAGTCGCGGAGCCGCAACGCCATAAATGCAAATGCTGTAGGCGACAATTCAACTGTGCTTATCAAGGGCGGTGAGGTTAGTACCGCCGCAAGTTCTTATTCCGCGATATCTCTCTCTTCATCTGCTGCGCTTTCGATTAGCGGCGGTGAAGTCAAAAATACCGCGGATCCAAGTTTAGCTGTTTCAACCAACATGGTCAACATGGTTTATGTATCCGGCGGCACCGATTGCGGATGGAAGTATTCGAGCATCAACAGGCTCTACCGCCCATTATATAGGCAACAATGCGGCAAAGTTCAGTGGTTTCTCTGAAACAAATTTGCGTAAATTAGATTCTTTGCCGCCGCTTCTAAAATTCAGCGGTCTATTTGTTGATGACATACCATTCAACGTTTATACTTATGACGCAGACGCTGTCCCTTACAAAGGCATTGTAGAGCTGCAATTTGGATTTGTGCCGTGGCTTGCGGTATCTAAAGTCGAAATATCGCCGGATGTAAACCCTCATTATTATTTTTCAGATAACAGCAACAAGTTATCAATTATAACCTTTCACGGAACATATAACGAGCCCGAAATAACTCTGACCGTCACTGGAACTCTTACTAACGGCAGAATCCCGGTAGATACCAGAATTCCGGTATCGTTTACCTACGCTCCATTTGGTATAAATATAGACAATTCCAACGCGCTGGCTTTAGACGGCAGCCCTTGGGCGCTGATGAGTGTTGAGCTAATCAAAGAGGCAATCGAAACCAGGCTTTCGTATGGAGATGAAGTTGTCGTAACCGGCAAATTCGAGGGTGAGGACAAGACGATAAAGCTTAACATCCCCGATGGCAAAAAGATTGTGTGGGAGGCGGAGTACAGCGGCAATATTGATGGCGGTGAATTATTCGATCTTGAAGGCGGCGGAACTTTTGAGATGAGAGGCGGGAAAATAGCTAACACCGGCAATAACGGCCCGGTGATCTCTTCCTCAGGTGTTGATGTTGACATCAGCGGCGGTTTAGTGTATTCATCAAGTTCGAATCCAATTCACATCAGCGTCGGCAAACGTTTGATAACCGGCGAGGCGGTAGTTTTCGGGTGGGATAAAGATAAAGATAAAGGCAGAACTTCCTACTGCGCGGATGACAGCCATGATATAAATGTGTATTACGACAACGGCGATAAGCCCGCGGTTATTTGGACTATTGATGGCGGAAAGTCCGGTATCTCTTACATAAACGGCGGCAACGCTGGTTTTGTAGAATTTGCGGGCGTGACGGTTAATGCTGAACATCAATGGGGCGATTGGATAGTAAAAATTCCCGCAACGTGCGAAATCGCCGGCGTGGAAGAAAGAATATGCAAGAATAATCCCGCGCATAATGAACCCCGTCCGATTCCGAGCGGGCATGACTGGCATGATTTCCCGGAGTGGGACGATTCACATATCACGAAAGCGCCAACCTGCGCTGAAGCGGGCAGCAGAACAAGGGTGCGCGCCTGCAAGCGCGACCACACGCATATTCATCCGGATCCAGAGACGGAAGAGATACCTGTGCTGACCGGGGATATTTGCAAGACAGTTTCGATTGTGGAAAGGAATCGCGAAATCCCCGAGCTGCCGGATACGGACAAATTGGCCGCCGCGCCGTCCGGTCGTTTGTCTGCGGAGTTCACGGTTGGCCCGAATCCTGTATCTAAAAATTCCGGCGTTGTGAAACTTTTCCGGCAGGGT
>JAIRVB010000016.1 GCA_031254105.1 Chitinispirillales bacterium
TTTGTCAACATTTGCGGTAAAAACCGCTTTTCCGGTAGTGTCGCTGGTTGCTGAAGAGGGGCCGACCGTTCCAACATTGCGCTCGGCGGTGCTGAACCCGGTTACAGAGATGTTAACCGCTGCGGGCGTGTTAACAGGGTTGTCAAAACGGTCGCGTACCTCTACCACAACGGAGAAGTCGCTTCCGGGGGTTATTGACGGAGTGCGGCCCAGATCTGAAAGCTGCGACCTGGGAATAGGATCAACGAAAGCTATCTTTGCAGCAGGACCGGGTCTTACCGTAATTTCAACCATGCCTGGAAACGGCAGATACTGGCCGCCACCCTCATAAATACCAGCTCCGCTTATAAGCTCATTCGCGGCGCGCTTGAAATAGATGTTATAAACCATTGATTCAAAATGATTAAACGTTTTTGTGAACTCCTTGTCATCAGAGACATTCCACATCCTGGCGGCGGCATCGGAAGAGAGCATAAGTTCAATCTCCTTGAGCGGCCCTTCGGTAAAAGACGTCTCAAATCCATTATCGATTTTGACCGGAATTAAACGAAGTTTTACCGGCTCCCCAACCATTACGCCAATATCGCTGATAACATCACCGGCAGCGTTTCTGACCTTACTGAGTACTTCAGTACCGGCAGCATTAAGCACCTCTATTTTGAGAAGATGCTCGAGGGTACGAAAGGGCAGAAATCCAACATCCGAGATAATTTTATTCCCATACGCATCCTCCCCCTCCAAAACAATCTCAAAAAAGCCATACTCCGTACCTGTGCCTGCGGATATAGGAGGAATGCCGGAAACATTAATATTGTTAATACCCTCGTTCACAGCAGTTCCCCCAGATACCGTAATGCCGCTCACGATGCTGCTTTGCGGAACTATTTTCGCGGCCTGTCCGGTCTCGTTCGTGTTATTGGGAATCGGTGAAACCCAACGAATCAATTTTATTTGAGGATTATTAAAAACTCCGCCTTCGACACTGAGTCTAAAGCTGGCGGCAGCGGTAGTTCCTGATACCCTAACCACAGAGACCGGCGTGATCCTTGCCACTGTAGAACTTTGACTGGAACTCTGCCTGGCGCCAAGATCAACAGGTGCGCTTCCGGGAGCGACCGCGCCCCAACCCTGTTTTGAAATGAATTGCTGAACAAGCGGATGACTCCATTTCGGACGCAGAAAAGGCGCGTCATCAGCAGGATCCGTTGAATCAAACAGATCCTCTATTCCCATAATACCGGTTCTGCTGGTAGTTTCAAGCCACCTTATGTTAGCTGAGGCGGGCCATACCGTACCTGTAAGCAAAGCTCCATGCGGTATAAAATTATTAGTCGTAACTGTCGCGGCAAGAGGAGCGTTGCAGCTCACAGTAGTCATAGCGGTATTGGGGTCAGGCATGCCATTACCCATCTGAACCTGAGTAATACCCCTTATCTCCTGTCCATAAATTCCCTGAGAGGGATCGGCGCATCCACCGATATACCTTTCCCCCGCTTCAAGCTGCCTTTGAGCGGCAAACACAGAGTTGTGCATACGGTAAGGAAACTTGTGCTGAATACTTCTGTCGCCAATAGCGGGATCATTCGGAAAACTGCTTGTCCTGCCAAAGATATTATTAAATAAAAGGTGCTGAGCGCCTATCTGCCAGTTGCCTATTATATTCATGTTATTGTTATTCAGAGTATTATTATAAATGGCGACAGGCGAAAGGAAATTGTCCTTAAACGAGATCGCTCCGGCAGCCACATCATCCGGCGCGATGGTGGCGGGCAAAGCCGTTCCGGGCTGATGAAAGTTATTGAAAATAAGATTGTAACGAACCGTTGAACCCAAATCCCATGAACTTTCAAAGTAAACGCCCACAGAATTATTGTGTATGCGGTTATGTTCAAACAGGTGATTTCCGGTTGTGCCGAATTTGGCTAAGGGAACCGTAGTATCATTATCGGAGGGGTTGCGGTTCGCAAAAATTCCTCCAGTGTTTCTGTCTTTTACGGCAATCCCGAAATAGGCGTTGCGAAGATCACAGTTTTTGATAACAGCGCCGACGGACACAACAACCGCTATCGCGGCGTTACCATGAAAAAGCGGCCAGCATGGCGGAGAACCGTTCTTGTCCGCGCACCAAACACCTGGATATGCAAACGGCGCCGCACCGCCGCCATCAACCACGATACCGTCTATCGTAACCTTCTCAGCGCGTATAATACGCAAAGCGCCGCACTGCTCAAATTGACCGCTTAGAGCGGGATTCTGTGCTTCGGCCGGTGTTATCGGACTCCGGTTCGTAACATCCTGCCATTTAATAACCGGCTTTATACGGCTCTTAGGATTACTTGAGCGCAAAGTAAGGCCGGTTTTTGTACTGTCGATGGTCACCTGCTCATCATAAGTTTCAGTATCAATAATCTCAATTATGTAACCCGCCTTGGCCTCGTTTACCGCCCCCTGAATAGTCGTAAATTCGGCGTCCGGATCAATTTTTGACACCCTAAGAACAGATTGAGAAAACACCATTTGTACCAACAAACCCACCATAATAAGTGTCGCAGCGCTTAATCGTTTCGCTGTCATCATAGCAGCCCCCTTTCGTAAAATTCAGATTACAAATCACAAATAAAATCAAAAAAACAAATTATATACGCGCGTTACCCGCAACGCCCTGTCCATTAATCCACTATCCTGCCATCAATAACCAATATAAACCACAATACCTCAAAACGCATCATAAACCGCGCATAAATCGGAAATCCGGGCAAGAATCTGTATTCAAAACCAGTACAGGACAAATATAATGACATAGGGCGCCGAACCAACCGGCAGGAATGGAAATGGTAATTAATAAGCGGCAGAGGGAATTCCCTGTTGCATTAAACCCTTTCAATTACTATATTCTACATTCTCTAATTGCTCGTAATTATATGTGATTTGGGAGCTCTAAGAACGTTTCTCGCGTCCCGGTAATCACTACCAAAAGAGGAGGAGTTGCAAGTGAATATTGTGGTCTGTATCAAGCAGGTGCCCGGCACTACTCAGGTTAAGATTAATCCTGAAACCGGTACGCTCATACGCGACGGCGTAGAGGCGGTGGTAAACCCTTTTGATGAATACGCTATCGAAGAAGCTGTTCGCATAAAAGAGAAAACTGGCGGTACGGTAAAAGTTATAACAATGGGCCCGCCGCAGGCTGACGCGGTACTGCGCACAGCGATCTCTATGGGAGCTGACGAGGGGTATTTAGTTTCAGACCGCGCGTTTGCGGGTTCCGACACCTGGGCGACCTCCTATACATTGTCAAGCGGCATAAAAACTATGGGTAAGGTGGATCTTATCATCTGCGGCAAGCAGGCTATTGACGGCGACACCGCGCAGGTTGGCCCCGGCGTAGCGGAAATGCTTGACATCCCGTTTGTAGCGTGGGTTAAAAAGGTTGAGGAGATCACAGAAAACTCTATAAAAGTGCAAAGACTTATGGAAGAGGGCTACGATGTGGTAGAGATGCCGCTTCCCGGCCTTATAACAGTTGTTAAAGAGATAAACACTCCGCGCGTGGCAGGGCTTAAGGGTAAGATGAAAGCGAAATCCGCCGCCATTATAACGCTCAACACATCGAACATGGATGTAAACCCTGAGCGTATCGGGCTCAAAGGCAGCCCCACACAGGTGCTGCGTTCATTCGTACCTGAAAGAAAGAGCGGCGGTGAGAAGATCAGCGGAGATGTGGGGGAGCTTGTTCAGAAGACCGCGTCTGTTATCCAAAACCTTGGCGTTGTGAAATAAAGGAGAGGCGACACAATGGGAATCAAAGTAAATTTAGAAAAATGTATCGGCTGCAGCCTCTGCGTAAAAGCCTGCGGCCCTGGCGCTATTACAATTACAGATAAAAAAGCTGTTATTGATATGTCCAAATGCACCATGTGCGCAGCCTGCGTGGAATCCTGCAAAAAATTTCAGGCTATTGAGATTACAAAAGAATCAAGCGCTAAAATTGATGTAAAAGAGTACAAAAACGTGGCTGTTTTCATTGAGCAGCATGATGGCAAAATAGCCGGCGTCTCTTATGAGATGCTTGGCGAGGGAAGAAAACTTGCCGATGATCTTGGCGAGAAACTAGTGGCTGTGCTTTTGGGTTCCGGGATGAGTGATGCCGCGGCTGATCTTGTAAAGTATGGAGCGGACAAGGTCGTTTATTTTGATTCGCCCGAACTTGTACAGTTCCGTGACGATACGTATACGGCGCTTGTGTGCGAGTTTATTGAGAGCGACAAGCCCTCTATTCTTCTAGCCGGAGCCAGCTCGGTAGGCCGCTCTTTTGTTCCGAAAATCGCGGCGAGAGTTTGGGGAGGGCTGACAGCCGACTGCACCAAACTTGACGTTGACACAGAGCGCAGGCTGCTATTAGGAACCCGTCCGGCATTTGGCGGCAACCTGATGGCGACAATTATCGCTCCGCACCACAGGCCTCAGATCGCTACTGTCCGCCATAAAGTGATGAAAGCGGCTGCGCGCGACGAAAGCCGTACAGGCGAAGTGGTTGTAAAAAGCGTTGACGCGTCAAAAATTAACGAACGTACAAAAATACTTAATTTTGTTAAAGAGGTAGAATCAACCGTCAATATAACCGAAGCAGATGTTATAGTTTCCGGCGGACGCGGCATGGGCAAGGCGGAAAACTTCGCTCTTATCCGTGATTTGGCCGAGGCCCTCGGCGGAGCTGTCGGAGCAAGCCGCGCGGCTGTAGACAATGAGTGGATCGCCTACTCACATCAGGTCGGGCAGACCGGTAAAACCGTGTGCCCCAAGCTCTACATCGCCTGCGGAATTTCAGGCTCTGTGCAGCACATGGCCGGGATGCAGTCTTCAGATTTTATTATTGCCATAAATAAAGATCCCAACGCGGATATATTCCAGATAGCGAATTTGGGAATAGTCGGCGACGCTCTTGAGATTCTGCCTGAACTTACTAAAGTTTTTAAAGAGAAAGTATGCGCGTAAGTCATGAAACTCTCATTAGGTATACCAAAAGGAAGTCTTGAGGAATCTACTGTAGGCCTTTTTAATAAAGCAGGGATCCATATCAGCCGCAGCAGCCGCTCCTACTACCCTGCCTGCGATGATCCGGAGCTTGACCTTATTGTCATGCGTCCGCAGGAGATCCCCCGTTATGTGCAGCACGGGATAATAGACGCGGGGATAACGGGTCAGGACTGGGTCGCAGAAAATGAAGCTGATGTGGTTGAAGTAACGCAGCTTCACTACAGCAAAGCATCCCGTCAAAAATGTAAATGGGTGCTGGCGGTACCGGAAGACAGCTGCTTTGCGGAAGCGAAAGATTTAAACGGTAAGCGTATTGCGACAGAGCTTGTCGGTACGACAAAGCGCTACTTTGCGTCTAAGGGCGTTAGTGTGACCGTAGAGTTTTCCTGGGGCGCGACAGAAGCAAAGCCGCCGCGCCTTGCGGATGCCATAGTAGACATAACCGAAACAGGCTCCTCCCTTCGCGCAAACCGTTTAAAGATTATTGACGTTCTCATGGAGACCTGCACAGTTATTGTAGCCAACAAAAACGCGTGGGCCGATGAGGAGAAACGGGGTAAGCTTGAGAACTTGAGGATGCTGCTGCTCGGAACGCTTGACGCCGAAAATTATGTGGGGCTGAAGTGTAACGTAGAGCAGAAGAATCTGGAGCGGATAATAAAAATTCTGCCCGCTCTCAATAACCCGACTGTTTCAAATCTGTCAAACTCTGGCTGGTGCGCGGTTGAAACAATCTTGCCTTTTCAACAGACAAAACATGTGATTCCGCTTTTAAAACGCGCCGGAGCTTCGGGGATTGTGGAATATCCGGTCAGTAAGATCATAGCGTAAATACGGCAGGGGCAGCCCTCGCGGCTGCCCCTGCGTTTACGCCCACATATTCAACTCTGTTAAGCACAACCAAACCATACCACTTTTACCTACGGAAAACCAATATGTGTGAAGAAGAGATGTGTGAAGACCACTGCGGTGAAGGAACGGAATGCAAAAAATTTGATGAAGCGAAAGCAAAAGAGATTTTTGATGACTCCCTGATCAAAATGTTCAACTTAGTATCAAAATATAAAGTCTCAGATGATGAGATGTGCTTAAAAAACTACTTTACACATCTTGAATATGCTTCCAAATACTGGAGAGAGAAAATAGAATCAGCTTTGCAAATAATAAAAAATCAGGAGAAAAAACGTGAAACCGCAATATTGGATGAGATTGACAGAATGACAGGCGGGTAATAGCAAAAAATGCAGAGATAAAATGGCAGAATGCAGAAATAAAGCAGCTAATACTATTTGTTTAATGCAGAAATAACTCGGCAATGAGAAATTTGGTAATGATAACCTGGCGGCGGAAAAACGGAACGATGAAAAACGGAACGATGAAAAACGGAACGATCAATGATCGTTCCCTACGGGGTGGTTCTTAAAAAGCAGATCAAAAGCAGAAGCAAGATACATGTATGGGCGAACCTGCGTGTTCGCCCTCTCAAACCCTCACAAAAAAGACTCCCCGGCCCCCACATCAACGCCAACCGCCGCTTCCTGCGCCAGCGGATCGCCGTGTTTTATTACAACTTTCTTCCAGCGCCCAGATTTATACCATAAGAGACTTATGCACATCATCACCAAAAAAGCTATAGCATAAGAGACCCAGATTCCAGTAAGTCCAAGACTTGTGCGTGAAAGCAGGATTGCAAGAGGAACGCGAATTCCCCACACTGCGACGAGTGTGAAAATGAGCGTTGTCATTGTATGCCCCGCGCCGTTCATGATACCGTTTGACACATACATCACCGCAAAAAAAACTGTTGCAGGCCCTACTATACGCAGATAGGTTTCTCCGATAGCAATCACATCCAAATCGGTTGTAAAGGGGAACAGAAGCATGCCGGGAATCGTCACAAAAAAGATGGAAAAAAAGAGCGTTATCGCAAGTGTCATAAGCATCGCCCATTTGAAAATGCTTTGAACTCTGTCGTATCTGCCCGCTCCGAGATTTTGACCCGTAATAGCTGAAACCGCAAGCCCCATAGACTGGGCGGGAAGAAAGGCAAGAGAGTCTATCCTGCCGGCAACACCAAAACCGGCCGCGGCCGCGGCGCCGAAAGAATTTACAAGTGATGTAACGGCGGCTATTCCCAATGCCAGGGCAGACTGCTGAATCATAGAGGGGAAACCTATTTTGAAAATTAACTTTGCGATACCCGCGTCAAGCTTAAGCCGGTTTATGCCCGCCGCTATCACACCGCCTTTACGTCTTAAATATATCACCCCCAGGCTAAGCGAAACAAATGAGGAGATGATTGTAGCCCACGCCGCGCCGTTAAGCCCCATCGCTGGAAACGGCCCTATACCCATAATCATAATCGGATCAAGCACCGTATTTAAGAAAAGCCCGGCGGCCATAAAATAAAGAGGCGTTCTGGTATCCCCTGCCCCCCGCAGAATTGACGTTACCAAAAGGCTCAAAAACATTAAGGGAATACCTAAAAAAGTAATCCGCAGGTAGGAGGAAGCTAAAGGAAAAATCGTTTCCGGCGTTCCCAGAACAGTAAGTATCCTGTCTACAAACAGAATTCCGCAAACACTTGAGAGAACCGCCAAAATAATCGCTAAAACAGAAGAAGTACTTACGGTTTTTGTTACCATAAGATAATTACGGGCGCCGTAAAACTGAGAAACAAGTATAGTCGTAGCAACTGTTGCCCCGGCCGCTACCCCCACATATATAAAAATCACCGGGAAGCTCACCGCGATCGCTCCCATAGCCTCCCTGCCTATAAAACGGCCAACCCAAAACGCGTTCACCAAACCGTAACCCGCGCTAAGCAAATTAGCCAGAAGCATGGGTACCGCAAGCGAAAGCAAATGGCGCGGGATACTCCCTTCTGTCAAATCTTTCCCAAATTTATCCATTTTTAGTAGTGATTACCGGTATGCAAGGTGTATTTAGTACCTGCCGCACCTCTTTTAGTTGTGATTATCAATGCGCAAGATGTGTTAATACTCAACACATATTTCCTATTTTAATTGTGATTGCCGGTACGCAAGGTGTGTTAATACATGCCGCGCCTCTTTTAGTTGTGACTATCAATGCGCAAGATGTGTTAATACTCAACACATATTCCTTATCGTCAAGATTTTATTACCATTGTTTAAACACAATCGGACAGCAAATGCTGTACAAGTTATTCAGAAGAAAGCATAGAAACAGCGGGAACAAACCAGCGGCAAGCTGGTGAAAAATTATGCCGTCAGATCCACCAGTTCACCTTTGCCCATCTCCCGCGAAACAGTCACATTAACCCCTGCCGCGGCTTTCATGATTTTTTCAGCCATTTGCGTCATCTTAATATTCGATATCGTCATCGTTTTATTAAGGGCGTCTATCATTTGGGCGCTTCTGGCTATAGATACCGGATCCATAAGTACTCCAAATTACAATGTATAATGTACAGTGTACAAATTACAGAAAAATCCAACCCTTTCTGCGCTTCTTTCATAATATACTACAGTGCATGATATACAACCGCTATTTTCCCTGTTTTTAATTTGTACATTGTACATTGTAATTTGTACATTGTACATTGTAAATTGTGCATTTACATTGTAATTTGCCTTTGGTATCCATATTGCTCTTTAAGACTGATAAAGCCGAGACATCGGCGGAAAATAAAGTGCACCTTAAAAATCTCAAGGAGGGTTCCTATGTTACGCAAAAAATCAATAGCTCTCATAACAGCTCTATTCATAACCGCGTGCATGGTTGTAAGCTGCAGCGATGATGATGACGACGATAACTCAGGTGTTGGCGTTGGAGATGGCCCGACTCTGGCTCAGGTAATCAGTGATGAAGGTGATTTAAGCACATTTGAAGAAGCGCTTGAGATCGCGGGACTCACCGATATGCTGCAGAACCAGGGACTGTTCACAGTATTCGCTCCGACTAACGCGGCTTTCGATTTGATGTCCGAAGACGCGCGTGAAGAACTTTTCGGCGATTCGGCCAGACTTCGCGAAGTACTGCTTTATCATATGGCAAGCGGTAGACTTAATTTAGAGAATTTAGAAAACAGAACCAACGTAACCTCTCGTTTTGACAATAGGATTATCAACGTCAGAACAATCGACGGGGGTGAAGAATCGGCTGAGATCGTCCAGCTTAACTATGTAGCAAATATTGTTGAACCTGACATTGAAGCTAAAAATGGTATTGTTCATAAAATCAGCAGAGTACTGACTCCGCCTGAAGGAGCCCCAGATACTGAAGAAGATGAATAATAATCGTCTAACGGCAGACAAAACCTAACAGAGAAGGCAGTCCTGTACTGCCCTCTTTGTTTACTTCCCGTATATATATAGCGCATTATTCTCCGCGCCCTGAAAGGGCGCACAGCCCCATTATATCTTCCCGCCACGCACAAAAACAACGCCTAACCCTACTAACAAACTGTACGGGCGTTGCGCGCAACGCCCTCCTATTTTCCAACTCCCAACTCCCAACTCCCAACGCACGCTTCCTATCCGCAGCGCTACCCGCTGCCCCGTATTTCAACACGGGGCTTTAGAGACAGCCTTTACGGCTGTGTACCCCTTCAGGTCACTGAGATTATCTCTCCGTCCGCTTAAATATTCCGCCCATACAACCGTAGTACATAAGAATAATAATTTTAAAGAAAACAAAGAAAACGCGGGCGCAAAAAATTTAATTTTTTATAAAAAACTTGACCATTTGAGAGTTATAAACTATTTTATGACGTATTATTTTTTGCTACCCTTATAAACTCTGAAATTCCTATTAAAACTATAAAATCCGTAGAGAGGATAAGATGAAAGAGAAGATTCATCCCAAATACGAAAGCGCGTCCTTCACCTGTTCATGCGGCAACGTCATTGAGACACGCGCGACAATCGGCAGCACCCCGGTTGATATCTGCAATAACTGCCATCCTTATTACACAGGCAAGCAAAAGCTTATCGACAGCGCCGGCCGTGTTGACCGCTTCCGCAAGCGCTACCAGAAGTCACAAAAGGAAGAATAGCTTTACATACTTATAAAACCGCGGCGGAAGAGGAGCAATCCTTTTCCGTCTTTTTTATTAGTGATGATAGGGGCGCCGGGGTTTATCTTACCCGGCAATAAAAATATAAAACAGGCGTATTTGGGTAGTCTGTGCGGGGAACGGCCGGCAATAATGATGAATCAAACATATTGATGGCCAACGCGGGGAGCGGTCTGTGACCGTTACATTATCTTAATACATATCGAGGATATTCATCCTATCAACGAGAACGATAAATCAAGCATCTTAAATAGTATAGTCACAACTAAAAAAACTCTCAATAGCAAAACAGGATCACTACTAAAAATGTTGTTTTTTAAATACACGCTTTGGTTTCTCTCAATGCCCGCAAGCATACTGCTCTCTATTTCAGCCCCAAAAAACAAAGTCGGCGGACAGGCGATTATTGAGGGGGTAATGATGCGCGGCAAGGAGAAAGTAGCATGGGCCGTACGCCGCGCTAACGGCGGGATGGTTATTGAAGATCAACCCTTTGTCTCCATCTGCCAGCCCAAAACATGGTACGCGCTCCCTATTGTCCGGGGAGCGATAAATCTGTACGAATCTTTTAAGTTAGGGTATAAAGCGCTGGCGCGCTCCGCGGATATCGCGGCAGAAGATGAGCAAGCCGCTAAAGCTGAGCAAAAAACTGAAGAGAAACCTAAAAAAGAAAACTCCGTTAAAGAGAAATTATTTTTCGCCGCTAACATGCTGCTTGCGCTTGGGATATCAATAGGGCTCTTTATGTACGCCCCGATGTGGACTGTAAACCGTATCGAATTTATCAAGGACTCTCCCCTGCTCTTTAATCTCTCCGCGGGCGTAATACGTATTTTTCTGTTTTTAACTTACCTGGCCGCCATAAGCCTGTGGAAAGAGATGAGGCGGGTTTTTGAATACCATGGCGCGGAGCATATGGCTATTTTCACCTATGAAGACGGTAAGGAGCTTACTATTGACAATATGTCAAGCTACCCTACGGTTCACCCCCGCTGCGGCACAAGTTTTTTAATACTTGTAGGGATCTCAAGCATACTGCTGTTTACCATAATTGACGCGCTTTACATACAGTACTTCGGACAATTTGTAAATGTAGCGCACAGGCTTGGCGTTCATCTTTTACTTATACCTCTGGTCAGCGGATTTTCTTATGAGGTACTTAAACTTTCCGATAAATACCAGCGGTTACCTGTTGTGGGGCTTCTGATAAAACCCGGACTGTGGCTGCAGAAGATCACAACCCGCGCCCCTGACAACACTCAACTTGAAGTCGCTTCGACGGCTCTGAAGGCGGCCGCTTGATTATTGAAAAAGTACAAAACGTCTTAAGACGGCAGCGGGAATTAGAAGAAAAAATGGCTTCGCCTGAGGTCACTTCCGATCCGTCAAAAATGGAGAAAATCGGCAGGGAATACAATAACCTTACCCGCAGTCTGCCCACTTTTAAAAAGTATCTTGATCTGGCAAATAACATCGCGTCCGCCCGTCAGATTCTTGAAACCGAAAGCGACGCTGAGATGCTTGAGCTTGCTAAAGAGGAGCTTGACACCGCGGAACCGCAGCTTGCGGAATATGAACAAAAAGTAAAAATGCTTTTAGTGCCGCGCGATCCTAAAGACCTCAAAAACGCGATCCTTGAGATCCGCGCGGGAACAGGCGGGACAGAAGCGGGAATTTTCGCGGCAGACCTCTACCGCATGTACATGCATTTCATCGAAAAAAAAGGGTGGGGTGTTGAAGTTCTCTCATCAAGCTTCGGAGATCTGAACGCCGTAAAGGAGATTATTCTTAATGTAAGCGGAAATAACGCCTACGGCACGCTTAAGTATGAGTCCGGAGTACACCGCGTTCAGCGCGTACCGCTTACCGAAACTCAGGGACGGGTTCACACTTCCGCCGCGTCTGTGGCTGTATTCCCCGAAGCGGATGAGTTTGAAGTACAAATCGATCCGAATGATCTGCGCATCGACCTGTTCTGTTCCAGCGGCCCCGGAGGTCAATCCGTAAATACGACCTATTCGGCGGTTCGCATAGTACATGTGCCCTCAGGCCTCACAGTAAGCTGCCAGGACGAAAAATCGCAGCACAAAAACAAGGCAAAAGCGATGAAAGTGCTTCAAACCCGCCTCTATGAAATGGAACTTGCCAAGGTAGAGGCGCAGGAATCGGCGGCGCGCAAAAGCATGGTAAGCACAGGCGACAGAAGCGCTAAAATCCGTACCTATAACTTCCCGCAAAACCGGGTGACCGATCACCGCATTAATCTTACTCTTTATAATTTAGACAAACTTATAGATGGCGATATGGATGAACTCATAGACGCGCTCTCTATTGCCGATCTTAACGAACGCATAAACAGCGAACCGTAAGAGCGCTCTCTTATGACCACCCCCACATCACGCATCCACTCTCCGTACGGGCGTTGCGGGCAACGCCATCCAACAAAGCAAACACATTTGGCGATTACTTCCCAATCTCCGTACGGGCGTTGCGGGCAACGCCCTCCCCCACCGCCCGCATATCACATTACAGACACATCCATATACGGACGGCAACCTGCCGCCCGTGTGCCGCGCATACACGCCGCGCATGGATATCTACTATGACAATAGCCGAATTATTACGCAAACTTCAAGGAGAACTGTCCCCGCTCCTGGGAGAATTCGCCCAAAGCGACGCCGAACTAATCATAGGGTATTCATTGAATATCTCCCGAACTCAAATTTACACCGGTTGCGAAAAAAAAATCACCGGCCGCGATCTGAACCGGATCGAATCCATAGTCAAGCGGCGGTTGAGCGGTGAACCCCTGCAATATATTTTGGGCAGCGTTTACTTTTATGACCGTGAATTCTTTGTAAACCGCGACGTTCTTATCCCAAGACCGGATACCGAAACACTTGTTGAAACTGTGCTGAACGCTGAAAAAAGCAGTGAGGCCGTTTTTGTTGATATCGGCACAGGAAGCGGCATTTTGGCTGCCGTGCTTACCGCAAACAACCCCGCGTGGACTGCCGTTGCCGTTGATATCTCCTTTAAAGCGTTGAGAGTTGCTTCCCGCAACATCCCAAACAATGTCAAACCGCTGTGCGCCGATATGTTAAGCGCTTTTAAGCAGACTGAAAAATTTGACTTTTTAGTCAGCAATCCGCCGTATATCTCATTATCTCAAATGCAGACTCTTGATAAAAGTGTAGCTGATTACGAACCTCACGGAGCGCTTTTCGGCGGTGAGGACGGACTCGGTTTTTACAGAACCATCTCAGTATCGGCGCCAATGGTTCTTAAGGATAACGGACGTATCTACTTGGAAATCGGATATGACCAGGGAGAAAGCGTTCCCGAAATTCTTTACGGTAACGGATGGAAAAACATCTCCGTTATCAAAGATCTGGCAGACAGAGACAGGGTTGTAAAAGCAAACTACAAATAAACAATGATATGTCCTTGTAAGGGCGGCAGCCTGCCGCCCGCTTACCGCTTTACCATACCGCAAAAATACCGTAAGGACGACCTGTCTGTTGCCGCGCCGCATGCCCCATCTATCCGTGCGCGTGCCTGCATCCATATAAGAACAGCTTGCAGTCGGGCCGCATCTAACATGCTATAACCGAAAATTATTAAAGCCGGGGTACACTTCAATTGCCCTATTCAAACCTCAGCGCCTCAATAGGATTAAGTCTCGCTGCCTTACGCGCGGGATAAAAACCAAAGAACACGCCTACAAAACCGGAAAAGCAAAGCGATAAAACAATTGTAGCTGGGTCAAGAACCGTCTTTAACCCGATAATATCGTTTGACAACCACGCCAGAAGAAACGACAATCCCACGCCGATGGCTCCTCCTGTAATACTCAATACTATCGACTCTATAAGAAACTGCAATAGGATATCGACTTCTCTTGCGCCAACCGCCATCCTTATACCTATCTCTCTTGTACGCTCGGTAACCGAAACAAGCATTATATTCATTATCCCGATTCCGCCCACTATAAGAGACACTCCGGCTATGGCCCCTAAAAGCGCTGTCATGACCCGCGCTGTTTCAGTCGCGCTTTCCATAATTTCAGATTGATTTCTGATAATAAAATCATTCTCATCTCCAGGAAGGAGTCTGTGGCTTTCACGCAGAACCTCTTCAACCCGTTCCTCTACCTGCGGCAATATATCCATCGACGTTGTGCTTATCATTATCTGGTTGATGAAGCGGTTTCCGCTCATGCGCCGCATTACCGTTGTTACGGGCAGCAAAGCTATATCGTCCTGATCCTGCCCCATGGCGTTCTGACCGCGCGGCGTAAGTACGCCTGTTATCCGTACAGGCAAAGAGCCTATGCGAATAGCCGCCCCAACCGGATCCTGAGATGGAAAAAGTTCATCCGCGACTGTTTTCCCTATGACAACTACCTTGGCGGCTGTTTGAACATCCCTCTGTGTAAACATCTCTCCATCAGATAAACTCCAGTTGCGCACAGTGAGAAAGTCGGGGGTAACACCCATTGCGGAGGTCTGCCAATTGCCAACTCCCCCAATAAGCCGCCCGCTTGCGCGCGACACAGGAGAGATCGCGGCGATACCATGTACCGCGGTAGAAAGCCGTTCCACATCGGTAAGCGTAAGTGTGCGACTGGACCCCGCCTCGCGGACTCCTCCGCGGGCGTTCATCGATCCAGGCATCACCATAAGTATATTTGTACCCATAGATTCGATCTGCTGGCGGATCTCAACCTGCGCGCCCTCGCCGACAGCAACCATAACAACTACAGACGCAACGCCTATAATAATTCCAAGCATTGTCAAAAGAGAGCGCACTCTATTGCGCAGCACGCTTTTTCCCGCGGTTTTGATAAGTCCGGTGAATCGCATTCCGTATATAACCCTGCGTTTAAAATACAAAAATTTTAAAATCTATACATGGGGCCGGGATTTCGCCCTGCCCTCCTTTTTCTTTGTACGGGCGCCCCTTGCGGGCGCCCTTTTTGCGCCGAATGCCTTATACATATGCGTGACAGGGCGTCCGCGAGGGGCGCCCTTTTTTGCGCCGAATGCCTTATACATATGCGTGACAGGGCGTCCCTTGCGGGCGCCTTTTTTGCGCCGAATGCCTTATATATATGCATGACAGGGCGTCCGCGAGGGGCGCCCTTTTTGCGCCGAATGCCTTATACATATGCGTGACAGGGCGCCCGCGAGGGGCGCCCTTTTTTGCGCCGAATGCCTTATACATATGCGTGACAGGGCGTCCGCGAGGGGCGCCCTTTTTGCGCCGAATGTCTTATATATATGCGTGACAGGGCGCCCGCGAGGGGCGCCCCTACCAATGGGCGCGATTTACCGCGTCCTGTATTCGCGCGCACACTATATCTATGTACGGGCAGCCCCCTGTGGATGCCCTCTATGCCTCAACCAAAAACGCAATCCATTATTCATAAAAGATTATTTCTGCATCACATTTTATTTCCGCATCAACTCATCACTAATAATAATCCCATCCCTCATTTTTATAAGGCGGTTCGCGTGCAGTGCGATATCTGGTTCATGTGTGACAAGTACAATGGTTTTGCCGCTGTTATTAAGATCCTTAAAAAGCGCCATGACCTCAAGTGAGGTTTGAGTGTCAAGCGCGCCCGTTGGTTCATCCGCCAAGATAAGCGGCGGATCATTCACAATAGCTCTCGCTATCGCGACACGCTGCTGCTGGCCTCCCGAGAGCTGATTCGGCATATGGTCAAGCCTGGCTCCAAGACCCACCTTTACAAGAGCGGCGCGGGCGGCGGCGCGGTGATCAACTTTTTTACCGCCGCGGCTGTAATGAGCCGGAAGTTCAACGTTTTCAAGCGCGGTCGTGCGGGCAAGCAAGCTGAAATTCTGAAACACAAAACCTATCTTACTGTTACGAAGATCCGCAAGCTCCCGCCTTTTTAAATGAGATGTCTCTTTGCCGTCAAGTGAATATGATCCCTTATCCGCAACATCAAGGCACCCGATAACATTCATCAATGTTGACTTTCCAGACCCTGAGGCTCCCATTACCGCCACAAACTCACCCTTGCTGATGTTGAGGTCAACGCCCCTTAGTGCGTTAACCTCAACATCACCCATACGGTATGTTTTGCTGATCGACGAAATTTTAATCAGGCCTTCCATCTGATGCCTGTTCTCCCTGACGTTTCTTACGCGTGATACGGGGCTGCCGCTACTGTTCCTACGGATATATCTTTTGTACGGACATTCCTTGCGGATGTCCTCTTCTCTACATCCTCCGCATACCCGCGGGCGGCCCGCTCTGCTGCGGCAGCAGAGACCTGCCCTGCTTCTGACCCTGCTTTGTATTCACCATACCCGTCACAATCTTAAGCCCCTCATAAAGCTCCTCTCCCCCGCTTATAGAGGTAAGAGAGCCGTCGGTAATACCGGTACGCACAAGAACAGGCGTAAGTTCATTATTCCCGTCCAGCGTCCACAGTACATTTCTTCTGAATGCTCCGCCTCCCTGCCTGCCGCGCGAACCCGCGCCTCCCCTGCCCGCGTTCTCCATGGACTGGCGGCCCCCGCGGCCTGCCTCTCCCTTTTGCGTACCGGCGGGTGGTCCATCGCCTCCTCCGCGTTCCGCAAGCGCCTTTACGCGCATCTCCTCAAGTTTTTTTTGCGCGGCTTCCGGAGCTTGAAAACGAAACACCGATGAAGGAACCAAAAGCGCGTCGTCCGCCCTCTCCTCAACAAACTCCACGTTTGCGGTCATACCTGGTAAAAGTATCCCCTCATCATTAGCCGCGGAGATCACCACCGTATATGTTACCACGTTTTGAATAGTCTCAGGCTGAAGCCTTATCTGACTCACGCTTCCGGTAAAAGATTTATCCGGGTAAGCCTGAACGGAAAACCGCACTTCCTGATTCGTACGGATTTTCCCTATATCTGTTTCGTCAACCTGCGCCATGATTCTCATCCGCTTTAAATCTTCCGCGATAATAAACAGCGTGGGGGCGCTGAGGCTCGCAGCCACAGTCTGCCCCGCCTCAATATTGCGCTTTATAACAGTTCCCTTTACAGGAGAGCGTATCGTAGCGTATTTTATATTTGCGGCAGCTATCTCCACAGCTACTTCCGCCGCCTGAAGCGAAGCTTTCTGCGTGAGATAGTCGGTACGGTATCTCATTAATTCCTGATCGGAGATAATTTTCTTCTCATGCAGCGTTTCGCTTCGCCCAAGTTCAGCCTCGCCCTGCGCGTGAAGCGCCTGCGCCCTCACTAAAGATGCCCGCGTTTCGGTGAGTCTGCTCAAAAGCAGAACTTTGTCAATCTCGGCAATTATCTGCCCCGCACGCACAGTATCGTTAAAGTCAACAAATACCTTCTCAACCGTACCCGATACCTGCGTCCCCACCTCAACAGAACCAACAGGCTCAAGCGTCCCGCTGCTCACTATCACCTTCTCTATCGATCCGCGGGTAACTTCAATTGTTTCGTATTTATCTACGGATGTTTTGGAGATACAGCCGAAAAGAGACGCGGTGAAAAGAACTGTCAGCATATTTTTCATTGTGTGTCCATTCGCGCCAAATTGCCTCCAAGCTTTTTCAATTAACTTGTTTGTATATTGTACATTATAATTTGTAATTTGCAGTACCTACTACGGTTAGATATCTCTGAAATTGTAAACGTTACGCAAGGGAGAAATAACATACAAATTACAAATAAAACAAGCGGAAAGAGATCTGAATTTTGCTTTGTTTTGTTCTTGACTTTATTTGTAATTTATAATTCAATGTATGCAAATCCTTTATTACCATATTCCAGTATCGCGATTTATCATTTGACATATTTGTGGCCGTTATAATATAATGTAATCTATATATTATAAAAGGAGCTTACATATTGCTAAGCCTGTATCAAACGAAAAGCGCGCATCTATTATCAAACGCATACAGGCCGGTAAAAGCAAAAAGGATACAGCCCAATGACTATTTGTGTGCGTTAGAACGGTAACTCGCGTTTGGGATAAATTTTAGTATTCATATCCTGCTTATGCATCCAAAAAATTGGCGAAATATTTGCGTACGAATTGAACAAGCAGTTATTTTAGTAATGTGTCCTAAATTTTATCAGGCGCAGTGTATCAAACACCATAGGGTCAGGAATATTACACTTACATTTATGTTCTCAAAAACAACAATGGACGTTTGTGATTCAAAAATTTCTAAACAGTGTTCATCCTGTCGTATTGCAAGAAACCCTCCTGTACTGTTATGGATTTAGTAAACCGACATATTGTATATTCGCATATTGTAATAAACGCAAACTTACAAGGACAAGGACAGTACGATGAAAAAGCTTCTCTCCGCCGCAATCTTTACCGTTATAACAGCTGTTTACGCACAGGGAGTCGGCGTTCCCCCGCAGAACATGACCTCAAATTCAGTAGCTGTGGAATACAACGTAATGATGATCGGACACCCTGATCTGTACAATTTTGACGCGGCGCTGCCTATTAAGCCCGATGGAAGTTCTCAGCCTGAATGGTTTAATTTCAGAGGTTCCTCCTTAGTCTCGCACATGGCCCGCCTGCACTACTCACCCGTAAGGTTTATTCGTTTCTCCGCCGGAATCGGGGGATCTCACGCTTACTCAGACCCCAAGATCACCGGCGTGGATATTAGCCTGTCGGCAACCGGAGGCGCGGCGCTGTATCTGCCGAAGCTGCTCTCCGTTCTCTCTTTAACCGCGGGATACGATGGGTATTACCTCAAATATTCAGAGCTTGATACATTGCACTGGAACCAGGGGGGCGATATCAAGGACAGCAAATATTACCAGACTAAAGATGGAAGAACCTCCGGGACAATGCACGTCCCCTACGCAAGTCTCATCCTGCACCCTTCCCATTTCGTAGATATTGAGATAGGAGCCAGATATAATGTGTTTAAAGTGAATAAAGAGGTTTCCTGCCGGTCGGTTCAACAGCTTCCTATTATGGGTTATGATAAAGACAATAACTATGTAGTCGTTGATTCAGGATTTTTTTACACAGAAGCCATAACTCAGCTTAAAGGTGAATTCCTTGAGCAGTTCCGCGTTCACGGTTCCATCACTCTTCACGATCCTAAGAGCAAAGCGTACCTGAACCTCGGCTTAAGCGCGGCCCCCAATATAGAAAAGAAAGACAAAACCAACACCTGGCTCACACGCTCATCAATCTGGGCCTCAATAGGTATTTCAATTAAAGACGCTATCCCTTGTAAAAAGAAAAAGTCAGCGGTTGGATATTCGGGTTCCTATATCGAACTCAAGCAGATGCAGGAGGAGATGGCCCAGGAACTGTTAGATGATTTTGACCACACAACCAATGAGAATGAAGAAGAATACGAAGAGTAGTAGATAAATTTTGAATTTTAAATTCTTAATTTTGAATTAAGGGCCTAAATATCAAAATAGAAGGTTTACCCGGCTTGTGACCGAAAATTCAATCTTTTGAATTCAAAATTCAAAATTCAAAATTCAAAATCTTAGAAAGTTGACAAAAAATGGGAAAATACGCATATAAAGTACGCGACTCGCAGGCCAACCTTCTTACCGGACAGATGGATGGCAACTCCGTTGATGAGGTTATCTCGCGCCTTGAGGAGAAATCGCTCGTTCCGGTCTCTGTTGAAGAGCTCAACTTTGACGGAACGCTCAAGAATCGTTCGTTTTTTGATAAAATTAATGAAGCTATTCTCAAATCGCAAACCAAAGTGAATTACGCCACAATGGTATTTTTCACACGCCAGCTTGCCACTATGATTAATGGCGGCGTAGCTCTGCCAAAAGCTCTGGAGCAGCTGGGGCGCAATGAGAAAGCAACGTTCAAACGAATTCTTGAGAAGATCAGCGAAGATATAGCGATGGGATCCACCTTCTCCGACGCAATCGGGAAGCATCCCGGCGCGTTCAATAACATGTACGTGTCCGTAGTGCGTTCAGGCGAGGTCTCGGGGGCGCTTGACCAGGTGCTTGATGAGCTCGCCAATTATATGGAAAACGCAGAGGCGATGAAAGCCAAAGTTAAGGCCGCTATGCGCTACCCTGCCGCTATCGGCGGATTTGTTGCCGTTATTGTTATTGGAATTCTTATAAAATTGGTTCCTGTCTTTAAAGATATGTACAGCGGTTTTGGCGCTACTCTCCCCAAACCCACCCTTGTTCTTATAGCGATGTCCGACGCCATACGATTTAACGCGCCGTTTGTCATTCTTGGCATATTCATTATGATAATCGCGTTTTTTGTCGCAATGAATATTGAGGTTACACGCTACCTGTGGCAAAAGTATCTGCTTAAATTTCCAATATTTGGAATAATTTTGAGAAAAAATATACTTGCTATTTACAGCCGTACAATGGCGCTTCTTATGAACAGCGGTACGCCTATCTTAGAGGCGACACAGATTGCCGGAGCCGCTGTAAGCAACAAGCACTACGCAAAAGCGCTCGAAGCGGTCTATAACGATCTTAAGCAGGGCGAGCTTCTCAGCGCCTCGCTTGCTAAGACCAAAGAGTTTCCGATACTTGTAACCCAGCTTGTCTCAACAGGCGAAGAGAGCGGTAAAATAGATGAACTCTTACGCAAATCAGCGGAATTTTATGAACGCGAAATCAAAAACACCGTAGATTCCATAGCGTCTATTATAGAACCGATTTTAATCGTAACGCTGGGCGCGATTGTAGGCGGAATACTTATAGCCCTGTATCTGCCGATCTTTTCAATCGGAAAGATTATCAAGTAGTGGTGCGGGGAACGGTCCGCGACCATTCCGCATACATAAAACAGATACGGTTCCGTTCTTTGAAATTCCGGTAATAAAGTACTTTTCATTACGGCAGTAACGTATGTATCATATTAACGCTTTGACGATAGGGTAAAGGCGATGGCTAAACTTGAGTATACTTTCAAGAGCGATGTTCTTTTCAAAAAGTTATTCATATAAAACAAGGATTTGTTGATGAGCCTTGTTTCTCAGTTTCTCAACATACGGCTTGAAAGCATTGATGATCTCAGGGTAAAGAACTCTGATATGCCTCCTGCGGTTGCAGGCGATAAAAGTTCCCGCCTTGACATAAACATGTGGATTAAGGGGCGGTTTGCAGACCTTGAGATACAGGTCAGCGATGAGGGCGATTATCCTGAGCGGTCGCTGTATTGTTGGGCGCTTTTGTATTCGGGGGCGCTTGCGACGGGCGAAGATTACCGCGATCTGCCGCCAACGGTAGTTATTAGTGTAATAGATTTTGTGTTGTTTAAAAACCATAAAGAATTTCACTCGGAATTTAGGCCCTGTGAGGTAACGCGCGGCAACTGGCTTACAGACAAGATGAGCCCGCACTTTTTTGAGCTGCCGAAAGCGGTAAGGGCATATGATGAATTAAGCTTACAGCTTGCGCGAAAAGCAGAGGCTTGACGAAGCACTCGGTACAGATTAGGGCGAAAAACAAAAGAAAACAAAGTATCTTTTGAACTATAAATAAACTAAAAACTCACTAAACAATAAACAAAGGTGAAGAAAAGGAGGACACGGACAGAACTGATAAGTTTAACGGTTACTTTAAGTTACTTTTCGTTTAATTAACTTTAAACTTTTTTTCAACATCTTTTCTTTCCATTTTTACTTCATTTAAAAGGAGAATTACTAATGACTAAGTTACTTAAAAACAAAAAAGGTTTTACGCTGGTTGAAGTTATCGTTGTCGCTGTTATTGTTTTGATTTTGGCTGCTGTGGCGATTCCGCTTTATAACGGGTACATAAGAGATTCAAGAATAGCTTCTCTTGAAAACGCGGCCGGTTCCATAGCCTCCGGTGTAGGCGCCGCTGTTCAAACTAACAATGCCGTGGAGATAACAACAGCAGCAACAGATACATCAGCAGGTTTAATCACAATTGGCACAGGGGCGAATACCAGTCAGATTATAATTCCTAAAGGTATGCTCGTCACTTTTGACACTCCAGCTGCTGGTGATGTAACATTGTCTTACATAAATACAGCTATAGCAGCAACTGCTCCCGCTGTAACGGTGCGAGCCAGTACAGGTGCGATAGAATAACATTTTAATAACTTTAATAATTACCCGGTCATCCACAGAGGATGGCCGGGTAATTACCAAAAACATAAAAGATACTTCCGATACAGATATAAAAAAGGCAGTAACCGGCAGTACCATAAACTCAGAAAACAAGCGGTACGTTTTTATAGATATATAAGAGATTTTGTAAACGATAAGGTTCTTTGACAGTTCGGCAGGTTTGTGATGTTTGGGAGATCTTGCTTTGGAGAGCGCAGGGTTGGGAGCCCCGCGCAAGCGAAGAGTGCGAAGGGCTGAAGCCCTGCGCAAGCATGATACGCTCCCCTACGGGGCGCGGGAGAATCCGCACCCCTTTAGGGGTGCAATATCTGTAACCGTGGGTTTCAACCCACGGAGGGGGGGAGGGAGCCACGCGGTATTTGCCGTTAAATACAGGGCATCCCTGATAGACAGTAGCTGGCAGGATGATTTGCACCAATACATAGGGGGTATCATAAAAAGCCGTGGGAACAAGACGTTGGCGGTTGGCGGAGTATGCGGATCATATACATGTTTTGTTTGGATTGCGTCCTGCGCAATCAATATCGGAAATAATGCAGCATATTAAAGGCAGCAGCTCTGAATGGATTAACCGGCAAAAGTTGACCAAAGGCAAATTTAAATGGCAAAGCGGCTATGGAGCTTTTTCTTACGCGAAATCTCAGATTCCGGTAGTAACAAGGTACAAGGTATATAGAAAACCAGGAAAGACACCACAAAAAAAGAACGTTTATTAATGAGTATAAACAAATTTTGACAGATTTTGACATTGATCACAGGGATGAATTTATATTTTGCGGTGTTAATTGAGTATTCCTGCTGTTTGACAAAAAAACTGCGCGGGGCTTAAGCCCCACGCAAGCGTGATATGCTCCCCTACGGGGCGCAATATTTTTAATCGTGGGTTTCAGTTTCAACCCACAGAGTTTGTCAGTACGGGATGTCTTTTTAAAAAATAAATAACTCTAAGGAATGGCCTCTGGCCGTTGCGGGGGTAAATATCAACATGATGATTAAAAACAATAAAAGCCCGGCAAACGGCAGGTTGTACACTAAAAAAGGCGGATTTACAATAGTGGAACTATTAATCTCCGCGGTCATAATGATCATAGCCACATTCGCTGTGATCGTAGTTGTACGCAAAGCAACCGACATTGATGTGGAAGACCACCACACAAGACAGGCGCGTATGATTATTATGGAAATTTTTGAACGGGATTTCGATTACAGGATGTACGCGAGCGGTTTGTACGGCAACGGCAAGTATCAAATTCAACCTGATCAGACATCTTTTGAAACTGAGTTTGACGTAGTTATTGACAGCAGAGATCTTCACTCAGAACCCCTTATGGGAAGGTTGAGTTTAAAGGTCGAACATGATGAGGTTACCGCGGGCGCTTTGAATGTAGATATTCACAGGGTTACGGCAATGGTCATATGGACGGAAATTGGCGAGGTTATGGACACTGTAACATTAAGCAAAATACTGGCGGCCACAGAATGAAAAATATATCAGCATATCGTAATAGCGGCAGCCAGCCGCCAGCGCGTCCGCGCCAGTATCTGTCCGGTAAGTCAGCAGGCTTCACCCTCATTGAAACCGTTGTCGCGGGCATACTTATAGCAGTACTGGCCATGGGTCTTTACGCCCTTTTTACCATGTACATAAAAAATTCGCGGGAATTGACCGCTGATTTCAAAATACAGAGAAACTACGACGGGTTAATGGATGATTTCGGGCGCAGGGTACGCGCCGCAAGCCGCGTTTTTACATTAACCGAATTCAAAAATTCCGATTTTGCCCTTATAGATAAAACAGACGTTACAACTTTGACTGTCGCTCTTGTTGACTTCGATAATAATCTTATGATCGCTTACAATATTACGAATAACTACATTGAGATAAGCGACAACGGCATTGACTGGCGTCCATTTATCATAGCAAACGATACTGTAAAGATCTCCTCCGTAAGCGCGCATATGCGGCGGTTTACCCTCAACAGCAACCGCACTGCCGTGAGTCTTGATATTCCCTTAATGACAGTAATGGCCGGCGACACTGTCAACCTTCACATTAAGGAAGGAGTTTTCCTGTGCAGATTATAAAAAAATTATTCAATATCATCGCAAAGACAGCCATTAGCGTCCGCGTCGCGTCCTTCCGCGCGATACCGCGGGAGCGGCTCCGCGCGCGCCCATTTCCCGGCGGCAATGAAGGTTCAATCTTAATAGGCGCTGTGGTTATGACAGCCATAATGGCTATAGGTACTGCCGGACTTATAGGAATCACCCGCAATACCCACACTCAGAGTGTTGACACTTTTGACGATACCAGAGTTTTTTTAGCGGCTGAGGCGGGACTTCATATAGGTACGAGGTGGTACAGAACAGCAAACCCCACGCCGCAGGCTGGCGAGGGTTTTAATACCGCGCATATGGGCATACCGGTGATGGTTGAGCTTATGGACTCAGACGAAAACCCGGGAATGCTGCGGATCACATCAACCGCGAACCTGAGCTTACTTCCCTACACCAAAATGCTTGAGTGGACAGTTACGGAATCGGACGGTAAAGATATGCCAAGCGGCCGCTTCGGATATTTTATAGATGACGCGAACAACGGCAAGGAGGCCAGAAATTTCGGCAACTATCAGGGCTTCAGGGCTACATCGGTTTTTGACTGCCCGGTACACTTTAACGGGCCGCTTTGGATAAAAAACAATGACAGCCCCATATTCAGAGGTCTTGTCTCCCTGTTCAACCCTCCCTCAAAAGAGGATGGCGGAGACGGCACAGGGTATTACAACAGATATGATCCGAATCTGAAAAGTACCAAAAATAAAAATCAGTATAATAAAGGAGGGCTGTCGCTGCCTAACGGAAGTTCTCCCGAAAACTATGTGGAACGTGATATAGTAGGCAAGCTTGATGATATATTTCAAAACAAGCTTGAGATCACAGATCAAAAATATCAGGTAACTTTTAAAGAACCGCCCGCGGTGAGCGGGCCGGACAATGATGGGATAGAATGGTGGATTCTGCCCGCCTCTTCGAACGGGATAAACTCTCTGAGGTTTAACGGTACTACGGTAGACTATGTTTACAGTGTAAACACCGTAAACCCGCAAGGCAAAACTGTAACGAGTCAGGAAACAATAACATTTAACATCCCTCAGGATGATAGTACAGAAGCAATTATACACGCCGATTTTCCGCTCACCGTAACAGACGGCCACATGACAGGCGTTGTAAGCGTGAGGACAACTGACGGCAACGATTTGCACATTAATTTAGCCTCAGGCAAAAATCTGACTTATACCGGAGTTACCGTAAACGGCGGCATCGATAATAGGAATATCAACTATGGGTTAGGTAATGACAACAGGAATCTTTTGGCGTTTTATTCCGGCAATAATCTCTACTTAGACCACGCCGGAAACCATACAATAACAGCGCAGCTAATGGCTAAAGCCGGACAGGTAGTTATACCGAATTTTAGCGGCGGCAACAAGAATTACACGTATGAAATCGTTGGAAATATGATAGCGAGATACTGGTGGAACTACTCAAACGCCGGAACATTCGATGACTGCATAAAACTGTGGCATGACCAGAGGGAGATGAACGCCCCGGGCGTCACGCTGGCTGGCGACCATGGCGGCGACGGCAGTTTCGGCGGAAATGTACCAATGGTATTTGAAATGATAAGATGGAGAGAAACCAACATCCCCAGATAAAATCGGGGTGGACGATATATTTGTGTAAGGACAACCCTCGCGGCTGTCCAATAATAATTATAGAGGCAGACAAGCGTGTCCGCCCAACGATACGCAACAACGCAGACATTGCGCAGCAGGGACAGGCTCAGCACCTGCCCCCAAATACAAAAAAGGAGACCGCGGTGCAAACGAAAAAATCTCAAAAAAATGGCTTCACTCTCGTAGAGGTGATTGTAGTAGCGGTTATAGTGCTTATACTCTCGGCAGTTGCTATTCCCATGTATAACGGGTATGTGCGCCAGGCACGCCAGGACACGGCTCAAAACCTGGCGGAAACCGCGGCGGCGGCAGCTAATACCATTTGGAGAAGGATTGGAACGCCTCCGGGCGATGGAACTGTTACCCCAAACGACCCCGCCAAGCTGAATATTCATTTTGACGCCGCGGCGCACGAAGTAAATATTACCGGCATTAACATAACCGTCACGGATTTAAGAGACAATAGTATCAAAGCCACTGTGCCATACATGAACAACTAAAAAAGCGGAGACAGCGCGATGTTTATTAAGCATTTTAAAAGTTCTTTTCGCGGCAGAAAAGGCGTTACATTAGTAGAGCTTCTTGTTGCGGGAGTTATAATAATTGTTGCTGTGTTTGCCGTGATAGCTGTGGTACGCAAAAGCACAGATATGCAGGTGAATGATTATCACAGACGGCAGGCGCGGGCAATAATTATGAATATGTTCGAGACTGTGTTTACCGAAGCCAGATATAACGCAAACCTCCCTTACATATTGGAAAACGATGAGGAGGATGAAAGTGATGATCTTATTTTCGTTTTAGACGAAACTGTTATTTTTAACAATATAGTTATTGACCAAAGAGTTGGGGGCAACAACCCGTTAACCGGTACTATGACCGTTTTAATTACGCCCGAAAATATTAATGTTAACAGTTTAGACATAACGACAAACATACCGACTCACTTTGTTTCGATAAGCCTGTGCTGGAATACCTCTGACGGAACGCAGGAAGAGTTGGTACTAACTAAACGTTTGGCGAAAACCCTATGAACAAGCTCAATAAAAAAGGATTTACTTTAGTTGAAGTTGTTATAACAGCGGTGCTGCTCTCTGTGCTTGTTTTGGGCGGATACGCCCTTTTCATGATGTACCTGAGAAGCCAGGCGGAAACTGTTGCGCACCTGAAAATGCAAAGACAGTGTGAAGCGCTTATGGATGAAATATCACGCAGCGCGCGCGGTTCAAACCTTATTTTAAATGGCAACAGCGCTATTGTTTTTACTCTTGGAACAAATCCCAACATCTTTACCGATACCGAACACAGAAATACCAATTCGATTCTCATGTACGATGTCGAAAACGCAAATGTAACAGGTTTCAGATTCAACAATGGTATTGTGGAAACAACTGACGACGGCGCTATTTGGACTCCTTTTACAATAGTTGGTGATACTTTGTTTTTAAACGAAGAGCAGCCGAGCGGTTTTCTCCTTAATAGAAGTGTTGCAAGTATTGTAGTAACAGTCTCTTTAATGACAGTGTCAGGCGGAAATACTTACACTCTAACTGTCGAGAGAGGGGCTTTCAGATGCAAACTTCCTTACTTTGAAATGAACTTTGAATGAGAATACCAGGCGAAAAGTACTTATTTTCTCCGTTAAGGAGAGAGAGGAGTTTTTTAATGAAAACTTTGAAGAATGCGTTTGGGTCTGAAAACGGCTCCGCTTTGGTAGGTGCAGTGGCACTGTGCGTTATAATGGGTATCGGAGTAGCCGGACTTATGGGAGTCTCCCGCAATACAGTAAGCCAGGAGGTTGAATCTCTTGATGATGTAAAAGCTTATTTAGCAGCTGAAGCTGGGTTGTTTACGGGTACAAGCTGGTTTAAAAACAGAACAGGCGCCTCTTTGAATACATTCAACTTTACCCATACTCATGGGACGGATGTTATACCGGTTAATGTAGAAATAATTCCAAATCCTGCCGGCAATGTACGTTTAGTGTCAACAGTCAATTGGAAAAGACTTTCATACATTAAGCAATTAGAATGGACTATAAACGCACTGCCGCCGCTTGGAAGTTCAGCTTACCAGAATTTTACGGATCAAACTGACCCTGATGACAGTGAAATTGTTATGGGAACAAGGCAGAAAAATTATGACGGTCTTGTATCAAATTCAAGAATTGACGGCCCGGTGCATTTTAATTCACCTTTACGAATAACCAATACTGCCAACAAGCCTTTATTTAGAAGTAAAGTTACTATATTCAATCCACCCGAGGGCGGTATCTATAATAATTATGGCAGCGGCAAGTGGGATTATAATTCGTATTATGACTCTGAAACCGGCATCTGGAGAGGAGGCGGTTTGGCCATAGGCGTTGAAAACCATGAAAGTAGAGATCAGGCGTACCTTTTGGACAATGTATTTCAGAGCGAACTTAAAATTGTTAGCGAAAGAGCATGTGTGGAATGCGACCCCAGTGCCAATGGAATTACACTTTATGATCTCGACTTCAGTGCAGGTGAAAGCTCACTGCGGTTTGGGGTTAACATGACCGGAGACGCATGTATTACTGGTTGCGTTACTATTTATAATAATTCAGGAACGGCAATACGTACCATTGTATACGGTAATGCTCCAACTGTTATCAGAGCAGATTTTCCACTGACGGTGAGAGGCGGTGCTATGGACGGTGCTGTTACGGTTCTTACAACTCCGGGCAACGATATAATTGTCGATTTGGGATCTACTACCAGTAGTACGGCAAACTCTCAATTTAACCTGACTTATAGAAACGTAAACCCGCAGGATGCTGTAAATAATTGGGCCCAAAACGCAAACCCCAAAATGCCTTGGAGTAAAGATGTAAGTGATAAAAATTTTGGTATAGCTGCAAATCGGAACGATGTTCTTGCGCTGTATTCAGGAAGACATATCCGTATAGGCCCCGATGATGATGCTACCGGTTCAAGTGCAAAAATGGGGATCATAACCGCGCATCTTTTTGCTCCGAATGGTCAGGTGGCGGTAGCGGTGCCTCTTATCAGTAATTCCTATGGCAAGATTCATAGCGCCTCCGCTTATAGAGCCATAGGCGTTATGACTTCAAAATATTGGTGGAATTACTACAATAGTTCCGACATTGATAATGTGTTTCAGGTATTTTACGACCAAAGAGATGTTAATGCCCCGTGCATAGCGTATTCTGGCACCGGCAGTCAGACTCCGGAGCTTAACAATAACCAATTGATAAAAACCAGATACCGTGAAACCAATACTTCAAGGGAGACAATGGGAACGATTTAACAACAGATAAAAAACAGGTTTAATATGTACAATATGATACGGACAATACATAATTTTTATAAAAACCGCAGACTTTGGTCTGCGGCGCATTGAAGGGACAGGAACAGCAGATGGCAAAAAAAGAAACTTATGTAGGCATAGACCAGGACAACGGTTATATCCGCGCTGCTCGTCTCGGTTTGGAGCACCACAAATCCAGGAGCGCGAAGGCTGAGGAGTTCAGGCTTCTTGAGACATATGAGGTAGAGGGCGATTTTTCTCAGGATAAAGCGCTTTTTGACGCGCTAAGGCAGTTTAGGGAAAAAATGTCTTTGTCATCATCTGAGTTGATTGTAACCTGTTTATCCGGCAAGCAGACTTTTGCGGCTGAGATGAACGTAAAAAAGCTTCCAGACGAAGAGATGAAGTCGATGTTAAAGCTTGAACTTCGCAAAACCATGCCATTTGAGCCAAGCGCGGCAATATTTGATTTTGCCTGGCTTCCTGTAGCGCCCGATACGCCACAAGAAAAGGGTGTGCCGATAATTGTAACCGCCTCTACAAACGCGGCTTTAACCAAGCACCTGAATGTTTACGAAAGAGCGGGTATAAAGCCTCAAATTGTCGATATTCTGCCTGTAGCGGTATCAAACGCGTTTTGGGCCATACACAGGGAAAATATGGAGAGCAATCAGACGTATGTGATTATGCATGTTGGCAGCGAGACCTGTACGCTTGTTATTGACGGAGACAGGAGTCCGTTTTTCAACCGTTCGTTCTCTTTTGACATTAACGGCATAGCAAACCTGCCAACCGGTTCTCCGGAAGCCGCGCTTCAGATGAACATTTTGTCAGATGAATTAAACAAGTCACTCACTTATTACCGTAACACCTTTAAGAATGATAATATTTCGACTATAACGCTTATGGGCAGCCACGCGAGCCATCCCTCTTTTGAGACTCTGGGTCGCAAAACAGGCCTTTCTGTAGAACCATCTCAAACCGCGCAGGTAGTAGGCAGGGCAAAACCACCGGCAGCGGGTAAATTTGACCTGGCGGTAGCATTAGCGATGCAGGCGGCATAGGAAATTTTGAATTATGAATTTTGGATTTTGAATGTAAAGCAGGAGATTCATAAATCAGGCAGTCAGAAAATTAAAGAGGTATTTTAGATTTTGAATTCAAAATTCAAAATTTAGAATTTGAAATTTTTAAAAAAGGGGTTTTATACAAAATGATCAAATACAAGTTAAATCTTGTAAAATCGGTGCGTGTCGCCGAGAAGCGCGCAAGAGGTGAACGCGCGCAGATGACGCTCATCGCTATTGTGTGTTTCAGTATCTTAGCGATTGCGGCCTTTTCCACATATCTCAAAATTATGAGCATGGAGCAGACCATCGTAAATGAAAAAAACAAACTTGAGCTGATCAAGGCTGAATACCGTAATTATCAGGAAATGTATGTTTCTATAGACAAAGCCGATGTAGAGCTTTTAAACCAGCTTCAGATGAACAGGATTTACTGGACAAAGAAGCTTGAAGCTATCGCAAAACATCTTCCTGACCAGCAGCCGATCTCATACTGGATAACTAAATTCGGTTACCGTTCAAGCAGCAGAATCTTTAACGTACAGGGATACGGCTACATCACCCAAAAACAGGAGCAGCTTCTGGCGCTTGATAACTATCTTAATGATTTGCGGGCTGATGCCAGTTACTCAGATATTTTCAGCGCCACATATCTGAATTCGGCGATACGAAAGGATGAGGAGGAACGCGGATTGAGCCGCGAAAGGGTAAGTTTTGAATATTCTTCTGTTAAAAAGGGAGCGCAGAGAAGATGAACGATAAAGGTTCTAAAAAAAATACGAACAGCAGCGTAAGCGGAGCCGCGCTTATTCTTATTTTTGTTATAATAGCGTTCGCGGGAGTTCTGGCGGCTAACCATTACTATATGCCGAAATTCAAGAAAGAATTCAGTAAAGTTGAGAAAGAGAGAGTTATTACGTCCAACAAGCTGACTACGGCGAAGATTGTTCAGGAAAATCTTAACCATGTACGCGAGCTTGTGTTTAACAACATGGATTTTGCGAATCAGCCCGACACGATTGACCATGAGACGCAATTTTACAACTTCGTTACTACATGTTTAAATGATCTCAAACTCAAGCTTGTATCGTTTAAACCGGTAAACCCAATTACCGCCAACCGTACAACAACTTATGGTTATGATGTGGAAATTGAGGGTGATTTCTTCAAATTTGGCGAATTGTGCGCAAAGTTTGAAAACAGCCGCCGAATCATGGCAATAGAGTCCTTTGACGTTGATCTGATTAATACAGATAACAGAAACCATGATCCTAAAACTCAAGCGCCCGAAGTCAAGGATATTAAAGTTAAAATGAGAGTTAATACATACAGGATAAGCAAAATCTGACAACAACTAACAATTATTAATTAATGATTATTAATTAATAATTACTGGAGGGATATAACATTACTATGGTAGAGAAAGATTCTTTTGCGAAAAAATACTCAGTCATGATTTTTGCCTGTGTCCTTGCGCTTGCTCTGGCCGGGTTCATGGCTTATAATGTTGACAACCAGAAAAAGTCATTCGACAAAGTCGTAAGCGACGCGCTTAAGACCTCGGAAGGGTATGACCAGGCGTTTATCGACATGGTTAACAGGCTTGAGGATGAACTCGCCGAACGCGCAAGCTTCGGATACGCCGGACGCAAAGATCCGATGACGGGAACGGTACGCCAGGTAGCCGCCGCTCCCGTAAGGAGAACTCCGCCTAACAGAATCCGCTCCGCAAAGGACGAGCCGGGCGCTGCCAAAGAGGTAAAACAAGCCGCGGTGATTGATCCTGTACGTCTGACCGCTATAATTTTTGACAACACCAGAAACACATTCACCGCCGTTGTAATGGATGGGGAACGTTCTTATTCTGTTGATGTGGGCGACAGAGTGGCCGGACGCCGTATCACGAGAATAGCCGCGCAGGAGATTACGATGGAATCTGATACTGAACGTTTTACATATCATATCCTGGGCAACAACACAAGAGTTCATAAGTAAACTAATTATTTCATATCATATACCTTGAGGAGGTTTTTCTTGAAAAAGGCAACAGTTCTGATAGCAAGCGCCCTGTGCGCGCTGGTTATGGCGCAGCCGGCGCTCAGCGCCAAAGCTAAAAATGGGGAGAGTTCCCCTATTGTTTCGGCCAACACCAATCCGGCGTTAAAAGCGCCTATCACTCTGAACGCGCGTGAAGCGAGCCTCTCGGAGGTGCTCAGAGTTTTGGCCGACCGTTCCGGTATGAACTTCGTTGTAGCAGAAGGCGTACACCGGGAAAAGATCAGCATCATCCTGAACAATACCCCTCTTGATGAGGCAATCAACCTTTTAGTAAGAGCTTCCGGGCTCTCTTATGAGATCATCGGCAACTCAATTCTCATCGCCGAAGCTGGAAAGCTTAAGGATGAGGTCGGGCTCTCATCTTATGTCGTAGAACTGAAATACGCCAAGGCTGATGAAGTGGCCGCAAGCCTGGCAGACCTTACAAAAAGCATAAAGGTAGACAAAGGCGGCAACCGTCTTATCTGCTTTACAAGCCCCCGGATGATACTTGAAATTGAGCGCATTGTGAAAGCTCTGGACCAGCCTCATACTTTGGTTTTGCTTGAAACAAGGCTTATAGAGGTCGAAATGACCAAATTAGGCAAATACGGGGTCAACTGGGAGATGCTCGCGGGGGGTGAAGCAGGTCTTACAACCGCGTTAACCGTCCCCGGACAGCCTGTATCAAAAGGGTTTAATTTCGGCGGCGGAGAACGCACCGCTTTCCAGATTGACGCGGCTGTTAATCTTATGCTGCGCAACAACGACGCGCGCATCCTTATGGACTCCAAGCTCACTACAACCAACAACCGTGAAGCTTCTCTTCACATCGGCAAGGTGATCCCTTATGTGATTCAATCCTATAATCTTTCCGGATCAGGCGGCGCTAACCAGCAGATTGAGAAAGAAAACGTAGGCACCATGGTCACAATGACCCCTCATATCAACGACAAGAACCAGATCACCCTCAGCCTCAAGCCGGAAGTGTCAACAATCGCCGAATGGAGAGGCCCGAATCTGGATATTCCTGTTGTTTCAACCCGTAAAACCAGCACAACCGTCCGTGTTGAAAACGGACAGAAAGTGATACTGGCCGGCTTGTTGAATGAGGAGATCATAGAGAGCGTAAACAAGCTTCCGATCCTTGGCGATATTCCGATTATCGGCGCTCTGTTCCGTAACAAGCGGAGCGATGTTCTGAAAAAGAATCTGATTATTGAAGTTGTTCCCAGAATCATTAACAACCCCGCGGAAATAGCTCAGTTCATGCGTACCCAGTACCCAACCGAAAGCGGTACGGAGCATGCCGGTGAATCCGCCCCGGCAGCCGCGGCCGCGCCTGTCCAGGCAGTTGCGATTCCCGCGGTTGTTGAGCCTGAATCTCAGACGGATACCAAGGCCGCGCCCGCGGAATAAAATCATCATAGGAGCGCGCCTTTGGAACGTCCGGCTTTTTGACAAAAGATACATCTAACCCCGCCCCGGCGGGGTTTTTTACTTATGGGGCGGGCGGCACTGAAGCCCGCGCCTTTTACCGAAGAAAGTTTCCTTTCAGGCAGATGTATATTGTATATTTATATATATTAGCAAACGATATGAATTACGTTCACGCTCCAGGGTGACAAAAGAATATATGACTGATCAACTTGAAAGACATCTGCTGGCTATGTCCTCCCGCGCAGACGGGATCGTATTTATTAAACCGTAAGGCGTCTAATATTCCGTTCTTTTCTTAGATAAAACACCAGATAAGAATAATGGATCCCCGCTTTCGCGGGCGGACAAGCCGGACTCTTTTGAAGTAAATTGAATATACCTTTCGAAAACAGTTGCACTTTAAAAAATGGACAGTAAACAGATATGCAACAAGCTTTAAACCAACCGCTGCCACAAATCCCTCAGCTGCCCCAACAGATAACACATATTAAAGAACTACTTATGGCGGCGGCTCAGAGCGGAGCGACAGATCTGCTGCTGTGCGTAGGCCAGCCTCCTAAAATACGCATCAACGGCTATCTGATGCCGCTTGAGTGCGAATCATTGACTCCCGATAAATCGCTTGAGCTGTGCTACCAGGTGATGACCGAATCGCAGCAGAAAATGCTTGAAGACAACTGGGAGGTTGACTTTTCATTCGGCATGCGGGAGATCTCCCGTTTCAGGGCGAATGTGTTTATGCAAAGAGGCACTGTATCGGGAGCGTTCCGCAGAATTCCGGTTAACGTAAAATCATTTGAGGAATTAAATCTTCCATCCGTAGTTGAAGTTATGTGCGAAAAACCAAACGGTTTAATTTTGGTAACAGGACCGACAGGAAGCGGTAAATCAACAACACTCGCCGCAATGATTGACAAAATAAACGACACGCGCTATCAGCATATTATTACTATCGAAGACCCCATAGAGTATCTTCACAAGCACAAGCGCTGCACGGTTGAGCAGCGGGAGATTAACTCTGATACCAAGTCATTTCACAGCGCTCTGCGGAGCGTGCTGCGCCAGGACCCCGATGTGGTTCTATTGGGTGAAATGCGCGACCCGGAATCTATCCAGGCAGCTCTTACAATCGCGGAAACAGGTCACCTCTGCCTTGCCACCCTGCACACCAACTCATGCTCGCAGACCCTGTCAAGAATTGTAGACGTATTCCCTTCCGAAAGGCAGCAGCAAATCCGTACCCAGCTGGCGATGAGCCTCAATTGCGTCTTTACGCAGGTACTGCTGCCGCGCATAGGCGGCGGTATCCAGCTTGCTATGGAGATTATGGTCGCAACCTCGGCAATAAGATCAATGATAAGAGAAAATAAAATCCATAACATCGACAACCATATTCAGCTCGGATCCAAATACGGTATGCAGACTTTGAACCAGTCTTTAGCCAGCGCGGTAAAGATGCGCCGCGTTACCGAGGAAGACGCGTTAACCGCAAGCACGGATCATGATGATTTTAGGAAATGTATGTCGTACGCTTAAAAAATCAATGCAGAAATAATAATGCAGAATGCAGAAATATTAACAATGGAGAGGTACACTTTGAAGGAGAGTGTTATACTTGAAAAAAGTATGAATTTCTCGGTAAGAATTGTGAATATGTTTAAATATCTCTGCAATGAACAAAATGAATTTGTAATGTCTAAACAATTATTACGTAGTGGAACGAGTATAGGAGCAAATGCGTGTGAGGCGCATAACGCACAATCAAATAAAGATTTTCTTGCAAAAATGTATATTGCGTATAAGGAATCAACTGAAACTGAATACTGGCTGAAATTGCTTGCAAAAACCAATTACTTGCCATTGAAACTAAGCGAAAGCATATTAACCGATTGCGTGGAAATTAAAAAAATTCTCACAGCAATCATTAAATCCGTAAAATCAAACAGTAATAAACAAAAATAGGACAAGGTTTTAGAGAGTGTAAATTATTTTCTATAATTTAGTTTGTTTAATGCAGAATGCAAAAACAAAGTAACTAATATTATAGGGTAGTTCTATTTTTACTAATGTTTTTAAATATTTCTGCATTCTGCATTATTATTTCTGCATTAAATAGCCATTAAGAGAGGATATAAAAATGAACTCAACCGCGGCTGTGACCGAACCAACCACCGTCTCCCCTTACTCCATCACTCTGCTTGGATATTCTAAAAGTGATTTTGAGTATCTAAGCAAACTTATCAATCAGGTAAACCTGGGGCGCCCTGTTAAGTTTTACGGGGGAGATCTCGCTAAATACCATAATGTAGACTGCGATCTTGTGATAGTGGTTATTGACAACGCCGCCAATATTAACAGATATATCAAAGATATATCTGATGTAAAAAACCAGAGTCCGGCGGGTGAAATTATTATATGCACGGCACAGGATAAGGATCGTAAAATTATTGAAAACAATAAAGACAAAATAGAAGCAGATGAGATTCTTTTTTTGCCGATGCAGCCTCAGGAGCTTGCGAAGGCGATAATGGTTCATCTGTCAAAAAGGGACAACCGGCGGCCTCAGAGCGCCGTCCCAACCTCTAAAAACCCTGAAAGCGCCGGTTCAGGCGGCCCTGTAAGGCTTGGCGACTTATTAGTTAAAAGCAAGCTTATAACCGGCTCTAACCTCAAAACCGCTCTTGATCATCAGAAAAAAACAGGTCAGCGCCTCGGAGATGTTCTCATTAATCTGGGTTTTATAACCGAAGAGCAGAAACTTGCCTGCCTGGCAAGCCAGCTTGACTTAGAGATCGCTACCGCGCGCCAGTACGCGTCTGTAGACCTCAACATCGCGGCGCTTATCCCTGAACACATGGCTAAACGGTTTTGCTGCCTTGCTCTTGAGAAAAACGGCGGAGAGCTTCTTGTTGTAATGACAGACGCGCTTGATCTGAAAATGCTTGATACCCTCAGAGACGCGACTGATCTGCGCATCTTACCTGTCCTTGGTAAAAAGGATGACATCGAAACATCTATAGAGCGGTGTTACCGCGATATCTCCTCCCACAATGACGCGACAAAATTCGCCGAAAGCATGGAGGAAGAGGATATTGAGGTTGTCAAAAAAGAGGAGGATCTTGACCTTGAACAGTCGGCGGCTGCCGGAGCGGAAATCGGAATCGTTAAGCTTGTAAACATTTTAATTACAAACGCGATACGGGACAAGGCAAGCGACATACACATTGAGCCGATGGAGACTGAAGTTGTGGTGCGTTACCGTATAGACGGCGACATGCGCAAAGTGATGTCCCCCCCAAAACGCTCTCATCACGCCATAGTGGCCCGTATCAAAATTCTCTCAGATCTCAACATTGCGGAGCGGCGCTTGCCGCAGGATGGGCGCATGGCGATAAAATTGGGCAGCCGCGAGGTAGATATCCGCGTGTCCATACTCCCGACAATTTTCGGTGAGAAGGCGGTTCTGCGTATTCTTGACAAAGAGGCATTTGAAAAGAGTACTTCAAATTTAGGTTTTACCCCTCACGATGACAAAATATTCAGATCTCAGATCGCCAAACCGTATGGAATAGTTATGGTAACAGGCCCAACGGGAAGCGGTAAATCCACCACCCTTTACAGCGCGCTTCAAATTGTAAAGGATGTCACTAAAAACGTTATAACAGTAGAGGATCCGGTTGAGTTTCACATGGCCGGTATAAACCAGGTTCATGTAAACTCCGCTATCGGCCTTACATTCGGGGCAGCCTTGCGCTCTATTCTCCGCCAAGACCCCGATGTGATACTTATAGGAGAGATCCGCGATTCCGAAACCGCTGATATTGCCACAAAAATGGCTCTTACAGGACACCTTGTGTTCTCTACCCTGCACACAAACGATGCCGCAAGTTCCATAGCGCGTTTGGTCGATATCGGAGTTCCGCCGATTCTTCTCGGTTCTTCTATTAACCTTATAATAGCGCAGCGGCTTGTGCGTAGAATTTGTACAAAATGTAAAGTTGAGTATGTTCCTGACCACGAACTTTTAGAAGGCATAGGCCTCCCGCCGGAAGCGGTTTCTCACCTTTACAAAGGTACAGGATGCGTAGCCTGCAACGGCACCGGGTTTGCGGGCCGAATCGCCATATTCGAGATGCTTGAGGTATCAAAAACGATCCGTAAACTTATTCTAAAGGGCGCTTCCACCATCGACATTCAGGAACAGGCTGAAAAAGAGGGCATGAAAACCCTTCGTAAAGCGGGACTTGAGCTTGCCATAAACGGCACGACTACTATTGAACAGATAATAGCGGCAACGATGGAAATTTAAAAGGCAATGTATTAATGTATAATGTACAAATAAAACAAGAGAAAGGCGCAATTTGATTTGTTTTTGACTTTATTTGTATATTGTACATTATAATTTGTACATTGGGGGTATTATGGACTACGATGAACTATTAGGCAGACTCGCCACATCAAAAGGCGTTTCTGATATACACTTCAAGGTAGGCAGGCCGCCGCTTGTCAGGGTGAACGGCGATCTTTTACCTATAGACGCTCCGCCATTGCAAACAAACGATTTGGAATCAATGGCAAAGCATTTCATGAGTGATGATCTCTGGGAGCGTTTTCGTAAAAATCCGGAAGTTGACACCTCATATTCCTTAAAAAATGTAAGCAGATTCAGGGTGAACGCTTTCAGGCAGCGCGGCAGCGTTTCACTTGTTTTGCGCACTATTCCCTACCGCGTACCCTCGTTTGAGGATCTGGGTGTTCCTGAGGTCATCCGCCAGATCTGTAAATCCCGGCGCGGACTTGTAATTGTAACAGGTATAACGGGAAGCGGTAAATCCTCCACATTAGCGGCCATGGTTGACAATATAAACGAACAGTATGCCAGCCACGTAATAACTATCGAAGATCCGATTGAGTTTTTGCACCGGGATAAACGCGGATCGATAAATCAACGTGAAGTCGGACTTGACACCGAAGATTTCTCCTCAGCCTTCATATCCGCGCTCAGGCAGGATCCTGATGTTATCGTTGTCGGTGAGCTTAGAGACATAAAAACCATGACAACCGCCCTCCGCGCGGCGGAAACCGGCCACCTTGTACTCTCTACCCTGCACACAAGCGATGCCAAAGAGACAATAAACCGCTTTGTAGATTCCTTTCCGGCACATCAGCAAAAGCAGATAAGAATTCAGCTTGCCCACAACCTCAATGCCGTTATTTCCCAGCGGCTCATCAGCCGCGCTGACGGCAGCGGACGGGCGCTTGCCTGCGAGATAATGGTCGTTAACGCGGCAATCAGAGAATACATAATGGATCCGGAGAAACTATCTGAAATTGTAGCCAACATGGCCAAAGGCAAAGAAAAATACGGCTCGCAGACATTCGACCAGTCTATTATGGAACTGGTGACCAAAGGCATAATATCTGAAAACGAAGCGCTGGCCAACGCGACAAGTCCCAATGATCTGAAGCTTAAACTTATGCAAGGCTTGTAAAGCAATGCACAATGTACAAATTACAAATAAAACAGGAGAAAGAGGGGTAATTTGTGATTTGCTTTCAATGAGGTCATAATTTTGTTTTTTATTTGTACATTGTACATTGTATATTATAATTTGTATTTTAATTATTATGAACTTCACACTCTCCCTCATAGTCCCATGCTATAACGAAGCGCAGACCATAGAAATCTGCGTCAAAAAACTTTTGGATTTTTCCAAAGGGCAGGACTTTTCACTTGAAATTATTACAGTAGATGACGCGTCAACCGACGGCTCTTTACAAATACTTGAGAGAATCGCCGAACGTCACAGTGAAATCAAGGTTTTAAAGCATGAAAAAAACCGGGGAAAGGGCGCGGCTTTACGAACCGGTTTTATCCATGCCTCAGGAGACTTTGTCGGAATACAGGACGCGGATGACGAGTACGACCCAAATGACTATTCCTTAATGCTTGAACCAATGACTAACGGCAAAGCCGATGTTGTGTATGGTTCCCGTTACCTCCTCCCCGATACCCGCCGTGTACTTTATTTCTGGCACACGTGGATGAATAAAGCTCTGACCAAGGTATCAAATATGTTTACAAACCTTGACATCACAGACATGGAAACATGCTACAAACTTTTTCGGCGTGATATTATTCAAAAAATCGCCCCGCAATTAAAGGAGGAACGCTTTGGATTTGAGCCTGAAATAACAGCGCTTGCGGCAAACGCCGGATGCCGTGTTTACGAATGCGCTATCTCCTATAACCCCAGAACTTACGAAGAGGGTAAAAAAATAGGGTGGAAAGATGGGATGAGGGCTCTTTACTGCATATTCCATTACAGCGCTCACAGGGCGCCGCTGCCAATGCAGATACTGATTTATCTGTTTATAGGCACAGTATCCATGCTTGCGAATATGGCGTTTTTTATCTCCGGAAATTTAGCTGGGCTTCCTCTGAACTACTCTATTACCGCAGCCTTTATCCTCGCCGCAACTGTCAACTACATATTATGCGTTTTGATCTTGTTTAAACATAACGCGCGGTGGAAAACACCGGGTGAACTGCTTTTATACGGAATTACAATTACCTTTATGGGCTCTTTAGATTTTGGCCTGACCCGTTTATTAATGACGCTCAGCGGCGGACTGGTCTTACCAAAATTTATAGCCGCAACCGCCGGTTTTGCCGGTAACTTTTTATTAAGGAAATGGCTGGTATTCCCGGAGAAAAATAGAACTAAGAACTTAGAGCTCAGAACTCAGAAAAATCAAAACTCGTGAATGAACCTTTTCTTGAACCTGTTTTACGAAAAATTCGTATATCAAAGATATTGCCTCTTATAAAACAATTTCCGGAATGCAGGCTTTTAGACATTGGATGCGGTTGGGAGGCAAAACTTTTAAAAAGCGCGGAAGCCTACATCGCAAGCGGCGTGGGAGTAGATTTTAAAGCGCCTGATCTGTCAAATGGTAAACTCAAAACCATAAGCCTTACTCTATACAGTAAACTCCCGTTCGATGATAATTCTTTTGACGCGGTAACGTTAATGGCTGTTCTGGAACATTTGGAGAAGCCGCTGGATATTTTGCGGGAAATTCACAGGGTTCTGAAAAAATCCAATTCAAATAATGACTCCGGCAGCGGTATATTAACCGGAACCGTGCCCGCCAAATCAGCCAAACCGGTATTGGAATTTTTGAGTTATAAACTGAAAATCATAAATGAAGCTGAGATCCGCGACCATAAACGCTACTTCGATAAAAAAGATTTAACTGAAATTCTTAAAACCGCGGGCTTTAAAAAGGTAGAACATAAATATTTTCAGTTCGGAATGAACAACTTCTTTATAGCGCACACTTAAAGCAAATTACAATGTACAAATTATAGCAATTTAACATGACATTGACATGTTTTCCGTGTTAAATAAATGATATTTTGACCTTTCGAATCTATAAACACAAACATGCCCTTTGCCGTTTGGTAAATTATGTTTTATAATAATTCAACTTCAAAATAAATGTCCGAATGCAGAGATAAAAGATCAGATCACCTCATTTCTGCATTCTGCCATCTATTTCTGCATTAATAAAACTCTTTTTCAAGTTGAATAACTATAGAATAAACAAAACCACCAAAGGAGGCTTGGGAAGCATCCCCTACTCATTAAAATGCACAGTCTCATAAACCCACACTTCCGCGCTCTTCCATCCATCTTTGTCAACGCCTGCTTTTAGGGAGAGGTGTTCCAGAAAAGTTATTTTATCGGGAAGCTGTTCCCAAACATGAGGTAAAAATGTTGATCTGTGAAGCCCATGTTTAAGGATTACGCCATGTACACAGGGTTGAAGTTTTAACAATAAATCCTCCGGAGAGCTGAACTTAAGCGGCCTGGGTGTTGTCAAAACAGAAATTTCGATGTTTATGCAAGCAAGTTCGGAAGCGTTTACTTTGGGGAAACGGGGATCATACATGCCCGCGTTCACCGCGTTGCTCATAACAGATTCGTAGAGCGGGCCGGCAGGTTCAATATTTCCTATGCATCCTCTCAGCCTGCCTGAAGAGGTAAGTGTGACAAAGCAGCCGCGCTCCTGCATATACTTTGGCGCAAGTGAATCTGGACCAGGCATTTTCTTACCGCAGACAACCGATTCAAGGGCGCCGCGCGCAAGACCTAAAAGATATTTTTCTTCATCGGGCTCAAACTTTTCCACTTCGCTATTTTCCATCTCTCTTCCCCCTTGTATCCCGGCATTCCTGTTTGGACACCTCTTGCGGATGCCATATTTTGCGCCGTAATATCTTGCAATCATATGCTATACGTATGCAGGACGCGGCAGCCGCGAGGGCTGCCCCCACGGGGATCTTCTCTGTCCGTAAAAATCCCACGCCAACGCATGTGGGGCGGACGCGCAGGGCAGTCCCTACGGTACATATACTATACTGACATACCCCACCACCCTGTCAGGCGATCCATACTCAGGCGCGGTTTCGTATGATGTTCGCGCGTCAAGCAATTGCGGGTGAAGTCCCAGGCGTTTGGCTAAATCCATCACGACTCTGACCGCGGTTTCACCGCATCCGTCAATAAATCCATCGACAAGTCCTGTCATGATTGTTTTAATACTCTCATTATCAACCCTGCGCGCTTCATTCTGATCAAAAAAATGAGAGAGATCACTTGAGGCTATGACAAGAGAAGTATCATCCAGAAACGGCAGAAGCATTTCGGCTATGACGGATGGATTAACTTTTCCGGTTAGAACAGGGATAATTGTAAACCTGCCAAGCAAAATCTGCAAAAAAGGAAGCTGCACTTCAAGACAGTGTTCCAGCTTTTCCGCGTCCGGAACTGTGCTGCAGAACGGATTATCTCTCAGCCGCTTAACAATATCCTGGTTGACCTCCACAACACCAAGCGGAGTCTCAAAATACCGCGCGTCACTTACGTGCACCCCATTAAACCATTGATAATGCGATGGGCCGATTAAAAAAACATTCTTTACATCTTTGGAAACGCGGGCGTACCCTCCGGCTGCCACAGCGCCTGAAAATACATATCCCGCGTGAGGAGCTATAAGCATATTTACCGAAGGCAAAGCGTTGGAATTTTGGATTGACAAATATTCCTCTGCCTCCTCCCGCAACGCTGACGGCGAGGAGGGATAAAATTTTCCGGCTGCTGCTGCTTTTCTTATCTTATTTTCATGATTCATTCTATCACCCTGTACGGCGACTGCCCCTGCGGACACCCTCTCTCATACCCGCATATTCCATATCACATGCTGTATATCGACGCATGATATGAGGCAGCCGCAAGGCAGCCCCTACGCGTTACTAAAAATCACCGGGCCGTAAAAAAACGGCTGCTGGTTCCGCCCTTGCCGACGACAAGCCTGACCCTTCTAAAACACTTGGGACACATGCCCTCGTACGCGTCTCCTTTTCTATTTTTGTAGACGCGGCAATAGACGCTGCAGCACTCGAAAGTTATTCCGATAAAAGGTCTTGGTTTGCGCTTGGGAGTAATGCCGTCTTCACCGGCGCGAATATCCATACAATCCCTTCTCCGCTATGTAATCAAGAACAACCTCAGGTATCAAATACCTGCATGATAAACCATTTTTCAGATAACCGCGCAGTATTGTTGAACTCAACCCCCACTCAGGCCCGCAGAATGTCTCAATATCCGCACATAAGATCGTATCGGGAGGTGTAATATCATATCCGGGCCGCTTGGCGACACATAGCGTTACTTTACTTAAAATTTCATCGGAGTAGTGCCACGCGGGAATCTCGGCCAAATTATCAGCGCCAATAATAAAATAGAATTTGGCATCACCGTATACACCGCCAAGTTCCGCCACAGTGTCAACCGTGTAGGCGCATCCGTTTTTATTGACCTCACCCTCCCAGATACTGAAATGAGGAGTATTTGCCAAAGCGAGCTTTAGCATCTTCAAACGTTCAGAAGCAGCTGCAGAGACCGTCTGTTTATGAGGAGGCGTACCAGCGGGAACAAAAATTACCTGTTCAAGCCCGAAACCATCCTTTGCCAATTGCGCCATAGAAAGGTGTCCAAAATGAACCGGGTCGAATACTCCGCCTAAAATGCCGATACGTCTGTAAGACATAGTTGTTTGTTATCAAAATCAAAGATAAATAAAAAAGTCAAAGTCAAAATCTGTATTTGAGGGCTGGGGCTTCGCTCATCCCTCTTTTTCTTTGTACGGGCAACCCCTTGGGGCGCCCTTCTTTGCGCCAAATACCCTATACATACGCGCGACACGGCAGATTGTGTCAAAAATAACGATTTTTTGCTTAAATGACGCATTCGTCAACACAAATTGACAAATAGATTGCGGACTTTGCTCAAAAAAAGCGTTTTAGCCTCTGTTAATCTATCTGTTTTGAGTTTTGACACAGTCTCTCAAGGGGGCCTTATCGATTACACACACCATATCCATGTATGGTCAACCCCCATAACGCTCTCAGCAAAAATCTCTTTCAACACAAATCCTCAGGCAAAACACGCGGTCTTATATGGATAACGCTGTTCCCACCTATTCAGCTTTAGTTTCGGTATTCGGCTGCTTTGGTTCTGTTTCGAGCTGTTTAACCTCAACTTTATTTTTTTCAGCATCAAATTTCAGTTGCTGAGGTTCGACTTTGAGCTGTTCCGGTTCCGCTTTTAGCTGCTTAATCTCGGCTCCACTCTTCCCCGTTTCAAATTTTACCGGCTCTGCGGAAGCCTTAGATTTTTCAGTTTCGGTTTCGGGTTGTTTGAGTTCGCCTTGAGCCTGTTCAGCTTGCGCTTCAGTCGGTTCGGTACCGGTTTTAGACTGTTCATTGTCCACATCACCCTGGTCAGCGGGAGCTTCCTCTTCTTCCGCTTCAACTTTCGCGGCTTCTTCCTCCGCTTTAATACGCGCGGCTTCATCAGCTTCCGCTTTAACGCGTGCGGCCTCAGCTTCAGCGGCTTCGGTTTCAGCTATTACGCGCGCGGCGTCAGCTACAGCGGCTTGCGCTTTGGCTCTGGCGCGTTTGCTTTTACTTTTTCTGACTTCGGGGCCATGCAGACCGACAGGTGAAGCCAGCCTTAATTTCACCATATCAAGCCGTCTTCTCAAAGTTTCGCTGAAATCCGCGATATCAAGTTCATCAACAATTTCACGCGCGTCCTCAACACGTCCGAGAGCGGTCAACGCTTCCACCATTCCAATTACGGACTCGGAGGTAAACTTTGATTCGGGGTATTGCGTCATCACTGTTCTGAAATAGATTAAAGCCGCTTCATGCTCTCTCTGTTTGCGGTAGAACATTGCGATATTGAACTCTTTTTCGGCAAGTTTGTTAACCGCGAGTGAAGAGAAATGCCGCGCGCTGTCAAGGTGAACGCCTTGAGGATAAAGATCCATATAATCGCCGAAAAGCCGCACTGCTTCCCTAGTCTCACTCTGGTCACGGCTGGAAGACCTTGATTGAAGGTAACGCATCTGAGCAAGCCTGTACCGCGCCTCTTCCACAAAAGGAGAGCGCGGATGCTCATGCTGAAGGTTCTCGAATTCAGTGCGGGCGTCAATGTACTGTTTGAGATGAAAATGAGACATCGCGGTATAATAAATAACAGTATCCATCATAGGACTGCCGCCGCACTGGTATTTTATCTCATCAAGAATACGTATGGCGCCGCCGTAATTTCTCTTGTCAAAATTCTTCTTTGCGGTCTCAAAACGGCTTTCACATTTATAAAGCCCTTTTTTGATAAGCTTACTCGAATTAGAGGCACAGCCGCATATAATAAAAGCTGCCGCAACGGTAAAAACCAAAATCCATTTAACTTTCATAGACCAGTGTTTCCCAATCTTTTAGTTAGATTAAAACCAATTAAAACAAGAGTACGCTCGTGTATACTAAAGTAATGCGGAAATAAAATGTCCGAATGCCGAAATCAAAATCACTCAATATCCCTTCAGATTCGCTGCCTTATATGCATACATTTTTTAACTTCTATTTTAAGTACTTTAATTTTATTCATTTCCGCATTCGGATATTTTATTTCCGCGCTGCCGCTACTGCTTCAAGTCCGCAAGATACCTCTTCGATCTCTCCACATAATCACTTGCCGGATAGCGGTCAATCAGCCTGCGGAATTCCGCCTGCGCCTGACCTGACTGTCCAAGCTTCTGATACGAAAGACCTATTTTGAAATGCGCGGCATCAGCTTTGACAGAGTTTTGCACAGTAAAAACATTGCGGTACGCCTCTATTGCCGCGTTCATCTCACCTGTTTGATAATTGCACTCCCCAATCCAATACCAGGCGTTATCCCTATACCTGCCCTCAGGAAATTTAGCTATACAATCGGCAAATACTTTAGCTGCCTCGCCGTATTTCCTGCTGTTAAAAAGCCGCAAACCGCTTTGGTACAGATCGTACTCCGGTGTTGTAAGGAGAAGATCATCAGTTGCGGTAATAATAGAGCCTTTTGGAGCCGCCGGAGCGGGTCTGGGAGGAGGCGGTCTGGTTGCCAAAGCGTTTGTTTCAAGGGTACGCATCTGACCATGAAGCTCCTTGTAGGCTTCAATCAAAAGTGTAAGTTTCGTCTCAACCTCTTCAATCTTTGCCGCGGAAACGCTTGATACCTCTTCCGAAAGCATAAGCACTTTGTTGTCAAGCTCACTTATCCTTGCGTTAAGCGCGTTAATCTCCTGCCTTAAACCCCGGGACATCCGCAGCGCCTCATCTGCCGCTTCCTTAACTTGTATTACATCGATCTGCGGTAAAACCGCCTCGTTGCCCATGCCCAGTTTTTGCCTGGCATTAACTTGCAAGACCAAAACAACCGTAAGCGCGGCTATAAACCGCCAGCCGTAAATACCCGCCATTCTACCAAAGATAAGGTCAGACCTCATCCGCCGCTCCCCGCGTTTTGTGTAAAGGCAGATCACTGCGCGCCTGCCCATAAATATTAAAGATGATCTCCATCAATACAAAGATCCGCAGCAAATTAACAGGTGCAACAAAAACTGCCGTTGACACGTCACCCCCCGAAAACGGGGCTATTGTTCCGATCCGAAATTACGGAATAAGAACATTGCTTTCTAAATATCAGCAAGAACACCATCCCCCTCACTTTAGGCGGGAAGAGCTTTGTTGCGCCGTTCATACTATTAAATATAGTTTATGCTGCCCCCGCAATAAGAGAAGACCACCGTTGAGCTCCATCTCATTGCGTCTCAACATTGACAGATGAATCTTGCGTTTGCGCGTCATCAACCTCTTCAGTTTGCGCGATACCACTCTTTGCGGCTTCCTGCGCCGCTTTTAACGGCGCTGCCAGTCCGCTTTGCTCAGGCTCATCTCTTTGCAATTTCGCGGGAAACGGCTCTTGACCGCCCTTTGCCCGCTTTTGTTCAAATTCGCCGGATGATCCGGCCTCTTCCTGACACACAGGTACAATATTTTTATCTTTGCCGGATCCGGTCTGCTTTGACGATTTTTCGATATTCACTTTCCGCGTCCCGCCGTCCTGCCCCGGCTGCCCTCCGTAAAACGTTCTCTTTAAAGGTCCGATCACTCTTCCGCCGCCGCCCTGATTTTTTGCCCCGCCCTGCCCATCATTCCAAAATGTAAAACCATTTGAGCTGACAGCGCTGTACTGCGGATCATAATGCTGGTTTGTTTGATCTATTGCCGAATACTGGTTACCGGAATTGCGGTTTCCAAAAAAGTTATTATTAACGATACGCGACCTGCGCGCGCCTTCAGCGGCAAAAACTCCATACTGTTTGTTAAAATAAAAAATGTTGTTTTCTACCAAAACCTGACTCTGCCCCGCAAGCATTACCCCGCAGTAACCGTTTTCAGCTATCACGTTGTTTGAAACCGAGCCTCTGTGAGTGCGGGTCGTTTCGCAGAAAATCCCGCTCCACCTGTTGCGAAACACGATATTGTTGCGGATAAGGGGCAGTGCGATAACGCAATGTATCCCGGTTCTGTTGCCCTTAATGACGCAGTTCTCAATTGTCATTATAGTGTTTTCGCACTGAATGCCGTTATAGCCGCCCTCTATTGTAAAATGACTTATCGACGCTCCGTGCGCCCCTGTTACAACAGCGCCCTTTCTGTTGCCGCGCAGAATAGTATGCTCAGCGGACATACCCATAAGTATAACATCATCCCGCATAATAATTGGGCCTTTGTAAACCCCCTCGCTCACTAAAACCGTATCTCCCGCCTCCGCGTGGTCAAGAGCTGTCTGGATACTCTTGACCGTCTGGGGGACACGTATAAGCTTTGCGCACTGCGCAGGCTGATGCAAAACTAAAAGCGTTAACGCAATAGCAGAGATAGCTGTGTAATACCTGCCCCTCATACCGCCATACCCCTTTCCCGGTTATACAAACTCACTTCTATAATTTAACAAAAAGCAACGGTGATAATCAAACTTCTCATACGGTTTGTAATTAGCAGCAAAAAACGGACTCAAAGATATAAACCCGCATTCACTTATGGTAAGATGAAGCGCGAACAGAGAGTTTATCTTTTTTATTTGTAGAATTTCTTATTTTGCGATATATCTATTGCACTGATATGAAAAACATTGCAGGCCTGTGCAACACCGGATATTTGCGTTGGACAAACTGCATGCCTGAGAGGATTTTTCACCGTGTATAATAATTCAACTTTAAAATAGATGTTCGAATGCAAAAATAAAAGATCAGATAACAACTTCAATGAGGGAGATCAAAACATAAAGGAGCGTTTTCCCGGTTCCCCTGAGCGTTTGGAAGGGCCGAAAAGCTCTATCATACCACTGCCTTCGCGAGGAGCGCGCGCCGCGCCGTGCTGAGCGCAAGTATCAAGCGTTGTTTCGAAGGTAAAGTACTCTATTTTGCTCCTTGGGCAGGAGTTTCTTGATATCAAGTTAGATTCGGCGCAGATATATTCGGATTTAATATTTCCCGGACGTCTGAAATCCTCAACAGGCAGCTCTCTGTGAAGAGCTTTCATAGCGTCAACCCACACAGGAATGGATCCCACTGAACCGGTGACTCCCCGGCCCATTGAGCGGCGTTCATCAACCCCGGCCCAAACCCCGCATACAACCTGGGGCGTATATCCGATGAACCATGTGTCGGAGTAATCGTTTGTCGTACCTGTTTTTCCGGCGGCAGGTCTCCTAAAGCCAAGCCCGGGAATTGAAGCTCCGGTACCGCAGCACACAACGCTGCCCATCATCGAATTCATTAAAAACGCGATCTGAGGAGAAATAACTTCCCTTTTCTTAGGAGCGGCTTCCTCAAGCACTCTACCGTTCTTATCAGTGATTTTCTGAATAAAATAGGGTTCGGCGTGCACGCCGTTATTTGCGAATATTGAATACGATGAGATGATCTCCATAGCCGTCACCTCACAGGAACCCATTGCAAGCGACGGAACAGGATTAAGCTGCTGCCTGATCCCCATTCTGCGGGCGTAATCAACCACTGTCTCCCCGCCTATTCTGTTAAACACCTGAATCGCTACAAGGTTGTTAGATTTCGCAAGCGCATCGCGGATACTCATCGGGCCTGAAAACTTGCGGTCGTAATTCTCCGGCCTCCACTCGCCCTCAGGGGTAATCAGAGTAATCGGCTGGTCAAGAACCACAGTCGCGGGATGAAAACCGTTTTCAAGAGCGGCGGCATACACATAAGGCTTGAATGATGACCCCGGCTGGCGCTTGCCCTGAACCGCGCGGTTAAATTTACTCTCCTCAAAATTCCTTCCGCCCACAAGGGTTAAAATCGCACCTGTTGAAACATCAAGCGCAACTACCGCAAGCTGCGCCTTGCGCAGCTTCATAGAATCCGGGAGCTGTGAATATTCAGCTTCGTTAAGAGCGTAAAGCGAATCGAAATTAGCAAGAAACGTTTCACGATTGACTTTTAACTTCCGGTCAACATCTGTACTGTCAAGAAATAAACGGTTGAGGCGGTTCTGAAGCAGCGCAGCCTGGCGTGCGACACTTTTTTCCGTAGAATCCTGAGCCACGGGGTCAATAGTGGTTTGAATTACAAGACCGCCGTTGTATAACTGCTCGTCTCCATATTTATCCGAAACATACTTGCGCACCATCTCCATAAAATACGGCCCCATGGGCGGGCGGTATACTTTCGGGTTAGCTGTCAGCGGCTCATCAACAGCGGCGCGCGCCGTATTTCCATCAATAAATTTAGAGGAAGCCATTGAGCGCAGTATGATATTGCGCCGCGCCGTAATACGGTCTATATTGTTTGGCCGGTCAGGCCGGTGATGTTCAGGCAGCTGGATGATCCCCGCAATAACAGCGCATTCACCAAGAGTAAGCTGCGAAACGTGTTTACTGAAGTAATGCTCCGCGGCAGCCTGTACCCCATACACCCCGGCCCCCAGGTAAGCCTGATTGAGATAGAGCTCCATAATCTCTTTTTTTGTATAGGTGCGCTCAAGTTTAATTGAGGTTAACATCTCCCGTATCTTACGGATATAAGATTTTTCCGCTGTCAGATAAAGATTTCGCGCAAGCTGCTGAGTGATGGTGGATGCCCCCTGGGCGCGTTTTTTGCGCACTACATTTACCACGGTCGCGCCAAATACTCTATATACATCGATACCCCAGTGCCTGTAAAAGCCGCGGTCTTCTATGGCGATTACAGCGTTTTGGAGATCAGCCGGGATTTCATCCAGCGGCACCCAAAAGCGCCTCTCAACACTAAACTCATGAATGAGACTGCCATTTTTATCGAGCACTTTGGATACAAGCGACTGTTCAACATTCTGAAGCTGGCTGTGAGAAGGCAGTGTTTCATAGAGCCGGTAGAGGAAACGGCCGACAAGAGCGCTTCCAAAGGAGATTGCGAATAAAGCTATAAGAACTAAGGCAAAAAACGGCTTGCCTTTTACTGCGCCGGCTACAGGTTCTTTGCCTGCGCCGCCGTTACTGTTTTTTTCCAATATATGAGAATCGTTGTTTTCTGTCTGCATCCTTTAAAAATAATAAGAGGACGGAATAAATAAAAGGGGGAGTCTTCGCTTCGCGAAACGAACGAATTCGAACACAGATCCGAAAAGCAGTGGCAAAAGGATTGAAAAACGTAAGCGGTCGAACTTTCTCTGACTTTTCTTGCTTACAATTTCAAGCGTGTGATTATAATAATTTAACTTCAAAATAGATGTTCGAATGCAGAAATTAAAGATCAGATCACCTCATTTCTGTATTCGAACATCTATTTCTGCATTAATAAAACTCTTTTTCAAGTTGAATGACTGTAATACTTTGGGGACAAGAAAATTACTTGAATGCGATAGCAGCATAATGCTTACCATTTAAGCATTTTCTTTTAGTGTTATTGCCGTTTGGTTTTTAAACCTTATACATTCTTCCACAAAAAATTTATGTGTCGAAAAATTTAAGGTTTTGACACAATCTGGCGAGGCTGCTCTATAGACCCATAGAGTCCTAAGGCTCCAATACCTTCCTAATGTTTTCCGGCAAGCAAAACGCTCCAGTGTGAATCTCTTTATTGTAATATGCGCATGTTTCAGCTATCTGTTCATAAAGTTCGCTGTTAAACCCATCAAGTGAACCTTCCTCATTACAAACCATCAAAAAACTGCAGATTCCTGCCGGAAAAGTGCGCAGGTAACAAATATAAGATCTCCTGAGTTTGAAGGACGCTGAGGTGTCCGTGATGATTTGTCTTATCATATCGGCTTTGATTACAGGAGAGTCTGTCTGTAAAACAGCGATTCCCTGGGGTGTGAGGGCAGCGGCGGCGTTGTTAAAAAAATCGGCTGTCTCAAGACTGCGTACAGGCCCGCCTGGATCGTAGGAATCAACCACTATCAGATCAAACTTTTGTTTCGCCTCTTTGAGATATTCATATCCGTCATTAATAACCACTTCGGTTCTGGGGTCGCTGAAACCTGTAGCAAACGCGGGAATATAGTTCTCAACAGTTTCTTTAACAAGGCTGTCGATTTCAACCACAATGACTCTTTTTACAGAAGGGTACTTAAGCACTTCTCTGAGACATCCGCCGTCCCCTCCGCCTATAATGCAGATGTTTTGAGGATCGGCTTGCGTCATCATAGCCGGGTGTACTATCATCTCATGGTACGGCTCATAATCCCGTTCAGTAAGCACAACTGTTCCCCCTAAGCATAGAACAAGCCCAAAGCTGTAAGTGTCGAACACCTCAACTTTTTGAAAGGGGCTTGAGCCGCAGAACACAGATTGTTTTGCCTTGATGAGCAAACCGGATTGACCGTAAACAAGGTTTTGAAGCCAAAGGGAAGTTTCACTTTCAAGAGGATAACCGGAGTAACTGTTCATATTTTTAGTTCCTTATGTTAAACTTCTCAGGGAACGGCCAGGAAACCGTTTCTGCTGCTTAATTGAAAATAAACAATCAAAATCTACATGCGGGGGCCAAGTTCCGACGGCCTTGACAGGGGACACTCCCGTAAGCCCCGGCAAAAATATTTTACCATTCCAAGTACTTTCAAGCTTACAATTATCTCAATGCCGCTCGCATGCCTCAACGCTCCCGTGTACGGGCGTTGCGTGCACGCCCTTTATCCGCAAACGCAATCCACTATTCTATCATGTACGGGCGAATCTTATTCGGCCCCCGCTCTTTCATTCCACCACCACGATCTTCGCCTTGGGAAATCCATTAAAATTAGAAGCGCTCGCAACCGTATAAGCCCCCATAGACTCAAAAACCAGGACATCCCCTATCTCAAGTAAAGGTAAAGAGATGTTCTCATAAAGCACATCAATCGAATCACAGGTAGGCCCGGCTAATACCGAGTTATAACGCTCGCCACCCATAGATCCGAGAAACATCGGATAATCGGCATGATCAAACATCTTCCCAGAAAATGAGCCGTAGATTCCTTCGTCAAGATAGTACCACCAGACTCCATTGCGTAAGGAACGTCCCATTACTTTTGTCGCAAGTGTCATTGTTGGCCCGCTTAGTACGCGGCCAGGTTCCGCGATAATCCGGTAATTAGTAAAGTAACGGGAGATATACTCGACTATCGGCTGACAAAAGGAAGCTATGGGAAGTACCTGAGTGAGGTAAGAGATGGGAAATCCGCCCCCTATGTCAATAATCTCAATGTTTATGCCCGCAAGCGCGGCCCTGCCGCAGATATCTTTACAGTAATCAAGCGCTTCTATATATTTAAGAGGATTTTCGTTTTGAGACCCCGCGTGAAATGAAATTCCCTTAACGCAAAGTCCCATATCATGCGCTTTCTTTATGAGATCATAAGTCTTTTCAGGCGCGACACCGAATTTTTGGGACAAGTTCACAAGACAGCCGGGATTCTGAATACTCATTCTTATAAGTATTCCCGCTTCGTTTTTATATGGAATGAACTTAAGCAGTTCATCTTCGTTATCACACACAAAAAGCTTTATACCGTAGTCAAGCGCGTACCGAATATCGCTGTCCCGTTTTATTGGGTGAGTGTGAAGGCAGCGCTCAGCCCTGACGCCGCACCTTTTTACAATATCTATCTCGCCGTTCGTACAGACGTCAAAAAAGCTTCTCTCCTCAGTTTCAAGGATCGATATCAGCTGAGGCTGCGCGTTTGATTTTACAGCGTAGTAAAGATCAACACCGGGCAAGGCTGCAGCCAGATTGCGGTACGCCTCGCGGCTGCGGCTCTCAGAAAGAAACAGAATCGGCGTACCATGTTCCGCAACTAATTCCTGTACACGAGTAAATTCCATCTTTTTAAGTTAGCTTTCTTGGTTGATAGTTTCCAATTACCAGTTAAAGAAAGAGTGTTTCTACTGTTTTTTCCGGCAAATGGTAACTTAAAAAACATTCAATGCAAAAAATCATCCGGAAATTCCGCTTTCGCGTCGGTTATAATACGAGACGGTTTTGATAAAATTTCGGTTATATAAGGATAAGGCACCTGCATGGCGGCATGCGTAGAACCGTTGTAAAGCTTAAGGCAGCCGTCAAGTCCATATTTTTTCAGCTTTTTATCGATTATTGAAGGTTTACATTTGCTAATATCAGTTTCATCGCTTGAGACGGTGACAGACCAGAGTACCGCGTACATCTGAATATAGGTATAAAGAGGGGTGACAGATTTAAAAACCGATTTCAAAGTCTTCTGGATGCATGAAAAAGCGCCGGGGCGCGACACCGGGGATTCCGAGTGCATGATAAATAAACCAGCCCTGTCACGCATAGACCTCTTCACTAAACGGTAAAACTCTTTTGTGTATAACATACGGGACGGCCCGCACGGATCCGTCATATCCATAATCACCACATCAAACTGCCCCGGATGATCTTCTGTAAATTTACGGCCGTCAGTGATATTTACATTAACCCTGCCGTCATCAAAACCGCCCCCATGCACAGCTTCTAAATACTTTCGTGAAAACGAGACCACACCTTCGTCAAGTTCAGCAAGCTCTACACGTTTAACGGTTGGGTATTTGAGAACCTCATTCATTATCCCCCCATCCCCTCCCCCGACAATCAGAATATTTTGCGGGTTCGGATGGCTGCACATTGCCGGATGAACCATGGGCTCATGATACATAAAATGGTTACTCTCAACAACCTGAGTAATATCGTCAAGAAGAAGAACTTTCCCGAACTCATCAGTGTCAACAAGTTCGATTTTCTGATACTTTGTCGCAACTTTACGCAGACTTTTCTTAATCGTATAAAAGTATCCGAAATAGGGGTTGAGCGCTTCAGTGTACACACGTCTTTTTTTTACTATTCTGTCCATTTCAGTAAGCTTTCCTATGGTAAAAACTACAAACATTTAAAATAATATGCTAACATCTGTCACACATCCGCGAAGGCGGGGACTATTGTTCCTCTCCGGGGTTACGGAATAAGAACATTGCTTCCCGTTTTCGCGGGAATGACAGATGTGATATTTACTTCACGATTCGCGATCAAAAATATTCTTACATTCAAAAATCTCCTGTATCTCCTTTTTAAGAAGAGTGCGCACTCTTGTCTTTTCCGTCTTTGACATTTTCTCGCTGTCGGAACCGAACAGGTAGTTTTCAAGCTTCATCTTTTTGAGCATCATCTTTGAGTGAAATATATTGTCAGAAACAATGTTTATGTCATAAGCCGTATACTCGTCAAGGATCTCATCTGAGATATAGTCCTGAATAGAGGTTATGTCATGGTCGATATAGACCTTGCGCCCCTTTACATCACGTGTAAAACCGCGAACCCTGTAGTCCATGAGTACGATATCCGAATCGAAACTGTCAATAAGAAAGTCAAGCGCCCGCAAAGGAGAGATTGTTCCGCAGGTGGAAACATCAATATCTACCCGAAAAGTCGCTATCCCGTTAACGGAATCATTTTCAGGATAGGTATGCGCCGCTATATGGCTTTTGTCAAGATGAGCCACAGCGCCGCCGCCCTTCTCATCCATTCTTGGGGAATGCCCCTCATTTATCAGAATAGTAACGCTTGCGCCGCGCGGATCATAATCCTGAGTAGAAATGTTTACAATCTTAGCTTCAATAATATTCGTCACCTCTTCAAGAATACTCCTGAGCTTCTCAGAATTGTACTCTTCGTCTATATATTCAAGATAGTCAATCTGAGATGATTTTGAAGCCGCATAGCATATGTCATAGATGTTGAAACTCAGCGACTTTGTAAGATTGTTAAAACCTTGAAGCTTAATTTTCCTTCCACGGCAATGATTCAGCAATTTTTTACCTCTCTAATTATGATTTTGGAGTGTAACAAAGAGCTTCATTTCACCTCACCGCCGCAAAGGCAAGTGTTTATTGTTCCGATCTGTGATCACGAATAAGAACAACGCTTCCCGCCTTCGCAGGGACAATGAGGATATGCTTTTGTTACTGCCCGTTCATGAGAAAAAATCAACGATTACTAAATATAAATTAAAGATACTGTCGTTTTGGCTTTTCCAGGCGTTAAATTGCCCATTAAAAACTGGGCGGCCGCAGACCGTCCCCCCTGCAAACATTTATTCCTTATCATGACCACTAATCACTAACCGCTATATTTCATTTATATAAAGCGGCTTATAGCCCCGGTACTTACCTGATAAGTAGTTCATTATGATTACCTCAGTGCGTTTATTGCGTTCAATATTTATGACCATACGGTCCGCAAACAGACGGCTCATATGAAGCCCGCGTCCGGAATCATCTAAAACGCCTGCGCCTGTGATCTGGCGCTCCATTTTGCTCAGGACAACATCTCTGGTCAATCTGCCCTGCATGTCAAGTACCGAAACAGCGTACTTTTCCGAATCGTATCCGACTTGCGCGTAAATATATTCCGAAGGTTCAAGCTCTACCTCTGTAAACTGAGCGTATTTTTCGGAACCCTCCTCCTTAGCCGGAGCGTGATAAATCGCGTTAGACAAAATCTCGTCAAGTATAAGTCTTGTATCTCCGGAGCTCTTAAATCTTTCTTCAAGTTCAGTCACGATTTTTTCCCTCACATCACGCGACTCCGCAGAGGATTTTATACAGTATTTATTTGAAATAATGCCATCTTCCAGGCGCAGAAAACGTGAAATTCCAAAAATTTCGCCGCTGAGCAGTCCCTGTAAAATCAACTCTATCTCATTAAAATTAAAAGGCGCTGTCTTTGGAATTATACTTGAGATTGAATTCTCGCGGGCAAGAGTGATGTATTCATCAATATTTAAACAGGTAAGAAGCGCGGTTTTGACCGTTGGATAGAGCCTGTGAACCTCCGCGAGAAACTGAGGTCCTTTCATTCCAGGCATGTTTATATCGGAAACAACCAGATCAAAACCGCCGTTACTCAAAACATTCAACCCTGCCGACGCGTTTTCAACTGTAACAACTTCGAACTGTTCCCTGAAATATTCAAAGAGCATGTCGCGGATAAAATCTTCATCGTCAACAAACAGTACTTTGTACATCTTGACAGCCTGGCCTATTTATGCAATTTTTAGAATTTCGTTTCCGCAGTCCACACGGCGCTGCCGGTACTTCCGCCCGCTCATCAGGTACGTTTTGTTTGAGCAGGCGCGAAATGAAGCGGTTATACTTTTAATTATAAAATATATAAAGACGCGCAAAGAGGTACCGATTTGTTTGGCGAAAGTTACGGCCAATAGCTGCCGGCAGCCAAACTTATTTATCCGGCCAGGCGCAATAGTCTCCTGCTTTTTTTTACTTTACTCCTACACAATAGTTATTTTAGTTGTACTATAGTACTCCTTAAATCGCGCATAATATCAGGAATAGAGCTGTGATCACAAGAATAGGCGAGATAATAGAGACTCTGCACCCTGTTGACCGGGCGGCGCTTGATACAGCGGAGCGGCAAGCGCTCAATGCAGGCAGGCTTATTGGGGAGCTGCTGCTTGAAAAGTGCGCAGTGAGTGAGATAGTACTGTTCAAGGCGCTTGCGAAGCAGTTCTCTCTTGAATTCATTACTTGCTTCGATCAGGAGATCAGTATGGAGCTTATCCGCGAACTTCCTGCGCAAGCTTTTAAACAGGGGCGCTGCCTGCCTCTTATAAGTGAAAATGACCTTTTGCGCATCGTAAGCGCTGATCCGCTTGATCTTGACACATCATTAGAGATTGCATCGGTAAGCAATCTGCCTGTACAGACTGTTCTCACCACACCATCGGAACTTAAGGCCGCTGTGGCGCGGCTTTTTGAGGGGGACAGCGTTTTTAAACAATCAACCGGAAAAATCCTTAAGGAATATGAACGGATCTCTCAACAAGGGGACGACGCTCTGAGTCTTGACGAGATCCGTGAAAGAACCGAGTCTGAGCCGGTAGTAAAGCTTGCGTCCCTTATTTTTGATGAAGCGATCAAGTGCAGAGCTTCAGATATTCATATTGAACCTTATGAACAGAGCGCGGCGGTAAGATTCAGAGTAGACGGGATGCTGCGGCAGCATATTGAGGTCACACGCTATATGTACACTCCGCTCACCTCGCGAATAAAGATTCTTGCGGATCTTGATATCGCTGAAAAGCGGATTCCTCAGGATGGCCGCATACGCTACAGCGCGGAGGGTGAAGCTTTTGATCTGCGTGTATCTACCCTGCCGACGCATTACGGTGAGAAAACCGTTATCCGCATACTCAAGCATGATAAGACTCTTTTGAGCTTTTCAAACATCGGGATGGCTCCCGTCCAGCTTGAGCAGCTAAGCGAACTGATTGAGAAACCGCAGGGGATTGTATTTGTAACCGGGCCTACCGGAAGCGGCAAGAGCTCTACCCTATTCTCCTGTCTGAACAGGATACGGGGCAAAGCGATAAATATAACTACTATTGAAAACCCTATTGAGTATAAACTGGAGGGTATTAATCAGGTACAGATAAATGAAAAAGCGGGCGTTACTTTCGCGGCGGCTCTTCGCTCTATACTGCGCCAGGATCCGGATGTTATACTTATAGGAGAGATTCGTGATCCGGAAACAGCGCAGATCGCTGTTCAGTCAGCTCAAACAGGGCACCTTGTATTTTCCACACTGCATACAAACGACGCGATCAGCGCTGTAACGCGGTTGAGGGATCTGGGAATTCCCGGATTTTTGATCTCATCATCTCTTATAGGTATATTAGCTCAGAGGCTTGTAAGAGTGTTGTGTCCCGAATGTAAGCGTGAGCAGCCCATGCTTGCGGAAACTCAGGCGCGCTGGAGGGCGATTTTCGGCAAATCACAGCCGCTGCCGCGGTCTTTCTCCGCTTCAGGGTGTAAAAATTGCCGCGAGAGCGGTTATAAAGGAAGAATAGGTATTTTTGAGTTGGTTACTGTAAGCGAAGATATGCGTTCCATGATCGCCGACAATGTTACGGAGAGCGGCCTGCGCAAATATCTCAAGGAAACAGGATTCGTATCTCTTGTGCAGGACGGCATACATAAAATCGAAACTGGGATCACCTCACCCGAAGAACTTTTGAGAGTAGTGCAGGTGGAAGATTCCATGCAGATGAGAACAAATTAAACCGGTGCTGAAATATTAACGCAAAATGCAGAAATAAAACAACAAGTATATGGAATCGTGTATCTTTATACTATAAAATACGCTTTTAATATTCGCCTTATAGATCAATAAACACGGCCTGCATTACACAAGGGATAAGAGGTTTACTCTATGAAAAATACCGCGTTCTTTTTAGTTTTCCTGCTTTTTGCGGGCCAGCTCCACGCCCAGCAAAATGCGGCTGATTCGCCAGCGCCAAAAGAGCCGCAGCTTTTGTCACTTGACGTAAAAGATACAGATCTGCGTGATGTTATCCGCATGATCTCAAAAGGTTATAATTTGAATATTATTTTGGATCATGACGTCAAAGGCAAAGTAACCCTGCACCTCACCGATGTGCCTATAATGGAAGGACTGCGCAAGATCGCCCAGTCCAACGGTCTTGACGTAATACAGGATGGCAGCGTATACAAAATACAGCGCGCGGCGGAACAGTTTCAATCGATGGTTAAATTTGCCGATGGAAAACTTACTGTAGACGTGCAGAATGTAGATGTAAAGGAGTTTCTCACAGAAGTCAGCGCTAAAACATCGGTAAGCATTGTGCCAGACTCTAAAGTCGAGGGAAGGCTGACGGGAAAGCTCTATGGGGTGTCAATTGACGACGGGCTTAGGGCGATGCTTGAGGGAAACGGATTTAAAGTTACCAAAAGAAGAAATATCTATCAGATCAGTCCCGGAGAAACAGCCCCTCCTTCGACCAGCGCCGCGCGTCCGCGTACAGGCAGCGGGCCTAACAGCGACTTTTATGTTGACTACACAAACGGACTGATTACTATCAGTGTGATCAACGGAGACCTTGAGGAGATTATCAGGGCGATTTCAGAGCAGGGGGATGTTGAGATCATAACCTACGGCAGTATTAAAAGTGAAGTTAACGCCAAAATAATCAGCGCTCCGATCACAGACGCGCTGGCGCTTCTTTTGGGCGGAACCAGGTTTACATTTGTTCAGCGGGGAAATATTATCCTTATCGGAGACCGCAACGCCTCTACCCCCTCAGGACAAACGTTGTCCAAATCCGAACTTATTCATCTGCGCCACATTAAGGCCGACAACATTCCGTCCATACTGCCCAGAAGCATCCCCGCCGCTAATGTGCGTGTAGTAAAGGAACAGAACGCGCTTCTGATTTCAGGCACTTCCGAAGATATAATCACAGCGCGCGAATTTTTGCAAACGATTGATATACCTACCCCTCAGGTGCGCATAGACGCGGTAATTGTAGAATACAAGGAAAATCTCGACAAAGAGAAAGGTATCAGGTACGGGAAAAAAGAGAAAGAGTACACGGGCGGCAACTCATATTTCGCAACTCCCGCCCCCGCAACGCGGATCAGCGATGAATCCGCATACACGGAAGCGGGTATCAGCGGTAAAGGCATTCTTGATTTTGTTAAGAAAAACATATCAAGTTCAGAGACCATTATTAAAAATCTCATATCAGATGATTTTTTTCTTGTACTGAAATTTCTCGAAGATCAAAACAAAGCGAAAGTACTAGCTCAGCCGTCCATAATGACCCTTAACGGCAACAAGGCTTCTATTGACGTAAGCGAGACACAGTATTTTAAAGTTACTACCGGAACAGCCGATAATTATACGATCCGCTTCCAGCCGATAAAATTCGGTATACAGCTTGACATCACCCCATGGATAAGCCAGAGCGGTCAGATTACAGCTGAGATAGTTCCCGTAATATCCAACTCGGATAAAACCAATGTTGAAGGATACCCTAACGTCTCTTCCCGCTCTCTGAGCACCACGGTGCAGCTTAACGACGGCGAAACTCTGATTCTTGGCGGGCTCATCAAAAATCAGGAGAGCCAGTTCAGATACAAGGTGCCTGTTTTAGGCAGTCTTCCCATTTTGGGCGCTCTCTTCAGGCACAGCGGAATAACAAGAAACAAAACAAACCTAGTTATGTATATCACCCCAACCATAGTCACACGCGATCATGTTGTTAATCTTGATACTGAACTTAAACAATTTGAGATGCAGCAAAAGGACTTTTTAAATTCTACGAAGAAAAAACCGGCGGATGAAAACGACGAGCAGTACTGAGCGCAAAAACAAAAAGCGGGTAACCGGTGTGATTCATACCCAGGACGGTTCAATTGTCTGCGCTAAACTTAAGATAAAGAACGGATGCTGGAAAATAAAGACCGCGCAGTGGCCTGTGTCCAAGGTATTTAAAACGGCTCTGACTCTTTCAAACGGCGCACAATCGGCGCTTCACGCTCAATGGCATAGAACCCTTCCGGACGCTGAGCTTGAACCGCCGCTCCGCGCGCCAAATTCAGATACAGCGCTTACCCCTTACCTGGATCCTCAAAGAACTTCCATTATTTTAGAAGCGCTCAGCGGCCAGCTTACATCCATTGTCACAGAGGATTCTTTTCTTCTCACCTTTCCTCTTGCTTTCAGAAAAGAGGCGCCCCCCTCCTTTCTGTCTGTTTTTTGTGAAGATGGTATTGTAACATTCGGCGTAGTAACCGCAAGAAAACTTGAGGCTGTATTTTCTTTTCCGCAAAGCGGCGTTTCCTGCGTGGAAGCGTCCGCTGCAAGAATCAGGCGCTACTGGGTTCATGTGCTGAAGCGCGGCGATTTTCCTCAAAAAGCTTTTGTTCTTGATCGGGACAGCAAAATAAGCGAGTGCGACGGTTTAGAGGTAGAAAAACTAACGCTTCCAAAAGAGCTTTATGACAGCAGCGCAATGAAAGCTGCCGGCGCGGCGTTAACAGCGCTCTACCATGCCCCCGCATTCAAAGTACCCGATGAGCGCCGCTTTAAAATTCACCGCCCGCTGCTCTTAAAAGCCGCCGCGGTTCTGCTTTGCGTATCGCTTGTTACCGCATTAGTGCCCGCAGCGGCAAATATTCACGCCGAAAGAAAGCTTGGCCGAAGCGAAAATATTTATAATACAAAACTCAATGAAAATAAGGCTTTACAAAATCTTGAAAAAACAGCAGGTGAACTCTCTGCTAAAGTTCTCTCTATTAAAAAAACATACGCGCAAAGTTCACGCTGGGGAAATCTGTTGCAGCTTCTGGGAGAGATTAAACCCGACGATCTGTTTTTAGAACGGCTTGGATCCGATCAAATACAGGGATCTGAAAACAGAGTAAGGATCGCGCTGAGCGGCTGGTCGCGGTCGGAAACATCGGTAACGGAATTTATCTCCTCCCTGCAAAAGTCAGGGTTTATCAGCGGCGCTTCGTTAGCTTCAATAGAAAGAGACGCTAAAAATAAAAACATCTGCAGGTTCAGGGTATTATGCACAATGCAACCGCAAAACGACTGATTCACGACAGCCCGGTAATTGTTCTATTCAGCATTGCAAGCCTGCTGTGCTGCGCTTCCATAATATATTTGGCCATACCGCAATGGTCAATGTACAAAGAGCGCATGGAACGCATCAGCCATTATGACACATTTATCTCCTCCACCGAAGGATTTGACAAAATGCGCCGGGAGTTTGAGCTGAAAAACGAAGCTCTAAGCTCAAAACTCAACAACGCGTCATCCCACACTCCCTCACGTTCCCTTTCAGGCATACTTGAGGAGCTGATAAGCCGCAGTAAGGAAAACGGCATTGTGCTGGCAAAGATCCAGCCTCAACCCGAAATAAAACCGCAGTCCGCAAACTCCGCGTTAACATATATTCCCGTATTTTTAGAAACAAACACCGATTATCATAAACTCGGCAGATTTACCGCGTCGCTTGAAACGCTGCCCCAAATTTTACAGATAAGCAAGATGGCTGTTGAAACAAATAAGAACGGTGAATTAAATGTAAAGCTTTTAGTTACGTGTTTAGCGGCGGCTGATAAATCCGATGAATAAAAAATAATATGTAAACAGCATCAACAATTCAATAAAGATAGCAGCCGTAATCAATTCTACGCTACTGTTTGCGGAACAGTCTCCGTAAAGTATTTAGAAACGAATTCCCTCTCGAATTCTGCCTTTGAATAAGTAAAAACATCCTTAAAATACAACTTTTTGAAACGGTGAATGCCAAACCGTATCATATGAGTATTGGCACGTTTGAAAATCGGTTTTTGCACCAGTCCTATTCCTGTATCTTCAAATTGTTTCTCCCCATGAGAAACGCTTTCATTATATACAAGAATGAAATTCATATATTCCCGCGTATATTTAATTGTTTTATCAAACTTCTCAGAAAGCATGAGCAATGTTTCAAAAATTTTCACATTTATCTCATAATTTTCTATACCTTTAATTATACCGTTTTTAAATTCAATCATAAAAAATTCATCCTGAGGAGTCATATATAAAGCATCACAGGATTTAGGAGCTTTAGTTAATTTCATATTCTTAACAAAACTATCTTTTAACTTGTCAATATTGACGACATCGTCTTGACACGCAGTCATATTTACATGTTGAGTACAATCCTCAGATGTCTTTTCAAGCGTTTCATGGAAATCATTTAACATTTCGTTATAAACATTTTCTACCATTTCAATCCTCATAAATTAGATCTTCAAGTTTTTGAAAAGGCGCCGCTAATTGCTTATATATGGTATCAATACTATCGGTGACTTCCCTAACATTAGATATATCGCCGTCATTTTCAGCTAAATAAAAGTTTAGACGGTTTTCAATGTCATGTTTTTTACCATAAGCCTCTATAGCATAAAGAAAATATGGGCTGTGAGTATTAAGAAGTATTGTTAAATTGAATTCTTTCTGTAAAAGTACCAAAAGTTCGGCAAATTGTAACTGCCATGACGGATGAAGATGTATTTCCGGTTCATCAAGAATAAGAACATCGCGCTCTTTGATTTCACCCAATTCTAAAAGACGCTTAATGATGAGAAATGTTTTAATCCCTGTTGAAATACCTGAAAGAGGAACAGGTTTATTTAATCCGTTTTCCATAAACATTAACCCGCGGTTATCTTCTTTGAACTCCCCGTTAGCAATAAAAGATAGTTTTAACAAAATATCCGAAATCTTTTCGTTAATCATTACCTCTTCGAGAACGTTATTATTTGAATATCGTTTAGCAAGACGACGCTTAAGAACTTGCCTATGATTATAAACCATCTCCGGGAAATGTTGCAACTGTTCTCTAATCCGTGTTTCTCGAATATCATCCAAGACAAGCGGAGTATCTATATATATTGCTTTATGGCAAATACCAATATCATCAGAAAAATCATTGCATTCATTGTTTTGTATATTTACATAAACATCCTTTCTTTGAATTATGATACAAATATTTCCTTTTGAATTAAACCTGTTAAGATGATTGATACTATCTTGAAACTCTATTTTAAAGTAACGATCAATTAGTTTTTTTTGTATATCCTCATCCCTAATAGCAAAAGATCCTTTGATCTTATCCACTAAACCAGGATCTATGGTTTCTTTAGGTTGTCGTTCCAATATAGTTATAGCATCAATAATACTTTTTTGAATATCTTCTTCTGATAACTTAACCTTTCTGCTTTCCATCATTTCTTTAACTAGTTTACTAAGTGAACTCTCCGTATAATAAGGAAATTTTTCAGAATTATGGATAATATCTTCGATATGATTTATTCGTTCATTACGAATCATTAACTCTGCTTTGTTAAAAACATTAAACATGCAATACAGCGCTTTACCAAAAGTACTCTTCCCGGTATTGTTATCTCCGGCAATAACAGTTATCCCATTCATTTCAATTTCGGAATTACCGATTTTGCCAATTCCACTTACTTTAAGACGCATTGCGTTACCTCAATCAACATTAAAATGACGGCTAAACATAATAATATACAGCAAAAAACATATTGCATCAACAAATTTTAAATAAATCCACCTCTTAAAAATATATCGTACCAAATGTTGAATATTTTATATCGTTTTTCGTATAACAAAAATAGTTCTTATGCAGCCTCTTTACTCTTTGCAGGTTCGGCAAAAGTTATCTTTATAATATTATTTGGTATATCAACTGACAGCCCTGTTACTATACTTTATACAGATATGAGATACCCTGAAATTATTAAAGGATATATTAATTGCACTCATCAAGAACACCAATTTTACTTCTTTCACTTTCGGCTATATGTATCGCTTCTGTTTTTGGAATACTTTATGATTTCTTTGTTATAAATCCAAAACCTGAAGGGAACGCGTCAGCGGAAACCATTTCTAAATATGAAGTTTCCGCACTTATAGACTCCGCGCTTAACGCGGAGATAATTACCCCAACGGCCAGCTTTCCCTCAGAGATAAACTCCCCGTTCAGACCGCAAAGATTTGAACCTGCGGTTATTGTCCCAAAAGCTGCCGTTACCCCTCCTCCGGCAGCGCCTAAGCGTTCACCTCTGCGGCTCAGGGGGTTGATGAGAAACCCTTCGCTTGCGATTATTGAGGACGCGGCAGGGGAAACGTACATAAGGGCGCAGGGCGATTATGTGAAAGAGGCGCTTATTGTTTCCATTAAAAACAACAGCGTGACTTTTAAGGACAGCAGCGGAAGCTTTGAACTTATGGTAGAGGAAAACAGGTGAATCCCCCCCAATACGCCAGGAGCGGGAGCACGCTCAGCGCTGTACTTATTTTCGCGTCTGTCGGATTGATCGTTGTCACGCTGTACCTGGCTCATCAGGCCCGCAGTTCGGCCCAGGCTTTACGCTCCCCCGCCGCGCTGCAGGCTTTGCTTAACGCGCGCTCAGGAATTTACCACGGTATCGAAATACTTGAATTTGGAGATGCGCGGGATACCTCTGATATCATTGATACCATCTCCGCGCTTGATCATCTCTTTCGCATGGATATGTTTAACGGCGTGGAACAAGACACCACCGGTTCGGATGAATTTACCGATATGAATATCGCTAAAACGGCATTCCTTTACACAGATGACAGCGTTAACGTATCGGAAATCACCACCTCTGTTCATGGTATATATAATCTTATCACATCGGTCTCTACAGTAAACGATATAAAGCGCACGGTTGAGGCGCTATTGGGCTGCGGGCCGCCGGCAAAACCCGATACTGTTTTGATCCTTGAAAACAATTTGCCTGTCACGGGTCAATTCAGAGGCAAAGCGCATCAGGAAATTAAAGCTCTGGATACGTTATCAGGCACTACCGGCAAGCCTTATTCAAAGAGCCTGGAAGAGCGGGTGAAAAGCTTTATTTCTGAGATCAACAATCAAAACAGTACAGCCGAAGACAGCACCATTTTTGACGTTCCGCTCACAATTCAGTCAAGCAGCGCTCTTGGCACAATACCCGATACCGTCAAGGGGCATCTGCTGCTTGACGGCGCGTTTTCAGAGGTTGTATGGAGAGAAAAGCGTAAAATAATAATTTACGGCGATTTGCAAATTACCGGTTCATTTAAACTGCAGGATCTGGAACTCAGCGCGGGCGGAGAGATCAGAATTCTGGATAAAGCGTCGCTTATAAATGTATCTCTTTTTTCAAAAAACAGAATCTTCATAGGCGACAACGCAGTATTTCAAGGAAACGGCCTAAGCATGGGCAGTATTAATGTTTATGGTAAAGCGGAAATCAAAGGCAAAAGTTCCCTTATAGCAACCGGCTCCTTAAGCAATCAGAGCAAGCATAATAATTACTCGATTTTTATCTCTGAGTCGTCAACGTTTGACGGCACGGCTGTAGCGCTTGGTAATCCAGGGGGGATCAAAACCGATCCCGACACAAAACTCAAAGGCATACTGTGGGCTCAAAAACTTGTGTGCCACAGCGGTAAACTTTCAGGGATCATAAGAGCGCGGTACCTGTTTGACTGTTCAAACTCAAGCAGCGACTCAATTGTTAATGTTTCAAAGCTTACCGAAAACAGCTTTACCGGCACTATTGAACCGCTCTCCTCTATAGTCAATTACAAGATGCCTTACTTTATGGGCGCGCTTCAGATCATAAACTGGAGAGAGTTCTAAATGATAACAAAGCTCTCAAACCAGCGCGGCTTTACCATACTTGAACTCATGACAACAATTTTCATTTTTTCTATTGTCTCAATCTCGCTTTTTAAAGGGCTGTCAGCGGGAGATAAAATCAGAGGCAGGGCAAACATGGTCAGAGTAGCCGCCGTACTTGCCTCTAACGAAGCGGAGCGCATACGCAACGCCGCATTGCAGGGTATTGAACCGCAGGAGTTAACATACACGGAAACAGTATCCGGCATTACCTTTGACGTGTTCAGAAGAAAAATAGATAATATAGACGAATCCGGAAGCGGGAAACTTACAGAGATGGAGATAAGCGTTGAACCGCAAAACAACAACCTTTTTCCATCTTACAAATTCAAACTCGTTCAGGGTTTACACCAATGAGAAAAGCCGGCATAAATGGTATGACCCTTATGGAACTTATGGTAACCATATCAATTTCTACCATAGTTTTCACCCTTATACTTTCCTCATGGAATTATCTCAATAAGCACGTTTTTTATCAGGAAAGCAAAGGCATTATCCAGGATGAAACCGCCCGCATCGCCCAGGAATTGATGCTCAAACTGCGAAGAACGCCGGGAGTTCTGGAGTTTACTTACAGTTCAGTAAAACTCCTTGAGCACGACGGCGGCGACACTCTCGAATATGCCTTTGACGGAAGAGACCTGACTAGGAACGGGATGCCGGTGGCATTTAATACCAGCGGCGGCAGGATAACTTCATTCGATGTAAACAGCCAAAGCGATCAGACCGCCGAACACCTGCTGCTTGAGATCGCCATCTCCTCCTCAGATAACCGCAACAACAGCGATACAAACCGTTTTGTTGTAAATGTAAAAAATGGCGGCGCGTTTTCAGAGTCTGATTTTTTGTGGTAACAGCAGCTGTTAATCACGATAATTCTCAATAACTTTTGTTGTTTACCTTATCAAAAAAAGATACTCTGCGGTAATAAGCGCTCATTTTGTCTTTGGGCATACAGTTATAAATATTTCTAACGCGCAAACCAAACTTTAAGCCAGGAACATGTTTATCCGACCTCATGTCAAAAGATCCGCTTCACCCGTAGACTGTATCAAAATAGTGGTAGGCATCCCGTGAAGAAGCGATCCGAAAGAATCCTGAAACCGCAAAGCATCGGTATCAGCGTTAACCTGAAAGCCCATAAACACAACTGTCGCGCAGGCGGAATGCTTACGCAGCAGATTGGGGAATGTGTCCTCAGAAAAGATCAGCTCAATAGCAACATCCATTCTCGCAGCCTCAATGAGCTGCTTCAGCTCTTTATAGGCGCGGGAACGTTCTTCGGAGGAACTTACAACGCGCAAGATTCTGATTTTAGTACCTGACCATTCGGAGTTAAGCGAGATCAGATAAGCCAGAATTACCATAAGAGAACCATTGCGCATCCCCCGCCACCAAATATCAATACACCTCGGAGAGCCTTTGCGCGCAACAGGATCGGGAAGATCTTTACCGTGAATAAGCCCAACGCTCATGTTGAGACTTGCGGCGGTGTGTACGGAGTTTATGACACCACGGGCGTTAGCGGTATCGCTTGACCAGCCAAAAATAGCCAGGTTAGGCTTTATAGGCCCCAGGGAGTTTGACTGCAAAAAGTGAGTCATACCCAAATTAAAATCAGGCGTGACAAGTACTTCGGGGAACGCTTTTATATCGTTTTTATTGACAAATTCATTAAATGAAAGAAGCGCCTCCGCGCGTTTTTGGGCCATCTCCGAAAACTCTCCCTTAACAAACGCTGCAACTGTCATTATGCCGCGCCCGCTTGAAAGCCATTCGGAATACTTGATTAGCTCAAGCCTGCTTGTCGGGCTGCCGGAAAAAACCACTATTGTCGGACGCCAGTTTTTGGAGTGCATCGGAAGAGAGGAGAGCGTCAATAAATTATCGCGTGTGCGTGAGTAGTAAAACCCTCTGCGGCCGTCACCGAAAGAGGCTGCCATAACATATTTCTGAACATACAGATATATAACGGCAAAGAAAGCCGCCGCAAAAGCCGCCGCTTTAAAGTTTATGACAAAAGTTACCGCAAAACATATAATAGCCCCCAAAAGCGCCGCTGACCAATGAAAAAATTTAAACCTTGGGCGAAAAGAGGGATTGCGGCCAAAAGACTCCGTAAACGCCGCCAGATTGACAGTTCCATAAGACCACAAAAAAAGCATAGTGACAACAGAAGCCACCATATTTAAAGCTTTACCGTCTCCGCCGTTACGCGCCGCGTATATTACAATAAATGTTAAGATAATTGACAGAATAAGCGCCCTGCGGGGTTCCCCGGTTTTAGTTACTTTCGCGAAAATGTTCACAGGCTTCAAAAGTTTATCCTGCGCAAGCGCCTGCAAAACCCTTGGCGCCCCAAGAATCGATCCGAGCGCGTTTGAAAGCGTTGCCGCAAACACTCCAAGCACAACAAGAAAACCAAAAACCGAACCCAACCTAATGAGGCTGAAATACGGACTGGTCAAAAGCGCCTCGCGGTCTACCGCGCCGCCTACAAGAATTATCTGAACCACGTATACCGCAAGCCCGGTAAAAATAGCGGCTAATGTTCCCTGCGGAATAGAGCGGCTTGGAGTCTTGAGGTCGCCGGACATATTCACACCTGTAAGTATTCCGGTGGCAGCCGGAAAGTAGATAGCAAACAGCACCCAGAACGGAACAGGAATCTCTTTTATTGACTTTAGAAATTCGGGGTCTGCGGCTGTGAGGTTTGTCATCAACAATTGAGGATCAAATTTTACCGCCGCGCCTATAAGAAATGTAAGCACAGACAGAGCAAGTATTATTAAAATGAAAAACTGAGCTTTTAGAATTACAGAAGCGCCCTTTAATGAAAAAAACGCGACCGCCGCAAAAACAGTAAACACTATTACGGCAAAATGAGGCTCAAGAACGGGAAACGTGCGTACAACCGCTTCTGTAAATCCAAGCAGATAGAAGGGAATAGAAAGCGCGTTGGCTAAAAAAAGCGTCAGCGCGATGGTTCCGCCGAATTCAGGTCCAAGCGTGCGTGAGATAAGATAGTAAACTCCCCCGCCCTTAACCTCGGTATTTGTCGCTATCGCTGATATGGAAATTCCCGTAAGGGTGGTGATAAGTTTTGCGATTCCAAGGATAAAAAGAGCGCCGTATATCCCTGAATGCCCCATAACAAAACCGGCGCGCAGGAACATGACAAGACCCAATATCGTAAGTATCGTTGGAGTAAACACACCGGCGAAAGTGCCGAATTTTTTTATTTCAACAGCCTCTTCGCCCCCACTCCGCTCACTGCCGCCGGCTTTCTTGGATTGGGATTGGAACGGCGGTGCGGATACCTCTGAAACTGACATGAATTCCTCTTTTTATTTGTATGGGCAGTAAACGCCCGTGAGATAATTTTATCATTTGTACGGGTAGCGGGCACCCGCAAGGGTTACCCCTATGACGCAATTATTACTCATTATCATTTGTATAGGCATCTCTCCTGTCCTCCGCCCTATCACACATACCCTGTCTCTACTGGCCGATTCTTTTCTCAGGAACCGTTAAGTGCTCCTCCTCCACGACAGAGTCTATTACCTCATCTGTTTTCTCATCATCGCCAAAAAGCGCCCTGTAAACTTCCGAAGCTGTAAACGCTACTGCCGTATCAGAATCTTCCCGCAATGTTTTAAGAGCGTCGCGGCTTCGTGTTTCCTTAAGCTTTCCCAGCGCGATCATAATCTCTATTTTAAGCTCCGGCTCCTCAAACCTGCTCAGCATTGAAACAAGAATGGCTGAAGAGGACCTATCCCCTGTCTCTCCAATAAGAGAGACCGCAAGCCTGCGCAAACGAAGCTGTATCTTCGGATCTGTGACAATAACACTCAGGTGAGGCAAATAAGTCTCGTACTGATCCTTTATCCTGTCTATAGCCGCTTTAACAATCTCAGGGTCAAAAGGAATTTGATCGTAAAGGTTTTGAAGCTTTATAAGTTCATCGACAACCTGAATTCTTCGCTCGAAATGCTCTTGCGGCATTCCGGAAAGCGCGTCTATCCGCAACGCGTTCCACTGCGATTCCTCTTTCAGCATTTTAAGCTCACGCCTGAAAGCGGTAAGCGTATCGCGTTGAGCGTCTATTCTGTCTTCGATACCCGCAAGACCATCCATGCTGTTAAGCCCGTGTCCAATATTTACTTTAAGACCTGCCCGCACACCTGGTTTTATAACTTTACGGTTTTTGTCAGAAAACATCCCAGGCAGATCAACCACGCCTACGCTGAACTCAAGCCTGTCGCGTATTATGCGTTTTGTAGCAAAAAGAGCAAAGATTATTTCCGCGGAGCGCCTCTGCGCTTCAAGGGTGACATAGGCCCCTGCGCCTATGTATTTTTCAAAGCCAACAAACGGGTTAAACCTGTCGGGCTTTATAATGTAATCTATCGCGGTGATAACGCCGGTATGCACCCGCAGTTTCAACTCCTCACTGCTTTTGGCTGCCGCGATATACAGCTCGTTATGCGGATATCCCCTTTTTCCCTTCCCAAAATAAACAGCCTCACGGTTAGCGTACAGATTCTGTGTCCCTATTGTAACCGTTGGCCAGTACAGGGCAGGCCCTTCCTTTAAAACACAAGCCTTGAATCCCATCGTAAATCCATCAGCGTAGCCCAGATCAAAATTCACCCATTCGGAAATCCCAAGGTGAACCCTGTGGAAAGAGGAAGCTTGAGAGAAAGAGAATGTATCTGTCAGCCAAAAAAGATCCGCGTCAACTACAATTCTATCGCCGGCAATCATATCCGCACTCGGGACAAGCTGAAGCGTCCCCCAGCGGGTCTTTGCAGATGGTACAAAAAACAACCCTGCCGCCAAAAGTATAACGACAAACCTCGCGAGATTACGTCCGTCAATCCACATTTGAGACGCCCTTTCAGGCTGTTAAGTAAAAACAACCGGCCGAAGCTAACTAATAATTAACAACTGATAATCACCGGCTAAAAGCCTCAACAGTTGAAGTTATCCTCTTCCCGCTCACCTTCCGCCTCAAAATCCGCAGCCGCTTCCTCTGTCACTTTGTCAACACTGGCCGATACATCAAAAACACTCTCATCCTGCTGCGCCGGTTCATCGGAAACACTGGCCGGATGCTCCGCCGCGTCTGACTGGGGCTGCTGCGCGGCTTGCGTACGGGGCGCAGCCGGCAATCGGTCGCGGATCTCCGTAAGCAGCCTTATAATAATATCATTCTGCTTCACAACCCTGTCAAGAGGATTGAATTGACGGGTTCGGTTGTTAGTGTTAGGATTATTGCTGCCGCTGTCGGGACGGCGGCGCAAACCGCCGTTATTGTGCTGCTGGCCGCTGTTGTAGCCGCCGTATTGATAACCGGGACTCTGATATGGACGGCTCTTGTTGTCGCCGTATTTGTTGGGGATAGATCTGCGGGTCAGGGGGCTGTGATTGCCCCGGTTAGACTCATCATGAAACATGACAGGAAAACTCCTTTTCTGGTAATGATTGGTGCGATGCGAGAACATAACCGCGTCAGCACTTTTTTTGGTAATAATTAACGCAATGCGGGAACACTGCCGCATCCGCGCCTGTTTTAGTATCTGTTTTTTTACAGTATAGTTTATCCATCCGAAAAAAACCGCGCACGTTACCCCGCGAAAGCGGGAGTCTGTTGTTCTTATCCTGAAACAAAAGATGTGAACACCGCTTCCCGGAACGAATGAGAGATACGTCCCTTTTCAAGCAAATCAGCTATAAATATAACTTAAAATACTAATACCGTGAATTATACAACAAAACTATGCACAGTTACAAGTTGATGGCACCGGATAACTAAAAAACACTTGCTTTTTGCTTTACTGGTTCTAAGTTCTAAAATTCTAAACGCTCAAACCACCTATACAGCCGCGAATCATCTTCATCCGACAGATCTATAAAATGCTGCGCGCCGGTTTTATTACGCAGCCAGGTCATCTGGCGCTTTGCATAACGGCGTGAATTCTGTTTTATAAGGTTTGAGGCGCAAGTTAAACCGCACTCCCCCCTCTCAACGTCAAAAAACTCCCGGTAGCCCACACATACCATCCCAGGACTCATTTCCGTATAGCCTCTGGCGCGTAAACTCAAAAATTCTTCACGCAGCCCCTGTCCAATCATCATATCAACGCGCCGGTTAATTCTTTCATAAAGAATCTCCCTGGGGCGGCTGATAACAATGGTACGGAAATCAATATCCTGCGGAGGAGACAGCCGTTCTTTTTGTAAAGCCGAAACAGACTGCCCGCTTCTACTAAATATATCAAGCGCCCTCAGCAGCCGCTGTAGATCATTGGGATGTATTCTGGAAGCGGTCTGCGGATCAACCTTCTTTAATCTCTCATGAAGCGAGGGCGCACCGCTCACTTTTGCCTCTTCAAGAAGCCTTGTCCTGACTTGCGCATCCGCCTCATCCAAAGCGCGCGCGCCGTTCGACAATATATAAAAATAAAGACCGGTACCGCCGCAAATCAAAACTTTTTTTTTCCGAACTGCGGATTCCCTTATAATCTTAAGCGCGTCGGACGCAAACGCAAACGCGCTGTAAGCCTGCGACGGCTCAAGTATATCAATCAACCAGTGATGAACCCTGCCTCTCTGCTCCAGGGTAGGTTTAGCGGTACCCACATCCATAAACCGGTAGATCTGACGAGAATCGCAGGAGATCACCTCATAGCCGAACCTCTCAGCGGCAGCCAGCGCAAGATCGGTTTTTCCTACAGCCGTAGGGCCAAGAATTACAGGTACTACTATTTTTTCCATTTTTTGAGAATGATCATTGCTGCTCGGCGGACCGGTTTCCTTATGGATATGGTATTCTTATGCATGTATCCTATCCCCGCGCTAACCCGCGGAGCAAAGATACAGCGCCCTTTCAGGGCCGGGATAAACATTACGCATGAATATACATTAAAAAATCAAATCTCTCACATGTTAATAATTATAATCAACCGCTGCAAGAATGATTATACACGCGTATTGATAATCACAATTAAAAAAGCTATTTTCTAATGCGACGTTTCGTTCAACTATCCTATAAAATATATTAAAGCTAAGAAGGCTGTCCAATGAGCGGCAAGAAAAAAAACATTCCACCAAAATCACCACCCAAAAAAAAGTTCTCAATATGGACTTTGTTGATAATAACTGTAATATTTGGCGCAGCGGGCCTTTTTATTTACCCCGCAGCGCGCGGAATTGCTCTTAGTCTGTTTACAAACATTAATCACGGTCTTACAGCGTCTAAAAATCAGCCGCAGCGCCCCAGCAGTAAACCGATAACTGCGGACGGCGCGGCTAAACTGCAGAATAATCTTAGCAAAAAATTTGCCGGACTTGAGATGCGTGAATCCGACTATTCCACGCAGTTCTACCATCAGGACAGCGTTCTTGAGATAAAAGCAGCGCTTCCGCGAGGACGCCCAATGGAGTGGCTTATATGGAACCTCGCAAGCGCCGCCTCCTCAACGCCGTACAGCGTTGAGGATGGTGTTTGTGCCACAGAAAATAATTGTGCGGTAACGTTCAGAAGCGCCGACCCCAAATACCCAAAAGTCAACTTGAAATTACAACGCTCAGGCCGCTATTTCTCAAACACCGCCAAAATGGCCATACTAATAGAAAACTTCGGGTTTGAAGCAACCCAGACCGCGGTAGAGTACCTCTCTTTCCCCGAACCGCTCACCATGTCGCTTGTACCAGCTCAGAAACTTGCCCCCTGGACGGCAAAAATAGCTGATGAATACAAAAAAGAAATTGTGATGCTTCTTCCAATGGAACCGCTTCCCGCGCAGTTCGGCAAATATAAGCAGTCTACGATAATGATACACTATACAGAAGAAAATATACGCGGCCTGATATCACAGGCAGCAGCCGCAATACCCAACTTCTCAGGCATATCAAACTTCTACGGAAACCGTGCGCTCGAAGACTCAAGAGTTATGGAGATAGTTCTTTCTGAAGTTAACAGGCGCAAAGCTTATTTCGTATATACCGAATCCAACCGCAAATCCGTAGCGCCGTCCATTGCGCAAAAACTAAAAGTTCCCGGAGGGCCGATTCAAGGGTCAATAGAAGCGTCCGATTCGCCTGAACAGATTAGAGAAAAACTGCGCAGATATTCTGTGGTGGCTGAAAAAACCGGCAAGATTCTTATAAAAGCGCCGCCCTCACCGGCGTTTATTCAAGCGCTGAAAGGGGAACTTGAGACGTTAAGGCATAACGGGATACGGTTGGTTTATGTGTCGGAGTTGGTGAGGTAAATATAATCCCAAATTGTCCGTTAGAAGATTTTTGAAAAATGAAAAGTATTACTCCTAATGGACATCATTAGAATAACGCATTGGCAGTTAATGAGTTATAAAAAATAGCCATTTACATTAGAGTAGTCAAAATTTGGCTGTTCGTTTACGCGATGCTATTGACAAACTAAACCCCAGCATAACGCAAGAAGCACGCGAAGACGCACTCAAAAAAGTGTTGCGCGCCGAAAGTCCCAATTTACTAATCAACAACGAAATTTTTCATAAATATTTAACCGACGGCGTAGATGTAGAAGTGCGCGCAGACGGCGGTATTCGCGGCGAAAATATATATATATCGTTGATTTCAAAAATCCCGAAAGCAACGAATTTCTTGCCGTTAATCAATTTACCGTTATCTGAAAATCTTCTCCGAGTTCAAAAATCAACCGGATTGCTGTAAGCTTACGATCCCAGGCAATGATAACGCGATTTTATATGCCTTTGCGTAACACGCTTTTTGCGACAAACTATCCAACTGCGCTTTAAGTCTTTTCCGCTGTTCTTGATGTATGCAATGTCTCTCCTTTTTTAGTTTCCAGTTACCAGCTACCAGTAAAAATCAGATTTTTGGGACACCAAAAATTACATATAAAATATAGCTTTTGCAGAATGGCAGGTGTGTTCGACCGTTCAAAAACAAAAAATGTATTGCATTATCAGCAAAAAAACATTATAATATATATAGATGCAGTATCCTTATTCTCGGTTTACCACTCTTGACGCCCGCTCTCGCATCCTACTCTCTCCTCTGCATTCTTAAAATCTCAGTAGTGGTGTATGTTGTATGTCTCATGCACATTTTAGGCGTTTCTGCGCTTAAAAAACGAAAAGGGGAATAATATAATAGCTGATACGACAACTTCTCTATGGGATTGCAAAGATTTAAACAAACGCGGAGTTGTTAAAAATTTAGTAACGGCTTGTAACTTTCAACGCTTTTCAAATTTTTAAGAAGGAGTATGAGGATGAGTTCAAAAATCAAAACGTTTGGGTTTGCTTTGGTCAGTGTAATGGTTTTTAATGCGGTATCTTATGGTCAAATAGCTTTTAGCGGCGTAAGGGACGTTGGAGCCCAGGAACAAGTATTGGATCATACGATTTCTCTGCACCGTTCATGGAGTGAGTTAGCATCAGATTCATCACTCAGAGATGAATATGAACAAACGATTGGCTATTGGGCGGACGCAATATATGAAATGACAAACGGCGGGCATAGACTCGGCAAGGTAAGAATTTTCCCCAGAAGTAAATACAAAGGTAAAACGGATGTTAATTGGGTTGCTAATTTACACCCTAGTGCAAATCCGGGGAGTTTTATGACATCAAACGGCAGAATTAATATGAGTGATATGTTCTCATATAGAATTCCCAGCAATAGTACAACTAATAAACGAAGGGATTGGGAAGGCGCAGGTTATGTATTAGCCCATGAAAGCGGCCATTATGTTTACTCTTTATACGATGAATACAAAGGGGATACAATCAATAATCTGATTTACTGGCCTCAGCTTACCGATGAACCTGTAGTGCCGTCCATAATGAATAATCAATGGAACGCAAGAGGAGGTAACTACGAATGGTTGAATTTTTCAACACCAGATAACATTGGCATTACTTCAGAAACTGCGCAGGGACGAATGCATGGTGTTGACGCATGGACATTTTTAACATCAAACAGAGGAAAGTATGATGTATTGAAAAGCCGTGCCCCTTCGAATAGCGACATATATAATGGTTACAGAATGAAAATAGAGCTTCCTTCAACACGCGCAAGAGACAGTCTGAAAGTTATTTGGATGAGTGATACTATAGCTATTGATATGGTGCTTGACAGATCAGGCAGTATGATAGGAACACCTCTTCGGGATCTGAAGATTGCCGCAAAAGCATTTGTGGACATTATAAATAAATTCAGCGATACTACCGGACTTATTGTTACCATTGGTATAACTACATTCAGCGACAGTACCGAAAACGCTTATCCGCTTACTGTTCTAAACAACAGTACCGCCAGCCAAATCAAGAATATTATTGATAATATCAATGTTCAAAATATGACCGCAATGTACGATGGCGTACTTGCGAGCGGTAATAAACTGTTATCCGCTTCATCGGATGTTGGTTAATTTCGCTGAGACTTTTATTGTATTATTTTTTTGGAGCGTAGTTGGATTGTTCGAGATAGCAGAGTAACGGAAAGTTTATCAGCGGTCTCACGACCGCTGTGAGTGTGATGTTTTATCTATGCTGCGGATTCCCAAGGAATTTCATCCAATTCGGTTACAGAAATGCACTCTGATTTTATCAGATCATTTAGTCCACCGCGTTCTAATATAAACCCATCAATATATCCATAGTTATTAATGATTTTATAATAAAAATATAATGGTGTCGTGGTCATACTATTTGCTGTTCGACGCCAATCAACACTAACTTGCCTTAGGCATTCTCGCTCACGACAATATTCTGGATTGTTCTGATAACGACAATTTTTACCATTAGGAAGGTCAAAATCACTGGCAGGACAAACAGGACAAATCAGAGTATCTAAATCTTTTATATATACCCTTCTACCACCGACACCATCTTTTTGTAGCTTTTCCAATGCTCTTCTTACTGAACTGGCAGTATACCTTTTTATGCACATTCTGTATACTCGTAACGTTCAAGGGTTTCAGGATCTACACCTAATTGTTGCAGTTGTTCTTTGAAATCTTTATTCAACTTTTTTAATGCTTTTATTTCTTTACACATCTTTGAGTACAGATCTATAGAGGTGCCTTTTCTCGCAAAATTGATTTTCATCTCATTATAAGCATCCCACAAATGATTAACCTCTGGGTTGGACTTCAACAATGTAAGGATGTTGCCCCATGCATCATCCACATGTTTTTTTTCATTAAAACAATTGAGTAAAAAATAGCGAACATTAGAAAACATCGTACTTATTGCTTTTTGCGCAGAATTGTGGCCATACCCATCTATTTGCAAGTCGATACATGTTGCTAAATACTCATTACTTTCTTCGCTTTTGGTAACAATAAAGCAAAATAATGGAATTTCAAAATTGGAACCAAGTTCAGGAAATCCTGAAAATTTGAATTGTCCAAGTCCTATTACAAGACCTTCACCTTCAGGTAATTGTACCGCACTGTCACCAATCGTTGTAGTTACATCCGGTCTATCCGAATCATGAATTTCAAGCATAGAATCCTCCTTGATAAGTTCATTTGTCGTACCGTTCTTAGTTTAAAAAAGGCACGCCCATACTGTTGTTCAGGTTGATGTTTATTTAGTTTATTCAATTCTTATTCTCAATAATTAAAGTCGACCAATATCGTTTATGCCAGTTTTTAGCGCAAGTCTTTTTTCATATTTTTTGATAAACGTTTAATCCAATCCGATTTCATCCTATTTTAAGTCCTTTTTAAAATTTATGTTGAGTGCATACTAAAAAGCAATGTTTTCATCGTTTAGCGACTATTAATTTACTGCACGCAATATATGTGTTTTTTAACTCCTTTTTTAACGCGAACGATCAATCGAGATTCATTTTGGTTTAGGCAGGGACTTCGCTAAGAATTATGACTTATAGAAATTCGCAAAAATATGCTTCGACCCGAAGCAGTGCTTTTACAGAAATATGCAATGATAATGCCGGAAAACCCCGTTCCTTAGTGCTAAAATAGCCTGTTTTTTAATGCGTTCTTAATATTAGTAGGAATGATTTTTGATTATGCGAAAATGGGATTCTTTTTCATCACTTTTTTCTGCTTCAGCGCTCTTAATCATGCGCGATTAGAGAAACTACCGTAACCTTGCTAAACCCTGAGACAACATCTCGGTTGATGATCTGCCGTAGCGCCATTTTTATTTTCCACTGCCTATCTCCTTACTTGCTTAAACCTCAATCTTCCCCGTTACTCCTTATTAAGGTCTAAAATAAAGGCTCTGTTCATCTTAGAATTTTATCTTATATATAATGTATATAATATTTGGCTTACGCCTCAATAAACACAGTCTGCATCCAACCATCTATTTCTGCATTTGTTTTTGATCGATTAAAAGATGAATTTACAGAGAAATTTTACAGACTCAATCTCAGCTTATATAAACTCCTGTTATCTAAGCGAATGATGCAGAAGCACCTTCTTCTCCCCGCGCTTCACCTCAATATTGGCGTACTCTTTTTTGCCGATAACCCTGCCGGAAGCGTCATGGACGTTCAGGGTAACGCTATGGGTTCCAGGTTCAACAGGAACGCGCGTTGCGTGGATCGTTTTCGGCATGAGGAAGCAGATGCGCACATCCGCTTTTTCAAGCTGGCTTGAAGCGACATCTGTGCCGAGATTCGTTACAAGATTAAGCAGCGGGCTGCTGGACTGCATCGCGCCCTTGGCTTTCTGAGCCGCTATGGTTCTAAGTACTACTCTGACAGCTGTTCTGGTTAGAACTTCTCCCCATATGTCTCCCTGAGCCTTGGTTAGCTGACTGTCAATATCATTGACAATAACAGATCTTATGTTTTCCGAAGCATCGTTAACGCGTGCGGAGAAGTAAGCGGTTTGGGAGGTGAAGGTTTGTACTTCGGGGAGAGAGAGCTTAATGTAAAAAGTTGTTCCCGATTTGGTTTTTTCTCCCCGAGACGCTTTTTCGTACTCTGAAGCCGGCAGCATAGGTGCGGCTATGGAGATAACATTTGGCTTGCCATCTTTACCGGGAGTTTGAACAACAAGCAGACCATCTTGAACATAAGTGCCCGACCAGTTTTGTTCCCGCAGATTCGGCCCCTTGCCGGCGTAACCTACGATTACAATCTCAGAAGCTCCCGCAGGGGCGCTCCATTTGCCCGGCCCATCGCTTGCGGAGATTTTAAGACGCGCTAAATCCCCCTCCCTGTCTCCGGCTTCGAGGCGGTGAGCGGCAAAATCCCTGACTTCCGCAGACAGCCTTACAGGCCCCATATTATACGCTTCAACAGCTTTATAAAGAGAGATCAGAGAGTTGTCATCCTCGCCGACACTTTCGTAGGCTAAAGATGAAAGCAGGTGAAACATCCCATCGCTGTGGTACTTGTTTGACTTGGCTCCGGTGCGCTCCCATTCGTTAAAATGAAGCTGAACCCTGCGGGTTTCCACTAAAGATTCCTGAAATTTGCCCATTGCCATATAGTTCAGAGCCTTAAACTGATGCATAAGAACGATCTCAAACGGTCTTGAGCGGTAGGGACGCATATTATCATTAGTAAGAAGCGCGGCAGCTTCATTTGTTACGGATTTTGTAAACAGATCATCGTAAACCGCGGCCGCCTGCTCAAGATAGTGGTTACTGGAATCATACATTCCTGCATAGTGAAAAAGAACGCCGATGTCCATATAGTAGAGAAACGCGTTGGTCTCTCCGTAAAGTTTTGTATTCTTCTGAATATGGGTTATCGCCGCGGAAAAATCGCCGTCGCTGACCGACTTCTCCAGAGCCTGATTACGCTTTACCGCACGGCTTGTACATGACGCGAAAAAAAGACAAAGCAGCAGTACCGACACATTACACACAAAGCGGCGCAAGCGAAAGCTCGCACTTTTCATATCAGGCTCTCTCTTTCCTTAAATTATCTATTTATATTTTTAAGGTATAGACAGGGCATGCCCTGTCTCCCCAATTCCATACACATCAGCAAAGGACACAGGGGCGAATCTACGTGTTCGCTCCCTCTTTGCACAAGTATGATCACTACCGAAAAAAATTATAACTTAGCGGAAGATTTCTGAACGAATTTTTTAATCTTTTTCTCGCCGATCCACACCTTGGCGTTTGTTTCAAGATTAATGAGCTCCATATTGACCTGGTAATAGATAACAGAGCGCTTACCTTCCTGATCAACAATTGTGTTTATTGAACCAATCATCATGAAGTCCGCGCCCGTTTCATTCCCATGCGCCGAGCGGGTTTCTTCAGAAACGTTTCCAACCTGTTCATCCCGCTCCGCGCGCAGTTGGCTGCGTTCGTTGCTTGAAGCGACAAAATTGACAGAACCGGAATTAAGAAGCGCGCGTTCCATATCTTTTGTAAATGTTTCGACACTGATATGCTCATGGCTCTTGTTAGTCACCTTGCCTACAATGACATTGGGAACTTTATTCTCAGCTTCCCATCTGTAAAGCCAGCGCTGGCTGAGGGCGTCCTTGATCATCTCCTCTGATACGAGCCTTGAGTCTGTATCATTCCACCTGCCGGAAAGATCCATAGTAGAATCGGAACTCACGCGAGCTACTTTTGTACCTCCGCAGCCCATAATAATGAGAGGAAGAACCACACACAGAATACTACGTAACTTCAACCCCATAACCCCTCCTTTTTTGGTAACGATTATTTCGGCGCGTGGGTCATCGCCGCCATATATTCATTTGTTATATTCTCAATGTACAGACAACTTTCCCGGCTGCCTCTTGACACTGCACCACCCACAATAAACGAGGCGCGGTAAACCGAACCCCGCAATATTCCGCAATACCCTGCTTGTATGGGCTAATCTTATCCGCCTTATTGTATCAGCAATATCTAAGTCTTCTAAATATACACTACGCCATTTGTGCCAGTTCAAAAAATTATCCAAATACGCATTTACAAAATTAATTTTGATCATCGGGAGCGGAAATTTCCGGTTCAGCCGAATTATCGGAATCAAGATCGGAATCGTCCAGGTCTGTGCCGCCGGTATCCGCAACATCCGTTATATCCATTGTATTCGGAGAATCATCCGCAGGAGCGGCTGAGTCTGCCGAGCTGCTGTCCGCGGAAAGCGGTGCTGCGCCTTGATCAGACGTTTTCTTATCTCTTCCTGCCTTGCGGGCGGAAAGAGTATCGCGGGCAGCCGCAAGTCTTGGTTCCGCGCTGTTAACGCAATAATCAGATTCAGGATATTTATCACAGAGTTCCTCATAAAGCCTCATGGCAGCCCTGTTTTTCTGCAGGGAATTATCGCTGTACCACGCCGAAGCATGGAGGCTTTTGGCCGCGATATCCAGATCCGGGTATTGTTTAAATATATTGTAAAACGACTTAACCGCCTCAACCATGTTACTCTCCATGACCGCCTCAGCAGCGCCAAAATCACGCTCAGCAAGATCACGCCTGGTAGTTACTGTAATATCCACATCCATCCCGGCTTGCGCCCGCTTCGCAAGTTCGGTTCCCGGATATCCATCTATAACAAGCTTAAGCAAACTATCGGAGCGCACCGTATCGGCGACAGCCGCGCTTCTGGCTACAGAAGCTGCCATGATAAGACTTTGGGGTCGTAAAAGCGAATCCGTGACAGTACTATCCGACGAAAGTTCCATATAGTAAAAATACGCTGAGTCAGGCTCCGCCAAATCCAACCAAAAAAGTTCCGCGATAGAGTAGCGCGCAGCAGGCGTAACAACTCCTGTTGAATCGCCCCTGCGCAATTCAAAGAGTCTTCTCAGCGCCACCAATCTCTGGTGCGCTCCGGCAAGAGCCGGATCATTAAAACCTGCCGCGCGTTCAAAAGCATCCATCGCGAGGGCGTAATCCCCTTTGTTCATCTGATAAAGAAGCGCCAGTTCGTAGTACGCCCGTCCGCACAGGCTTGCCGTATCGGACGGGCCGCCCTTTTCGCACATACGTGTAATATCCGTTAAAATGGCTATGGCCCCATCAACGTTGCCCAACTTAGCCAGAGTAACCGCCTTATAAAAAAGAATCTCATTTCTGTGCTCCCTGTAATTGCGGTTTCTATGCATTCTTTCAAGATGGGCAAGAGCGGCGCTCAAAGAATCCATAACATCATAACAGAAATAAAACGAGCGGTCAATCCTGTACATAAGATACGGATGCTTCTTACTCCTTGGAGCTCCGTGCAAAAGACCCAAAGCTGTTGAATACTGTCCAAGATCATAGTGTAAATCCGCCATCCTCAGAATTATATCGATCCGCTTTTCTAACGGCAGTGAAGAGAGGCGCAGCGTGGAAAGCAGCCCCAGCGCCTGAGAACGGCCCTCACGGCGCAGCGCTATCTCCACAAGAAGCATCGTTATTTCCTGGTTTTTGTCAAACTGCGGATAATCCTCCAGAAACTTATGCAGTATCTCCTCCGCCATTGCCAGATTATCAAGCAAAATATGGGATTTTGCCACATATATGTGAGACTGCGGTACGCTGGGGCTCTCCGGAAATTCGATCTGCAAATCGCGCATGCGGCTTATTGAGACCTCAAACTCTTTCGTATAAAAAGAGGATCTTCCCATAAGAAAATGCGCCTTGTCCCTGTTCTTTCTGTCCCTTGGGTAAACTTCCATCATCTTGAGGGATTTTTCGATAGCGCGGCTGTATCGCGCCTCCATCTCAGCGGTCGGAGTAACCACAAGACTGTCGGGAAACATCCTCATTAACTTTGAGTGAGGCCTGTGCGCACTGCGGAAAGCCTCTTTGGCATTGTAAAAAGTATTATAATAAGGATGGCAGCCGATGGAAAGAATCACCGCAATTAATGACAGGAGAATTTTAAGTTTTTTACTCACAGCTTTTACGCGCCCCAAGCTTTGCGGTTAAACTCTATTTAGAGATGATAAAAATAAAAATATACCAGGGGCGGGGAAAAATGGAAATTTTTGGTTGGGTTTTATTTATATTAATGACTTTGTGTATTGCCGTAAACCCCTTACTATACCGAAACATCATAAAAATCAATATTCCACCGTAAATGATTTGGGCAGATTGGCGGCAATGGAGTCATAATACATAAATTATCAACTTATTTACCTTCACGCGCGGCAAGAACTATTTTGATATTTAATTGCCTTTTGATTGTTATTATTATTGTTATTATTATTTAAGTTGTTTCTCTCAATCTCTGTATTTTCACCCATTTCAACTCTCATTATGAATCTCGCTGTAGATATGTTACTTTTATTAAAGTTTAACACTTGATATGGATGATGATAATATGAGCGACCGCACAATAATCTCATTTGACTACGCAATGAAAACCGCCCTGCGCGACAAGGCCAATTTCGGTATTTTAGAAGGCTTTCTCAGTGAACTTCTGTCAAAGAATATCACAATACTTGATCTGTTGGAAAGCGAAAGCAATACCGATTGCAAAGACGGCAAAACCAACCGCGTAGACCTCAAAGCAAGGATAGACGGCAGCGAGCTTGCGATAATTGAGATACAATTCGCTACCCAGTTAGACTTTTTCGGCAGAGCGCTGTGGGCGGCAAGCAAGGCTATAGTGGAGCAGGTCTCGGCAGGCGGCGAATACCATATAAAGAAAGTTTACTCCATAAATATCGCGTATTTTGATCTTGGCGCAAAGTTAGAGTACATGTTCCGCGCTGATATGCTTAATTTTAATGGAATCCATTACGACGAAAAAATCCCATTTTCGCAATATGACTCGCCGCCGCTGTCAACAAAGAGTTATATCCATCCAGAATACTATCTTATACTGCCTAACAAATTTAACGAACAGATAAACAACGGCGTCGATGAGTGGGTTTATCTTTTCAAGAATTCTACCGTTAAAGATAACTTTAAGGCAAAAGGTATACAGGAAGCAGGGGTCAAGTTAGACACATTAAAAATGACTAAGGCGCAGAGGGAAGCTTACGAGAAATACCTTACAGACAGGCAAAGCGTTGACAGCGCCATCAAAACCGCAAGGGTAGAGGGAAGAGAAGAGGGCGAAGCGGTTGGCTTGGCAAAAGGTAAAGCTGAGGGCGAAGCGGCTGGCTTGGCAAAAGGTAAGGCTGAGGGCAGAAAAGAGGTTGCGAAAGCGATGAAAAATAAAGGGATAGACGCCAATACTATCGCGGAGCTGACTGGGTTTGCGGCGGATGAAATTTCGGAACTTTGAATGAACGCTTACACAAATAAAAAAGTGATGTAGACTATTCGCCCTTTTGTATTAATCAAAAAAACAGGCGTAGACCTCATTAGAAAATCTCTCCTGAAACAACGGATTTTGAATCTTACCGCAGAATGAAACGGATATGTCGCGAAACAGGAAAAAGCTTTGACAGAGAAATAACGCGATTGTTTTATTTTTGCGTTAATAATGTTTTTCCCGCACATCGCGTTTTTTGAAATACAGAAACTGCTTTATAATGTCAATCCGCGCGTTTGCCATACCCGCTGACGGATAGGAACCAATCAGCCGGGAAGCGCTGTCTTTTCAGCCTCGTGTTTCAACGCGGGGCATTCCGGCGAGATATGCGGAGGAGCAGCGCGGCAGACTGTGTCAAAAGTACAAAATCTTTGCCAAAAATGTCGATTTGTCAAAATTAATTGACAAATAGGCTGCGAAATTAGCTCAAAAACAGCAATTTTCTTTTTGTCAATGCTGTTCGTTTTGAGTTTTGACACAGTCTGGCGGAACTCCAAATGGAAAATTTGGGATAAAAAATGCCGCGGCTTTCAAAAGCGCATCCATCGCTCTTACTAACTAAGGCATTATGCTAAAATGTTCAACCGCAATTATTTGAAAAATCACGGTTTGGAAACCGGCCGGTTCGCAAATGCACTTCTGTGCATTCATTTTGCAAGCTCAGGGGGACAAGGCAAGGCGGAAGCCCAAATTGTTGTTGCGATTACTCGGATTGTCGTTGTTGCGATTAGACACACGGCAATTCCTCGCATCGTTGTTCCAACTGCCCCCGCGATTTACGCGGTTACTGCCTGTCCTAAGCCGGTTTCCGTTGTTTGAACTCTGTAAAAACTTTTCTCCTCAATTCAACTGTATTTGCAAATCGTGTAAACGCTACTAAAGGTTCAACATGCCTCGCATACTCTTTTTGCGACCAAAGTCCGTTACTTAGTTGTTTCCCGTAATTTTCTGCTTTCATAATAAATCTTTTTTTGCTGCTTTTATTCAATCTTACGTTATTAGAAAATAAAACATAACCTAAAAAAGGAATGCCTCTATCTATAGAATTTAAGACAGGAGCTTTTAACTGCAAATCTAACTTTTCTCTGCAATATGCCTCAACTTTTTTGTAAATATCTAATAATACGCTTTTGTTTTTGTGAATAAAAACCATATCATCCATATAACGGACGTATTTTACCGAAGATGAAAGCTCCTCAATGTAATGGTCTAAGTGCGCTAAATAAAAATTGCCAAAATATTGACTGGTTAAATTACCTATCGGAACGCCGCGCAGCTCTGTTACCGAATAAGAATTTATTATCTCCCAAAAGAGTTTTAACAGGTACGGGTCTTTAAATTTCCTTGATAGTTTCTCGAACAAAATTCTATGGTTTATGCTGTCAAAATACTTACGTACATCTAATTTTAAAAAATATAAATTGCAAGGCAGGTTATTGTGTTGTAAAGTAACTGAGTTGGGGATACTCATAGCTGGATATGCCTCTTGGACAATCCATTGTTTTACACGGTTTAACGCCGCGTACTGGCCTTTGCCTGTCCGCGTGGCATAACTGTCGTTAATTTGGAATTTTTCAAAAAACTGATGACATACATTCATAATAGCGTGATGCAAAACGCGCTCTCTGAAACTTGCCGCGCAAATAAGACGTTCCTTGGGATCATAAATTTTAAAATAGTAATAATTGCCTACATTTACATTGGCGGTTAATATTTCGTCGCGCAGTTCTGTTAAAAATGATTCAGTATTTACGGATGGACAACCTTGCGGAATTGAACCGGAAGCCGCGGCCCTTTTGGTTTTCCAAAAAGCTAAACGTAAATTTTCCATCTCCGCAATTTTTTCTATCAAAAAACCAATTCGTTTCATAAGGCTACGTACTTTTCTACCATAGATTTTCCGTATTTTTCAATCTTTTTCTCGCCTATGCCCTTTACATTTTTCATCTGAGAAACTATTTCGAGAATAGACGTTGTAACGGAAATAATTTTTACGATCTCCGCAAGCTCAGCGTCTGTAAATACAATGTAAGGCTGAACAGCATCGGCTATAGCCAAATCTTTGCGAATTACGCGCAGTTTTGAAAATATTGAAAACTCCGCTTCACTCAATACCTCTTTGTAGTCTATTTTTTTACCGTATTGCTCTTTAGACAACACAGCAACAGAGGTGATGTAACGAATACAAAACGACCAGTACGCGCCGTTCTCGTTTTGGAAAAATTTTTGTTCCGCTTCCAACACTTTATGATTTGACAAAAATGCGTTCAGCTCCGCGTGCAGCGCGCCTGTGTCGGTAATCGGAATGGTGAAAATTTTTATTTGCATAAACGATGCCCCAACATTTAAAAAACAATTTACAAAGGGATGAAGTTTCAACGGAGCTTTAATCAAAAATTAAAATCAAAACAAGCTCCGTTCGTCCCTCTCTGCGCTAAAACATAAAACCAAAAGCTGCCGCTGGGGCTCCGCCCAAAAACCAGCGAACTCAGGGGGACAAGGCAAGGCGGAAGCCCAAATCGTCGTAGCGAAAACTCGGATTGACGAGGCCGCGAAGCGATAAGACACACGGCAAGACCTCGCACCGCTGAACCAACTGCCCCCGCGATAAACGCGGTTACTGCCTGATGATGGGCCTGTAGGATTCGTCATGGAAGTGTCTGTATAAAAGTCATACCAATCACTAACCCACTCCCAAACATTACCGCTCATATCATAGATGCCCAACTCATTGGGACGCTTTGTACCAATAGCACGGGTTTTACTACCGCTGTTATTACCATACCAAGCAACCTCATCAATATTATTACTACCAGAATACTTAAAGTTTTTACTGTTTGAACCGCCCCGTGCCGCATATTCCCACTCCGCTTCTGTCGGCAAACGATACTTTCTACCTGTAATCGTATTTAACTTTTTGATAAACTCTTGAATATCGTTCCAGCTAACTTGCTCAACAGGTAACTTATTCCCTTTAAAATGAGATGGATTATTACCCATTACTTTTACCCACAGCTCCTGCGTTACTTCATATTTGCCAATATAAAAATTTCTTAGTGTTATGCGGCGTGTTGGTCCTTCATCTTCATAGCACTCGTTTCCCTGCTCCTCCGTACAACCCATTGTAAAAGCTCCGCCTCTGACAAGGATCATTTCGGGATCTTTGAATTTATGCGCCTGCATATCTTTCATATAATCATCAACAACGTCACTGAACGCTTTTTCGATATCTGGATCAACTTGATAGTCTTTCATATAATCATCTATGACATTTTTAAGCGCGTTTCTCGCGTCTTTACTGTTCGGATCAATTAACATAGATTTCATATAATCATCCATGGCGGTTTTAAGCGCTCTTCTCGCTTCCTTACTGTTCGGATCGGCCAGTATAGATTTCATATAATCATCCAAGGCGGTTTTAAGCGACTTTTTCGCGTTTTTGTGACGCAGAGCAACGCTGTCCAACTCAGGTTCCGGTTCATCGGGCTGCGGTTCCAAAACAGGAGACTGCAAGGACGCCGAATCGCTGACAGCGGCAGGAACATTTTCTCTATCTTTAGGAGTATCTTTCTTTCCGCAAAAAATAAACATTAAAAAAAACGCCGTGAGAACAATCTTAATACCACACTTCATTACCGCTTCCTCACTTTCTTAACCGGTTGAATATTTACTTTTCGTTGAGCATCCGACTCTTCCGGGTAATACGCCCGTTTTAAACCCGATTTCTCCTGTCTTGACAAACTTATTGAGAAGGAGAGATTGCTATACGGAAGCCTACTCCGTTACGGCGAAGCCCCGGATTATTATTGCCGCGATAGGAAACCCGGCAAGAATTTTTGTCGAAACTCCAATTGCCGCCGCGAAAAACGCGGCGTTTAGTATCTCCTGGAGCCCCCTGGGGATTGGTCTCGCTGTATTCCTCATACGTGTCGTACCAATCATTGACCCATTCAAAAACATTGCCGCTCATATCATATATTCCCAACTCATTCGGCGCTTTTCTGCCTGCCGGCTGAGTTCTATTTTTGCTGTTATCTCTGTGCCATGCCACAGCGTCCGCATCATCGCCTCCGGCATACTTGTATCCCCTGCTTTTCGCCCCGCCCCGCGCGGCGTATTCCCATTCCGCTTCCGTAAGAAGCCGGTAATTTTTGCCGGTTTTTTTATTTAACGAATCAATAAACATAACGGCATGATACCAACTTACATAAACTACCGGATGATTGCCGTCACTCTCACCCCACGGAACATCCCGCTGATCACGGGTCACCTCAAACATCAATTTACGCGGAGTAATTCCGGTTACCTTTTCCCATTGCTTTTGTGTTACAGGAAATTTACTTATATAAAAGTCACTGAGGGTTACATCACGCACCAGCCTTTCGTCAATATTACAATCATCACCCTGCTCCTCCGTACAGCCCATTTTGAATTTACCGCCCTTTACAAACACCATTTCTATCTCTATTTCATCTTTGCTGATATCGTATTTTGTTCCCTCAATTGTAAACGTGCTACGGTTAAGCATTTTATCATTGTACCAAATTTCGTGAGAATATTCGCCGTGAGTACGGTCGCTCCCTTTGGTAAAATCCCATCCTGATAATACAACAGTATCAATACTCCTGTTAGGTTCTATGGAGATATTATCCCTGTACGTATACCCTTTGGGAGAGGATGGAAATGACACAAGTACACTGTCTTGATCAAGTATTTTAACATAAAAGTCTATCTTGTCGGAATGGAGCCAGTTTTTATGTCCATAGACGACGCGGGGTTTAAGATATTTGAGCTGAGCCGCGTAAAATTTCGAGCCATATTGATCAACAGTATTGCCATTATCATCGAAATCAGCGAATTTAACTTCACTAATTGTAACCGGAACGCTGTGTATTTGTGTAAAGATATCTTTAACCGCTTCTCTGACAGTTGCGTGATCTTCTAAATTGCTTATATTAGATTCGCCTGCGTTCTTAAATATTCTGCGGGTTTCCACATCTAACAGTTTGGCGGAAAGAACATATGAACGCGAATCTTTTTTTAAATAATCAACCATACAGACATATTCAAAACCCTCTTTTGCGGCAGATTTAAAAATATAGCTGCTATCCTCAGAATTGATTGAGCGATTGTATTTTGATTCCTGCGGCTTTTGCCATCCTCTTACGAAGTATTTTTTGTTGATTGAAAAAGTATCCACGAATATTTGCGTCAAATTCGGATAACCGCTGCCAACTACATCAAGAGGAGCCGTGTAAACCATAACCATAGGGGGATCTGAAGCGTAATAGCTTTTTACTTCATTTCGTAAAGTATTGACTCTTTTCGACAATTCGCTGATTTTCTGATTCAAATCAGGGTATTTGTTTTTACCTGAAATATTATTCAGTCTCTCTATAAGGTCAAACAGGCTTATAAGAGAATTTGTTTTACCATCGGATTTGTATTTTTCGCCGAGATTGGAAACCTGTGCATTGATATTACTAATTTCCAATTTTAAATTACGTTGTTCTCTTTCTATAGAGTCTTGTTTAGCTATAGCATCATTTATAGAATCTTGTTCTGCCTTTATACTTGCTTCTCTTATAGAATTTTGGTTATCTCGTATGCATTTTAATATATGCGGCGTCTGATTGCAATTAGGTAATGCAGACTTTTGGGATTCTTTGCCTCTTTTTATTCTCTTTCTCGCTTCATTCCATGCTTTGTTAATATCCTCAAACTTGTCATTAAATTTTTTAATTTCCGCAAATATTTCAACGGTATAATGATCAGAATTGCAGCAGTCGGCCACAATTATCGTCCCGTGCTGAAGCGAGAATGTTGCGATATTCTCACTTAGAAATTCCTTACCACCAAGATGGTTTATTATTTGTCCTTCTAACTCTTGCCGCGCCTTTTCTGTTGCGGATTCCTTTGTTGGAGCCCATCCCCTAGCTGTTACAAATTTAGATTCCGTTGTCCTTGGCAAATCGTCTCTGCTATCCCACCATGGACGTTTATCTTCTGTATCAATACAAAGGCAATCAGCCATTAAAATTTTATTGGCAAATAGCAAAAAAATTAACAGTTTCAAAATTTTCATTATTCACTCCCTCCGCGAACGCATTTTTCCCATATCAACAGTAATTTGCTGAACTTGATATTTTACCAGACTATATATCCTCAGTGTACGAAACGAAAAGAGCCGATGTTGCCACTAAACAGAAAACAAGAAACACTTTGGGCAATTCTTTTCCTCTATTAAAAGTTTAATGTAAAATTCAAACCGCCCGACCACAGCGTAGCATAAGGTGTTATTTGCAAATCAGAGTTACTTGCGCTGCCAGCCCGCGATTGCGCGAGGTTTTTGGCCGCAAATCCGTCTATAACATTCCATATGTAGACAGCCGCAGCCCCGGCGATTACCGCGTTTCGTATATTGGCCATATTATCGGTATCGCTTCTATATTCCATTCTTAATTGTGAACTGTTTGCGTCATTTGCTTTTGAGACGTATGAAGACCTCATGCTCTCGGTTACTATTATGCCGCCCACGCAAACCGCCTCTAACGTTATGAATATTCCGCCTTTTAAAGCGCTTCCTTTATGAATTTGAGCCCACCCGGGAACGAAAGGCTTTATGATATCCGCACCTAAATCTTTTTCCATTTTTCTGATAATTTTAGTGATATCCATCGGTTTTGTGTTATAACCTCTGATTTCTACGTACATTACAACTCCATAAATATTATCGCCTCTCCTGCACGCGGACTCGTTCGATATCACCTGCTCAAATAAATGGTAATATTTCGCGTAATCTCCCTTTTTTTCATACTGGTGTCCCAAAAAGCCCATGATTTGTCTCTCTATGTCGTCTATTGTTTTTTTCTGTGCAGATACCAATGTTGAGCAGGATCCTCTGGCAACCGTAAAATGAGAACCTGTCGTACTATATCTATACTCCCACCATTTCGGTTTCTCACCGCTCACAACGGTACAACCTCTACCAGAAACTGCATCCCCCATTAAAAATTTGCATGTAAACAGCAGTAAAATAACCGTTGTTGAAATTTTCATTTCTACTTCCCGCTACCCAAACTCATTTTATTCATAAATTTTTTTTGAGCGTCATCAATCTTTTTTTTGGTTTCGTTGCTCAACAATGCGTTCGTATCTTTTATGTTACGCATCTCTTCTCTGCCCAGCTCCATCTGCTTCATGATTGCGACTGTGTCTTCGGGTTTCAATTCTGGTAATACGACCGAAGTCGGTAGCTCCGTTGTTTCTTCGGGATTTTCTGTATTTATGCTATCAGGAACTTTTTTGAGAAATGCGGCAGCTTTGGTTTCTACAGGTTTTTTATCATCCGGCAACACTTCATTTTGGGCAGAGTTCACAGGCTGCGTTTGCATCTGCGAGTCAAGACTGACAATATTCTTATTTAGGGTTTCTATCTGTTTCTCAAGCTCCTCCATTTTATCAACAGTAGTGGTATTGGGTGAATTAACGACTTCTATTTTCATTGGTGATTTATCGGCAATACCTATTATTGAAGTAGTAATAATAGTAACAGCGGAAACTATAGAAGCAATCAACCCACCTTTTTTTACCGCATTTATATTTACTTTTGCCATATAATTTCCGCTGTTAAAAACCGTTGATTGCGATTAGTTATTTCCCTTGAATTCCTCAAAAGCATGTTTGAAACGGTCTTTAAACTGACTTTCCTTAAAGTCAATACTCAGTTTTTCGTCTTCGGTAAGTTTATCCGTTACAGCCTGAGTAACATGGTTTGAAAAATCGGCTCTGGAAATTCTGAAGCTCACAAAAACGCTTTGATGCCCATCATCACCTATAGGCCCCTGTTTAGCGCAGGTAGCGTGCATATCATTTAAGTATTTACTTATGACTTCTTCATAACCTTGCTCCATCTTGTTAATTACGTCATTACCCTGGTTATTACCGTGTGATGCCCTGTATGATGTAGCAACTCCTTTAAAAGCTCCGCCCATTTTTTGTCTCGCATTGTCTTTTGCCCTATTGGTTGCGTGTATGACATTTTCTCCAAACTGATGACTGGAACCCCTGTATTCGCCAAATCCGGTCATATATTCTTTGGTGTCAAACTCATAACAAGGTATGGGCCCTGTTCCCGGCCCTTCTTTATCTGCCCCACCACTTCCCTGCATTGTCTTTCCACCACAAGAAACAACCCCAACAGCCAAAACCGAAACAATAACAGCGTTAAACAGAACACTTTTAATAATGTTCATAAAGAACCCTTTCCGATAAAGTGATTATATGAATTATTACAAACAGAAGATAATTGCCGACGGGAAATTATTAACGGAATAAGCTGATACCACGCGCTGGTTTTAAACGTAAAAAAGGAAATTATGCTATGAAAGACATTAATTCTTAAGGGTTTATAAATACAGAAAACTGGGGGGGGGGGGGGGGGGGGG
>JAIRVB010000052.1 GCA_031254105.1 Chitinispirillales bacterium
CTCAGAAAGCCGTATCAGAGATGTTGACATGGCTAAGGAGATCATGGAGTACACGAAGAACTCCATCCTCCAGCAGGCGTCTCAGTCGATGCTCGCGCAGGCAAACCAGGCTCCGCAGAGCATACTGCAGCTGCTAAGGTAAGGGAGTGCGATGTACTTGCAGGTAACGGCTGGCGGTCGTTGCCCTACAAAGTACAAATGATACAGGGATGTGCAAAAGGGGTCGCTTTAGGGCGGCCCTTTTTTGTTGGGGCGCGATTAATCGCGTCCTGCCGTATTACGATGTTTCCGCGGTTAATTGGCGCATGGCCGTTTAGACCATCTCTGCAGCCCCGTGTTTTAACGCATGACTTACGGCCGGATGCATGCGTCAAAAACAGCGTGTGGAGTCACATCAAAAATCGTATCCCTTATCCTATGCCTGTCAACCTCTCTGACATCTTCCATCTGTCCGGAAACCGCCGCCGCCGCTGTTAAACCCGCTGCCTCGCCTATACCGGCCACAACCGGCATGACACGCAGGGAAGAGTGCGCTTCGTGGGTAGAACAGATACAGCGTGAACCGATCAGCAGATTTCTAAAATCCTTTGCTATAAGAGAGCGCAGCGGAATTTCGTAATACTGATTTTCCTCAAGGTGTTTTAAAACTGTTCCTGAGCCGTCCGGATTATGTATATCGACCGGATAGCAGCTTCGCGCGATGCCGTCATCGAATTTACGGCCTTCCAGAATATCTTCTTCGGTGATTTTGTAAAGTCCGCCAATTCTCCTGGTCTCCCTAATGCCAATTTGACACGCTAATTTGATAATACCCGCTTTTTTAAAAAGAGGTGAATATTTTTGAAAAAGTTCCATGAGTTCAAACGCCTGACGCCTTCCCTCAATTTCCGCGTCTGTAAGATCAAAGGAGCATGTTCCTTTTTTCGAAAGTATTCGCGTTGAGTTGAAGTGATAGGTGCCGGGGGTGAGAGTGCCGAATACAAGCACATCCTCCCTTGGCTGCGTTATTAAGTTTTTTGTTTTTGCCCACAGGAGAATCTCTGTCAGTTCAAGCCCAAGGTCATTTGCTGAGAGATCCCCCGAAACTCCTGAAATCTTAAAACAAAGTGTCATCGGTTGACACGCGCTGTCATGTTTACGTCCGGTTTCGTATTGCGCTCCGCTGAGATACGCAAGATCACCGTCGCCTGTGGCATCTATAAATATTTTAGCGCCAATCTGAACAAGGCCGCCTTTGGTAAGCGCTTCTATATTATTTATACGTTGATCCGAATGGCTTCCCTTACAGGTTTCGCCGTTATCCGCTCCGCCATACCCGCAAAGGCGGGGAGTAACTGTTCTTTCTATTTTTATATCCGTACCGCAAAGTACGCTGTGCAGAAGAACGTCAACTCCGGCGTCGCTCATCATTTTGTCAAGAACTATCTTTAAAACCTCATCATCAAAAATTTGTCCCTGTGAGCAGAGCGCATTATACTTTCGCAAGCTGCTTAAAATACTGTTAAAACAGCTTGTTGTAAGCGGCTGTCCGCCGTTCTTATATGCCATGAACGGATTAACAAGTCCGGCAGTGGCCATGCCTCCAAGAAATCCATATCTCTCTATAAGCAGGGTAGAGGCTCCCTGAGCCGCCGCCGCTGCCGCCGCGCAAACTCCACCCGGCCCGCCGCCGACTACAACTACATCATAATTATTTTTTATCTTCAAAAAAATTTCCTTTCAACATAAAGTATGAGAAAAATATTCGATACAACAACTGAAAAATTGTTTTTTTTAGTAGTGATTATCTATGTGCGTGTTCTATTCCGTCTCCAAGATTAGTTGTTATAGTCATTCAACTTGAAAAAGACCTTAGTGAATATAAGGTTTCAGTTACCAGTGAAAATCAGATTCTCCTAAAAACTAAAAGCAACAGACTCTTTTAAAGTGTAATTACTATATCTATGTTTATATGTTGTTTCGTCTCCAAAATTAAGGCATAGCAGTGAAACATAATAAATCAAAGTATACTGCTTGAATATCTGTTTTTTGCGGAAAGCCCTGTTGCGATGTTCATCGGAGAAATAAACGGAAACATGGGGTTATTTTGAAACTGTTCGGTAAATTATATTACTATACAATGATAAAATCATTTAACTGCATGGAAACAGGAAAAATTTTCAAAGGCGGCAGGTCTAAGAAATTTCCGGCCGATATACAAAAGCGGGCGTTTCAAAAACTTGCGATGCTCGATGTGTCTGAAAATATGAATGATTTGCGAATTCCGCCTTCAAACATGCTGGAAGCTCTTATCGGAGACCGAAAAGGCCAGCATAGCATCCGGATAAACCATAAGTACAGAATTTGCTTTGTTTGGGTTGATAACGAAGCCCATAATGTCGAAATTGTGGAATATCATTAAATAAAATTCTTTATATTACGTATTATATAATGTATAATGTGCAAACTTCTTGACTTTATGTTCGTTTTATTATATATTACGTAATACATAATGCGATTGAATAGCTTAAGGGGGACAAAGATGTACGATAATTACGATAATATTGATATAGAGCATGTCGGGATAATCTTAAAGGAAGAGTTTATGGAACCTTTGGGGTTGTCCATGAACGCGTTGGCGAAAGCTATCGGTATGCCGGCTAACTGCATCCATGGCATAGTTCATGGTACAAGGGGGATAACCGGGAATACGGATCTGCGTCTTACCCGTTATTTTGGTTTGTCGCAGGGGTATTTTCTGCGTTTGCAGAACCATTACGAGATGATAACAGCTTCGCGCGCTATTCCCGCTGCTGATTTGGAAAAAATAATTCCAATTAAAACGCCGGAATTATCATGTGTCGCGTCCCCAAAGAAGGTTATTTATCATCCATAACCCCGCCGCAGACGGATATTAAGGCAGATATTATGTTATGCTTAAATTACTTGCGTCTGCGGAACACGGAGCTGTGAGATTTCGCTCTTTCAGTGTTTGGAGAAACATTAGAGCAGGAAAATTTTGCCTGGTATGGCAGGAAAAAAGTGCCCGTCTGGGGAAAAATATTCCTGCCAGTTTTCGCCACTCTGCCGCTTAAAATGTACTTAAACCGATAAAACTAATTATGGCACAGGCTTTGCATATTTGTCTGGGCGATAGCAGAAAACGAACTGGAATCTGGGATATCTGCTGTTTGAGATTAGATGTTTACGTGTACGGTGAACCAGGCGCATGGATAATCACTGCCAAAAAAGGTAAAAATATGCTGAGCGATACAATTTTTAATAAGACCAGAAGACCTGTGATGGGTGCGGCGATGGATGCGGCGATGCTGCGTTCGCGGGTGCTGGCCAACAATATCGCAAACGTAACTACTCCGGGATTTCAGCGGGTTGATGTGAAGTTTGAGGATGAACTTCGCGCCGCTCTTGATAAAACCCGTCTTCAGGGAACGCGTACAAACAGTAATCATCTGAATATCGGGCGTCTTAACCTTTCTGAAGTTGGGCCAAAAGCTTATAAGCCGTATGATCCGACTCAGCCAAGCGGCGTAAACAATGTAGATATCGACATTGAAATGGCAAAACTTGCTGAAACGCAAATATCTTTTCAGTATTTGAATAAATTTAATCAGGGTGTTTTTAAGAAGCTTAATGCCGCGATTAAGGGGCAGTCGCTTCAATCTTAATACAGGACAGCCTCAGTCTGTGATTTCCGCGGAGGCGGGACAGTGTTTATAGAAGCCGTAAGGCAGTCCGCTGTTCTTAACTGGGGTGACGTGCGAGTGGAATCTTTGTTATACTTAGGAAGCAGGGGGGAATATGTCGGGAGTAGGTAAAGTATTTTCGGGGCTTGAGATAAGCGCTTCTGGCATGAGGGCGCAGCGCATTCGTCAGACAGCTATCTCCTCCAATTTAGCCAACGCGGAGACTACCCGTACAGCTGAAGGCGGCCCCTATCGCAGGCAGTTCGTGTTGTTTGAGGCCCAAAGTAATCTTCGTGATACGCGGATACTTAATAGGGAGAAAGCTCTGGGCGGCACGGAAACCAGAGCGAATCATCTGCCTATTCCGCGCTCTGACTTTCCAAGGGATGAGCGGTTTTTCGGCAGAGGGGTTGAAGTGGCGGAGATCAGGTCTGATTCCCGCCCGCCGAGGCTTGAATACGATCCCGGGCATCCTGACGCGGATGAAAACGGATATGTGGCCATGCCCAATATAAATGTAATAGAGGAGATGACAGATATGATCGCGGCGTCAAGAGCGTACGAGGCGAATGTTACCGCTTTTAACGCGTTAAAAACAATGTTGCTGCAGTCGTTGCAGTCATCATAGTATATTTATCGCTTGGATGCGGTTAACCGCTTGTCCCGCGGGTGCTGCGATGCCCTTGCTATTATGGAAAAATTTACTGTGAGGCGGAATTAATATGAACGGTATACAGGGATCCTCATCAGCTTCTTCCTGGGAGCAGTTTGTAAAAATCAAACAAGCCGCCCGTGAGCGTAACAGCGGTTTTTCGCTGGAAGGTGCAAGCAGTGCCGCACGCAGTGAAAAAGCGGCTCCTAAAAAGGTGAGCGCCAATGTATATTCTGTGCAGGGTATGACGGGAAAACAGGACGGCATCGATGTTGCCAGTCATTCGAAAATTGAAGAAAATGTAAGAATAAAAGGTAATAATTTTGACGCTTACGCTTGAATTACTTAATATTTTTTATGTTGGGGATGATTATCGTTTACGCGATAGCGTCCTAACTGAAAAAGGTAATAATTTTGACGCTTACGCTAGATTAACTTAATGTTTTTTATGCCGGGAATGATTATCGTTTACGCGATAGCGTCCTAACTAGAAAAGGGGGATACCATGGAGGGTATAGAATCTATTGGACCGATACAGGGAGGTAGTTTTTCTCAGAGAGTAAATCCAGCTTTGGGGCAGACCGAGGGTGTCTCTTTTAAGGATACGTTAAGCGGATTCCTTAAAGATGTTGACCAGATGCAGAAAAAAGCGGATCAGTCGATTCAGCGGTTAGCGGCAGGTGAGATAACTGATGTGCACCAGGTAATGTCCGCTTCAGAAGAGGCAAACGTTGCGTTTAACATGATGATGGAGATACGCACTAAGGTTATGGACGCGTATCAGGAGATAATGAGAATACGGTTGTAGCGGCAAATCCTGTAGGGGCGATTCTTGTGATCGCCCTCATATCGCGTATCCATACCGTTTCACATATACATAAAAATCCCGGCATATCATAATCCCAATATGACAGATACACATGTTTGTATACACAGATAGACGCGCGGGTGATCATGCCCTGTGTGACATATGAGAATCGGGTATAATATATGTGGTTATATCATGTGCGCCGCGTGTGATGTATGTGCGTGGTGTGCGGGTGATTACGGGAACCGCCCCTTCGATAGATTGACATATCGCGCATATATGTCATGTGTGGACATCACATATTACCCCGCGTATTGATAATCACTACTAAAAAAATTGATAATCACTACTAAAAAACTGGAAACTTTCTCTGTACATTCACTATTTTTATATTTCCGTCAGTAATTTTTCGTAATTAAATCTTTTGTGGAGCGGATGGATGTCCGAATTTTTCAGGCAGCTGATAGTGCAGCTTTCTGCGTTGTGGCAAAAGCTGTCATTTCAGCAGAAGCTTATCACCTCTTCGCTGATTGGATTTACGCTTCTTGGGCTTGTGGGGCTTCTTGTGTTTGCGCACAGTACAGGCGGAGGGGGCGGGGGAGGCCGCGGCGGCGGTTCCGGCGGGATGAGGATTCTGTATTCAGACCTTGACCTTCAGGAAGCGTCTCAAATAACCCAGGAGCTGCAGAAAAACAATTACAAGTACAGGCTTGAGAATAACGGACGTGATATTCTTGTACAGCCGAAGCAGCTTTATGAGATACGTATGGCTCTTGCGCGCGAGGGGCTCCCGCGCAAGAGCGGTATAGGTTATGAGTTGTTTGACAAATCAAGTCTTGGAATGACAGACTATGTTCAGAAGTTAAACGCGCGGCGCGCGCTTGAGGGTGAGCTTCAGCGCACGATTGAGGGTCTTGACGAAGTAAAAACCGCTCGTGTGCATATTGTAATACCTGAACACACAATTTTTCTTGACCAGCAAAAGGACGCCAAAGCTTCCGTTGTGCTGCGCTGCATTCCGGGGCGCTCTCTTTCAAAAGATCAAATTAAGGGTATCACTCACCTTGTATCTTCAAGTGTTGAGGGGCTTAAGCCTCAGTATATCTCAATTGTTGACATTGATGGCAAACTTCTTTCGAGTCCGTTTGCGGGCGATGAGCTTGCCATGTCCTCCTCTACCAATATGGAACTGAGGCAGAACGTGGAGAGGGCTCTTGAAAATAAAACCAGCCAGATGCTTTCAACCGTGTTTGGGCACGCGAAGTCGCAGGTCAAGGTTTCCGCGGAACTTGACTTTGACAAAGTTGAAAAAACTGTCGAAACCTTCGATCCGGAAAGCCGCGTGATCCGTTCTGAGGAGCGTTCTGAGGAGAACACTAAAAACGCCCCTGACGGTGATCATCAGCGGGAGAGGTCTACTACAAATTACGAGATAGACCGTACTGTTCAGCGGGTTGTTCAGGAAGTGGGTACTATAAAGAGGCTTACGGTTTCTGTAGTGGTTGACGGAAGGTATGAGATCGGCAGTGACGGCAGGAGCCGGGTATTTATGGAGCGTTCGCCCGATGAGATGCAGAAGATTGAGGATTTGGTTAAAAACGCGGTTGGCTATGATCTGGCGCGCGGAGATCAGATAGTGGTAGCCTCGCTTCAGTTTGACAATGAGCTGTTAGATCAGGAACGCCAGAGGATGCTTGACGAAGAGGGCAAGGAGAACCGGATGCTCATCATTAAGATAGCGCTTGCTGTTCTGGTAGGAATAGTGTTCCTGCTGCTTATCCGTTCTATCGCCAAAATAGTCACGGAAGCTATGAACCCGCCCGTACCGGTTCTTGAGGAGCTGGGTCTTGAAATAGTGGAAGATGAAGATCCATCTGAAGAGGAAGCGCGCGCTAAGATGCTTTTAGAGAAAGTGGAAGTGATGGCCAACATGTCGCCTGTCAACACAGCGTCTATTATTCGTCAATGGCTCTCTTCTGATTCTGGACAACCGGTCAAACAAAAGAAAAAATAGTTTTTTTGGCAGTGATTGTCGGTTCGCATGGAGTTTAGTAAGTTGCGGCGGTATTATGGGGTTGAAGCGGAACAGCAATGGATATCGGATTTAGTTTTTGATTTGTAGTGTAAGAGCGGCACATTAAAACCGGCTGTATCTGATAGAGCTTGGATATTGATGATCACAACTAAAACTGGATGTATCCGATAGAACTTGCGCATTGATGATCACAACTAAAACTGACGTGTATCCGATAGAACTTGCGCATTGATGATCACAACTAAAACTGACGTGTCCGATAGAACTTGCGCATTGATGATCACAACTAAAACTGATGTGTCCGATAGAACTTGCGCATTGATGATCACAACTAAAACTGATGTGTCCGATAGAACTTGCGCATTGATGATCACAACTAAAACTGACGTGTCCGATAGAGCTTGCATATTGATGATCACAACTAAAAAGGATGGGTATGCCTCCGGTAAAATCGAAGAAAGATAACAGCGGCGAGCAGATGATAGGCGCTCCCAAGGCGGCAAAGACGGGGCACAGGACTGTTAATACTGCCAATATACCCGGCCCGGTTAAGGCTGCTATTGTTATGGTGGCGCTTGGGACGGAAGCTTCCGGTAAGGTATTTCAGATACTTGAAGATCCTGAAGTTGAGCAGCTTTCGACTGAGATCGCGCGGCTTGAAAATGTTTCTCCTGATGTGCGGGAAGCGGTGCTGCAGGAGTTTCATGAGTTGGCTTTGGCTCACCAGTTTATCTCTCAGGGCGGTATGGACTATGCCCGTCAGGTGCTTGAGAATGCCCTTGGGCCCAAGAAAGCGCAGGAGATTTTAGAGAAAGTTCAGGCGAAAATCCGTACGACCGGTTTTAATTTACTCGAAAACATTGATCCCAAGCAACTTGTCAATTATATACAAAAGGAACATCCTCAGACAATCGCGCTTTTGCTTGCTCATATGGAGCCCGCTAACGCGGCGCCTATTGTCAGCGCACTCCCTCAGGAGGTGCAGATTGATGTTGCTACCCGTATAGCGACAATGGAGAGTATTTCGCCTGAGACGCTTTCTCAGATTGAGGTGGTTCTGGTTTCGCAGATTAAATCACTTTTCGGCGGGGATGTTTCCGAAATCGGCGGCGTTAAGGCTGTCGCAGAAATTCTTAATAACGTTGACCGCGGCGCTGAGAAGAATATTCTTGGTAATCTTGAGAGAGAGAACCCGGAGCTTGCTACAGAGATCAAGAAGCTCATGTTTGTATTTGAAGACACTCTGCTGCTTGATGACCGTTCAATGCAGCGTTTGATGAAGGAGATCGATACCAAGGAATTGGGTATGGCTCTCAAGGGGGCTTCCGAGGAGCTGCAGGAGAAGTTCTTCAGAAACATGTCTTCGCGCGCTTCGGAGATGATCAGGGAAGATATGCAGTTTATGGGCCCTATCCGTCTCAAGGATGTCGAAGAGGTTCAGCAGCGTATCGTGGATGTTATCCGCAGGCTGGAAGAGGATGGCGAAATTATTATCAGCGGCCGCGGGGGGGATGATAATATCGTTGTGTAGAGGCGTTGCGTGCAACGACCCTATTTGCGCAGACACACGTATGGGCGGAAAAAATTTCGCCCGTAAAGAGGCGGTTTGTATGGGTGAACCTGCGTGTTCGCCCAGGCACAGGCAGGGCGCGATAAACCGCGCCCATACATGAGTATAAGAGGCATAATTATGAGTGAAGAACGCGAAGAAACTATCATAAACGAAAAAGTTACGGTTCTTCTAGATGAGCTTCTTAAAGCCAAGGATCCCGCTACTATCGGCATACGCCGTATATTGCGCAATAAGATAGATGAACAAAATAATTATCCGTTAAAAGCGCCTCCTATGGAATCGTTTGACCCTTCCGGCAAGCAGAAAAAGGCTGGGCCGCTTTCTGTATTTACCGAAAATGAGCGCGCTTACTTAGAGCTTGAAAAAAGGGTCAGAGAACTTGAGAGGACGTTGTCTCAGGAGAAAATTTTAGCGAAGCGCAACGCAGCCGAGGCCCTTGAAAAAGGTAAAAAAGAGGGGTTTGCCGCAGGTGAGAAGCAGGGCCGTGAGACCGCTTCGGCCCAATATAAAAAAGAGCTTGACGGAATAAAAAACCAGACAGCGGATTATTTCAAGAAACTTGAACTTTCTAAAAAAGAGATGTTTCATGGTCTTGAACGGATACTTTTACAGTTCTGTATTGAGTTGACAAAAAAGATAATAGCTTCCGAAGTCGATACAAATGGGGAGCTGATACTTTCCGTAATAAAAAAGTCACTCGCCATGATTGCCGACCGGGACAAGATCATTATTCGTATCTCGCCAAAAGACCTTGAAATAACAAGCGAGCGCAAGGATTTCTGGAGTTCCGTTACTGAACGTGTGGAAGATATAAGGTTTGAGGCTGACAGCCGTATTGAGAAAGGCGGCTGTATAATTGAGTCTAACAGCGGAATGGTTGACGCAAGGCTTGGGGTTCAGCTTGAGGAGCTTACCGAAATTGTATTGAAGGCGTGGGAGTCCGCTGACTTTGGGAGTGACGCGGCTGAGGGATGAAATTTATCTTAAGTATAGTGTAGTTGATTCACTTGTAAAAGGTTTGTTTTGATGTCACCATTGCGAAGGCGCGGGGGGCTGTTGTTCTTTGTTCTGAACATAGACTTAGAATTTAATGATGGGAATAATAGATTCCCGTTTTCGCGGGATGATGGCGGAAAGATACGTTATCGTGCAAGCAGACACTTTCCAAATGTATCAATTAAAAATATTTACACCAGACAGAGAACTCCACTAAAAAATGCTTTATGACGCTGCTTCTATAGAGAGACATTTTGACGCCTATCTGGATTTTGTCAAACCGGTAGAGCCTGCGCGGATCTATGGCAGGATTACGGAAGTTATCGGTATTTTGATAGAGAGTACGGGGCCGGCCGCTTCGGTGGGTGATGTTTGCAATATAGAAAAAAACGGCAAATTGATTTGCAGGGCGGAGGTAGTTGGTTTTCGCAAAGAGAGAACGCTTTTGATGCCCCTTGGGCCTGTTGAGGGGATTCATCCGGGGCTGATGGTTGCGGCTACAGGGCGTCCTTTGTCGGTGCAGGTGGGTGATGGTCTTTTAGGCAGGGTTCTTGATGGTTTAGGCAATCCGATAGACGGCAAGGGAGCGCTGAAGGCTTCAGGTACGCGTTCAGCTTTTTCCTCTATCCCCAATCCGCTTGCACGAAAGAGAATAACTGAAAAATTTCAGACCAGTGTGCGCGCCATAGATTCACTTATAACAGTTGGCAAGGGGCAGCGTCTTGGAATTTTTGCGGGAAGCGGAGTAGGGAAGAGTGTGCTCATGGGGATGCTCGCCCGTAATTGCCGTTCGGATATAAACGTGATTGCTCTTATTGGAGAGCGCGGACGTGAGGTTAGGGAGTTTATTGAGCGGGATTTGGGGCCTGAGGGGCTTGCGAGATCTGTTCTTGTTGTAGCGACAAGCGATCAGCCCGCGCTCATACGTATAAAGGGCGCCCTTGTGGCTGCCTCAATCGCGGAACATTTTAGAGACGAGGGGAAAGATGTGCTTTTCCTGGCTGATTCCGTAACACGCCTTGCTATGGCTCAGAGGGAGGTGGGGCTTGCCATTGGTGAACCTCCGGCAACAAAAGGGTACACGCCTTCTGTTTTCTCTCTTTTACCTCAGTTTCTTGAAAGAGCTGGTACCTCAGATAAGGGAACCATAACAGGGCTCTTTACGGTTTTGGTTGATGGGGATGACATGGAGGAGCCGATAGCCGACGCGGTCAGGTCTATTCTTGACGGTCACATTGTCCTTAACCGCAAGCTTGCGCATAGGAATCATTTTCCCGCTATTGACATTTTACAGAGTATCTCAAGATGCATGTCCGATGTCGTCACCAAAGAGCACCTCATGCTTGCCGGCGCGATAAAAGACTCGATGGCCGCGTATAAGGAAAACGAGGATTTGATTCAGATAGGCGCTTACGCTGTCGGTACAAATAAGAGAGTTGATAACGCGATAAAAATGAATGAGCCTATAAACGGATTTCTGCGCCAGGCGCGTGATACAGCTTCAACCCTTGAGGAGAGCCTCAAAATGCTTGGTGAGATTGCTAAGGTAAGCGGGTTAGTAGCGGCTAAAAAATGAAAAAGTTTAAATTTAGCCTCGAAGCGCTCCTTAGTGTCAAGAAGAAAAAAGAGGAAGACGTAAAGATGCGTCTTGCTAAGAAGAACCGTGAGGCTGAAGAGACGCGCAAATCAATCGAAAACATTCAAAACAAACTCAGGGAGTTCCAGGCTGCGGAAAAGGAGAGAAGGGGGAGCGCGAGTGAAAATATCGTATCACTTCGCAACTCTGTGGCCTACAGGAACGCCATGAAGCTTGAACTTCTGAACGAAGGACGCAAACTTGACAATATAATGGCTGCTGTTCATGCGATAAATCAGGAGCTTATTAAGGCAAGTCAGGAGAGGCGCGCAGTGGAGATAATAAAAGAGAACCGTTTTGCGGAGTGGAAAAGGCAAAACAATGTGCAGGAACAAAAGTTTATTGACGACATATCTCAGCAGGCGTTTATCAGAGAGAAGAAAGCTTCGGCGCAGCGCGGCTCTTAATAATAATTCAACTTTAAAGTAATAACGCATAATGCAGAATACGGAAATAAAAACAGGAAAATTCAATCGTTTCCGCATTGGTAAATCTTTTTTCAAGTTGAACGGCTACGGACTATCCGCTCCTTTAAAATTTGTATCGTTGCTGGTACTTATTCTAACTTTTTCAAGCCTTGCCCAGCCTATTATACTCACCGGAAAAGAGCTGCCAAAGCTGCTCGGTAATTCCGTTGCCTCTATACGGGTGCTTGACCTTAGGGGAAACGCAATACCGTTTCAGATAGATCAGGTTACTTCTGATGGTGAATATGTACTCTCTCAAGGCAAGAATCCCAACACAGGCGCAGGAGACAGCGCTGCGCTTGGGCCCAAAGATGAAATTGTTTTTTTGTGGAATGACGCTGATATTTTCAGTGATGACAGCCCGTCCGCAAGGGATGGCGAAGAGGTTGTAATATTGACCCGCGGGCGAAGTAAACGGATCGTGACAGTTCGCGCAGACAGTTCCATACCGCTTTCAAAAAAAAGATATATTGAATATGATCACGCCAGATCTCATATCAGTACACCTTACTACTATGCTGACTTTGGTAAGGACCGTTTTCATTTTGTAAAAGCAGGCGTCAAAGATTTTAAAAGCGGCAGGTACGTTGATTTGACAAATGAGTTAAGGGTAGAGATTCTTCTGAAAGCCGCCTGGGGGCTTATACCGGTGCGCTATACAGAAGATAATATCGTTTGTTTGGTGCGCCGCTACAAGGCGGGTCCCATAAGGCTTATCCGCAGGGGAGATTTTTATCTGGATTTGGGGCTTTCTATGAAGGGGAGTAAGGCGGCGGTAAATCAGATCTGTTATCCTCAGATGGTGGAAGTGCCGGTATATGTCAATTTGCCGGTTCGTTTCCGCACATTTTTCAGTCATGCTCATATAGAGATGACTCCGGTTCTGCGCGAGGAGGCGAGAGCGTTTAAGTTTTCTGTCCCGAATGAACCGCTTTTGTTACCGGTAGCCGGAAACAAGTTAGACACTTTATATAACATGGTTCCGGATGGTAAAATGCATGTGGTAAGTGATGGAAGTTTAGGTTACGGCTGGTTTCTGAGTACAACCATGAATCCGGCGCATATGAGTGCAAGCGGCTTTTTGCTTCGCAGGCCTTCAAGCAGGCGGGGTGGGGTGGCTGAGTGCGGTTTTCGCCTCTCGGTGAGAGATGTGCCTAAGGGCAGCTATCATATTATTAATAAGGTGGTTTTTTGGGGCGCTGAGAGAAAATGTGGTTCATCGGAATTGACACCAGTTTTTAAAATGATAAAATAGATGTGTGGAACGGCCATTGGCCGTTTCGCGCTGCAAAGCAATGGAACCGTTTCATATATTTTTCGTATTTTAGGGAACAATAGCCCCCGCCTTTAAGGGGCTGCGTTTGTTTGGTATATTTTTCTGGCCTGCGATTTGCCTTATTTCCGTAAGTAGTTTTCAAAATGACTATTACGGAGGGTGAATGCCGACAATAAATACGCGGCTGCGCAGTAAGATCATCATAAGGTTTCCGAAAGTTACCGAAAGGGGATGGCGCCCAGTGTCTGATTGCGCTAAAACGGTTAAGACGCATGAACCTGCGTTAAAAGAGATGTGCGAAAGAGTGCTCTCTTTTAAAGAGGCTTATGATGACGCTGCGGAGCGCATTGAGGATCTTGCCTATTATGAATGCACCCACGGAGATGCGCAGTCCGCTGTTTGCCAACTTGAACGTTTGGCCGGATTTTTTGAAGGGTTCCAAAATAAAAGTGAAGAAATAAGCAGCTCATTGGCGCAGGTTTATTCGCTTATAGGTCATATATGCCAGTATGCCGGAATGTTTAATGAAAGTATCGGCTGGATAAATAAATCAGTAGTGGTTGACGATCAAAATCCGGTTTCCTATCACAGTCTCGCACTCTCCTATCAAAGCATCGGTGATGTGGTTAGTGCGCTAAGGAGTCTTGAGCAGGAGATTACCGTGTCTCCCGGTAATTACTACACTTATTTGCTTTTGGCCGATCTTTATGAAAAAAACAAATGGTTCTGCGAGTTTGAAGGAGTGTTAAAACGGCTTCTTGAGCGCGATCCGGAAAATATCCATGGTCTGCATAAGTTAATCTGTTTTTATGAACGCCGCTCAACGCATATTGACGTAGAGTTCCTGCGCCGCAGGCTTCTTAACCGCACGCTTAACCTTAACCGTATAGAAGCGATAATCCGCGCGTATCATCTGTGGCGTATAAAAAATAACCAGGAAGCAATTGAGTTTCTCGACAGCTTTAGCGCCGCCGCCCCTGATGTCTCTATTGTTCACTTGGCAAATGCTCATATTTACGGACACATGCATCAGTACTCGAGAAAGCGGTTTGAGCTGTCTCTTTTCAAAAAGAAAAATCATGGAAGAGAAGAGATAATGAAGATAAAGCTAAAAGAGTTTGGTTTGGTATTTGGCAATGATGCCGCTCAGAAGATCCGCAAAAGGCTCGCTACGGTTCATCCTGTGTCTTTGTAGAGTTAGTTTCAAACCGAACTTTCCTCTCACTGGGAACAAACTTTGAAAGGAAAGTTTAAGATGTCTACTCGACAAAAACATAAATACCACAGAATCTTGATTAATCTGCCTGCACTGTCGTTCATTGCCATAAATGCCGATGTTTAATCCACAGAGTGCTTCCTAATCTTTATTTATAATATCGATGTAATAATAAAAAATATAATTATAGAAGCACTTGCTACGACTATACGACTAATAGAATAATATATTTTAAAAGGTAAGGATTTATTACTCAAATCTACTTTTGGAAGGAGGTTGTAAATGCGAAGACTTATAGTTTTTGCTTTTTTGATGGGTTGGATGGTTGTTGGGGGATATGCGCAGGTAATGCCTAAAAACATGCCGGAGAATGTAAAAAGATTTTTAGAAAACTATGTTAATGATTCAACGGCAAGATGGGGACCAAAAGAAGCTCTGCGTTCTGGAGATTTTGCAAAAGAATCAATACAAATTGAAGATTTAAAGGTTGGGCGAGTCCTTGAAATTTATCAGTTAAAACACATATTTCTCAATGACATTCCGGATACTATCCCTTTCAGTGAGATTATTGAACCAACTGGTTATTGGTTCGTTTTGATAACTGCACATGATAAACCACTTTATCAATTATTGCTGAAAAATACAGAGGGGGAACTTAAATTTATAGGAATGAATTTTCTTACCCCCGGTTTTCCGGTTGTTTATATGTGGAATCAATTACTGAAGACCTATCCAGAATCAACAGGAATTAACCCCGTGTTTTTTTCGCGGTATGGATTTGCGGGTGGCAGCAGAGAACGTATTCTTTACTTTGAACAAAAAGGTCCACGGAAAATATATTATGCGACTCTTAAACTTAAAAATGACCCGTTAGATATATTGCTTCCCAATTCGATAGAGACTTTAAACGACAGCAGAAAACTTATAGAATATTGGAAAAAACAGGGTCTTAATGAAGTAGGCAGACGTGGGGTCAATCGTGCTAAAACCGAAGGTGAAAAATGAAAAAACATAAATGCCACAGAATCTTGATTAATCTGCCTGCACTGTCGTTCATTGCTATAAATGCCGATGTTTAATCCACAAAGTGTCTCCTAATCTTTATTTATAATATCGATGTAGTAATAAAAAATATAATTATAGAAATACTTGCTACTACTAATTGAATAATATATTTTAAAAGGTAAGGATTTATTACTTAAATCTACTTTTGGAAGGAGGTTGTAAATGCGAAGACTTATAGTTTTTGCTTTTTTGGTGGTGGGTGTGGTTGGTGGGAGTTACGCGCAATTTGGGGTACCTAAGGAAGTTATAAGGTTCGCGGAAAACTATATAAAAGATTCCGCAGCTCATTCTGGTGAAAACAGGTCAGGAATGATACGCGACTCATCAATACAAATTCAAGATTTACGGGTAGGGAGGGCTCTTGAAATATACGATCTAAAACAAGATATTTCTCTTGACACGTATCCGGATACCGTTCCGTTCAGTGAAATTATTGAATCAACCTATCATTGGCTTGTTTTAATAATGGCACATGGTAAGCCGATTTATGAATTGGTAGTGGATAATTCAAAAAAAGAGCCAGCATTTGCAGCAAGACGCTCTATTGGTAATGGTATTATGTGGAATCTGCTATCAGAGATTTACCCTGAATCAACTGGAATTAATCCTGTGTTTTTTTCGCGGTATAGGTTTTACAGAAGTAGAGAAGCGTTTCTTTACTTCAAACAAAAAGGTCCCAGAAGGATATATTATCTCGGTAGCGGATGGAAAGACGATCCATTAGGATTAGGAACGATATTTACTGCTTCAATGAGCTCTTTGGATGATAGCAAAAAACTTTTAGAATACTTAAAAAAACCTATTAAAGCCGAACCCACTGCTCGTGAATTGTACGACCGTATTCGTGCTCAGGAAGCTGAAGTTGGAGGCAAAAAATGAGAACTTATAAAAAGATGTGGTTTGTGTCAGGGTTGTTTATGTTGTTGTTAATTAACTCAAATGGCAGTGCTGCACATTATATGCGTATCCCTATGATTGAACAAAAAGGAAGTAATACATGTTGGACTGCATGTATACGTATGGTATTGGCAAGTTTTGGAACTTATGTAACAGAAGAAGATGTTCACAACATTGCATTTCCTGGCATCGGATGGCAGAATGTAAAAAATGAATTAATTGGTTCATTTCCTTCTGTTGAAAGACTACTTTGGGAAAAGTGGAATATCCCAGTTGAACCTGCTTTGGGAAGATACAGTCAACCTTTATTAACTTCATATATAAATCTTAACTTACCTATTATTGCTGGATTGAAAGGAAAAGGTAGATCTGATCATGCGGTTGTTATCACAGGATATACAGGGTCTGGCGGTCTTAATGTTGGGGATGTGAGATTTAATGACCCTGAAGTAACACCAAGCACTCCATATGGTCAGGTGTATGATATACCTTACTCACAATTTGTTGATAATATTCTTTTCTCTTGGGACCAATCTCTTCGCATGTTAAGATATGTCACCTATGACAATTCATGGCGTGACAATATCAGAAACGCATCAAGCGGAACTACAATTACCGTTCCTCCTGGTCCCTACGTAATTGATCAAAACATTAACGTGCTGGAAACATCCGAAAATGTTGTGTTGAGTTTACAACCGGGAACAGGACTGTATTTTACGGCAGGAGCCAGCACAATCTGGGTAGGCTCTACCGGCCAGATAACCGGCGCTGACAATATAAAACTTTCCCATGACATAAGGGTATATAACACTCCATACCCACGCGAGCCGGAGCCTGAAGACAACCTCATAGGTTTATTCAGCAATTTGTGCGATGCTCTTTATTACGGCAGATATGGGAAAACAGTCGTTGTAGGGCCTGGGGTTTACAGTTACAACTTTAGGGTCAGTAATCAGGGGTTTATTGGGACAATTGACCCGCTGGCTCCGAAGGATTCCACCAAAAGCGCTATTTTCCGCGTGGGTTTTGATTATTCGGCGCCGCAGTGCGGTTACCCTCCCGCCGAAGAGCGGCCGGATATTATTACATTGATAAAGAGGAGACAATTAGAAATTAATGGAGACAACTTAAGTGATAATAGCTCCGCGCTCATAACATTTGGTGATGAAGTCAGCATTTATGAGGATTGTATTTATGAGGCGGTTTATTCTGATCCGTCAAATAAAAAAGGCACCGCGCTGCAGCTTGGCAGAGAAGACTACCCTTTAACGGGCAAGGTGAGTTTTACAAACTGTACATTCAGAAATTTCGGTACGGCTATTTATGCAGATCACCCCATGCTTCCGGAGCAATCTCCGGTATTTGTGAATACCATTTTTGAAAACAACGGTACCGATTTACGTTTCAATGAGAATTCGCGGGCGTTCTGCGGTCTTGAGGCTAACCAAATCAAAAGCGTATTAGTCGGCCAGGTAAAACATACCGGTGAAACAAGCATCAATAATCTTGTGAGCGGCAATTGCGGAAGTTCCGCCGCTATGCTTAGCCGCAACCTTTCTGTTGCTGATCCCGGTTTTGTCGACCCGCTCGTCTCGGATTTTCGTTTAACTAGTATATCTCCTTTGAGAGCCGCGGGAACCGGACTAAAGGATATTGGCTCTAATAGCATGGACGCGGTATTTACATTTTCCAGTTTTCTTAACGCCCGCGTAGAATTTGACAACGGTCAAATAGCGCAGTTTGAAAACGGAGAGTTTACAATGAATACTGTCGGAGATTACGCGGCTTTCAGATTCCGTTACGCAAAAAATCTGAGACCTGTTTACGAATTAAAGTTCAGGGGCGGTTTTATCAACAAACCTTCTACTGTTACGGTGTGGAAGAACAGCAAGGTTTCCGCGCCCTCTCTGCCCAACGAATATGTTGTGTGGGACGCAAGTGTAAACGGTGTACAGTTTGTAAAGATGGCTTACGCTGAGCTGCTCTCTTCGGGTTTCGTGACAAAAACCGCGGTTCCCAGAACCATTGCGCCCGCGCCGGTATCGGGAATTAATACTGTCAACGACAATAATGATGTGGTTATCAGATGGAACCGTAACACAGAGCCGGATATGGCAAGATATAAGATTTTCAGAGCCCCGGCAGCCGCTCCGCATGATATGTCTCAGATAGCTTCTCTGCCCGCGGATGTCACCGAATACAAAGATGTCAACCGGCGGAAAGCTGACAATACCTACAGTATTGTGGCTTACGATTCTACAGGAAACATGAGCGCTCATATCAGCAGCGGTAATAAAATATACAGTTTCTCCGGATTTGACGCGTCTCTCAGAGATACGCTCAGAGTCACTCCTTGCGGTATAACGGTTCAGATAAACAATCCCGATTATATGCATGGGGCTATGATCACCATACGCAACAGAGGGCAAAATGACTCGTTGATTGTGGACTGGTACGGAGTCAGAGACCAGAATCATCAGGATTGCGGCAGCCGCAGCGCGCCTCTTTTCGGCAACGGCGCTCAGATAAACAACATCGCATCGCCAAAGCTTGGAAACGGGTCGGCGCTATTTAACATGCGCAGTGCGACAAATGAGACTTATCTGATAGATGTTGAGATATTTAACTGGAGAAACGGATACGGGTGCTGGTAGGGCAAATCTCATATTGCAAAAATCAGCAGTATCCGTTAAATTTGACAAATACTACAAGGAGCCGCATCACTTATATTCTTGTTAGTCATTAACCGATGATTTAACAATAATCCCAAGTGAGGGCTCCTTGAATAAAAAAAGTACAATATTTAACCAAATAACGCAACTTCTTTAGAAACACTGCTCCCTGGATCAATAACGACTTTGGATGATAGCAGAAAACTTGTAAGGCATTTAAAAAAGCGAGATTCGGACGAAAAACGTAACAAAACGGAATTCAGACGCTGTCATGGTTTGGAAGATGAAAGGAAACATGCGGAATATATTGAGTGCATTAGCAGCCAGCAAGAGCCGATTGGGGGTAGACTTTATTACTATGGGGATGAAAACCATAACCCAAGTATAAGACGTTGTCTTGAACAAGTTAAAACTGGCGCCGGCACAGGTGTGCATTCCGCATCGCGAGAAGTTAAATCGGGGTCATTTGGCGCATTTGATGATTTTTGCTGCAAGCGTGTAAGCGTCAAAGACTTGCCCGTTAAAAAATACACCGCATTTTGGGATTTCATCTACAGATAGTTCAAACGTAAAATGAGGCGGAAAACGGAGTACGTTCCTATTTACAGCTTGCTTTAAGGTTCTGGTTTCTACCTCATATAGTTCCGCAAATCCTTATCCAGCATGACTTGCAAGCCCCTAACGGTAAAAATATGAGATTAAATTTCGGTTGCGGACGGAATAAGTTTTGTTGACATAATGTATTGCTCGCCTTTTAGTTTTTTATAATTTTTTTAATTGACAATAAGAGACATTTACCGCTTTGGTTTTGGATAGCTGTAAAATAGACAAAATGGAAAATTGAGACTGGAAATAAGAAAGTTTGAGAGGCGTATTCAGATCAGTTGTTTAAATATAGTATTTGTGTCTTGCAGATAAGCGGTATAAAATAAATCAAGTGCATACGCTAAAAATCCAATTTGTAGTATACAATTCCATATTCTATATTATGAATCTGCTATAAAGGGGTGGTATGCTTGTACGGGAGGAACTGTTTTTCAATACTTATCTTTGGATATACCGCTGTTTTACTTATGTATGAGAAATAAGAGGGAGTGTGGATTTGATGAAAATGAAACTAATATTTACAGCTTGTACGCTGTTTTGCATACTTGCTTTTATGAGCTGCGACAGGCCTGCCGGCAGACAGCCAATGAGCTGGACATCGGCTGTAGATATTCCGATCAATTTTCCTGTTGAAATCGGGAAAGATCTTAATTCTGTTGAATATATTCCGGACGATGGAGTTTCTGAAGTAAGCGTAATTATGGATTTACGTACAGAGTCGCTTACGGTATTTGATAAGCTGAGCGCCGTGGAGAAGCTTACAGGGCGCAAAATTGAGTATATTGTTGATGTAAATAGCAAAACTCAAATGGGAAGCTCCCTTTTACTTTACGCGCTTTTTGTTCCCGAAGAGAAGATGGATTATATAGCAAATATGGATCTTTTGGATCTGTATGATCTTATTACAGAAAATGATGAACTCTATCTGGCTTCCAGATACAGATATATAAGCTTGTTTGGAAAACATGGGCTGGAGATACCTGAGTATGGACTTTCGTCAAAAGAAATGGTAAATTCCCCTGTAAATGATTCTCTGTGCAGCATAATATTTAACGCAAAATCATGCGGCTGGAGATGGATAGCCAAAGTTGATAAAAACGAATTCGATTCTCTCGGCGATACCGGATACGGTGCGGACATCATCGATGTCAGAGTGAGATTCCGTTTTTCCGGGGTAAACAACATAGATTCGCTTTTGGTTTGGTAAAGAGGCAGGCAGTGAGAAAATATACGTTTATAATAGTATTTGTTTTGTGTATAATACGGAGCTTATTCGGCGCTCCGGACAATAATCCGGTAAGCGCAGGTATGACGCAGTCGCGCAACAGCGGCGGAAATGCGCTTGACGCGGCATACGGTAACCCTGCTCTTTTGGGTACATACAGGCTTCCCAGCAGCGCCATATCATTAATTCCCACATCGGTTGCGTTTTGGAGCGATAAGCTTGCTATCTCTCCGGTCAATCCATATTTGCCGTACGCGCTTTTTGGCGGCAGGCGCGATTTATCTATGTGGATTACTTCCGTTATTGATGAAAGTTTTGGTATCTGGAATCTTAATCCTGACGAGGTTTCAGAGAAGCTTACCAAAGAGCTGCGTGGCGGCGTAAGCGTTTACGCCGGGATGCGTACTTCACCGTTTGTATATGCGACCACCGGTTTTGCGTTTAACATGCGGTCTATGACCGATATAGAAATTAAAGCGCCGGAAGGGATGCTTCTTCCTGTATTTTCAGGAACGAATGGTATCTTAAGCGGCGAAACGCATAATTTTTCGGACTTTTCTATTGAGGGCATTTGGGCTACGGAAGTGGCGGTAAAGCTTGGGTTTTCAACGACTGTTCCGGTGTTTCGCAATCTGCTTAATTTAGATAAAGCAGCAGCCGGAGTGGGCTTCAAGTACATATTAGGTCATTCGTATTTTGAAATGAAAGCGGATTCCGAATGTGAAAATATACTTTTTTACGACCCTGAAACCAACATGTACGTTGTTGACGCGAGGTTTAAAGTCAGAAATGCCGGAAATACGGTAAGCAATAATTGGCAATTCAATAATCCTTTTGCCGGAAGGCTTATCAACGGGCAGGGATTAGGTCTTGATCTGGGAAGTGTGTTCTACAACTCAAGTCACTCATTCTCTTTTGATGTGCAGAATATCGGGTTTATATTTTGGGGTAAGAATGTGTCTAAATCGAATTTTAGTTTTAAGAAAGAGGGATTTGACATAGTTGACATCATGGAGAAAGAGGTTGATGAAATATTCGACCGTACAAAAGGAGAAAGCTTTCCCAATAATGATGACACTCTTGAACGGGTAAAATCTTTTCTTACTTACCTTCCCATGGCGGCAAACATCGGTTATACCTATTATTATGATCTGTCATCAAAAGGAAATATACGCGACGCGGTGCAGTATCTGTCGGCAGGAGTTAACTATGAGCAACAGATTGTAAAGGGGCCGGGAAGAAGCGGCTATACGCCGCGGTTTACTTTTGGCGCCGCCGCAGGATTTTTTGACGGCGCTGTTCCGGTACGCGCCGGAATTATTCTCGGCGGATCGGAGAAAATCGCTTCCGCTTTGGGCATCGGGTTTGATTTTACGAAGTTCTCTCTTGATGGCTCCTATAAAGCGGTTGGAAGCCCATATTTTTCTCCGCGCAGAGGAATGGAATTAGCCGGAGCGGTTACTTTCATGTGGGGCAGGAAACCTAATGTCTTTAATGCCGTTTATGATGAGGAAGAGGAAGACTTCAATGTGCCCAAGCTGGAATCTAAAGAAGAATCTGAGGGACGGTAAAGAGCTTGAAAATGAGAATATCGAATTTTTATAATAGATCAATTTATATCAGTTATTCGTTCCATAAGAAAATCTGTTGCTGTTCGTACAAAATCCCGTTCGTAGTAATCACTATTAATAATTTTTCCATTCCACACAATTATATCAAGATCAATAGTACGCGGCCCGTTTTTGTTAATGTTTCTGACTCTCCCCAGCCGTTTTTCAACAGTTTTCAGCCAGGTTTGCAAATCTGTTTGTAAAAGATCCGTTTGTATAAGCAGGCAGCAGTTTACAAAATCAGGCTGATCACTATACAAAAGGGGTTTAGTGAGGATAAATTCAGATCTTTCTATAAGACGATGCTGAGAAGCTATTATTTCGCAGGCGCTTTGCATATTTGTCCATGGATTGATATTGGAACCAGCGCTTACAACTGCACGGTTCACGCTTTTGATCTTCCGGATAGCAGAACGGAAACATTATCCGCGAAACGAAGCGCTCCGGGTTTGCTTACTTTGACAGTAGCGTCAGTGATCCCTTCATGCTTAAGAACTGTTTCCAAAACAAAGGCCGCCAGTTTTTCAAGAAGGTTGAAGCGGCTGAGCTGAACAGCCTTCATAACGTTTTTTTTAAGCGTTTTATAATCTACAGCGTCTTCGATCTGGTCTGTTTGAGATGATTGGGTAATATCTGTTTCATAGGAGATGTCGATTTTTACATTTTGAAAACGGTTTCTCTCACTCTCATTGTATCCGATAACAGTTTTTACTTTTAAGCCGCTGATCTCAATAACCGCATCTGTTTTTTTGATACTTATATTTTTCATTTCCATAATCAGGAGAAAAAACGCAAATGTTATGCCGCGGTGTAAAACTATTAACGGCACTTAAATTGCAGATGTTAAAGGTCGGATTTGCTTGAAAATAATTTGATTGCGCGCTCCTGCCGTCGCTGCCGGGCATGCGGACTTTTCCGGGTAAATCAACTAAAATTATGAGATGACAAGGCTTTCAAAGGCGGTTAAAAATGGCGCTTTGCAACTGCGCGATTGTAATATTAGGCGCTTCCGGTGATCTTACCGGACGAAAGCTTATGCCGGCTCTCAGTACTCTTTTCAAGCAGGGACAAATTGACCGCTCCAGCATCATAGTAGGCAGCGGGCGTACCTTTTTTACTGATGAAGAGTTCAGGAACCGCTTTGAGGAAGCCGCTGACTTCGGGGAGAGGCTTTTTTATCATCAGTATATTTCCGGATTATGGGAATTTATCGCTTCCAAAGGAAACTTTACCAAAAAAGTCGTATTTTTATCGCAGCCACCCTCAGCCTATGAATCAAGCGCAAGAGAACTTGTTGAGGATGGATTCGGAAGTGAGACATCTATTGTTCTTGAGAAACCGTTCGGCTATGACTACTCCTCGGCAGTCAAGCTGAACAACGCGCTTTTGGCTTGTTTTAATGAAAAGCAAATCTACAGAATAGATCATTATTTAGGCAAGGAAGCTGTGCAGAATATACTGGTATTCCGTTTCGCTAACTCCCTCTTCTACCCGCAGTGGAACAGCCGCTATATAGAAAGCATCCAGATAAACGCTCTTGAAAGTGAAGGGGTAGCCGCGCGGGGAAAGTATTTTGACGGCGCAGGAATAATTAGAGATATGGTGCAGAACCACCTGCTGCAGCTCCTCTGCCTTCTCACCATGGAAGCGCCGGTGACCCTTGACGCAGAAGACATAAGGGAACAGAAAATATCGGTACTGCGGTCAATGGAGATTCTCTCCTGTAATCGTTTCCAGTACGAGGGATACAAGTCCGAAAAAGGGGTATCCGCCCAAAGCGGCACCGAGACATTTGCCGAACTGGCTTTGCGTATAAACAATTTCCGCTGGCTGGGAACTCCTGTATACATAAGAACAGGCAAAGCGACATACCGCAAAGGTACAGAGATCGGCGTACGTTTCAGACATGTTCCCGAAGTACTTTACAATAAACAGGGATCGCTTAAACCCAATACAATCATTTTTAATATCCAGCCTAACGAGGGTATTACCCTGGATCTGTCAACAAAAATTCCGGGCGGCGATAATTCGGTAGCGGCAGCTCACATGAACTTATGCTACAGGAAAACATTTGGAGCGCCAAGCCCGGAAGCATATCAAAAGCTTATTTATGACGCCCTTACAGGCGACCGTACTTTATTTGTCAGCGCCTTGGAAACTGAAACCGCGTGGCGGCTGGTAGATGATATTCTTGATAAAGGATCTGTGGAAACTTATCAACGCGGCTCTCTGCCACAAAGCAAGTTTGATTTGAAGTGGATCGACTTTGATTCCTACGGCGCGCTTTGTTAGCAAATCTTAATATTAATTTTGAATTTTGAATTCTGAATTTTGAATTAAAAAAACCGCAAAAGCACATACAGTACGAAGAGAGATCTTGTCTTTGTTTTAATTCAAAATTCAGAATTCAAAATTTTCTATTTAACATCCGGCGGAAGATTCGGCTGCGCCGAAGCTGCGACCGCTAATTTATCGCAGCGTTCGTTTTCCGCGTGTCCGCTATGGCCGCGGATCCACTGGAAGGTTACCTTGTGGCCGTTTATAGCGGTAAGCAGCCGTTCCCATAGATCAGGGTTGAGCGCGGGCTCTTTTTTGTTACGCATCCATCCCATGGAACGCCACTTTTTAGCCCAGCCCTTTTCGATTGCGTTAACTACATACTGGGAATCGGTGACTACGGTAACATCACATTTTTCGGTTAAGGATTCAAGCGCAATAATAGCTCCCATAAGCTCCATGCGGTTATTTGTAGTATGAGAAAACCCGCCGGAAAGCTCTTTCTCATTCCCGTTATATCTGAGAATCACTCCATAACCGCCGGGACCGGGATTACCGCTGCATGCTCCGTCTGTGAATACATGTACTTTTTTCATAATTTGTAATGCTTAACCACTACAATCGGTTTTATTTGTGATTTTTACATTGTACATTGTAATTTGCAATCTCAAAATCTGGTAATAAAAGTAGTCATCACTCTGTGAGCTGCAAACGTTTGTTTGAGCAAGCGGTCGCTGTTTTTATGCGCTACGCCCCAGGTCTGATAACCGTATGACAATTCAATACCGGTTCCTGATGTAAAGATTCCCATTCCGGCTGTAATGGTTTGCCGGTTTTTGTCAACAGAGAGGCCGTTGGGATCCCAGTCAATAAATTCATCATCGCCGTCAAATTTAAGAACCGTGGAAAAAATGTCATATTCATCGTAGGAGTATCCGGCGCGCAGTACAACCGGAGCTACAAACAGCGGTACCTCAAGCCCGACTCCTGCGCCGCATTTGAAATATCTGGCTTGCGAGCTCTTGGGTATGTTTTCAGACGGTAATATAAATGTATATGGCATGGTGAAGCGTCCATCAAGCGCGATTGTTATCCACGGAAGCTTGATCCCAGCTCCCAGCGCGCCGGAGGGTGCGCGGTAAGCGCGGCCTTTAGCTTTAGGCAAGGATAATTTATCCTCTGTTTCGTCATCCCAAAAAATTTTTCCGGACCATTCTTCCTTGAAACGCAAATCAATAGGCATGTTGATACGCATACCGAACATTAAATACTCTATAGGGTTGTAAAGCAAACCACCTCGGATTCCGTACCCCATATATTTACATTCAAATTCAGCATCGATAATTTCGTTTTCCCCCCAGGTATTTTCACCCAAAACAGTCATGCGCTCGGTACCGGTAATGAGTGAAATCGTCATTCCAGCCGCAAGCCCTTTGGCAACCTGTACCCCAAAAGATCCGCTCCAGCTGTTAAGCCCGCCGTATCTGAAGCTCTCCTCGCCTTCTATTTTACCGCCTAATTTGTATTTGTAAATTCCGAATTCATCGAATACATATGGGTTTTCATAAGCCGCGGCCAGAGTCAGTCCTCCCTGAGTTGTAGGAATAGCGCTCATCGCCCCAAGTCCGCTTAAACGGATTCTGTCTCTGTAATCACTCATTGACGCTCCCGGTACAGAGGAAACATACTTGCCGGTAACATCGGTTGCTCCATAAGAGCGCGCCGCGTCAATAGAGATCTGAAACTCACGCACCGGCAGAAACGCCAGAGCCGCAGGATTCCAGTACACAGCGGAAATATCATTGACCACTGCGGTGTGGTTATTTGCGAATGAGAGAGCGCGGCTGCCCACCCCGGCATCAATGCCGGAGATACCGTCCGCGGCCGCGGGCAGCCATAAGAACATAAGTAATACTAAGCTTGAACAACTAATTTTTTTCATCTATTATCTGCCCCTTGACGGACGCCTGGAAGTATTCTTCTCTTCCTGCGGCTTTTGTTTTGATTCAGTATTGCTCTGAGGCTTAGGTTCCGGCGCTGGCTTAACCTCCTGCCCGCTGCCTTTTGAAAGTCCGTCATTAGACGATGTTGACGGCTGTGAAGGAGCACCTGCCGGACTGAGCTGCTTGGTTGTACCGCTTGGAAACATTGGCGGCGTAGTGTCGTTCACAGTATTATTATGTGTTGAGGAACCGGATGTAAAATCGCGGCGTGAAACGCTAGGACCGCTCTTTGACGATGTATTCCCTCCTCCTCCGCTGCCTCCCCCGCCTGCATGAGGAGGACGCGCCGCGCTGTAATAGCGGCAGGTTCCGGAAACCCGGTCATAATAATAGTGGGGCGGACATCCGCGGGTGTCGTACCAGCGGTGGTTATTTCTGTACCACCAGGGGGTGTTATGAAAATAGAACCAGCTGCTGGAGTAATTGCTGTTATAGCAGCGAAGCTGCGCATATCCAAAAATATCCCTCTCCCACACGCAAATCTCTTTGTTTGTTTGGGCAGGTTCCCTTTCCGGTTGATGGCACTCCCCGCACCTCTCATCGTCATACGCAGTTTCACTATGATATGACGCAAGCTTTGTGTAGCATCCGCTAAACATGCACACACAAAAAAACGCAAGCATTACTGCTGTCGCTTTTTTAATATCCTTCATAACACTCCTGTATAAAATTTTCATAATATAAAATATAGAACCTACCTGCGCCAAAATACAAATTCTATAGTAACTCGATCTTCAGCGCGAATTAGCTCATAAAAAAAGTAACCTAAAGTATATAGTGTAAATGTCTTCGTTGGCTCATAATTAATGTAACCCAATGCCATTGTTAAAAGGGGGGTTACTTATGGGTCAAAAAGAGAAGAAATC
>JAIRVB010000004.1 GCA_031254105.1 Chitinispirillales bacterium
AAAAGGCAGAGAAGAAGGCGAGAAAGAAGGCGCTAAAAAGCTTGCGGAACTTATCGAAAAAGGTTTACCTTTACAGGAAGCTTTGAAAAAGCTTGGGATTAGTTGAGGCAAAAATATTACTTTACTCCAAAAGGCTCTTCAATTAAGGAATTTATGGTGAGGGAGATTTCTTCTGCGATAACTGATGATTGGGGATGGAAAGGTTTTTGGGCAAGAAACTAAAATACTGTAGAAACAGCAATTATTATAGTATATTACTAAAACAAGATAAAGGGAGACTAATAATATGATAATAGCTAATCCAATTTACGATGCGACATTCAAACGGCTTTTAGAAAATGACCGTGCCGCAAAGTTTTTTATCGGAACAATTCTAAATTGCAAAGTACTTTCTCTTGAAAAGACAACTCAGGAATACACTGAGCCTGATGATGAAGAACCCAAAATAACTCTCTTCCGCATGGATTTCGCGGCTACGATAGAAACCGAAGATGGGGAAAAGCGGGTAATTATAGAGATGCAGAAAGCAAAGCATCTTAACGATGTTTACCGTTTCAGAAAATATCTTGGTAAAGAGTACAGAACCTCAAAGCTCCCAATTATCGCGATCTACATTCTTGGCTTTAATCTCTCTGTAGATTCCGTAGCGTTTGGCAACGTCCCTGTTTACCGTGATTTAAGGACTAATGAGGAACTCGTGGTTCACGACTCTTTTGTTGAGCAGTTGACGCACAGCGCCTATTTTGTTCAAACTCCAAAAATAAAGCCAAGTCTGAACACAAAGCTTGATAAGCTGCTCTCTATTTTTGAGCAAAATAATTTTATTGGCGATAGTAAGATTACGAAAAATTATTCGTTTGAGGTTGATGACCTTGAAATCAAAGAGTTTTTAAAAGTCTTGCAATATGTAGCAGCTGATGCAGACGCGCGGAAAGAGTTAGACAAGGAAGATTATTATCAGGACGCAATGGAGGAAGCATTCGGGGAAAAAGATAGACAATTGGAACAAAAAAACATTGAAATCGCCGGATTAAAACGGGAAACCGAAGATGCAAAACAACTCACCATACGGCTTATCAAAATATTAACAGAAACCGGAACACCCATGAAAAAAATCATGGAAACCACCGGACTGACTGACTGAATCAGAAATTAAAAATTATCTAAAATGAAATTTGATAAATAATTTCTCACACCCCTAAAAAGGAGTTCTCGTATGGCTACTAAGGCTCTAACACAAACCCAAATTATTCAGAAGCTTGCTGACGATGAACAGCTGACAAGGAAACAAGTTAAAACGTTTCTTGAAAATCTGGCCGCTTTAGCGTACAAAGAAGCTAAAAACGGGTTCACTCTCCCGAACATCGGGAAAATTGTACTTGTACAGCGCAAGGCAAGAACCGGAAGAAACCCCGCCACTGGCGAAACTATAAAGATTCCGGCAAAAAAAGTTGTAAAATTCAAAGTCTCAAAAACCGCTAAAGATGCGATTCTGGGAACCGGAACTCCTAAAGCTGCTCCTGCAAAAAAAGCTACCAAAAAGAAATAATCCTGTTTTGAGGATCGGGAAACTGTAAAATCCACAGATCACATATCCATCTCACTCCTCAACAATCTCTATGTCCTCTGTTTTGATAAATGTAAACAGTAATACACATATAAACATTTTAAAGATAGTGGTAAAATAACGCATTTGAAATGGTCGCCTCCTGTTTTTTAGTTGATGATTTTGTCAGTCCATTTTTCAACCGGTGTACATCAAACGTACTGCCTGTAATAATATTTGTTCATGTATATACAGCAGTTGATATAATTTCATTCGATTAATATGAATCATAAGCTGTTGCCAGCAATCTAACCTCTTACTGTATTTATCCCCGCTATAACGATTTACTATGCAACGACCGCCGCGAAAACTATTTTGTGAAAGAAGTTGCGTTATCTGAGTAAATATTATACTTTTTCTATTCAAGGGGCGCCTACTTGAAATTATTGTAAAATCATGCGGTAGTGAATAAACAATAAAATATAAGTTTGAGGCTCCTTTTTTTATTTGTATAATTTACCGGACAATACTGCTTCCTGCTAATTTTTCATAAATACCGCAAAGCTCCTTTGCCGCTTCCGATATATCGTAGCCGGAATGCTTTACAGATTCAAAATCAGTTATGCGTTCTTTTTTTGCGTTAATAATTTCATCAGCCCATTTTTCAAAGTTGGATTGTGTTTCCGCTATTGGAAGAAAATGCATTTTTTCTAAAATATCGGAGTCGGGTGAATTTTTATCTGAAGCAACCACAGGTAGGTCAGAAGTCTGTGCTTCAATTAGTACCAACGAAAGACCCTCAAACCGTGACGGAAAAACAAACACATCCATCGCGCAAAAAAGCCTGTCCGCGTCATTTCTCCATCCCAAAAACATCACATTCTCGCTAAGTCCTAAGACCCTAACTTTTTCTTCAATGTTTGCTCTGCCTTCACCTTCGCCAACTAACACTAAAACACTATCAGGCTCTTTTTTTAAAATCTCTTTAAAAACAGTAATAAGAAATTCGTGATTTTTTTGATAACAAAAGCGTCCAATATGACCGATAACAAGACTGTTTGGTTTTTTGCCAATCAAAAGCTCCTTTCTCGCTTCATCTCTTTTCTTGTTACAAAAAGCGAATTTAGAGACACTAATCGCATTTTTTACAACATAAGAATTTTCTCTTTGTTTGAATTTTTTCCCGAAAAGCCACCTCCCCGCCTCGTAAGAACAAGCAAAAAAGTGGGTGGGATATTTCCTTAAGAATAAACGCGAAATACTGTATATTAAATTTTTTGTAAATTGAGGCGCTTTAACCGCAGCAAAGTGACTATGCGAGATTCTTATCGGCACACCGGCTTTTTTTGCAACATAGAGCGGATACAAATCATAAGTACTAAGATGCGAGTGTACTATTTTATAATTTTTTAAAAGCTCCATGGAATTACGATAAAATCGCTTTTTTAAGGGTAAATGATAAATTTTACAACCCATCCTTTTTATATCTTCAGGAATATCTTCCACCCTGTCAAGAAAAAAATCAAACTGTACTTTTTGCTTGTCAATAGCTCTGTAATAATTGCAAAGCATTGTGTCGGTTCCGCCGCCGGAAAGCCCCCATGTTATTTGAGCTATTCGGATAGGTTCGTTATTGCGAGACATGAAATTTCTCCGAAAAGTTAGGGTGAGGTTTAAAGTTTATTTGCATTTTTTATATTTAGGAGTAGACCAGTTTTTTATTTATTGCCACTGATATATTTTATAAATTTGTAAATTTTCCATAATTAATAAGCAAAATTACAAAAAATTATAAATCTCAGATATATGCTTTTTAATTGTAAAAAAATTAGCGAATTTGTTCTACTCTTTTAAATAAAAAGTGCTCCAATTCTGTAGCTTGTGTTTTTATATCATACCTTGCTCTCTGTATCTCTTCCGTCATGTCAATCCTATCATAATTTCTTTTTGATAGAATAATATTTGCCCATTCTTCCGGTTTTTTTTGCAAATCAACAAACGAGAGCAAATTTGTAATAGCCGCTGCAGATGGAACTGTTGTTGAAGCAAAGCAGCGCAACGATGTTGCTTGTGCTTCAATTAGTGCAATGCCTAATCCTTCAAATTTTGAAGGAAACAAAAATATATCCATTGCGTTTAGCAATGCTGGTATGTCAGACCTAATACCAAGAAAATGTACTACTTCTTTTAAACAAAGAAACTTTACTTTAGTTTCTATTTCGGAACGTAATTTTCCATCTCCAACCAATAACAATACGGCATTTGACTCTTTTTTGTATATTTCGTGAAAAATACGGACTACAAAATTGTGATTTTTCGCATAACCAAACATACCGATGTGGCCTATTACTAATTTGTCACTTAACGATAGTGATTCCCTTGTGATATCACGGTATTGTTTATTAAAATTGAATTTATCATTATCAATGGCATTATGTATTAATTTAAATGTTGCTAATTTCAAAAATTTCTTACCAAAGTAATAGCAAGCAGCTTCTGATGAACATGCCCAAAAATCTGTGGCCAATTTTAGGATCCAAAACATTTCTATTCTATGCATAAATAACCCACTATAAACCCAATGCCCTACACTACCTGTACTATGCGCATGTATAATTCGTACAGGAACCTTTTGTTTAAAAGCAATTTTAAATAGCAATGAAGTACCAGCCAAATTACTTCTATTGCTCCAAAATACATCGTATTTATTTTTTTTAAATATGGATGTTAACTTACGATAATAAGTAATGTATCTTCTCCTTCCGGGGATAATATATACTTTACTGCCTCTTTTTATTATCTCTTGATAATATGCCGGTTTATCATTAACACATAAAAAATCAAATTGTATCTTTTCAGGATTGACATTTCGATAATAGCCCATAAGGAAAGTTTCTAATCCTCCGACATTTGCAGTCATACCGTGAATTAAAATTCTTATTGGTCTATTCATTTATTATTCTCATTTATTAAATATAGATTTCTATGATTAAAATCCATAAGTAAGATGCGTTTTTAATCTATGTAATTGATAATATTTTTCTCGCCTTGAAAGTAAAATCCAAAATAGTAAATTTGGAATACACAAAATAGACAAAAACATCATTTCTGTTACACCATAAACTAAGTAGTATGTAACCATACTTATTGCGAGATAATCTTTTTGAAGAAATAAAAAATTAACCCCTTTTAAATAAATAAAGTAAAAAACTAAAAAACTTATAATGCCACCTGTTAATAATAATGAAATATATGCGCTATCAAGAGGTTTATCGAAACTACGAACAAATTTCACATCACCTAAAAGTAGACTCGTATTGGTAGTCTGTGTTAAAAACAAATTATAAAGCCCTATTCTACCGGTAAGCATAACATCAATAGTTTTTACAAACGTATTATCATAATTCATTGCTGCCCAGTAAAAAAAAGCTAATAACAACAATGGTAATAGCAGTATAATTTTTATTGTTGTTTTATTAATAAACAATGGTTTGAAAATTACTGTTAAATAAAACAGAACCCATGCCACAATAAATGTTTTTGTACCAGTTGCAAGATAAGTAAAATACAGTACTGGAACTAACAAAAGGGATAAAACATATAAATTATTTTTGTTAAAATAATTTATATAGTATAATAATAGTAATAACGTGCTTCCTACAAACATTGATAAAAAATTTGGATTACCCCACCCAAAATCATACCTTAGTCTTCCTCCATTAAGATTATATATTTTTCCAGTATTTTCAAGTATACCTAAACCAAGTAAGTAAAACATGGCTACGATAGTTACCACTGAAAACAACAATGTTGAGTAAACCGCAAATTTCAATTTACAATGCTTTAATATATATACCGTATACAAAACTACTAAAAAGAATGTCCCAGTTGTCACTTTTTGTATAAATAGTAAAACTATTGGTATAAAAATTATGTATATACTTTTTTTGTATTTTGTATGTATAACAAAACTTAATAAAATCAATAAGCTTGTTAAGATACGAACTACTATTGTTTCTGACCCTTGAAGTATCATACTAAAAAACCTAATGAATGTAGTTAAAAGTAAGAGAATATAACTGCAATGAAACGATTTAATTTTCATATCCTACCTGTTAACGTTTTCCAGAAGTACTTCGGGCCATTCAATAAGATTTGTAAAATGATTTTAGGAACCAATGCTATAATAATAATTCTTGGGAAGTATCTTACATTCAATACAGTACAATAAAGTTTCCTGAAATCTTTCCATTTTAAGTACCCTGCACGTTTTTTCCTCCACAAAAAACGAATTTGGCAAATATTAGATAGCTTTTTTAAGGATATGGCCATCTCTATTTCAATTTTTTTTTGCTGAATCAAAAAGGTTTTTACGGTTTCAACTAATGGATGATCTGCAATAAAATTTTTACTATTCATATAAATACCACTAAATTCAACTTTGTATATTGAAGTTATTTCTTGACAAATTAACATGTTTTTGCCAATCAATAATAATCTCAGCCATGTATCAAGATCACCTCCAATTAAATATTTTATATCGGTTGGGAATAACCCACATTCCATAAGTGCAGATTTTTTAATTACAACCGAATTAGTATGGCAAGAATTTGCTCCAGTTTTTAAAAATTCATTTACAGATAGTAACGGTGAAAGTATTTTTTCTTTAGTAATAGAGTACCCTCCTTCAACATCACTGTAGTCATAGCCAAACGAAATAAATTCAATTTCCGGATACTTACCAATCTTCTGAAACGCCAATTCAAGATGATTTTCATACCATAAGTCATCAGCGTCAAGAAAAGTTATCCATTCGGTTTTTGCTGCTTTTATGCCTAAATTTCTTGGCGCGTATCCTCCGGGGCCGGGTTCGTCCAAATGTAAAATACGTATGCGCGAATCTGTAAAACTCTTTACTATCTGTAAACCGTTATCAGTTGAAGCATTGTCTATTACGATTAATTCAAAATTGTGATAGGTCTGAGACAAAACGGAATTAATGGCATCTTTTATATATGGCCCTTTGTTGTATAAAGGGATTATTACTGAGAAAAATGGTGTCCCTGTAAACATTTTCGTGCTAATCTTTCTTAAGAAAAAATATTCAAAATTACAATAATAAATTGCAATTGTCTACGAAGACAACAATATGAAAAAACGATGATACCCATTATTTATATCAGTATATTCCTTTTCTATTTCAAAACAACTGCACAAGTCACCGCATATGCGCTTTTAAGGATGTCCATTAACGCCAATTTTCAAATGTGACGCTCAAGAACATTTTCACCTTTTCCCGAAAACATAAAAATCTGCAAAAGATGTGTTCGGATTATTTCCATTATCAACTGCCGGATACTTATTTGGGATAAACTGCAACAATTTCCAATCATCCGTATTTTCATCTATCCAATCTGTAAATTTACGATGTTTAACATGCTCCGTCCATTGTTCGCCTGTTTTATTGCTCGCATAAATTACAACATATTTTTCGCTTGCTTCAAAAAGCGTTTTCATATAATTTTCAAAAACTTTATCTTCTATTAAATGGTAAATCACATCAAGCGATAATGTTAGTTCCGCTTTATCGCCATTGTATGTGCCCATCAAACGAAACTCTTTGTGGTTAACATCATTTACAAATTTACCTTTACAAATATCTACCGCTATCTGACTTACATCAAAACCAAGATATTGCGGATACTCAGCAAGAAGAAGTTGATTACCGTCACCATGCCCAAACTCTATGATGTTTTTTATATCATTCTCTTTTACAAATTTATTCAAAACTTTCGCCTTAAACTCCGCGAGTCGCCCGTAACTTCCTGCTCCCGAATTTCCAGATTTTGCATAACGATGTTCCCAATACTGAACGGAATCAAATCCCCCTGGAGTTATCTTCCTCAAAACATCATTCAACTGCGGATAATGCTCAATAACCGCTTTAAGTTGCTTATCGTTTCCACCTTCGGCACAGTTGTAATTCCACAAAGCATTTCCGTCTTGCTGCTGCTCCGGTTCAACATCTTGCAAGTATTTTGAATAGCCGTTTTCAATAACAATATACGGACTTTTATCGCCGAAATATTCTTTGTTAATTACCGCCATAGCCCAAAACCAAATATCATCGGCTTTCGGAGCGAGTTTCATAAATAAATCGACATCAGTAATATCTTTAATGAAAACATTTGGGGGGTATAATATTCCGCCAACTCCGGTTGGAAAGATACTTTCAAAACAACATTGGATGTGCTTTCCGAAATCCCATTGCAAATACTGAAGCGTATTATGATTTTCATCTACTTTTATTCCGTGAGCGCGATGGCAGATTATTTTCTTTGGATTTTTCCTGTGTTCCGTAATCAACTGCTCAAACCAGTCTTGCGGATAGTAAACATCATCGTCGGCAGTAATTATGTGGCTATCGGGAAATGTTTTCAGTGCAGGAATAAGTTTTTTATACGATTTAATATCTTCACAGAAACGAATTTCAAGTCCCTTTTCTACTAAACGTTTCATTAATTTCGGAATTTTTTCCTTATCTTCATCGGCAACCCACAGAACAATTTTGTCGGGTTTTATACTTTGGTTAAGGAGAGTAATGATTGCGTAGGGAGCAGTGCAGGCAAGCCGTTTTCCGTAAGAAGTTAAGGACACAACATACAGCGGTGAGTTTTGGGGTTCTAACGGTTTGAGCGTTCCAATTAAACCTAATGTTTGACGCTTGCGCTTTAGCGTTTGGATATATTTTGCCAATTTTATCACGCCGGTTTTTCTAAGCGCACGCCACAACAATGTTTTTTTAATTTTTTGTTTGAGTCGCATTTACATTTACCTTATTAAAAATTTTGAATATACATCTATATGTTCACACAGCTGATTCTACTGCCGACCGCCTGAACAGCGCTTTAGATTTTTCACAAAACCACATTCTTTCATGCTTATTCAATCCAACAAATATGATACTAAGAGATGTCGAGAGTACACAAACTGCTGATATGACAAAAAATGCTATCCACGTTTCCGTTATATATTTTTTAATGACAAATGGAGGCATAAAAGATAATGCCGCTACCAGAGCGGATGTCCCTAAAACCGAAAACAAAAATTTTCTCGCTGAAAAGCAGGGTACTTTTATTTTTGTAATCAATATCCCAATCAAAATATTTACAGAACATGACAGTATTAAAACGTAAAAAGCAACTGTGGGCGGATATCCAAGTTTTAAAAACAGATATGAAACAGGTAGAATTGACAGTTGTATTCCTCCCAACACTAACTGCCACATCATTATATCACCCGTAGCTGATACCGCTGTACCTATAGTGTTGATAAAAGATTTAATAAGCGCGTCAATAATTAACAACTTTGTAAATATTGCCGCATAATGAGGAACTTCAACTAACCAAATATTCAGCAAATACTCTGTACTAAAAAGCACAGGCAGTGCGACAAGAAAAAGGAGAAAAAAGGAAAATTTGGCGCCGCGCACTATCAAACTGTTCATTCCGTTAAAATCACCCGATGAATACCTTTTGACGATTTGAGGATTCATAGCAGTAGTAAAATTATTCAGAAATTTTGTAAGCGCTCCATTAACCTGGTTTGCAATACCTAATGCGGCATTTACGGCAACGCCAAAGTAAATATTAAAAAGCATATTTATTCCCTGAGTTTTTAGAACAAGAGAAGCGGAACTCATCATACTCCAACCCGTAAACCCAAGCATCTCTTTCTGCAGCTTCCAATTAACCAACGGTCTAACACTATACCTGTCTTTAATATTTCTGCTACAATAGAAATGATATATCATAAAAACAAGCGCATTAGTAACCAAAAGCAAAAACGCGTAAAATACCAACTTATCACCTTTTGTAAATACAATAGCCGCTACCACACACAGATTTACAACCACATCCACAATACCTAAATAAGCATAAACTTTCATCCGCTCAGTAGCAATTATCAATGCGACAAGCGGAGTTTGCACAATGGTAACAAAAACACCAACCACAGACAAATGAAACACCCACACTGCGGCGGTCATGCGTTCGGGCGGGATGACTAATTTACTTTTGAAGAGATAAAGCCCCACAATTTCAAGAAGAATTACGGCAATAAAAGCGTAGAACAAATGAGTAAACAGAGCAGACCTGAAAACGGTTTTAAGATTTTCGCCTTGTCCTTTGCCTAATTCAAACGCGAAAAATCGTGAGGCGGCGGCGTTTAACGGGCCGTTAAGAAAAGCGAATAACGCCACGAATCCGCCGACTACCGTATAAATTCCATAGTTATCAACACCAAGATTTTGCAGTACTATCCGTGAAGTGAACAGCGACACGCCCATAGAAAAGAACATGCGTATGTATAACGCGAGCGTATTTTTAGCTATTATAGAATTGCTCATTTGGTGAAATAATCTTTACATTTTAAGAAAACAAAAACTCAAGTATCTCCTCAGCTTTAGAAAAGCTTTCCTTGTTGTACTGCTTGAATTCATAAGTTTTTGTAACATCTAAAAGGAACCTTAACTGAGCGAAACTATAAGCGACAAACGCGTATCTGTTTTTCGCTAAAAAGTCGGCAATATCTATCTGTAACTTATCACTTCTTTCAAAATTTGGAACTGCTATAAATTTTTTCCTCATTTCAAGCAGTTCATAAACAGTTGCTCCGGCGTGAGTTATGACGCAGTCCGCTTCCAAAACTTTTTTTGCAAAATTCGCGCTGTCTATAAAAGTGAAATACGGATGGTTTTGAGGTATGTATTTACCGTTCGCGATTTGAAACTCTATTGACATATCTTTTAACTCAGGTTCTGAATCCATGTATTGTATTAATGAATCGTATTTTGTAGTCCCTACAGTAACGAGTATCTTCATAGCAATACCCCTGCGCAGATGGATTTGGGGAACAGTTCAAGAAGTTCGGTATTTTGCACATAAAATTTATTTGCGAGGCGATACATAAATTTTGCGGTGAGAGATTTTGTATTAAACCTTGTACATGTTTCTACGTATACAATTTTTTTGCCTAATATTTTGCATATAACAGCGGGAAAAAATACCGATCCCGGCCCTGTTGAAATGATCCCCCTTGGCCGGTATTTCATTAATAAGAAAAGGACTTTTAGTGTATTGTAAAAAAGGCAGCATGGTATTAAGAACAGCGTAAACAGCTTGTTGTATTTACTGCGCATCGGGATAAGGTGATAGTTTTTTATTTTGCCAATAACACCCTTTCCCTCAACAAGGCCGATATAATTAACATCTTCGCGTAAATTATTGAGACGGGATAACAAAGCTTTCATCTCGGTTTTATGCCCGCCTTCGCCGTAAAACAGGAACACCGTATTATTTTTTCTCACGCTACGACTCCTTTAATCACTTCATCTTCTGTTTCAAACAGGTATTCAAAAGACGCGTTGTAAAGTCTCAAAAGTCCCAGTATCTCTTTTACCTTAATGTTACCGTTCCTCTTTTGGGCTTCATAGGACTTGCGCGATAAACCTATTTTTTGGGCGACATACTCATCTGTGTGGCTGTTTTTAGCCTGTTCAGTTTCAAGATTCCTAAACATACCGTCTCCCTATAAAATTGCTGTATCGTCAATATCTACATAAATATATTTACATTGCGTCAAGATAGTCAAGTTTTTTATAGAAAAGTTTTCAAAATGTAAAATTGATTGAAATTATTAACTGTGCCATTATATAAATTTCAACAATGGAGGAAACATTGGAAGCAATGGAAACTTTGGGTCAGCGCATTGTCCATTACAGAAAAAAGGCGGGTTTACTGCAAAAAGACCTTGCGAGTAAATTAGGCATATCAGCATCGGCTCTGAACTTGTACGAAAAAGACAAGCGTGAACCTAACGCGTTAATGATAAAAGGTCTTGCCAACTCACTTGGCATAACCGGAGACGCTCTCTTAGGTTTGAAGCATCTTGATTTGACCATAAGCAACAGCGATGAATATAAATTGCTAAAAAATTACCGCATGATAAACGAGCAGGGTAAGGAGTATATTCGTCAATCTATGACTATGGCGCTTAATACTTACGCGGCAAGGAGTTCTGATAGTTCATAAATTAAACCATAAAATCACGCTCAATAAAGTATATCACATGAGCAAGCGTGTACGTAAAGAAGTTATTGATGCGTCCCGTTCGCTGTTATGAAATCTCCCAACGGCTGCGGAGTTTGCCATAGTTTAAGTTCATTTTCAATTGTACGATTTTCTCGTACAATTGGCTGCGCGCATAAAAATAATGTTCTTATCGCGCTTAAACTATTTTTCTAAAAACAGACGCGATAACAACAAATCATTCTTTGAAGTCAGTATTATTATGGATCTCTTCGACAACCACAAAGAACAATTTTTACGCGCTAACGCTCCGCTTGCCGACAGGATGAGGCCGGCTACGCTTGACGAATATATAGGTCAGGAGCATATCATAGGGCCGGGCCGTCTTTTACGGCGCGCGATTCAGATAGACCAGCTCTCAAGCGTCATATTTTACGGGCCTCCCGGTACCGGAAAAACAACGCTGGCAAGAATCGTCGCCAATACCACTAAGGCCAATTTCATCTCTATTAACGCTGTGCTGGCAGGGGTTAAGGATATTCGGGAAGCGATTGACGCCGCTCAAAAATCGCTTTCGCTTTATCAGCGGCGTACAATACTTTTTGTGGACGAAGTTCACCGCTTTAACAAATCGCAGCAAGACGCGCTTTTGCCTCATGTCGAAAACGGGGTGCTGATTCTCATTGGCGCTACAACCGAGAATCCATACTTTGAGGTGAACAAGGCGCTTGTGTCGCGCTCAAGAATTTTTCAGCTCCATGTGCTTACTGAGAAGGATCTTAAAGCGGTTGCGATGCAGGCTTTACATGACCCTGTGCGCGGGTACGGTAACCGTAAGGTTGTAATTGAGGATGACGCTCTTGATCATCTTGTCAAAGTGGCTAACGGAGACGCGCGCGGCGTCCTCAACGCCCTTGAGCTGAGTGTTGAAACCACAGCTCCCGATGAGAGCGGAGTGGTGAGAATCACCCGTACAATAGCGGAAGAATCGATACAGCAGCGCGCTGTTCTTTATGACCGCGACGGCGACGCCCATTACGACACCATAAGCGCGTTTATTAAATCGATGCGCGGCAGCGACCCTGACGCCGCTCTTTACTGGATGGCAAAAATGGTTTACGCGGGCGAAGACCCCCGTTTTATTTTTCGCCGGATGTTAATTTTTGCGTGTGAAGATATAGGAATGGCTGACCCGAACGCGCTTAACGTAGTGGTCAGCGCGTCAAGGGCTTTTGACTATGTAGGGTTGCCTGAAGGGCGTTTCCATTTATCACATGCGTGCATCTATTGCGCCGCAGCGCCAAAAAGCAATTCCTGTATGGCGTTTTTTGACGCTCTTAATACAGTGTCTCAAAGCGCGTCCGATGATGTGCCGAATCATCTGCGCGATGGGTCAAGAGATAAAGAGGGGCTTGGACATGGGGAAGGGTATCTGTATCCGCATGCTTACAAAGATCACTGGGTCGCCCAGCAATACCTTCCTGATCATTTACAAGGGAAACTCTTTTATCAGCCGGGATCATTGGGGTATGAGAAGCAGATAAAGGATAAGGTTGACGGATACAGGGAAGCGCAGCTTGAGGCGATGGTTGACAATGAACAGTCAGGCGTTCTTGACGGTGACGCGGGAGTTGTTTCTACAAGTACAGGAATGTGGGCGGAAAGGTCGCTTGGTTCCAGAGGTAAACTTTTAAGTGAGGTGCGCGGCAAAATTATAGAGCTGGCGGAACCTGAAAAGAATGAGCTTGTGCTTGATGTTCACGCCAGAACAGGACTTCTGGCTTTTGAAGCGGCAAGAAACATTACAGATGGGGGAGCTGTATGGGCATTAGCTCATGATGATAAGGAGTATCAGACTCTCACCAGTATGGCATCGAGGCTCGATTCATTCAAACGCCCTCAGATTGTACGTTCTAAGATCGATACAATGAGCCAAACTCTTTTTGAGCAAGCTGGGCCGAATGTCAAATTCGACCTTATTATCGGGAGAAACGTTCTTCGTTCTCTTGTCAAAAAAACGGATTTCATAAAAGAATGCGTATCGCTGCTTTCATCAAACGGCCGCATAGTCATCTCCGAAATCGTCCCATCCATGGGGCAGAGGATAACGGAATTTCTTACCGGCGGCGGATTACCCGATGATCTGCTAAAAGATTTTGCGACCGCTGAGGATGAACTTTTTAACGACAAAAGCGACTCTCTGGTGAATTGGGATGTTCATACCCTTGGCGCTGAAATTAAAAAAATAAATGACCTTATTGTTGATACGCATATATCAAGCGATGTTTCACACCGCAGGATTACGCCTGAAGAGATAGATCACTGGTTCAGAATTACAGGCGGAACAGGGCGTCAGTCACTTGGGGACAGGATAATCAAGCACATGTCTGCAGATGGTACAAACCGTCTGCGCACTCTTGTCCACAAAAAGCTGGATTTTAAAGATGTAGGCTGGAAAACAACAGTATGTTTCTTAAAGCTGTCAAAAACTGCCAGTAATCAGGAACCGCAAAAAAAGAAGCCGCGAGTCAGTAAAAAACACAAAGACCAGTGACCCAATCATGTAAGGGCGCCAACCTGCCACCCGCATATCACGCATCTCTGTTATGTAAGTATTGCGTATATACGGCCACAAGCCGTTCCTGATGCGGAATCCGATATGCGGGCGCGGTAACCCGCGCCCGTACTGTTACAGAAGATTACCAGCGGTTTCCTCTGTCACCTCTATCGCCGCGGTCTCTGCCGCCGCCAAAGCCGCCGCCTCTTCTATGACCGCCGCCTCCGCCTCCGCCGCCGGTGCGTGGAGGACGTTCGCGCGCCAAATCGATTTTAAGTGCGCGGCCCTCAAAATCCTGGTTGTTGAGAGCGTTCATCGCTTCCTCAGCGTTCTCCATCTCGACAAAACAGAAGCCGCGGGAACGTCCGCTCTCCGGGTCTGTTATGATTTTTACTGATGTAACTTCACCGTGCTGTAAGAAAAAATCGCGCACGGACTCCTCTGTCGCACTGTACGACAGATTACCAACGTAAAGCTTTTTGGGCATTAATGCCTCCGGAAAAGTGAGAAAGGAAAAATATTAAACTACATTAATCTAATAGAAGACACTATCGTTTTGCAAATAAATTTGCTATTTAAGGCGTTTCATTTTATGCGCTGTCCTCCTCCCGCTAAGGCGGAGCCGAATCTACCGGGCAGTAAGGCAATCCATTGTTCTTCTCTTGGATTTCGACGCATAAGTTTACAGAGGATAACAGCAGCCCCCCCCCCGCCTTAGCGGGGAAGGCTTTTTCAAACTAATCAGCCGTAAACGCATTTGTCAATACAAACCAGCTATGCCTGTGAAACACGCGCATCTATAATCACAATTAAAAAACTTTTAATTTGATTGGGATCGACAGCTTATAATCGCGTACCTCATTCATAAGCAGGTTGAGCATGTCAAGAAATGTGCGGAGTTTGTCAAGATCGTCACTCCAGAGGAATTCGTTTCCGTCAACGCGTCTGGTTATTGCGTCAACCTGCGCCATAAATGTTTCTATTTTAGGGATCAGATTATCAATTTTCGCCGTAAGGGTACTGAGATCATCTAAAATCTCCGGCGCTCTCGCTGATATATTAGTTGTAAATTCAATTGTCTTTGCGGCCAGTGCAGCCGCGGAATCTAATCCCGCGGCAAGTCCGTCCTCAATATCAATAAGACCGGTATTGAGCGCCAGCGCTAAGGTATCAAGCATCGTTGTTACATCGGTAAACACATCTATGAATGAACGCTGGTTTTCTGATCCCAAACTCAGCAGTATCATAATGTTTTTGAGTTCTATGAGCTTGTCCTCGAGAAGATCAATATAAACAACCGCCTCTGAGGGCCCCATATCAAATAAACCGTCAATAATCTGTCCGTCAGGGATCAGCGGGTCGTTTGGATTCCCAAGGCCTATCTCAATAAAGCGTTCGCCCATAACCCCCTTTACCTGTACGGCAACGCGGCTGCTGGTACGTATGGGGATCGGTTTTCTGGAGTGAACATTCACAAGTACCCGGCCGTTTTCGTCATGATTGAAATCACGTATTGAGCCTACAAGCGTACCGTTCAGCCTGACAGGATCTTCAACGGTAAGACTGCCAACCTGCTCGAAACGCAACGTGCGCACTTCCATGGGAATACGGCTTAACCACACGAGGTACGATGCCGTTGCGGTTCCCGCGCAAACTATCAGGAGCATAAGAATATAGCCGAGTTTTCTGTCGCTCATATCTTAAAAATAATAATGCAGAATGCAGAATGCAGAAATATTGATAATAATGCGCAAATAAAAATGAAACACAAACCTCTCTGTAAGGGCGGCAATCCGCCGCCCGCATATCCCGCGCTCCAGTTACGTGCAGATTAGCCGCATACAAGAAACGAAGCGGCCACTGGCCGCTTCCTGCGTGGATCTGCGGATATCAAACATAATGGGAATAACAATAACCACTATGCTGATAACTAACCACTTATAGCAGGCAGCTGGTAACTGGCTACCTCCCAACCTTCTTCTGCACAAGATGTTTATTATCTCTCACCCAGTTGTAGTATTCTTTACGTTTGAGTTTTGAGGCGGCTTCTTCATCAAGCACTACTGTGGCGCTTTTGGAGAGCTGGAGTGCGGTTGCGGTGATCTGGCTTGTTACCGGGCCTTCTATAAATTCCGCTACAACATCCGCCTTTTTTTCGCCGTTTGCGATTAGTAAAATTTTGCGCGCTTCGAGGATTGTGCCTACGCCCATGGTTATCGCGAAGCGGGGGACTTCATCCTCATGGTTAAAAAAGCGGGCGTTATCCTCTATTGTTTGTTTGTAAAGGGCCTTTATTCTCGTGCGGCTGGCGAATGAGGAGCCCGGTTCGTTAAATCCGATATGGCCGTCCCGTCCTATTCCAAGTACCTGCAGATCTATACCCCCCGCTTTTTTGATTTGCGCTTCATACCAGAAGCAGAAATGTTCGGGGTCTTCGATGTTACCCTGAGGTACGTAAACGTTTGCGGGGTTTATGTTGACTTTGCTGAAGAGGTTCTCCCTCATAAAATAATTATAGCTGTTGGGGTGAAGCGGCGGGAGCCCGATATACTCATCTAAATTGAAGCTTGTTACTTTAGAAAAATCAAGACCCTCCTCTTTGTAGATTTTTATGAGTTCCTGATAAGTGCCTACCGGAGTATCGCCTGTCGCAAGCCCAAGCACTATATCGTGCTTGTATCTTATCTCCTGAGCGATTATTTCGGCTGATACACGGCTCATCTCTTCATAGCCGGACGTAATGATGATCTCCATGACTTGCTTTCCCCTTGCTTTTTGATATATGTGCGGGCGGTTCCTGTGTGACCGCCCCTCTCTTGTCCAAAGCCCTTTTCTCTTACTCACTCTGCGCGCCAGAGTGGTAAAAATAGTATTTTGTAAGAAATATTTAAAAAAAAAGCATGGATAATGCCAATTTTGGCTGTGACCATTGGTGCGCGTGTTTCATCGGCCTCATCCGTTTTGTGTTGAGTCAGCTGATTAATGCAGAAATAGATGTCCGAATGCAGAAATAGAGCGGGAGAGACAGGGCGTGCCCTGTCTGCGCTTTTGATGTTTTTGCATTAGTATTTCCGCGTTTTGCATTGTTTTTTGGAGATTCCGCAGGGTAAATTTACAAAAAAATTCTCCTCCAAAAAACATTTAACTATACCGCGAAAATGCCGATATGATATAATAGAGATATATCTGTGATAAGTACAGCAAGGAGGGATATTATGGAAATTACAGATGTTGGAGCAATAATGCCGACAAAGCCGATGGGTGTCGGCTCCGGGGGAGGACATTCTCGCGGTGATGGGGTTAAACCGGAAGTCCGCGGTGAACCCGCGCAAGCGCGGCCCGCGGCTGCCGCGGCTGCGGAGCCGCAGCTTGGGCGGGGAACATCTGAAGCTGTTGATGATAAGGATCTGGCGGATATTATGGAGCAGCCTGTCAAACAGGCCAACAACGCGCTCAAAGCGTTTGACCGCAAAATTGAACGCAGTATTCATGAGGTTACAAAAACAGTGATGTATGTAATAAGGGATACTCAGAGCAATGAAGTGATAGCGGAATATCCGCCCAGGAAGATTCAGGATATGATCGCGAAGATGTGGGAGCTTGCGGGGCTTTTTGTTGATGAAAGAGCCTGATATTTAATGGCAAGGGCGCTGCGCGCAACAGGGCGTTGCGCGCAACGCCCGTACGGAGATAGAGCCAAAGGTTTGGTAAGTTTGGAAATTATACTATTGTTGAGGTATATTTAATAAAGGAAGTACGGACGGGTATTATTCGCCCTAATGCAGGGTTAACCTCTTCATCGGCTAAAAAAGGATCGGTTATTTATGGACATAGGAACTCAGATGAGGCTTACTGGATTAGCTACCGGACTTGATACAGATGAAGTAATCAAGAACCTGGGTAAAGTTCACCAGCTCAGGATTGATAATGTCAACCGGGAGAGACAGCTTGCGGTCTGGAGGCAGGAAGCCTACCGCAATACTATAACCATGGTCTCCGATCTCATGAAGAAGAACTTCAACTCCTCAAACCCGGCATCGAACTTCCGCTCCTCGGCCGCGTTTGCGAAGTTCAGCTACAGCCTCTCCATGTCCAAAATGGGCTTAAGCAACGATTCAAAGACTCAGGCCGCAAGTGTTCTGAGCGTAACCGCAAACGGCAACCTCAAAAACTACAACCAGACAGTGCAGGCCGTAGCGCAGCTCGCTTCAAAAGATACCTGGAGCGGCGATGCCATGGGGATGCAGGGGCTAAACACAAAAGGGTTTAACGCCGCGAATTACATAAATAAAGTTACGCTGGATCCTGATAGTCCCAATGGAGATATCATAGTAGACAGGTTTAACATGACCCCTGTTAACGCTGTTATAGGGCTCTCCATTGATGGGGTTTCCCGCACTATAATTCTTGATGTTAATAAGATCTCAAGTTTATTTGAAGAGGATTCTCCTATTAAATATACGGCGGATCAATCATCAACCCTTAAGGCAGTATATACAGACTCCGCCGGAAATGAAGTTGATTTGTTTGATACGTATATGTTTGTACCCGACAGTAAAGACAGTAACACCGGATCGCTTGTAACAGTGCGGGAATATCTTAAGTCCAAAGACCTCGATTTTGAGGGCAAATCCGCTAAGGATATTTTGGCAGGCGGTGTGGATTCTAAAGATTATCAGAATGTTATTAAACATCTTTCAGGCCCAAATGGCGTAGGTGTCGCGCAGATCTACGTACGGGAGCCCGGTGAAAAGGATCAGGAACGTACCGAAGCTTTCGCCAAAATGCTAAACGATGAGATTACAAAGCAGTTTGGCAAAGACTACAGCAATGTGGTGCAGGCGGTTAAAGATGAAAAAAGCGGAAACTGGGAGCTCAGGTTCGACAGAAAAGCCTCAACTGTTATTATAACGGATGCTTTGAGTGATGGTGAACAGATGAAAAAACTGGGTGTTACGGCCGGAATGAGCAACAGCGGCATGCAATCCAGAACCCTTGGCGAGCTTTTCGGTACAAGTTTTTTTGACTCCATACCTACTAAAAAAGTTAAAGTTGACGGCATAGAGATGCAGGTCGCTTCAATTACCATAAATGGCGTAGATATAAATATCAACGCGAAAGACACGCTAAGCGCTTTTATGAACAGGGTCAACTCCTCTCAGGCCAACGTGACTCTCACATACAACTCCGCCGCCGATAAATTTGAGCTTAAAAGCAAGAATGACGGAACTGCCGCAAATATTCAGGAGATTACAGATACAACAGCGCAGTTTTTCGAGATGCTCAAATTAGGAACTGCCGTAGAAGTTGAGAGAGAGCACGTTTACTATGAGGGCAAAATTCTTAAAAAAGATTATGTATTGGGATATAAGTTTGTAGCGGGCGGGGAGGAGCTGAAATTAGAAGACAATGAGAAGCTTGTAATGACAGATTCCAATGGGCAAAAGATAGTTTTGGATAATGGCAATTTTATTTTGAGACAGGGTGATAATAGAGTAGACTACAATACTGAGATGGCGCTGAAAGGTATGGATTCAGATGACCTGATAACACTGTTTGGCGCAAGCGGTTTGGAGGATCTGTTTGTTAAGCTCGGTTTGGATGATGAAAATAAGATAGCAGATCTGTTTAGCACTCAGGAACAGCTTGATTTGCTTAGCCGGGAAGAGCTGCTTGATAAGTTAATTGAAGTTGATAAAAGCGGGTTGCTTTTTCAGATACTTTTATACGATCCGGATTCAGTGATCAGCAAGCTTGTTGATAACGCTCCCGCGGATGAAGTGAGCGATATGCTTTTAGAAATTTCTCCCGAAGCGGTGCTGAATAAGCTTATTGATAATGATCCGGAAGCAGTGCTTAACGAGCTTGCTGCTATTGATCCGACAGCGCCTCTTTGGGATGAAATAAAAGCTTTAATGAGCGCCGGAGCCGCTGCTACTGACGCTGAGGTAATCGAAAAGATCAAGGAGTTGGCTAAGAATGTGCTGCTGACTGGTAATGATATGAAAGATATGGCGGTTAGTCTTATGAGTGCAGGCACAGTTACGATGACCGCTGATGACCTCAAAGAGACTACACGTAAACTGACAAATTTAGATACATTAATGCTATATATCTCACCATTGGCAGATAAGCATATCACCTCAGATACCGACATCAGAGATTTGGCTAATGCCGGTAACTTTAATGATAACCGTGTCAGGGCAACGGCGGCATCGTCACCGAAGATGTTTGATGTTGACAATGGCATTAATGAGATAGAGAACCTGTTTATCGGTAAAATTAAGGATATGATGGATTTGGGCGAGTATGATAAAATCTACGACCTAGCCCCCAACAAAATCGATAATGCTGCTCTTCAGGTGACTAACAGTATGTCTGACGATGAAAAAGAAGCGATGATCGGAAGTTTGGTCTCCAATAGCTTTAACCAGGCTGTCGAAAAGATAATGAGCGCCGATCCCGCAGGCTCCCGCACCGAAGGCAAAAACCTCATCGCCGTAATTAACGGCGATGAGTTCATGAGGCAGTCAAATACCTTCACTTACGAGGGTATGACTTACACATTCCACAACACCTTCAACGTAACATTCGATACTGACGGTTTTCGCGATATTGACGGCAAGATTAACATTACGGATGCCAGCGATGAGATAAAAATAGAGGTAAACAAAAATACCGATGAGATTATCTCAAGCATCAGGGAATTTGTTGATGAATACAATAAAATCATCGACCATCTCAACAACCTTCTCAATCAAAAGAATGACAGGGATTATAGGCCGCTGACTGATGATGAGAAGAAGGCGATGTCTGAGGATGAGATAAAGGCTTGGGAGGAGAGGGCCAAGCTTGGTATTATGGCCAATGATACTGATCTTCGCAGGCTTCTTGATCAGATGCGCGCAGCGATCTACGAAAAAGTTGACGGTGTCGGGTTAAGCATGTCAGAAATCGGTATCGGCACATCGGCAAACTGGAAAGATGGCGGGCGTCTTGAGATAAATGAGGAAAAACTTAGAGCCGCGCTTGAAAACAGGTACGATGATGTTGTAAACCTTTTTACAAAACAGTCCGAAATCGGTTACAGTGACTCAAACCGCGGCCAGCGTTATAAGGAAAACGGTATCGCGCAGCGGCTTAACGACATTTTTAACGATGCCGCCCGCACCACCCGCGACGGCTTCAATAGGAAAGGTTATCTTTTAGAGAAAGCCGGTGCGGTGGGCGATGCTTCCGTAGTCAACAACCAGCTCTCAAAGCAGATTGATGATTACGATAAGAGGATCGCTGTACTGCTTGACCGCTGGAGGCGTCAGGAGAATACCTACTACCAGATGTTTGCCAGAATGGAAACAGCAATGTCGAAGCTGAACGCCCAGCAAAGCAAATTAGCTGGACTTATGGGCGGTGGTTCATAAACAATAGTATGAGGAATAGATGAATCAACAGGAACTTTTGGAAGCTATTTTAGATAGAACCGTTTATGTGCGCGGCGGAATTAACGCGAAGGATATGGATATTGTAGATAACGCTCTGTCTGAGCGTGAAGAACTTATTTATATGTACGGTAAGAAAAATTTTGGTCCGGTAAAAGGCAAGTGCGCGGAACTGGCCGCCAAAATAAATGAGATAGACACCCAAAACAGCAAATCCCTCGCGTTACAGATGGATGAGGCTTCAGAGAAACTCTTTGAAGCCAGACGCAAGATCAAGGAACTTACTACCGGCAAAAAAGCCACGACTCAGTATTATGGAGGCGCAGGAATCAGACAGGGGAATGCGCTTGACTTTAAGCATTAGTTTTCGGCAGTGATCGCCGCCGCTGCTTGATTTGAAAGAGTTCTCTCCGCCGCTCTCAGAAGGAACTCGCGGCCAAAGCTGCCGTCTACGGCCCTGCGTTTCAACGCGGGGCGTTCTGGTGGGAATACCATAAATCATAAAACGGCAAGTGAGGTATCGGTAATTCTTGCTTATTTTTGTGCGTGTATCCTAACCCCGCGCTGAAGCACGGGGTTATAATGACAGGCCTTGCGGCTGTGCGCCCCTTCAGAACGCACAGATTAACCACAGCTCTTTCAACAGTAAAACTACCTTCTTCTAGGCGCCGGTCTGCTTGCCGCGGCTCTGGGCGCCGCCGACCTGCTTTCAAGCTCCTTGATTTTTGCTTCCATCTTTTCAAGACTTGCTTTGAGAACTTTTATCTCCTCTTCCATGCTGCTGATTTTGCCGACGTTGTCTTTTACCGGCTGAAAGTCTACTGCTTTTACGAAATCAGATGTAGCGTTGGATACGGCCTTATTGATTTTGCCGCTGCCTGTGCTGCCGCCTATAAAGAATACGGTAATAAGAACTGCTAACGCGCAAACCGCCGGAATTGCGTGCTTGACAACAGGTGGGAGAGACTTTGCCGGAAGATCATCGTCAAGATCAACCGGTTCTTTTTTGACCCTCTCCTTTTTAGCTTTTTTGGGACTGAAATCGTCAAGGTCAACCTCTGCCCTTTTAGCGGCCGGTTTAGGTGAAAAATCACCAATGTCAAGCACCTCGTTTTCAGTAATGATTCTTGTGGATTTATCTTTTGGGGGTTTCGGTTCAGGCATCTCTTCCTTTGATTTTGCGGGATTTTCTCCGGCGGGAGCGGCGGCAACGCAAAAGGTAATCTGTCCCTTTTCATTAGTTTTTTCGGCGACTGCCTTTTCCTGTTTGAGTTCTTTCAAAATTTTGAGGACAAGGTCTTCATCCATCTTCACACCGACAGCGATATCAAACGCGTCAAGCTCCGAGCCGCTCTTTTTCATGAAGTTCACAATTTTTTTGGCTTTTCCGTCCATCTTTTTGCTCCTGATTATATTGTGTTGGTTATTAGTTATTAGCTATTGGTTATCATTGAATTATACTTATAAGTCTGTGCGCGGCCGGGAAGAAAATATCGTTTGCCCCAAGTAGTATGGCTGCGATTTGAATTGTAAAAAATATTGCGGCCAGCAGAAACAGATGTGCGAGCGCAAAAACAAATGTGTTTCGCACCTGTTTGCGGTGCTTGCTGATTAGCAGCCTTTTTCCAATTTTATGCAGAAGCTTTATCATATTATACTATTGCCCTGTTGACTCTTTCTTACCGGGAGGCCTTGTGACTCAAAAACGCCTGGTCGCCGACACTCAGACTACCCTTAAAAATTTTTTGGATCACCAGAGTAGACGAATTGGCCGATACATTTACAACTTGCGCTTCAAGCAGTTCTTCACTTAACTTATTTTTTGCCGCTTTCTCAAAAACCTTGAAAAAATCTCCCAGGTTAACGCCCGCGTCAGCTCCTTTGTCTATGATAAAGAATTGGTGAAGGTATGGAGAGAGTGTCTCTTCGACCCGCGCGGCGACCGATGCCTGAATCTGAGAGCCTGTACCGGTTGAGAGGTCATTATTTACAGTTTTAAAACTGCCCGCCGGAGCGATTCTTTCCCCGCCCTGAATCATACCCCACATATTAATCAGTTTAACAACGATCTGTTTTCCGGTGTGCCCAACTACCACTGCCTGCCCCTGGCGGCTGACAATCTGAGCGGACTTGCCTTTAAACGGTATCACTTTAATAGGTTTGAGCACATCGACTGTGTCGCCAAGCTTGTATGAATTTTTTTTATCCGATGCGTTAACCAGAATCTTGTCATGGGGCTGGTAGGCGGCGCGGCTTTTAGATTTTTCGAGAGAGGCGTCGCCCGGAAGCAGATAGCCTTTGGAGTCCCGTTCAAAGAACAGAAATGGCGCGGCGGACAGCGCGGCGGCCGAGAGCTCTATTCCGCGGCGCGCTGCGATTTTGTGCTGGGCTGTTGGCGCTAAGACTTGCGGCAACAGTTCACCCGCAAAAATTAAAAGTTCATGATTTACCGAAAGTGCGGCAGTTGTAAGCTTTTTACCGAGAGGGCTTTCAAAGAAACGGATCAGCCTTTTTATTTCATCATGTGAAAAATATTTGTCGATATTAAGCTTAAGTGTGTCTGTTATCTTACTAATTGATGCTATGTCCGGAGCCGGTGACTCCGTTTCAACTGCTGTATCCGCGCCGTCTGTCACAAATGAACCCATTAATTCAACAATCTGTTCAATTTGTGATCTGGCATCTGTAACAGCAATCAGTTTAATGATGTCACGCTTTTTTTCCGGTGACGTATTTTGAACGGGTTCTGTAATATTATTTTTAGTATTTATCAACGATGTGACAGCGTTATATTTTTTCCCGGTATTGCTTTCATAAAATGATATTAACCTTTTTATATCTTCCCCTGAAAAATGTTCATCATAGATACTTATGATTATCTTTTTAAAATCGTCAATTTTTAGCTTAAAATTTGATTCAACGGAATCCTTAATAATTGAAGACGCGTTCCCTGCCGGTTTTGAAAGCGGATAAAGATCACGCGCCGATTGAGGTATGGCATCTGACAGACCGAGTAATTTAATAATATCCGGTTCTTTTCCGGCAGGACTGTTGCCGCTGTAGACAGAAAAACTGCTGCCAATGATGGCTGTCACGCAAATAATTATTAACTTTTTCATACTTATCCACTCTGTATATTGAGGTAAAAACTATCTCAATACTAACATATTATTCAAAATATGTCAAATTTTTTAGTAATGATTATCAGGGCGCGTGAATTTTTTTACCCGTCATCAAAACCAAGCCTGCAATCCTATCTTTCAATCAACCAAAAAACAATGCGGAAATAATAACTGATATTACGCACAAGACGGTATCTCTCCTGCGCCGTCACTCTCGCGAAGGCGGGAATCAATTGTTTTTATCTGTTTATTTATCCAAACCAACAACACCGGTTCTCATAGTGCCTCCTGTCAATACCGTAATTATATCTGCAAGTTATAACTCTCCCCTAATGCACAATATATATAATATACATCCGCGCATCAAAAAAAATGGGCGGCCACCAATTAGTTGTCCGTATAAAACTATTTATGTATTAATAAGATGTAATTAAAAAATATAGTAATTCACTTGGAAAAGGTCTGCCAACGTCATTTCCGCGAAGGCGAGTGGTCGCGTTTACCGCAGCGAAGCCAATCTGATGTTTTATATTCTCTTAATAAAGTACCAGAAAAAGAACAATAATTCCCCGCTTTCACGGGGATGACGGATAAAAGGCTGCAATACCATACGGTCAGACTTTTTTTTAAGTGATATTACTGTTCAATTGTGATTAATGAAAATGTCAAATCTAAACCCTCAAGTACTCTTCTGTTTTTAATCTTTTAATAATAACATTACCTCAAATATATAATTAAAATAAATGTTTGATACTTTCTTTGAAAAAACATATTTTAAAGTTTAAATAGTTATCGTTATTATATAACTTGAAGGGAGCTAAGATGCGAAAGTTAATAATATCTGCCTTTATTATGGCAAGCATGGCAGGAATGGGGTATACGCAGGAAATACCACAAGAGGTAAAAACGTTTTTGGAGAATTATTTGAAGAATGCAACAGAAAGATCAAATGCTGAAAAAGGATTAGATTTTGCAAGAAGAAGCGACCCTTCAAATGAGTGGATAAAAACATTGCAAGTCAAGGATTTAAGTGTGGGAAAAGTTCTTGAAGCGTACAAATTTAAACGTATTGACTTTACTGCATATCCCGATACAGTCCCTTTCAGTGAAATTATTGAACCATCAGGTCATTGGCATGTTTTGATAATGGGGCAGAACAAACCGCTTTATGAATTAACATTGCATAATTCAAATGGAATACTTAAGTATGTAGGAAGAGGGTCAATAGGTTCTACTAAAGAGAAAATCTGGGATCCGTTACTAAAAACTTACCCTGAGTCAACTGGAATTAATCCAGTGCTTGTCTCAACAAGAGGAGGGGGGTTTTTATTGTATCATGGCGACTGCTTTCTTTACTTCAAGCAAAAAGGTCCTAGAAAAGTGTATTATATTAGAACTTCTGGACCAGAAACAGGGTCACTATCAAAGTTGTTTTCTAGTTCGATGGGAACTTTGGATGACAGCAGAAAATATGTAGAATTTAGAAAAAAGCAAGAGCTGAACAAAAAGGAGAATCATTCAAATGAACACATAAATGTAAATGCTGCTGTCAAAGAAATCGAATCAGGGAGTACAGGTTTTCTTGTACAACCTCTTCCTCCTGATACTGGAGGTAAGCGATGAAAAAAAACAATCTCAGCAAAATTATATCCGAGTTATTTGTCTTATTGTTTATTAACGTAAATGTCAATGCAGACTATAAATTTACTGACTTTACTGCATATAAACAAGAAGACACTCTTACCACATGCTGGGCTGCATGCATTCGCATGGTAACTAAACACTATGGTGTTATTTTGGAAGAAAAGGAGATTCGTTCTGTTGCATTTAATGGGGATACGAGCTATCAAGCACATAAAACTGCAGGTACAGCAGAAACTCTTTCACGTTTGTTAATCAATACTCGAAACACATATGGCACTGTTGATACCTCCTTTGATGCATTGGCAAGTAGTATTTCAAATATAATAAGAGAAGACAGACCTATTATTGCATCAGTGTACCCTTTGGAATATGATGATAATACCAATGAGCTTTATATGGATGAAAGAAATGGGCATGTGGTCACAATCATAGGATATATAGGAAGCGGAGAATTTATGGAAGTAATTATTATTGATCCCAGAACTGGCCACCAGAATGAGATAACTCTTTCTTATTTTGCCGGTTATGATGATAATATAGAGTATAAATGGGGAAGAGCCATCTACATGCTCACCCCACCCCCCGCTCCCAATCAATCCATAGTAGGCAAATCCGGCATCCGTAACCGCACGATAATGGACGCAATAAACAAAACCCTTCCTTATGAAGACGGGATAATTCACATTATCACTCCCAGCCTTGAACTTGCTAACGCTCCTATAGATACATATGAAGAGCAAGTAAAAATTGACAGCGCCAAGTTTGGGATTATTATAACGTCAAGCCCTGTTCCTGATTTTTCCAGACCGCACCCCGGATTTTCCAGGGCTCTTCTAAAACACCCGAACGCGTTAATAAATGATGGGCATAGGACTTTAGTTAATTTAATTGACATTGAGGGCGACAACGCGGTTTCCAACACTGGAACATTGACTTTAAATAACGTAACAGTATCATCGGCGTCAGGTTCCGCGGTTTACAACAGCGGTACAATAGGTATCGACAGTTCAACGGTATTTGCTGAATCTGGCTATGCTTTTCACAACGCTGACTTCGCGTACTTAAATAGCGCTGTATTATCTTCAGTAACAGATACAGTGATATATTCCACAGTATACCTGAATATTAGCGGTGAGACAGTGATAACCGCACCGGACAATAACGGCGTTGCGATTTACAACTCCGACCAGCACAGCACACTTGATCTTGGCGGCAGCCCTGTCATCACCGGCCGCATTGTGGGATTTGGTATGGGAAATATACGCGTGACTTCCAGTTTTAACCCAGGCGATAAAAAGTACATACTTACCCCGGACAATTTAAGAGGAGGCGAAATAGTTGTATTTGGCGGCGCTAAATTTATAGACAATTTCGAGCTTTCCGATCCTAATTTTGTTTTGACTGCTATAGGGAATAATCTTGTCGCGTATACCCCTCTTATGCACTTTTTCGTAAGCAAGATTGGTGCGATTGGCGCGACATTCAATACTATTAAGGATGCCACGCGCGCTTTTTTATTTCCTCCCAAAGCGGAGCGGATTATTGACATTATTGACGGTGAGACCTACAATGAGCAGGTGACTATTGACATTAGCGATAATAATACCATCTTAAGATCCACAACAGGCGCGACTATTGAGTTTAGAGTTCCGCCTCAGAATTACCCACATACAGTTTACCAAAACTATACCGGATCAGATATGCCGGAACATGTTTCCTTATCAGGTGACAACTTTGAAGATAGTTTTGCTCTGCGTATATTTGACCCGCAGTTTAGGCAGTCTGATTGGAATAGTTCTGTTGATATTAACGGTGTTAACATCAGAGGCGACAATGCTGTTTATAACACCGGCTTTACGGATTTCACAGGGGTAACTATATCTGCGACATCAGGTTATGCAATTTACAACACTGGTTTTATACGTACCTACCGTGGAACAATTATATCTTCCACGTCAGGAACAGCAGTTTACAACACCGATATTTTTTGCGCCGATGACATTTATGGAACAATAACAGTATCTTCAGCATCAGGCTATGCGATTCACAACGCCAGCATAAGAACTCTAAGTATTGGCGGCAACTCGGTGATAACCGGCGGTAATGATACCGCGATTTATAATTCAGACATCGAAGGTTCAATCGCTCTTTGGAACAATCCTACAATTAACGGATGTATCGCGGGATTTGGGGCAGGGAAAATATTTGCAAATTTTTCATCTTCGCCCGGAAGCAAAAGATACAGACTTTCCCCAAGCAATCTTAAAGATGGCGATGTTATAGTAGTTAGAGGCGCCAACTTTATTAACAATTTTGTGCTTACTGACACCAACTTTATTTTGACAAAAAATGGAAGTGATCTAATAGCAACCCGTACCCACTGCATAATAAGCTTTGCCCCAAACAGCGGCACGGGAGAAGAGATGCCCGCCGCCATTCGCGTTTCGGTAAACAGCGGACTCAATGAAACGCAAGTTCCGCGGGCAGACAGCTTCACCAAAACCGGTTACATCAGCGATGGCAAATGGTACACCCTTTGGGGTTCACAGTACAATGAGTTTATATTTGGAGAAAACGGTACGCCGCTTACTGATAACACTACGCTTCATCTGCAATGGCGGGAAGCTGAGGTTACAATAACGAATACAGACTTCACGTTTAACAATGGTAAATATAATGAAACCTACAGCGGCGCAGTAATCACAGCGTCTGTTGAGAGCGGCGCGGGCGGCGCTATTCTTTATAGTATAGCGGAAGGCAGCTTGCCGGATGGACTTACGCTTGACACTTTTACAGGAGAGATAAACGGTACGGCCGCAAGAGCAGGTTATTTTATTTTCACGATAAGGGCAACGAATGAAGCGAGCGGAGCTTTTGCGGAAAAAATGTTTTCAATTAACGCGGCGAAAGCTGAATATGATATGTCAGGTATAACATTCAGTGATATGGCCATATCTTACAATGGAGCTGCGCACAGCATTTTTATCAACGGTAACCTGCCGGAAGGCTTAACCGCCCAATACGATGGCAACGGGCAGACTGCAGAGGGAACGCACACCGTAACGGTGAGGTTTACCGCGGCTGATTCTGTCAATTACATCGTTCCGCAAAGCATGAGCGCGCTGCTGATCATAGCTAAAACTTCTTCTATAGACCGCGTTATCCTTCCGGCGGAACAGGGCGGTAAAACACCTGAAATACTTTCTGTAAATGTAATACCCGACGGATTTTCGATAGGGCCTAATCCTGTCAATAAACAGGCGGATATTGTAAGTTTTTTCCGGCAAGGACGCGGGATTGAGAACGGAACGCTTTATGTTTATGGGTCTGACGGCAATCTTGTGAGGAAAATAAGAATCAACGACAAGTCTTGTAGCGGCCAGCAAAAACGCAAGGTCGGAGAGTGGGACTTAACAGATTCCAAAGGGCGGCATGTTTCCGAGGGCAGCTATTTGATAAGGGGTACAATCAAAACCAAAAATGGGAATAAGGAGAAAATATCGTTGGTTTTAGGGGTGAGGTAGGGAGAGAGGCATAATAGAAGATCTTTTATAGTGACTCCACTTTAAAAAAAGTTTGATCGTATGGTATTGCGGCTTTCTATAATAATTCAACTTCAAAATAGATGTCCGAATGCAGAAATAAAAGATCTGATCACCTCATTTCTGAATTAATAGAGCTCTTTTTCAAGTTGAATGACTATAACACGCATAATTATGATCACTATCAAAAACTACGCTCTTATATCCGCGGAAAAAGCTTCCATCATACTGGATGCCAGTGCGTCGCGGGGTAATTTCAGTTCGTTTAGCAGTTCATCCACGTTCTCCTGAACATCTGTTTCTACCGCCTGGATAAGTTTTAAAAGTTTTCCAAGCACCCCGCTGCCGTTTCGAAGGGCTCCTGAGATATTTTCTCCTAAATCAATTTCATTCAAAATATCATCCATGCTTGTTTTGCAAAGAGCGTCAAGACGGCTTATGATGCCTGCTAAAAACGCCTCTTCGGGCAGTCCTTTGGAACAGCTTATGGTTTCCGCAAGTTTTTCCATAAGCATGGCTCGCTGCATCGCGTTTTGAAACAGAGGCGAGTTTGCGGCTTCATCCACACCGGTGCGGGCAAAGAGCATTAGTGTGAGCCAGCGCTTAAGATTACTTTGGCCTACAAGCGTGATAGCCTGGCGGATAGAGCTGACCGTGTGATAAGTCGCTATGTAGGCGGAGTTAATGTAGCGCAGCAGGTTTACGGTTATTTCCGGGTGTATCCGGAACTGGTTCTCTAACTCATCGGTTTCAGGATTTTTACGGATTACACGCAAAAGGTTCAGAATACCGGACATTTGCACATCAAGCTTATTTGATGACATGTTTTCGGGTTTTGCGAAAAAATAACCCTGAAAAAGCTCATATCCCTCTTTGGCGCAGATTTTGGCTTCGCTCTCCGTTTCGACCTTCTCAGCCAGGAGTGTCACATTTTTCGCCTTAAAGAAACCGGCGGCCATTTTGCGCTGAACCGCGCTGTTCTCCATGAGGTCGACTTTTGCGTACTTTATATATTGCAAAACAGGCGTCACATTTTTCATTATTTTAGCGTCAAAGATTACATCGTCCAGAGCGATTTCAAAACCGCTTGTATGAGCGCTTTTTACAGCTTCTATAGTATCGTTGTCTATTGATACGGATTCAAGAATTTCAAGAACGAACCGCTCTTTGTTAAGCATTCCCAAAGCGCCGCTGACAAGCATATCGCGGCTGCAGTTAATGAAAACTTTCTTATTTCCAGCTATTTTTTCAAGCCCCATCGAGTTGAGCACATTCTCAAGGAGCTTGGCGGTCGCCTGAAGCTGGCCTGTAACCTGAGCGCTCTGAGCGGTCAATCCGCTTCTGAAAAGCAGCTCATAGGCAAAAAGATTTCCGTTCTTATCAACTATAGGCTGACGCGCAAGATAAGCTTGATTTTCCATAAAACATGCCTTCCTGAGATGAACCCCAAGCCTGGTATTCCCAAGCCATACGGGCCGCGGTAATCGCGCCCTTATTATTTATAAATAAGCCAAAAGCTCCTCATGCGAATCAAGTAACAGCGCCTGACATCCGCTAAGAACCTCTTTTGACTGGTGACCCTTAGGTATAAGCGCGCACTGAACTCCAAGCGCCGACGCTACTTCATAGTCATGTGTCGTATCGCCTACAAACAGAACGCGGGATGTTTTACAATTGAGCGTAGAGAGGTGTTCTACCCCCGCGCATACTTTAGAATTCCCCTCAATGCCGCTCATACCTTTGATATGCGTAAATTTGTCGGCAATGCCTAACTGCCGCGCCATCTCTGTAAGATGTTTCTGAGCGTAAACGCTTAGAACGGAGTGGGTTCCCCCGCTCCTGATAAACGTATCAAGAACTTCTATGACTCCGTTATGAATCCTGCATTCATTAAGTTTTTGGGCATACCGGTCAATAAAGACTTTGTTTTTCTTCATGAAATCCTCATCAGTTCCGAATAGTCCGATTCTTTCGTAAAAAGTCTTAATAGGAAAAGTAAAACAGCTGCGGTACTCTTCAAGGCTCATAGCTTCTCTTGCGTTTTCATTAAGCTGGGTGTTTAGTATTGATAAAGCAAGAGATACGTCATCTATTATCGTGCCATTCCAATCCCATATTATATGGTCAAACTGCCTCATGTATTCTCCAATGCCGTCAATAGGTGGTGTATGCAGCGAAAAAAGGTGTAAAAAGCGTATACAGATTTAAAAATAATAATTCAGAATGCAAAAATAAAACATCAAATACCCTCATTTTTGCATTAAGCAAAGCACTTTTTCAAGATAGATAACTAAAATTTTTATATAAATTCATCTTTCAATCAACCAAAAACAAATGCAGAGATATATGGCGGAATGCGGAAATAAAAACACTTAATAATACAACAAAGATTCTATAATATCTTTATATTAATTTTCGCGTTGAGTTGATAAGTAAACTTACAGAAAAAAATTACACACGCGCTACAAAGGTGATAAGTGTAAGGGCGAACCCTGTGGGTTCGCCCTGTCTTAAATATATCCTTAATTGCGTTCCAGCTGTATTGTTATTGTAGTAACGTCACAAACTTCGCCTGGCCCAAAATATTGAATAGGCCCAGGGTACTGGTAATCATCTTCCATCGCCCACATCTCCCGTTTTGAGGCGAATTCGAAAAATGGTTTGCTGTCAAGCTCTACAAGCGCTTTTTTTATTACAGGCTTATCTTTGCCGTGGCGCCGCTCAAGGTTCATCATCATTGTAAGCGGAATGCCGCCCGCGATCCACTGGTCTGCGGATTTTGTAAGATTGCGTACAGATGAGATATAACCTGTCACTCCAGCGCCAACAAGGCTTGAGGCTGTGTAGCCAAGGCTGTAACAGTAGTCGGCGTCAAAATTTGACGGCGCGGCGCAGCGGCCTTCATAGCCGAAAAAGTGATTAACCGCGCTAAACTTGCCGCTGTATTTGCCCGCGTCTTTCCATTCGTTCAAAACCTCGCCGACCATATCTATCAGAAGTTTCTCTGTTTCTATGCGGGAGACCTGTACATTGCCGTGCGGGTCGCGGTCCGCGAGAAGCTGCCACTGGATCTGGCTTGGCAGACTCGCAAAAACGTGCGAAGTGTCATCGGATAAATTTTTGTTTACAAACTGAAGCTTGTGGCTGTCGGAGAGCGAATCAAAGTGAGCCGTGTTGGCAGCTAACAGATCATTAAGCTCACCTATAAGTTTTTTCATCTCGGGAATAAACTCTATAAGCCCTTCCGGTACAAGCACGGTTCCGAAATTCTTACCCGCTCCGGCGCGTTTTTTTACGACATTCGCGATATTATCCACTATCTCGCGCAAAGTAGTTTTCTTTTGTTGAACCTCTTCGGAGATAAGCGTTACATTGGGATGGGTTTGAAGAGCGCTCTCAAGAGCGATATGGGAGGCGCTGCGTCCCATAAGCTTTATAAAGTGCCAGTACTTTTTTGCCGAATTTGCATCGCGCTGAATATTTCCGATAAGTTCGGCGTATACTTTAGACGCGGTATCAAAACCAAAAGACGCCTCGATCCACTCGTTTTTCATATCGCCGTCAATTGTTTTGGGGCAGCCGATAATCTGAATCCCAGCATTCTTTCTGGCACAGTATTCAGCAAGCATGCACGCGTTTGTATTTGAATCATCACCGCCCACTATCACAAGCGCGGTGATGCCAATAGTCTTACAGTTTTTGATAACAGTATCAAACTGCTGCTCCGTTTCAAGTTTTGTTCTGCCGGAACCGATTATGTCAAAGCCGCCGGTGTTACGGTATTCGTTGATAAACGCGTCATCGAATTTTACGTATTTGTTGTCTGTGAGACCGCTGGGGCCGCCCAAAAAGCCAAACAGATTGCTCTGTGCGCTTATCTTTTTTAATCCATCATAAAGTCCGGCGATAACGTTATGCCCGCCCGGAGCTTGGCCGCCGGAGAGGATTACCCCGACATTAAGAGCCGGTATCTCTTTTTCCCCCGGGCCGTCAAATGTTATGACAGGCAGCCCGTAAGTATTGGGGAAAAGAACCTTGATCTCGTTCTGGTCGGAAACAGACTGAGTGGGTTCACCCATGGCTGCCTTAACCGCGCTGCCGTGCATCGCAAGTGCTTTTGGGAGTTTGGGCGTATAAGCCGCGCGCGCTTTCTGAAGCGGAGAAATTGTTTTGGGCATTAAAAGAGATCCTTTTTAAGGGTTGTTTTTGAATTTATTATTATAGATATTAACCAGACGGAAAAAATATGTAATTTCAGGGGAAAAGTCAACCGTAAGGGCAGGGAATACAGGTTGCAAATTCGGAGTGCGGAAATACGTATGCCTTTGGTACCTTTTATTCGAGTAAGCGGCGCGGCGATCCTATGATCTGATATTCTGATATTCTGATATAAGGATGCCAGCCGACAAAGCCGCCCGCGTACTAATGCTTATCTCTGATCCATACGGACAACGGGTGTCTATGGCATAAAGATAATTACTACTGAAAAAAACGTTTGAACAGGAGGTATTTCACATAATCGGTAATTGTAAAGATGCTTATAAATATATACGTAAAAATAAACAGTGTATATTTGACAGGCATCGGAGCGAATCCCAACAGTCCTAAGGTAGGAATTAGGAGCCCAAGGCATATATCAATAAAAATTATCCAAAAAAGCATTTTACTGGGTGCTGATTGCCAGAAGTGCCCTTTTTCACGCACTATGAACACTGAGAGCTGTATGTAGTAAAGCAGTATTTGAAAACTGAAGGTATTGAGAAGATTATCGTTTGTACTTACTCCAAAATGTTTCCATCCTATATAAAAGAGCGCTAACGCCAAGAGTGTCATGAGGCCGCCAAGAACCGCTCCTGTAAACGCAAGCCTTCCGATACGCCATCTGTCAGGCAGGAGTGCGCCTCTCGCGTTGTCGGTAGCAAGTGAAATTTTAACAAAATCGGTCATGAACATGATAATAAGCATAGCTGTCGCTGTAATCACGAATTTACCGGTAATAAGATACAGAAGTACTACGAAAATGGTTTTCATCATCGTGCCCTTTAACTTTACGAGCATCCATGTATTAATACGCTCGAACATCTGGCGCCCAACCCTAATAGGGGAGACGATTCCGGACAAACCGCTTTCTGTAAGTACGATGCTTGCGGCCGCTTTGGCCGCGTCAGTCGCGCCGCTTACGGCAATCCCTACCTCTGCCTGTCTGAGCGCCGGGGCGTCATTAACGCCATCACCCGTCATTGCGGTGATGTGTCCTTGTGATTGAAGCGCTTTTATAATTTTATACTTGTCTTCGGGATAAACCTGCGCAACCCCGCTGCGCGAAAAGAGCTCCTGTCCCAAATTTGTAATAGTGTTAATTTCCGAGGCGTTTATAAATGAATCGCCTATGCCGACCTCATTACCTGTTTGCCGCGCTACAGCTTCGGCATCCCCGGTAAGCATTGTTACGGATACGCCCATTTTTTTCAGTTCGTTGACAAGCTCTTTCGAATCCGGCGCGGGCGGATCATGAAGAGCGGCAAGTCCGGTAAATACCATTTTGTTATTGCCATCTGAGAAAGTCATAGCTATGGAGCGGTAACCGGATCTCGCGTTTTCATCAACTTTTTTATTCCATATTTCGATAGCTTTTTGATCCAACCCGCATTCTTCGGATAAAGTCTCGAATGCACCTTTGTAAACAATGAAATCTTTTTCACCCTGAATTATATGCGCTTTTGTCCTGCGGTTTGTTGGACTGAACGGTATAAATCGCTTTTGAACAAACGGCTCTTTAATAGCGGAAGTTTCGCGGGCGTATTTTATAAAAGCGGTGTCAATAGCGTCCTGGTCAGCTTCCTGAGAAGCCATTGCCCCGTAACGCGCCACATCATCTTCGCTAAAGCCGCGCGCCGCCTGTATCTTCACAATAGACAATTTGTTTTGTGTTAATGTTCCGGTTTTATCCGCGCAAAGTACATCCACGCTTGCCGCGTCGTTTGGGGCGCTCAGGCGCGTTACCAAAACGCCTTTTTTTACAAGTTCCCTTGCTCCAAGAGCCATGCTTACGGAAAACATCGCCTGCGCCGCTACAGGAACCGCGCCCATAAGAAGTACAAGCATTAACGGAAGCGTTGCAAGCAGGCTCTCGCCTCTTATATATGTGACGGCAAGCGCGAGTAAAAGCAGAGAGGATACCGCTGTTATGATCCACGCAAGCAGTCTGAAGATCACTATATCAGCGTGAGATTTGTGTTTGGCTGTTTTGACAAGCTGTATAGTTTTGCCAAAGAACGTTTTAGCTCCGGTAGAGATAACTTCCGCTGTCGCTTCACCATGGATTGTAACTGAGCCGGAGTAAACATCATCGTTAGGCTTTTTTAAAACATTTTGAGATTCCCCTGTAAGCGCGGATTGATCGAGCTCCAGTTCTCCTTCACTAATCTTAACATCAGCCGGAACAAAATCGCCCATACGAAGACGAATCAGGTCTCCGGGGACAAGTTCCCGGCCCGGTATAACACTCCACTCCCTGTCGCGCAGTACTTTAACTTTGATCTGCAGCTTTTGTTTGAGCGTATCAACGGCCTTTTGTGAATTGCTGCTTTGTACAAATGTTACTACTGCATTTAAAACAAGAAGCGCTGTAACAATATACGCGTCTCCTGTTCTGCCCAATATAAATGAGAGAACAATAATAACCTCAAGCATCCACGAGGCAGGTTCCAGTAATAATTTTAGAAACTCAATTATAGAGTTTTTTTTCTTCTCGCTGACTTCATTGAAGCCAAATCGCTTCAGCCGCCCAAGCGCTTCCTGTGTGGATAATCCTGCCATAGTTATATTTATAGAGTTTGAGCTCAGAACTCAGAAAAGTCAACACCCGAATTTGCTTTGTTTGTGATTTGTACGCAATGTTTGCTATTTGAAAGATATGCGAATATCTCTCCCCAAGAGACAGCTGACCGCGTTGTTTGAATTCTGAGTTATGAATTCAAAACACTCAGTTCTCGGCTCTCAACTCTAAATTTTGAGTCCTGAATTCTGAGTTCTGAGCCCTGCTCTCCTCTCTCCAAATGCAAATTTTATTCCTTCCGCAGTTTTTCGCTTCATAGAGCGCTTCGTCTGCGCGGCGGATCAGCTCCCCGAGAGTTGAACATTGTTCATTCAGACAGGCTACGCCTGCGCTTATGGAAACGGAGAAGAGGTGGGTACCAGCCTCAAAGCGCATCTCCTCGACCCCTTTACGAACGCGCTCAGCCGCTTCTTTTGCTACCTCTATGTCTGTTTCGGGAAGTATAACCGCAAACTCCTCTCCGCCGTACCGTCCCACAATATCCGCTTTACGAAAAATTTGACGGCACAAAGCCGCGATTGACGATATCACCTGATCTCCTGTCAGGTGACCAAAGGTATCGTTTACCTGCTTGAAAAAATCGATGTCAAACATCATGGCGCAGAGGCTTTTTCGCTCATTTACAGCGCGGTTGGTGGAGGCTTTCGCCATTTCAAAGAAACTGCGGTGGTTGTAAAGACCGGTAAGGGAGTCGGTTTGAGCCTCTTGCTGCGCTCTTTCTAAAAGCAGTACTGTCCGTATAGACATCGCGGCGTGCTGAGCCCACATAAGCAGCAGCTCAAGGTCGGCTTTACTAAACTCTTTCAGTTGGTTTTTCTCTACGACTGAGAGCACGCCGTAAAGTTTTCCGCCCGCTTCAAGGGGGACAGCCATAATGCTGTTCCACTGGTCAAAAGGGTATTGAGGAAGGCGCCCCTGTCCTATTCCGTGACCGTGGATTACAATGGGGCTGCGGTTCTGCGCCACAACTCCAAGAATTCCTTCACCAAAGACTGTTGTTGTACCAACTCTCTCCTGCGCCATGTGGAATACCGCTTTTATCTCAATCTCTCTCTTTTGACGGTTGACAAGGCCAAGTTCCCCGCCGGCAGCGTCAACTAAAACTGCCGCTTTTGACAAAATAGCGTTGAGCAGTTTTGTGCTGTCGTGCTCGCAGAGCATATCGGAAATATTGACTCTGAGCGTTTCGAGTTCATGTGTGCGCTTTTCTGCCTGGACGCGGGCGGTTCGTTCAGTTTCCTGAGCGGTTTTTAAATCTCTGAAAAGGAAAGTACACGGATCGCTGAGGCCGCTTTTTACGATTGCTTTATAAATGCGGTGCCACCCCCAGAGCCGTAAAACCTCTCCTCCGAGCTCAGCTCCCTCAATCCATGAAAGGAAAAATAAAACTTCCGAAACCGCGGACAAAATAATCGTTTTAGTAAATGTTTTGTAAAGCACCGGATTTAAAGCTGAGCTTCTTTTACGCATTGCTAGAAAAGAGGCGCCAAGCGATGCCGCTAAAATAATGTGCACAGCTGTCAGGGCATGGCTGCCAAGCCGCGGCATCGGTAAAAGGCCGCTGTAGACGCTAAAAACCGCTGCTGCGCAAATTATACCATAAAGGCTTGCGACTCTGCGCGCCATGAGCCGTGTATGGCTGAAAAAAATAGAGAACAGAAGCGCAGTGTTCTCTGCCATTCGCGCCCCAAAAGCGAACAGCTCGCCGCTGCCGTCCTTTAAAAGAGGAAAAAGAACTAATTCATGAATTGTAAAGATATGAAACAGCCGCAGAGCGCCGGAGAAAAAACAAAAGATCCCTAAAAACAGTAAAAACCGGTTTTTCAGATAACCTCTTGAGTTGGCGGTAAAAATAAAAATAGTCCATACAAGGACTATAAACGCAAGTTCTGCAACCTCTCTTAGAGGAGCGGTTATGTGAAGCTGGACAGCGATAGAAATAAGCGCGGCCGCACCGGTAAGCGCGGCCCATTTTTTAATTGACAACTCCATATATGATCCGGCTTTCCGGTTCAGGTTGCGATTTCAGCGATTAAGTAAGTGCAAAGGGTGTACCACAGGAACGCATAAATAATAATGCTGAGCGCGGAAATAAAAAATTAAGAGTAGACAGATCCTTTTATTGTATTATTGAGTGCTTTTAATATTTTCGCGTTGTTTTTCTATTATATTATTAATTTAAGAAGGGGAACGCTAACTAAAAATGTCTGATTTCGCTGAATACGCAAGAGAACTGCATGAGAAAGAAGCGCGCGTTTTTAAACGCAATTTAAAACCCCATTCCTGCGCCGGCCGTTTTGAAAAGCTCAAGGGAGTGCGCGCGGTAATTTTTGATGTGTATGGAACGCTGGTCAATTATTGGAGAACGGGTTTTGAAAATACACAAGGCAGAGAAGAGGCGCTTCTTGGGGCATTTCGTGAACTTGTCGGCCGTTTTGGTATGGAGGAAGTTCTTGCAAAGATGAATCCCGGTGAAGATTGCGGCAAAACTCTCAGCGATCTTTACCACGGCCTTATAGCTCTGAATCATGAAAAGGCTGTAAACAAAGGGGCAAAATATCCGGAGATACTTGTTGAGCGGATCTGGTCTGTCATTGTGATGATGCTTGAGCGAAACGGTTATTCTAAGGAGAGATGGAGAGGGGCTGTAGGTACAGCGCGTACGGTTGATACCGCTGATCTTGGCCGCTATCTTGGCTTTACCTATAACTTTTTATCCATGGGGCGCGAACTTTATCCGGAAGTGACCGCCGCGCTCAAAAAGCTTAAAGAGGATAACATTGTACTTGGGATTATGTCAAACGCCCAATTTTATACGCCTATTGACCTTACGCTTTTTTTCAGAGATCAGTCAGGCGGTAAAATTGAAGATTTTAATGAGCTTTTCGACCCTGATCTCACATTTTTCTCTTTTGAATACGGGGTTCGTAAACCGGATGAGCTTCTCTTCAGGAAACTTTTTGACGCTCTTTACGAATATCACATTAACCCGTCTCAGACAGTATTAGCGGGCAATGATTTTTTGACAGATATTCACCCTGCCGCAACCCTTGGAATGAGAACCGCGTTTTTTTGCGGAGACGACTCTGTGGCTTTTGAACATGGTCTTGGCTCAAGCGTTACGCCGGATATAGTTTTTGAACAGTGGGATGAGCTTAGCGGTAAGATATCTTTTCATGGAGAGATGGAAGATAATTAGTAGTTGTTGAGCATATCAAGCATTAGTAAAAGTGCGGGGCCGGCGGCAGAGCCCCCCGCAGAGTATGAACAGACAATGTTTTGGCAAGGATGATGGATCATGCGCAGGCATAATCACTACCTGAAAAAGAAGAAAATAGTTAGTCTTATATTGTTGTTTGCTATTGCCGCTCTTGGACGCACAGGCGGAGTCGTGATTGATCCATCGGCTGGCGCTGATCCGCTTACTGCCGCTATTCTCAAGGCTGCTGACAATGCCTATGAGGCGAATATGAGGGGGCTTGACGCTATTGACAAAAAGAATTACGCCGCTGCCATAAGCAGTTTTGATGAGGCGCTAAACATTTTTCCTAATTACAGCGACGCACTCAACAATAAGGGTGTGGCGCTTTACAGGCAGGGAAATGTGGGAAGCGCGCAGAGGGCCTGGGAAGCTGTTGTGAAGATGGATCCGCAGTATGCGTTGGCGTATTACAATATCGGTCTTTTATTCCTTCATGAGAGAAAACCGGAGGAAGCAAAAAAACAGTTTGAGCTTGCTCTCAGGCATAATAAAAAATTTACAGAAGCGATTGTAAGGCTTGGGGTAATGCAGATGGAGGCAGGAAATCTGGCTGCCGCTGTTGATCAGTTCGCCAGAGCTTACAAGGCGACGCCTGTTCATCAGGACGCGTGGAATTTTTATTCGCATGGATTGATTCTTACAGGCGATACCGGCAGAGCGGTTACTGTGCTTAGAGCGGCCGGGGAAAATTCGGCGGCTCTCTCTCAACTTGGCAGAATAGAGGGGGTGAGGGGTAATCACCGCGCAAGCGCTGATTATTTTTCAAGAGCTGTGAGGCTCGGTTCCACTTCGGCGCTTCTTCTTGAGCTTGCTCTGGCGCAGACAAATGCGGGCAGCTGTAAAGAAGCGCTTTCCACGCTTTCAGATTACTTTAGTAAGGAAAAGACTCCAAGTGTTGATTCATGGCTTTTGGCTGGATTTGCGGCCAACGCCTGTGAAGGAGTTTCAAAAGCCCTTGAGTATTACCAAAGGGGACTGCGGCAGTATCCAAATGATCAGCTTCTTCGCGCTAACGCCGCTCAGATCTATTTTAATCAGAAAAATTACGAACAGGCGCAAAAGTTGTGGGATGGTTTAGTTGAGTCGCTTACGGAGCCGTCTGTATTTTACAAAAGGGCAATAGCCGCGCGTGCTCTTAATGACCTGCCAGGCGCTGAGCGTTTTATTCAGAGAGCTATTTCGATGGATGAAAAGGCTGAGTATCACGATTTTCTTGGAGTGCTGTACCATACAAGGGGCAATGGCGCCAGGGCTGAGGAACATTTCAGGAAAGCGCTCAAATTAGATCCCAATAACGCAAGCGCTCAGCTTAATTTAGCAATGAAGAGCTCAAATTCCGCTGATCTAACGGCAGCTGTAGCGGAGGCGTCGAAGCAGCTTGCGTCTTGCAAATCCAAGTGCGCTGATATTGCGCTGAGGCTCTCTGTTTTGTACTATCATCAACGAAAAACCAATGACGCTATTTCCACTCTTATGTCAGTTCGGGAACAGGATAGAAATATCGCGGTATACCGTCATTTAGCAATTTACTATAAAGAGCAGCGGGATTATGAAAAAGCGTTTTCTGCTCTTGAGACTGCCGCATCACGCTTTACACTTGATCCAAAGACAGAGTATGAGCTTGCTGAGATATACCTTACCGCAGGCAAGCCGGACAAGGCTGTAAAGCTTTTTACCGCGCTTTTACCCAAATGGAAAGAGAATCTCTGGAGGCTCCATTATCAGCTTGGGTATGCCTATATGGAGATGAATGATTTGCAAATGGCAAAAGCGTCATTTGAAAAGAGCTTAAGCATCCGCTCCGATAATCCGGCAAGCCGCGGACTTCTGGCGTTTGTTCTTAACCGTATGGGTGAAACGGAAAAAGCGCGGGCGCATTGGGAAAAGAATGTGAAGGAAGATCCGAACAATCCGGTGATTTTTATTAACCTGGGCTTGTCGCACGAGAATAAAGGAGAGTATGAAAAAGCTCTTGAAAACTATAGAAAAGCCTTATCACTAAAACCATCAGAAAAAGCGGTGAATATTAATATGGGAAACGCGTATCAGGCGCTTAACAAAATCCCCGAAGCGTTAACCGCCTATAATTTGGCGCTTGAATCTGAGAAGCGTCAAGAGGCTGCCTGGAGCATATTTCTGCTTGCCCGCAAAAGAAACGACATGGAGAGAGCGCAAAGGATGCACGCTATTCTGAGAAAAGAGTTTCCTTCCTCCGTATATTGCGCAAGAGCATCTGCGGAGATGGATCTGTTAAAAGGTGATACGGCAAAAGCGCTCATCTCATTTGAAGCGATAAAAGAGAAAGATGCGCATGATTGGCATATGTTAAGCAAAATCTACGCGGGCCGCGGCGATAATCAAAAGACTCAGAATGCGCTCTCAAAACTTCCCTCAGGCGGAGAGTGGGAATATGAGAAAAAACTTATACGCGCCCAGCTTGCTTTCAGAAGCTCCGATTTCAGGAACGCGTTCTCGCTTTATAAAGAGATAATAAATACCCAGCAAGGCGCAAAGGGGCTCTTTGCTGCGGAGGATATGGATATTTACATGTATAATATGGTTCTCTCCGCACACAACGCGGGCATGCATAAGGAGGCGGTTGAGACAAGTAATGACATAATAAAAAAAGTTCATGGTAAAAACCGTACAGAGATTCTGCGCGTAGCCGCAAACAGCAGTCTTGCGATAAAAGACTGGAATAATGTTAAAAAGTGGTTTGATCTGATTGTAACGCAGGAGCCAAGAAACGCAGCCGCGCAATTTAATCTTGCTGCGGCGCATTATAATCTTGGCGAAATAGAAGCCGCTTACGAGAGATACCAGAGAGCGCGCGCAATTGACAAAACTATCAAAAACAACGACATCGAAAACCGTTACGCGCAGTTTAAGTCAGGAGTTTCACCCACGACTCAAAAAGAGGTAAAGCAGCCTGCTGTTAATGATACTCTTGATAAGTGGTATAACGAGGCGGTGGATCTGCACAACAGTAAAAAGGAAGCGCAGGCTGAAAAACTGTATAAAAAAATATTGGAACGCGATCCCTCCTACAGTCTTGCCTGGAACAATCTGGGAGCGATCTACGGAGCCAGAGGCGAGCTTGAACAGGCGCGTGACGCGTATATGAAGGCCCTTGAAAACAGCGGCTCTCCGGAAACATACGCTAATCTGGTAAATATTTTTATCGCTCTTGAAGATGCCGCGCAGGCGCGCGCTTTTGTCAAAAAAGGCCTTACGGATAATCCTGGCAGCAGGACGCTTGTAAGGTTGGAGAAACAGGTCGGTTCGATGAAATAGATGGAGTGCGGAGGAGGTACGCTGGGAAATAATGTAACTTTTACAACTATTTTGAATTATTTTTACAATTCCATTGCCCAAAGCTGCGCGGCAGCGATCTCAAAATCTCTCTCAGCTTCCAACACCTTGTTCATAATATTATAATAATATTCGACTTCCGACAGATAGTCAAGCATCGAGATTTCTCCCGCGTCTAATGCTTTCTTAAGAAGCGGTTTGTTGTCGTTTTCATTGAGTGATTGACGGAATTTCTGCGCGTTTTGCCGCAAAGCGGATGCTTTGAGATATTGGCTTTGCAGCTTGTTGTAAAATTGGACTTTGTTATCTTTAAGTGCGAACTCAGATGCCTGCACCTGCGCTTTGGCTTCACTAACGCGGTTTCTGTTTTCCCACAGCGGAATGCTCAAGCCAACAATTACGCCGTGAGAAGATTTGTCTCTCTCTATTTCGCCTGCATAACCTGCCCAGAATTTTGGAAAACCCTCTGCGCGAGTAAGCTTTATTTGCTGCATGTCAATATCTATTTGCTTTTGCGCGTATTGCAGCTCAGGGTTTTTGCTTTCTATAGAAGCGTACCAAGTTTCAAAATTTTGGGGCAGGGCAGCGGCAGGATAGCTCTCTGCGGAAAAAGCGATCTCCTTACCGCCGTTGAGCCGTTTTAACTGAGCAAGCAGGACTGCGCGTTCAGCTTCTATCTGCGCGATTTCGATTTGTACAGCGGTTAAATTGAGATGCGCCTTATTGTGCTCTATTATATTAATCTCACCTTTTTCTAATTTGATTTTGTAGGCGTCGGCAATGAATCTTGCGTTTTGCAGCCAGTTTTCATATTCCTTAGCGAGGATATTATAATAAACTAATTCTATACATGTCTGTTTTGCCGAAAGTAAAGTTTCTGTCCGCTGGGTTTTGTAAGGCAAGTCAATGTTTTCATTTTGTAAACGTGCGATTTTGCTTCGATGCCTGTAAACTGCCGGAAAATCAAAAGTTTGCGTAACAGCAAAATCCATGTTGTTTCCGATGTAGGATGGTTTGCCCCACAGGTGGTTGAATGCCACTTCGGGATTTTCGGGCAGAAGCCCTGTGAGGTTACTTAACTTTTGCGCTTCCGTTTGCTTGCGTAAAGCGGCAAGAGTAGTGTTGTTTTCCTCTATCTGCTGTAAAACAGTTTCATATCCGCTCTGAGCCATTGTGGAAAAACTTACAAATGCAAATAATATGCTAGTTATTAACTTTTTCATATTTCGTTTCCTTTTCAGGAATCAATTCATATTTGACTTTCCTGTTTTGAATTAATTCATAAACCACAGGTACAATATAAATATTTAGCAGCGTAGAAGAGAGCAGGCCGCCTAAAATAACCACAGCCATAGGGCTTTGAATCTCGTTACCGGTTTTACTGCCCTGAAGCGCCAAAGGCAGAAGCGCCCACGCGGTTGAGATTGCGGTCATAAGAATGGGGTTGAGGCGGTCGAGGGAGCCTTGGGTGACGATTTCTCTTAATTTTGAACTGTGAGGTTCTAATTTTGAATTTTGAATTTTGAATTTTGAATTGTTCTGTGTCTCATGACTATTTTTTGTTTCTTTTAATTCAGAATTCAAAATTCCTAATTCAGAATTGTCTTTAGTTTTCTGTAATTCAGAATTCAGAATTCCTAATTCAAAATTACTTTCCTGCATGTGTTGATAACGGGAGATAAGCAGGATACCGTTTCGTGTTGCGATACCAAACAGCGTAATGAATCCTATAATAGAGGGAATGCTTACGATGTTTGAAGTGAAGAAGATTGCAAGCACTCCGCCGATAAGCGCGAGAGGAAGATTTAACATTGTAATCGCTGAGAGCGTAAAATCTTTGAATTCACTGAAAAGCAGCATGAAGATTACACAAATTGCTATAAGCGAAACAATATACAGTGTGCGGGAAGCGTTTGCCGCGCTTTCGAATTGGCCGCCGTATTCGATGCGGTAGCCTTCGGGTAACGTGATATTCTGATTGATATTATTTTGTATATCGTCAACTACACTTTTAAGGTCGCGTCCGGCTACGTTTGCGGAGACAACAATTTTGCGCTGAACATTTTCGCGGCTTATGGAATTGGGGCCGCCAACGGAAACGATTTCGGCAACATCTTCCAAAGGTATTTTACGTCCGCTTTCAATGTCAATCAGTGCCGATTTTACCTGTTCGATGCTTCCGGTGTAATTTTCGTTCAGGCGCATGATGAGGTCGAAACTGCGCTGACCTTCGTAAATTTCACCTAACTTTTCACCCGCGAAAGCCAGTCCTATAAAATCATTAAACTCTTCAATCGTTATGCCGTAACGGGCAAGCATGTTGCGGTTAGCGCGGATCTGCAGCTGCGGAGTTTCGGTTTGCTGTTCTACCGATACGTCAACCAAACCGTCAATACCGCCGATGGAATTTTGAATCTGGCTGCCTATCATAAACAGATTGCTTAAATCGCTTCCAAACAGTTTTATAGCGATATTGGCGCGCGTCCCCGAAAGCATGTGATCGATACGGTGACCCAAAGGCTGCCCCACGGTTGCGGCTATACCGGGAACGCTTCCCAGAGTATGGCGCACGTCCGCAAGAAACGCCTCGCGGCTTCGTTTACTCAGTGTAAAGTTGACGTCTATTTCGGCGCTGTTGGCAGACTGCGAATGTTCATCTAATTCACCGCGTCCGGTGCGTCTTGCTGTGCTTGTTACTTCCGGTATCGCAAGAAGCTCTGTTTCTATTAAATTGCCAAGCCGGTTGTTTTCATCAAGCGATACTCCGGGTTTAGTTACCGCGGAAATGGTCAGCGAGCCTTCGTTAAACTCAGGCAAAAAACTTTGTCCCATCCTGAAAAACATAACCGCTGAAACTGCAAGCGCGGCAGCGGTCAGGTATAAAACTTTTTTCTTATTGCGCAGAGCCCAGCCAAGCGTTACGCCGTAAACAGACATAAGTTTGCGGCTGAGACGGTTCTCTTTTTTATTTTTTGTCAGGTATTTCTCATCAGTAAGCATTAGCTTGCACATAAGCGGCGTAACGGTCATAGCCACGAACGTTGACATAAAAGATGAGACTATAAAAGCCACGCCAAGCGGCTTTAACATGCGCCCCTCCATACCTGAAAGAAAAAACAGAGGCGCGAACGCGGCGATGATGATATATGTAGCGTTAAGTATGGAGGCGCGGATTTCATGAGATGCGTCAAATATCACATTAAAAGCGGACTGCCGCTCAGCTTTCGGTTTGTTATGATTTTGCCGCAGCCGTTTGAACACATTTTCTACGCTTATTATCGCTTCGTCAACAAGCGTACCAACCGCTATACACATGCCGCCAAGCGTCATGGTGTTGATGTTCATACCCAAAAGATACAGAACAATGATTGTCCCCAAAAGCGACAGCGGAATAACGACAACCGAAATAACAGTTGTGCGCAGGCTCGCCAGAAAAATTACAAGAATAATGACAACAAATATCGCTCCCTCTATCAGAGCTATTCCCACATTGTTGACAGACGCTTCGATAAAATCAGCCTGGCGGAAAATCTTCGTATCCATTCTTACATCCGGCGGAAGCGACTTTTGAAGCTCAGCCAGATTCCGCTCAATTTTTCTGGTAACGTTTAACGTGTTTATATTAGGCTGTTTTGACACGGAGAGAATAACCGCGGGCTTACCATTTTGTGAAGCGTATCCCATTTTTACCGCGCTTCCGATTATAACTTCGGCAACGTCGGAAACCACGACAGGTTTACCGGCGACAGTTTTGATAAAAGTCGCGCCAAGCTCCTCAAGATCATTAGTGCGCGCGATACCCCGCAGATCATATTCGTTGCCAAAGTCGCGCAGTACCCCGCCCATGGAATTGACGCTCATTGTACGCCCCACCTGCGCAAGCTCATGTATGGTAACGCCGTAGGCGTTCATTTTCTGAGGATCTGCAAGTATCTGGTACTGCTTGTAATCTCCGCCGATTACGGTTACGTTAGACGCGCCGCCTGTGGCGAGAATTGCCGGCTTTACTAACCAGTCGGCAAGTGTGCGCAATTCCATAAGTGAAGTGCTGTCAGCCTGCATGCCGATAAAAAGTATCTCGCCCATGACGCTTGACTGAGGCGCGAGAACAGGCATGACGCCCGCAGGCAGCGCCTCTGTAAGCGTAACCATCTTTTCGCTTACGATCTGCCGCGCTTTAAAAATATCCGTTCCCCAGTCAAACTCAACCCATACAAAAGAGTACCCTTGCGAGGAAGATGAACGCACACGGCGCACGTCAGTCGCGCCGTTCATAGCGGTTTCGATGTGAAAGGTTACCATCCGCTCCACTTCTTCCGCCGACATACCGGAAGCGTCGGTCATTACTACTACAGTGGGGGCGGTAAGGTCGGGGAATACGTCTACATCCATTCGCTGCATGGTGTAAAGTCCGCCGACAATCAGGAGAACCGTTCCCAACAATATGAATAACTTATTGTTGAGTGAGAACTTTATAATTTTTTCAAGCATGGTTTTTATAATTTTGAATTAAAACATTAAGAAATTTTGAATTCTGAATTTTGAATTTTGAATTTTGAATTACCTTGATTCTGCGTTTATAGAGTATTAAATTTTCACATGTAACAATCATCTTAGTTAAATCTTTCAGATTTTTAAATTCAGAATTCAAAATTTATGTTTTGTAATTTATGTTTTCCAATTTAGAATCTTTCTCCTGCATCGTTTTAATAATTGAAGTCAGAATATTAATGATTTCATTTATATCTTTCAAATATGGAGAATAGTTATAATCAACTAATTTGCCTTGTTGCAGAAGCATAAGCCAGTATTTTGTTTCCCGCGCTTCTTTTGAAGCAATAGATAATTTATGAATAAAATCGTTTGTAGACTGCGCTGCCGTTGATTCCTCAACATTTGCCCCTATACTTGTACCGCTTCGCAAAAGTTGCTTAGATAATACGTATTCTTTCCTTTCAACAAGCACCTTATACAGCGCAATAACCTTCAACGCAAACGCAAAACTCTTCTCTTTTATTACATTCTCTTTTTTCATACTTGTTTTAATTCAAAATTCAGAATTCAAAATATCTAAACTCCTCTCTTTTACTACACTCTCTTTTTTCATACTTGTTTTAATTCAGAATTCAGAATTCAAAATATCTAAACTTCTCTCTTTTGCTACACTCTCTTTTTTCATACTTGTTTTAATTCAAAATTCAGAATTCAAAATTCAGAATTGGTTTTAATGCGCATGCCCCGCATGAGGATCCAACGCTCCCGAAGCTTGCGAAAGCTTGACAAATATTGCTCCTTTACTTACGACACGCTCTCCCGCCCTGAGGCCGTCTTTGATCTCCATACGAAATCCATCTGTCAAGCCTGTCTTTACAGAACGCTTATCAAAGAATTGAGGCGTGAGCTGTACAAATACAAATTTATTACCCATCTCCTCGATAATAGCTTCATTGGGAACTGTAACGGCTTGTGCGGAGTTCAGCGTTTTGATAAACATCTCCACGAAACTTCCTGCCAGAAATCCTTCATTATTACTTACCTGAAATACGACTGGGATAAGCGGGTTAGATATATCAGCCGATCTTCCGTAAGAAAGTACGCGGCCGCCTAAGCTTTCGAGAGAAAATGTTTGATTGCTGTTGAGTATGCGGATATTTGCGCCTGTAATATTCCCAAGTAAACGAAAATGCTTAGGCTGCAGTTCGGCTTTGATAAGCAGGTCGCGGTTCCGCGAAACGATTAATATCGGCTGTCCAGCTTCAACATACTGCCCTTTTTGCGCAAGTACGCGGGTAACATATCCGTTTATGGGCGAGCTGACGCTTTGCTTTCCGGCGGAGAAATTTTGCCGCAGATTGTTGTATACGGTTTCTGCGTTGGTAAATTCAGTTTTAGCTCTTAAAAGATCGCTTTGCGAAACGATATTGTCTTTAGCCAACTCCGTTTTACGTTCGTATTCGGTTTTAGCGCGTGCGTGTTCGGTCTGCGCTTCGGCGTACCGTACCGCGAGATTGTTGTCCGCTACCGCGCTGGCGTCAATAGTAAACAGTGTTTGCCCTTTGTTGACAGTTTTGCCCTCTGTTACTACAGCGTTAAAAAACACTGTCCCTCCGGTTTTGGCGGATATGATCCGCTCGTCATCATGCGAAAGCTGTATTTGGGCGGTTGTGCGGATTATCTGCCCGAACGGTTCGAGACGCGCTTCCGCGGTGGCGAAATCCACTTTCCAGCTCTGCTCTTTTGTAAACGCTACTCCATCGATGCTTGTCGCCGCGCCCGCGGCCGCCGCCTCATAAGCTTCATGCTCATCGGCATAAACCGTTATGTCTGGGACAATAATTTGATGTTTTCCGGAAGCTGTCTCCATATCAAAAACGATTCTGCCGCTTCCCGCCGCCTGGGGACTCAACCTGAAAAAATAAATGCCTGTTTTGGTTGGCTTGTCTAACGTCTGACGTATGCCGTCTGTTCCGACAATTAAACTGACGGTTACTTTGCCTTCCTCAAGCGGCTTAAAGTTTTTCAAATGAGAAAAATGGGCAAGAACATTACTTGCCTGTCCGGCGACAAAAGGAGAAGCGTCAACAAAAAGCTCAAAGTCGCTGCTGTAAGCTGTCAGTTGAATGGTTTCATCATGGGCGTGATCATCATCACTGCCAGCCGCTTTGTTATTATTGATCCCGCAGCCGGCAATAATGGTAATGACGGTAAATACCGCAGTGGATAAAAGGTATTTTTTCATCTGCCTTTTAAATATCAATGCTTGTGGTTATGTTCATTGTGGCTGTGGCCATCGCATTTCTTGACTGTGCTCTCGTCCGCTGTGATTCCGTCAGCTTCCGTTTTGAAACTTTCCTGTTCCGCGGGCGCGGCGTGTTCGTGGCCGTGTTCAGTCGGGCAGCTGCTGCCGTGGGTGTGGGCGTTCTGTTTGTCTGAAGAGTTTTTGCAGCCAAACATGGTTAAGCTAAGAGCTGCCGCAAGCGCTACTGTGATAATGAGATTTTTTTTCATCGATGCGTATACCTCCAACAAAAATGGTTATGGTTATTTTGATCATCTGTACTGAAATATAAACGGATGATTTGTAGAAATTGTGTAGACGTGGAAAAAATTTTTTGGTATGGCGATTTATATTTGTTTGTTGGTGTTATTATATCCGTAATTCGTTTTTTGAGTCAATTTTATTATAAATGATACTGCGATTAGTTATTTTATATAAGTTTAGTAAAAATTGGTAATAGTGATTTTAGCATTTAATTGTCGGATAGGGTCACGATGTCAAATATATTTAGCCATCAGAGGATAATGAGAAATTTGATACAGTAAGCGGTACACCACAATCAAAAATAGTTAGCAATAGCATCAAGAAAGGCCGAATTATGAAAATTCCGCAATATAATGAATTGTTTAATCCAGTGCTAACAGCGTTACATGAGTTGGGCGGTTCTGGTTCCATTGAATAGATGGAAAAGGAATATTTAAAATAGCTGGACTTATTAGCGTTAATATACTATTTCAATGTAAAAGAAGGCAAAGTTAGGTTTGAGCCAGCGAAATACGTAATTTTTGCGGGGCATTACAAGGAAGGGCAAATAAGGGGCTATTCGTAACAACCGGAAGTTTTACACGAGATGCAGTTAAATGAATGCACAAAAAATTAGAGAAATAGCGAATAAACATATAAGTCTACTTGACGATAAGAAACCGCAAACTTCTTATAAAATCAAGTATGTTTCTACTTACGTTAAAGAATGGCTTTATGTTATGGCAAATCGTCCTAAAACACCAATGATCAACTTTATTGATTGTATGTGTAATGCTGGTATTTATAAAGATGGTGATCCTGGAACATCTATAAAAGTTTTAGAACTTTTTAGGGACACTGCATTTGGGCATCAAGATAGGCAGTTCAACATTTTTTTAAATGATATTGATAATAATCGTCTGGACGTAATAAAAGAAGTATCAAATGAAATACTTAAAACAAAACCTCAAAATCTAACGCTGCACGTTGCAAATAATGACGTAAACGCTTACATCGAAAATGTTGGTGTTTTTAGTACGCAATGCAAGCCGTTCGGTGCAGCGACAATACTTTTTGTAGACCCATACAATTTCGGATCGGTGAAGTTGCGATCGCTAAAAACATTTATACAAGAGTATTATTGTGAGTTGATATTCAATGTTTTTACAAGCGATTTTGTAAGGAATATTCAAAACGACAAGAATAACAAAAAGATAGTAGAATCTATAGGACGCGATATTACTAACATAAAAACGGTTGAGCAGTTGGTTAGTCTCATAAAAAATGAATTGGTCATAGGAGATATAAAACATGCCTTTGCATATGAATTTAGAACGCAAACAAACACTGAGCTTTACCAAATAATTTTTTTCACGCCAAGTATTCGCGGACTTGAAAAGTTAAAAGAAGCATTATGGGAAACATTCAAAGGTCGTGAGTTCCATCGTAATGAAAAACAGTGTGAAACTGAGCAGTTAAGCATTTGGCAGGAAACTGATGAAGAACAAATGGTTTTAGACGTTTGTAGTCGAATAGCAAAAGAAAAGGTAGTAAAACATTTTGCGAACATAGAAGTTGCGTATGACGAGGTAAAAATCTTTGTTTTGGAGAATACAATGCTTTTTGAGGGTCAAATATTAAATCATGTGTTAAAGCCGCTTATAAAAGAAAAAAAGGTTGTGAAGCGGAATAAAGAAGGCAAACTAAATTATAAAGGCGATTCATTTGTAATAATGGGTGGTGTGCCATAATGATAGAACAAATAACAAGAAAAACCTTTTTGTATAAAATAGTGTGTGAATATTGGAATTACATGCCAAATCAGGTTTTAAAGTATTAAAATTTGAGGTAATATGAAAGCAACAAAAATTGAATGGACGGAAGCGACATGGAATCCTTCAGTAGGTTGTTCCAAAGTGACTGATGGCTGTAAAAATTGCTATGCAGAGATAATGGCAAAAAGATTACAGGCAATGGGAGCTTGCGGTTATGAAGATGGTTTTAAATTTAAAATTTTACCGGAGAGACTGTCCCAACCTTTAAGCATTAGAAAACCGACAAAGTTTTTTGTAAATTCAATGAGCGATTTATTCCATAAAAATATGCCTTTTGAATTTCTTGACAGAATATTTGAGGTTATCGAAAAAACCCCGCAGCATAATTATCAAATATTAACAAAAAGAGAAAGCATTCTTAAAAAGTATTTTTTAAAAAGAACAGCGCCAAAAAATGTGTGGTTGGGTGTAACAGTAGAGCATGGCGGCACAAAAAACAGAATAGATGTTTTAAGGAGTATTGAAACTTCTGTTCGTTTTATTTCTATAGAGCCTTTGATAGGCGATATTGGGGAACTGAATTTAAAAGGAATTCATTGGGTAATAGTTGGTGGAGAAAGCGGGGTTAGTGCAAGACCAATGAATTCGAAGTGGGCAGTTAACATACAAAAACAATGCGCAGAACAGAAAATAGCGTTTTTCTTTAAACAATGGGGAACATGGGGTGCAGATGGCGTAAGACGGAACAAGAAAAAGAATGGCAGTATTTTGTTAGGCAGAGAATGGAAAGAAGAGCCTGTTCTTAGTTGACAGTTTAAAGTTATTGCGCTGTTTTTATGTTGTTTATTCAGCGCAATTGCCGATTGGGAATCAGTAATTCGCCAATTTGATTCCAAACGAACAGATTTTGATAGATACGCTTTCGTTACAGGAAGCCAGTGACAGCTCAGCGGTTGAAAATATCATCACAACTCATGATGAGTTGTTTCAATCTGATTACAATAAAAAAAGTTTCAGTACGGTTGCCGCTAAGGAGGTGCACAGCTATGTACATGCGTTGTTTACAGGTTTTCAGGAGATGAAGAAAAATAATCATTTGACAATGAATCAGATACTTCGCATTCAATCATTGCTGGAGGGCAATCGGGCAGGTTTTCGTAAATTACCGGGTACGGAACTGAAAAATGACAGTACCGGAGAGGTTGTTTACACTCCTCATAGAACTGCCCAAAATTTACAATCAGGATTTGCTGAACAATATTTTCAAACATCCTTATACAAAAATAGATTTTGTGGAACAAGATGTGAATGTGAGCCGTCAAACCGCGGCTCGATATTTAGATGAACTGACAAGAGCTGGTATTCTTACAAAGAAAAAATATGGGAAACAGAATTATTATATCAATGCAGAGCTATATGAGTTGCTTTTAAATGTCGGCAATCATACGAATAATTTCTATGCATCATAAACTGTATAATCAATATAAAAGCTATATGCAAATCCAAATGTCATGTACAGAAAATCGCGTTTTCTATACACGATACTCTTCTCATGTACAAAAAAACCAGTATGTATTGGAGTTGACAGGGTTGCCGAAAAAGACCAAATATACTGAATCTGGCTTTGAACAGAAAATCATAGATCATTTGCCGCGAAATATAAAACAGTTTTGCCGGGCAAAGAGGAACTAAAGAAAGCTGCTTGAATGAAAAAGGATTACAAAAACGTATTAGTGGTTGATGATGAGCCCAAAATTGTAGAGGTGATCTCCGCGCTTTTGGAAAGCAAAGGTTTTAATGTCTTTCACGCCGAAAACGGGAAGCTTGCTTTGGAGATTTTTAACAGTGAAAACATAGCCCTTGTGATCCTTGATTTAATGATGCCTGTAATGTCCGGGGAAGAGGTGTGCGCGGCTATTCGTAAGAAGTCCCGCGTTCCTGTTATCATGCTCACCGCGAAAGTGGAAGAGAGTGATATTGTAGACGGGCTTGGGCTTGGCGCGGATGATTATATTACAAAGCCGTTTGGCTTAAAAGAACTGTACGCAAGAGTAGAGGCGCTGCTTCGCAGAGCGGAAAATGATCTCGTGCCATTGACTGTGCGCAATTCGTGGCGGGATGGGGATTTAATGGTTGACTTTGAAAAGAATGAGGTTTTAAAAGATGGCGCTGCCGTGTCACTCACTCCTACTGAGCTTAAAATTCTGTCCGCTCTCATTAAATATCCAGGAAAAGTTTTTACCCGTGACGAACTTATTGAATCCGCTTTGGGCGAAGGCTTTGACGGATACGACCGCGCGGTTGACAGTCATATAAAAAATCTTCGTAAAAAAATCGAAGACAATCCTAAAACTCCTGTTTACGTGCTGACAGTTCCGGGACTTGGATATAAGTTTGGAGGAGGATGAATAGCTTATGAGAAGTCTCAGAACGCAGTTGTCTGTCGCCATATTGCTTACGCTTTTAATTACCGTGGGGCTGATAGGTCTGTTTTCCAACATTTTTATTAAGCTAGAATTTACAAATTACATTATAGAGCAGGAGAGGCTGAGGAGTGAGCATATTGTCAATGATCTCGGCAGGTTCTATGATCCGTTAAGTGACTCATGGGACAGTGATTTTTTGCATATTATAGGCACATACTCCATGCATGACGGATATATCCTCAAAGTGTTTAATCTTAACGGCGATATTGTGTGGGATGCTGAGAATCATAATTGCTGGCATGTAATGGATGAGATCGCGGTTAAGATGGAGAAACGGGGCGCAAGCGGAAGTTTCGTAACAAAAACTTACGACATTAAGCAGGATGAACGCAGGATAGGCGCAGTTTCGATAATAACTTACGGCCCCTATTTTATGAGTGAAAACGATTTTACATTTATCAACACCATGAACAAGGTTCTGATTGCGATAAGCGTAATTGCGGCTGTACTCTCTATAATAATCGGATATTTTCTTTCGCGGCGGTTTGTCCGTCCGGTCATTAAAAGCGCGCATATCGCAAAACAGATCGCGGCAGGTAATTACGGTACACGCTTTGAAGGCGGGACAAAGACACGGGAGCTGAATGACCTTGTAACATCAGTCAATCATTTGGCGAATGCTTTGAGCGAACAGGAGAATTTACGAAAGCGGTTGACCTCTGATGTCGCCCACGAATTACGAACGCCGCTTGCTGCCATAGGTTCGCATTTAGAGGCGATGATAGAGGGGATCTGGGAGGCTACGCCAGAGCGTCTGCAAAGCTGCCATGAAGAGGTAAAGAGGCTCGAAATGTTAGTTGCGGATTTGGGTCAGCTGACAAATGTGGAAAGCGGAAATTTAAAACTGAGTAAAACGGCGGCTGATTTAATGGATATAGCTCAGACCGTAGTTGACAATATGAAGGCTGAGATCGGCAAAAAAAATATGTCGCTCTCTATTACAGGCGGTTCCTCTTTTGTTGAGCTTGACATAAACAGGATTAATCAGGTGATAACCAATTTGGTTTCTAACGCTGTCAAGTATACGCCGGATGGCGGGAGCATATTGATTGAGGTAATTGACTCTGCCCAAAACAGTACTGTTAAAGTAAAAGATAATGGGATGGGGATTCCCGAAAGTGAACATATTTTAATTTTTGAACGGTTTTACCGGACGGAAAAATCCAGAAACCGCAAATCCGGAGGCGCGGGAATCGGGCTCGCTATTGTAAAGTCTATAGTTATTGCGCATGGGGGTATGGTATTTGTGGAAAGTAATTCCGGCGGGGGAAGCTGTTTTACGGTTAATATTCCGAAATTGAGCTGCAAATAGCGGCTTCGTATTATTCTTTAAATCTATCAAAACTTTGGTTTTTGTCTTCCAACTGCCGTTGGGCTGCAATTCCGCAACGCCCTCTTTTACGGTTATTACTTCTACGGCTCTCGCCGGAGCAAAGCCTTGAGATTCGCAAGCTGCCGATGTCCAGCCGCGGCGCAAATTGCCTATGACAGCACTATACGATGAGGCGTTATCGCATATGGAGTAACGGCGGTTGTTTCATTATCCTGTATAAATTTGAATATGGAGACATCCTCCTTAAATTCCGGAGTTCCGGCCTGTTCGCCGCTGTTTGTCCAAGTGCCGGAAATGTCGTTGGCGGGCATGTAGAAAATTTTTGACATATTAATTACCATTTGTTAAACGTTAAATTAATATTAAGCCCGCTCATATTTAAACAGGCTTTTTAGGTTTGTAGCATTCGTTTGTTGTTGTTAGGAAACGCGGCAGACTGTGTCAAAACTCAAAACGAGCAGCGTTGACAAAAGGAAAGCTGCTGTTTTTGAGCTGATTTCACAGCCCATTTGTCAATTTGCCTTGACAAATCGACATTTTTGGCAAAGATTTGATACTTTTGACACAGTCTGGCGGGTTGTCCTCAAAGTGTGGGGAGCAACCCGTTTTTTACACTTATATTTGAGATTTAGAACTTAACGGAGAAATCAACTCCGCCGCTGAATCCGATAGTTTCTTTCTTACCATCCGGCACGCCGTCTTTATATTTCTGCGCGTTCAAATCAATACCTACTGATGTTCCAAGTATAAGATTATCTCCTAAGTAAAACTGTACTCCGACCGCGGGCGCGATTACAGCGTCCTCCGCTTTGTCAAGATTCATAGCATCGGCTATATAGTTGACGCCTGCCCAAACCAGCACCACATCTGTGATGTTGTAGTCAAGCTCTACGCCAATATCTAAATTCATCAGCATTCCGTCTTCCGCTTTTCCATCTTTCGTTTTTCCATTAGGAAGGCTGAAATCAAGCCCCAAACCGGCGCCGCCCGCTAAAACCAATTTATCGGTAATACCTTTGGAGAACTGTACGGCGGGTACTATTCCAAAGCAGCTCCCCGGCTCGCCTGAATTATAAGGAATACCAAGATCTAAAGAGAAAGAAAACATTTCAGGAATAATCTGGTAACGGCCGCCGATTCCATAACTTGACCCATTTAAGCCGCCGACAGCGTTTGTGGCGAACAGTTCTATCTGATCCGTCGCGCCGTAGCGAATCTTAATACCGCCGTTGGAGTTAATATTCGCCTCCCCTTTGCCACCCTCTATAACAGGGAAATAGTTCCAGTAACCAAAACTTGCCGATACTGCCATAAGTAACACGAAAGCAACCGCGGACAACCGTTTCATAGAAGCGCTCCTTTTGTAAAATTATGAGAAACGTGTACAATATGTTAAAAATATATTAAGACTTTACAAATATAGTATTTCTTCATTAAAAATGACAAAGATTTTGAACAAATAAAGTTTCTCGAATTGATTTATAGAAAAACGGATTAAATATACGCAATTATGGATCTGGGCTTATTCACGGTTTAAAATATTTTATCCTCACATTTTTGGGTAGATATTATTTTGTATAACAGTTATATGTAACAAATCTCTTAAGACGAATGTATGGATATTAAATATCTCTATAATAAAAAGTAATTTTGAAACATAATAAGCAACCCTGAGTAAAAAATTTTCACAGAGGAAATTACTATCATGAAAATGTGGGACGGCCGTTTCTCAAAGCCATCGGACGCGCTTATGGAATCGTTCAACAATTCCATCTCTTTTGACAAGGCTCTTATTGAAGAGGATATCGCCGGAAGCATCGCCTGGGCCAGCGCTTTGCAGAAAATTGGAGTTTTCAGTGAGGCTGATTGCTCTAAGGTGATTGACGGGCTTAATTCTATACTTGAAGATTATAAAAACGGCCGCATTAACTTTTCGCGGTCGGATGAAGATATACACATGGCAGTGGAGCGGCTTCTTACCGAAAGAGCGGGCGAGGCGGGGGAGAGGCTTCACACCGGACGCTCAAGAAATGATCAGGTGATTACAGATACACGTCTTTATACAAAAAAGGCGCTTACAAATATAAAAGACTCATTGATTGAACTTCAGAAAGCTGTTGTGGAGCGGGCGCGGTTGGATTTGCAGATAATAATTCCCGGTTTTACTCATTATCAACAAGCGCAGCCGGTTTTATTGTCCCACTACTGGATGTCATTTTTCTGGCTCCTTGAACGGGAGAAGAGCCGTATTCATCACGCGCTTATATCAACAGATATTCTACCTCTTGGCTCAGGAGCTCTTGCGGGAAGCGGTTTTGCGGTAGACAGAGACGCGATCGCCGCTGAACTTGGCTTCTCAAAAGTTTCAGAAAACAGTATGGATATGGTGAGTTCGCGTGATTTTTTACTTGAGACGCTCTCAGTTTTCGCCTCTATCGGAATTCATCTGAGCCGCTACGCGGAAGACCTTATCGTCTGGTCAACAAGGGAATTTGGATTTGTGGAACTTGACGACGCCTGGTCTACCGGTTCAAGTATGATGCCTCAGAAAAAAAATCCCGATTCATTAGAACTTATAAGGGGCAAAAGCGGCAGGCTTCTTGGCAATTATACACGTTTAGCTACGACGCTTAAAGGTATCGGTCTTACATACTTTAAAGATCTGCAAGAAGACAAAGAACCGCTTTTTGACAGTGAACACAATCTTCAAATGGTTTTAAAGGTGTTTACACATGTGCTTCTAACCCTTACGATCCGTGAAGATAGAATAAAGCAGGATCTGGATCCGTTTTTACTTGCTACCGACATGGCTGATTATCTTGTCCGTAAGGGAATGTCCTTCCGTCAAGCTCACAAGGTAATAGGCCGTATCGTAGGGTACTGCGTTGAAGCTGATATAGAGCTTACGAAAATACCTCTTAAAAAACTGCGGGATTTTTCGGATCTGTTTGGCGAAGATGTTATGCTGCTTTACTCCTGGGAACAAGCTATCGCTAACCGCACTGTAAAGGGCGGCACTGGGTGGGAAAGCGTTAAGGATCAGATTGACAGAGCGGCTGCTTTAATGCAGAAATAAAATGGATGAATGCAGAGTGCAGGAGTTTTTTTCATTCCTGCATTCTGCATTATTATTTCTTATTTAGTAAGAAACATCATCGCTCTACCGGTAACAGGTTTTTGCGGTTCACTCCCCGGCAGCGGTATGTGTTCTACAGAAACTGTTGCAAGATATGGACCTACTCCCGCTTTTCTGCCCCGTCTATTGTAACCGTTCCAGATGTAATACAGATCCTGCGAATTTGAGTTTGGATCCCTTTTAAGTTCATCAGAAATTACGACGTTACCCATTCTGTCGAAAATAACAATTCTGCCTTTGATATCCAGTTCCGCGCCGCTTCTGGCTTGCGGTCTGACGATTATGCGTGTACCGGTTCTGTCCGCCGGGTTAAACTCTCCCGCCCTAAACGGGTTGGGCGCCGGGATAACCTTAATTGTAAACGGAACCGCCTTAAAGTTGAGTTTTACCCTGCGGTTGTTCTTATTGTCTTGAAGGTTGGGGATGGAATCATAAATACTGTAAACAGGGTTTATCCATACGGAATCGTTATTGCCTGGAAAATCAACACCTTCGAAAGCATTTACAAGGAAGTACTGAATATCAGAAACGTGCGTTTGAATCATTGATTCTGTAATATTCTCCAAAGCCATTACATAAGGCCTGCCGTTTTCACTGTACAGAAACTCAAACGGCCTGGAATTCCAAATCAATGAAGCTTCTGAGAAAGAAACGATAAGCGTATCTTTTTGCCCCTCCAGAGCTGCGCTGTAAATGGCTGATCTGATAACCGGAGCCGCTCTATCTTCGATATTGCCTTTTATGGTATCACCGGGATATTTGTTGTGCGTAACTTTTGCCCTCAAATCGCCGCCGGTAACAATATCGTCTCCTGTAAGTAAACCCGAAATGTCCGCTGTGATTTTCTGCTCATTTACAGTGGTAAGCCTTGACCACTCAATAGGTACAAATTCTCCGCCCTTCCATGAAAGCCAAAGCTGGAGTCCGTCGTTCAGCTCAAGAGGCTTTGTAAATGTAATCTCAGCCATGTCGATCCTCCCGTCGGCGTCTGTGTCTTTGTAGAACCCTGATGCTCTTGGGGTGAGTGATTTCAGCACAACCGGAACAGGCTGGTTTTTGCTGTGAGGTCTGTTGTTAACGCGGTCGCGAACCGGACCTATCGGGCTAATGTAAATCGAATCATTTTCGCGTATATAGTTGCCCTTATTGTCTACAAGAACTGTAAAAGAGTTTGTAAAAAGTGTAATAATACCTGGATCAAGTATCTCTTTCACTTCAAGCCCAACCGGCCCGTCGTTTCCGTTTTTGAGTAAAATAAGCGAATTACCGATTAGGTTGCTTGCCTGCACAGGCTCACTCAGCGTAATCTGAATCGTATCATCGGCGTTTATCCCGCTCTCCCTTTCCATAAGCAGCGCGAAGTCAAGCAGGGCGGGGCCCGCGCTGTCTGCAACCGATACAACCGATTGCTTTACATCTCCTTTGTAAACTAAAAAGGAACGGGCGGTCATCTGCTCTCCGCTGCCGAATCCTGTGATCCGTTCTATGGGGGCGGAGAGATTAAAAGTAACAAGCCCGCCGCCAACTAAGTTTATGGTATCTTTGACAATACGCACTTCGGGATATCCCGGTATGGTGAGAGCCAAAGAGTCGGTGAGAGGATCATTGAGAGGATCCATTTTAGAGTACTGAATAACGATCTGGTCGATATTACCCGTACCGTTGCGGTCTTTAAACCACGCGGTAACCGGCAGCGGAAATTCCGCGCGTGTCGCAAGACTCGCTCTCGAAATATCATCCGGGTCGGTAATGTCGGTATATGTAATCCAGATAACATCCCCGCCGTCCATCGCGATCCGGTTTGGTCCGGCAGTGGCGTTGATATCAACGACACGTATCGGGTATATGCTTTTAAAAATGCCGGTGGTATCTCCGGTTTCAACCAATGCGATAATTATGCTATCGCCCGAAACAGGATTTACAATAGAAACATTAATGGTATCCCGGTGAGTCTTATTCAGGTTTCCGTTCTTGTCATCTACGACTACCCAAAAAACGGTTGTGTCAATTTTAGCGGTGTCGCTTGTCATTCTCTTGTCGTTGTAGAATTGCCAGGAATCGGAATCACCCAAATTGTTCCATTGATCATTATCTATTAATACTATACGCGATTCGTAAGGCTCGGCTCCTCTGAATTCTAAATAAAAACTATGGTTCGTAAAGGCGCATCCATGACAGCTTACGCATTCGGGGCCGGCAAAAATTGTTATGTCTATGTTATTGCCGCCGTTTTTAACCGGTACAGGTATGGTAAGATCCCATCTGTCCGCGGCGAAGTTGTATGCCGCCACAGAGCTTGCATTCAGCACCCTGCTTCCGTTTATCCATATATCATTTATAACGCCGTTTTCAGTAACCTGCGCCCATCCCCTTACCGTAATAGAGGGCATCACCTGCTCCATAAACAGATACTCTTCGGCAGGATTAAAAAGAGGCGAGGTGATTTGAGAGGTCATTTCGTAGTGAGTCTTTTTTGTCTGCTGCTCAATTGTCGATGGAGAGTATCCCCATACGAATTCGTTTTTACGGTATACAGTTATGTATGGGTTTACATCAGTCAGGAAGTATACATGATCAATATCATCCTTGCTTCCTGTGGGAACTCCGGAATAGTCGGCGGGATCGCCGTTTGCCCTGCTGTGCGGGATGAAGCTCCAGGCGGTGCTCCATATCATATTCAAAATTTCCTGGCTTGGGGAAACGTTCATAAGATCCTGAAACGGTTCAAAATTACTGCGTGTGTCAAACATAAAATCAAGGCGGAAACGCGCTTGTGATTCCATACGGGCGCCCCCAAGCGGGACTGGTATATAATACCCCCAAGTGCCGTCAGCCGGATTATATGTGTCTTCAATACGTATTGGTCGCGCTGTTTGTATGAACTGGTCAACCGCGGTTTTGAAATGCGTGTCCTGATAACCGTCTGATCTGTACTTTATGCCTATGTCTAAGCGGATGCCTATGTGGTCGGAAAACGCAACCCGCCCGGTCGGACGGTGGATGGTAGGCGCGACGTTTACAGTATCCGGCGCGCGCAGGTAAATACGCAGTTCAAGAGAGTCATAATCCTTTACATCCTGATTGACAACGTTAAGACCGAAAAATTGATCCGAGTATTTTAATACGCGGATGTCAAACGCCACATGCTCAACCGGAGTGGTAAATTCATAGTACTGACCCCCATTGTCATCTAGCGTTCCGTTGTTCTCAACATAAAAATAGTAGGTTGTTTTCTCCTTGAGTCCGCCTATTTTTACATAATGGAACTGTGTAGGACGTCCGTAAATATTCTCATTCTGTTCCATCGCTGGGGGAACAGGTCTCACCGGTTTTTGCGTATCGTAGACAACACGGCTGTCGTAACTGCCGTTTGGCGTGAACCAGAAAATTTCGGCGGAGTCGGCGGTTACTTTACAGACTTTGACGTTGGTGATTTCAGCATTGCCCGGCGGGTCTTTTAATGTTGTAAAAGTAAATAATTCACCTCTGTCGGTGATGACGTCGCTGTTGCCGAACATGTCGCTTATGAGAGCATCGAAGTTGTACTTAGTTGCGGCTTGCAGGCCTGTAATTGTTATACGGTGGAACATGCCGCTGCTGTCGCCCGATACGTTGATATTGGGAGTGACTCCGTCTAACGCGTACCGTATCGTTGACATTCCAAACCGGCTTTGCCTTACCTCGATTATAGCTATATCAACGCCGATGTAAACGGTTCTTACGGTGGCTGTGGGTGGATCTGTTTTGGGGTCTTCAACGGAGAGGCCCATGATGGGGATTATCATCACGGCGGAAGCGTCTATTCCGGTTTCAGTGACTTCAAAATCGTCATAGAAGTCCGCATATCCGCCGGGCGGCATGAATCCCAGCTCCGGCGCTATGGAAGTATGGCCTGTTAGCGGATTTATTGAGCCTGACAGGGCACCGACAGGAGGCCGATAACGGTAAAATGCACCCGGAACATTTTTACCTTCGGGATTAGCGGCTCTATGGTGCGGATGATTGGTGTTTTTACTGCCGATTCCGTAAATCATAGATATGTCCCATGGATTTACGCCGAGCATATAGTCCATTTGCCGAATCATCAGCTCCCGTGCTTCGTCTGCTTTCCAATTTGAAACAGGTGGCGGTACAATTTCTCCCGGCCACGATGGCGCTCTTCCCGGCAAGAATATTCCTTGGCTTATGAGGGAATCTTGCACCCATTTAGCCATATCGGAATAACAGTAGAGGTCAAAAATATTGCCGAACTGGTACCTGTTCCACATCCAGTTTTGCTGAGTGTGCATAACGTTCCAAGCATTATCGTATCGCAGTGTATTACTCCATCCCCAAGCGAATCCGGGATCGGGAAGGTCTAATGTCGCTTGACCGGTGTTGCCCGATACATAATTCAAATCAATTATCATTTGATATAAAGTTTTCCCTATAAGCCTGAGGCGTTCCGTAGAATCGATGCCGAGAGCTTCGCTCATTTGTTTATCTTTGAGAATCAGCCTGAAAAAGCCCCATTTTACTGCCATTTGCGGCGAGGCCCAGTCTGTGTTTGCTTTCATTTTGCTGAAAACCCGATCGAAGTTTGTAACCCACCCGCCATCATAAAGAACATGGGAAGTACCTGGGTCATTTCTGTTTTGCGTACCGCCTGGTCCTCCTATAGTTGCATCATAGCAGAATTCATCTAGGTATTTTCTCTCGCCGGTGACATAAGCCAAAGCTAATGCAGCGAAAGCCAGTTTTTCGCTTGCTTTAGAGTTTCCGTTGTATGCAGGGGTTTCTGTCGCGGTCGGATTGGCTTTTCCGTATTCGTAAAGTTTTTTTGCGATAGCTATTGATGTGTCCGCGAATCGTTGATCAAACACAGCGTAGTTTTTAGCTGTAAATGCGAGTCCTGCCGCAAAATTACCTAAGATGTTTGCTCCCACTTCATTGCGTCTTTCCCGAACAGGCCCTCCTCTTTCCTGTGACATCCTGTCCTGATGCTCCGGTTGTCCCCACCACTGGTGATCAGGTCCGTAACCTCCAACTGACGTTATCATATTCGCTACATTGCCGCCTGCGTTATTGTATGCCGCAATTATGTATTCGGAACCGTGTTTCGCTTCATACAGCACGTCTGGTATGCCGTCGGTCAATACCGTATTGTTGTGGTTGGCTCCGTAGTGGTCGACATCATGGTCACGAAGCGCGGCGGACGCCAGTCCGAGCATTGAGTGCAGAAAACTTTGGGTGATACCCTCTTTAAGGTGGTCGCCGCAATCGTGCCAGCCGCCGGGAGTGGCATCTAAGAGATGGCATGCTCCGTGAAACCATGAGTTGCTGTTGCCGCACCTGTTTATTGCGGGAAATTTTACAGCTGCGTCGCGCACCCATCCGTAAATATCTTTGTGGATCCAAAAGGGGGCGGATGTGTCCAATCCGACCAAGACGCGGTATTGACCGGTAGATGCAACATTTATTTGCCCCTCAAAAATCGTCCCGGATACGATAGGGCTTTCCATGATATAGCGGGTGTCACCGCCGGTAACGAGCTGGGCGTTGTTGGATGCCTTGATTTTAATTTGTCCATTGACAGTGGAATTTTTACTAGTTAGTGTTCCCGTAGAGATAGTTGTCCCGGTGTTGGCGTCGATTACGGAGAAAGCGGATGCTACGCTGCCCACGTAGTAAAAGAACTTATCGTCCCCCGGTCTGTACCCCGCCTGATTAACCCGCACCCGTCCGATTTGTATAGTAGCGCTGTCGCGGTAAAGCTGATCAAGCGTATCCGGCAAAGGATTGGCGATAAACCTGTAGGGGCGTGTGTCTTGAGCTTGTGCTCCAGCCAAAACGAAAAGGCAGAAAAGCGTACCCATTGCGACAAATTTTTTCTGAATCACTTGGTATATCTCCATTTTGAGGAGTTTTTGTAATCGGGTTATTCGGATGCTGGTTTTCTTTAACTTATCTACCCCCACCCTTATACAATATAATAAATAAATAAGGCCGCAGCATGCTCTGAAACTTAAAAACTTGTGATAAATTCTGTACTCATTGCCGGTTCACTTTTTTTTGAAGAAAGCAAATTGCGGAATTTCTATGCATTATTTATATTCAACACTCTGATTTTACGTGTTTTATATAATGTCAAAACTGTCTATTAGAATTGTATTTCTAAAGGAGTAAAATTGTCAACTAAAACTCAGCTCCAATCTAAATTTTTTAGCAAAGTTGTGTTTGCCGCAAGTCTGTTTGCTACAGTGTTTGCGCTTTATTGTTCCTCTCCGACCAAAGATCCTGATGTTGGCGGCGGTTTGGAACTTGATGATAAGCAGATACCTGAAAACGCTGTGGGTAAGACTCAGGACGGCAAAGATGTTAGAACTTTTGAACAGGGTCATTTTGACTACGTCCTCACAAAAATAGACACCGCAAAATCGTCGAGTGAAGATGGGTTTCGCCGTACCCTTACTTTTAAGGGGATGACTGAGGACGGTATCCCCAATGTTGGGGATATCATGGTTTCGAGTCCAACCAGACTTGCTCCCAGCGGCTTTGCGTATAAGGTTCTCAAAGTAGAAACAGATAAGAGCGGCGGCGCAGTCGTTGAAGTAAGAACCGCCGCGCTCTCTGAAATTTTTGCGAAGGTGAATTTTGAAGGCAGAGCAGAGATTGGATTTGATGCCGGCGGCAATCCGGTGAGCATGCGTACATTGTCTAAAACCACTGGCAATACCGCGGGGGACAGCGGTTCTTTTGAGAAAACATTTAGAGCGGATACGGTATTTTCTATTTTGGAGAACAGCAGTTTAAAGGCAGGCGTTGAATATACCATTTCGTTTAATTACGCGTTTAGTACTAACGATTATAAACTGACAGATGCCACATTCTACATTGAGCAAAAGGGCAATTTAACTTTTGAGACCGGAGTAGAAGGAAACTATAGCGACTCTACAGGGCGTAAACTGAAATCAATTAAATTGCCGCAAACTAATTTCACTGTCGGGGTTCCCCCGGCAGTTGTCCCGGTGGTTTTCGATAATGATCTTGAGGTTTTTTTCCAGCTTTTGTTAGAGGCGCAAGGAGGAGCAAACGTCAAATATGCCCTTGACGGCCATAGCATATACGGCTTTTCATACAGTAATGGTGAAACCCAAAAAATTGATTACGCGAAGTTCACTCCCAGCCTTGAATTTGAACAATACGTTAAAGGCAGTATACGGGGCAGTATCCTTTTTGAGCTTAACACGAAACTTTACGGCGACGCGGGTGTAAGTCTGAGCGCCGGCCCTGGGTTGCGGCTTGATGTAAGCGGCGATAAACTTATCGGAAATTTTGTTTTCGACAACGGCTTTAGAGAGGAATATAAAAACTACACCTCTTTTTGGGATGGTATAACCCCCAGAGACGTATGGACTGTTGAATGGGACAGTACTTTTAAGGAAAAAATTAACAAAGCTCTGAAAGACAACGAAAAAAAGGCTGAAAGGAACTCCCAAAGGGAGATAAAAAACGAGGTCAAACTCTCTTTGGGCGCTCAGTTCGGCGCAAGGGTCTCTCTTAAGGCCTGGGATCCCGGCCTTTTTGACTGGGAGGTTAAGCCTGGTTTCGAGCCTGTTACAACGCTCTACAGAACCAGTATCCTGCCTAATGTTTATCCCTTAGATGTGAACGTAACCGATAATGGCGTAGAGATTAAAACTAAAGTAGAACGCGATTTTCTTAACTATCCAGTCATTAATTACGGCCTTTGCGTAGAAACGCCCAATAGCGATGATTGTAAAAACGGCAAAGGGATAAGAGACATATTGGGAAGTGCAGGTATAGGTAAAGCTCGCGAATTTACCGCGGTTTTTGAAAATCTGACTGCCGGTGAAACGTACCATATCAGGCCGTTTTTCAGTAACGGAATAGGAGGTATGTATTACGACAAGGCGACCGAGATTACAATTCCGTGGTTTACGCTGAGAGTCAACAAAAACCCTGCGGAAGGCGGAACCGTGATTATCAATGGGGCAGGGCCGGCGGCTTCGGAGGTTACAATCCATAAGGCAGGTGCGGAAATCATGGTAAATGCGCTGCCATCGGCAGGTTACGAGTTTGCCGGTTGGTCGGGATTGTCAACGTCAACAGGCATCAGTGTAAATTTTGATGATGAAACAAGCGCGGCGGCCACTTTTACAATGCCGGAGAGTAACATAGCAATTGCGGCAAAATTTGAGGCGATAGCCTCATCGGTTGCAGTTACCTACGATGGCAGCGGCAATTCGGCAGGTGGGGTTCCGGTAGATAATACAGAGTACGTCATTGGGGCATCGGTTACGGTTTTGGATGCGGGTACGCTTGTAAAAACAGGATTTGCGTTTAACGGTTGGAATACTGAAGCGGATGGAAGCGGGAGCGCTTATGAGGCGGGAGCGGAGTTTACAATAAATGCCAATATTATTCTTTACGCGCAGTGGACTGCTATCATCTGCACACTTCATTACAATGGAAACGGCAGCAGCGGAGGTATAGCACCCGCAGATTCAAAATCACCTTACCAAAGCGGAGAAATGGTTACTGTTTTGGGGGGTGGGGCATTAGTAAAAACAGGTTTTACGTTTGGTGGTTGGAATACCGAAGCGGATGGAAGCGGAAGCGCTTATCAGGCGGGAGAAACGTTTATTATAAGCTCCAATACTACGCTTTACGCGCAGTGGACTGCGATTACTTATATAGTTACCTACAATGACAATGGCAGTACCGGAGGTTTGGTTCCGACCGATAATACAGAGTACTATGGCGGAGTGCCGGTTACTGTTTTGGGGAGTGGGACATTAGTAAAGACAGGATATACGTTTAACGGTTGGAATACTAAAGCGGATGGAAGCGGGAGCGCTTATCAGACTGGAGGGACGTTTATTTTAAGCGCGGATGTTAAACTCTTTGCGCAATGGAAGTTTGATAAAATTTTGGGATCATTTACTGATAGCAGAAATGGGCGGGTGTACCGTACTACAGAGATTAATGGCAAGACTTGGATGGCGGAGAATCTTAATTATGGTGGTCACTGTTATGAGCCTGACTCATGTTCTAAATATGGTATGTTGTACTATTTTTTTGAGTTAAAGGATGTTTGTCCCTCAGGTTGGCGTTTGCCAACCAGTGAAGAATGGCAGAGTTTGGTTGATTTTGCGGGTGGCGATAGTTCTGCGGGGGCAAAGCTCAAGTCTACATCGGGGTGGCATGATAACGGTAACGGTACAGATGATTTCGGTTTCTCGGCTTTGCCTGGGGGCCGTAATAGTGCACTCGGTACTGCCGCTCCATACCGCAATGCAGGCGAATGCGGTTACTGGTGGACATCCACGGTGTTTGGCGAATTCAACCAATTCGCCAACTACCGGTATATGTATTCCAAAGGTGACTACGTGCTTGAGTTCGTAGACTCGAATTCCGGCGGCAGGGAAGTAAACGTCTTCGCGTTCTCAATACGCTGTGTAAAGGATGATTGAAGCCGGAATTATTTAACGCGGCAAAGCCCATACTTAACCGTAAGGTAATGCAAAGAAGTATAACGCGGCAAAATTCAGGAGAGGTTATGGTAATATTTTTCAGCGGCGGCAGAAAGTTTTGTAGTTGGGTATATTTGCTTTCCGGCGTGATAGCGGCGATGTTTTCGGCAGTGTTTGGCGTAGCCGGGTGCAACAACAATCCTGCCGGTAAACCGGCCTCTGTGTACGCGCTTACTGTAGATATTGCTCCTTCGCTTAATGTCGGTGAGGTTCTGCGCAGCCCTGATGATTCGAGTTATGCCGCCGGGACGGAAGTTACGCTGACAGCCGTGCCGGTACGGGGTTATGTGTTCGTTGGCTGGTCCGGCGGGTTGACATCGCCGGATTCAGTTGTGACGGTTATCATGAACAATAATTTGAAACTGACCGCCATGTTTACGCCCGGGCTGCTTCCTCCCGACACCTTAATTTGCCTTCTTGTAACGGGGGCATTACCGGGCGATGCCGGTACCGTGTCGGTAAGTCCCGGCAGCGGCATACCGCAGAACGGCTCGATCATCGAAGAATATGTTTTTAATACGGAAGTAACCCTAATGGCTGCTCCGGCTAACGGTTACGTGTTTGCAGGCTGGTCGGGGTCGTTTATGGACCAGGACTCCATTGTGACTTTTAAAATGAACGGCCACTATCTGATGATTGCCAATTTTGTGCCGGATTATACGATTAACCCCGACACAACGGACAATGGCCGGGATACGGTTGATACCTACACCCTCACGACCGCGGTAGGTCAGGGTTTAGGCTATGTGTCGCGTCTTCCGGATTACCCGCTCTACCCATCCGGCATGGAGGTTTTCGTCTCCGCGTCGGCTGCCGGCGGCTACGTGTTTGCCGGTTGGTCCGGTGCGTCAACATCAAAAGATAATTTAATTAAAGTCGTTATGGATGGCGATAAGTCTCTTACAGCCGATTTCCTGCCGCTGTATACGCTCGCAATCAATATGACGCCCGCAGACGGCGGTATGGTATCGGCTCCTGATGTTGCGTCTTATGCTGCCGGAACGAAAGTTGACGTAAGAGCTGAGGCGAGAGACGGTTATATATTTGCCGGATGGTTCGACGGGGGTGAGAAAATATCCACAGATGCCGGGATAACGGTTACCGTTGACCGTAACATTACGCTGACCGCCTCTTTTCAGAGAGAATACATTATTACAACCGATATAATCCCCGCCGGCGGCGGCACGGTGTTGCGCAATCCAAACTTGGAACGCTATACGGACGGAACGCGGGTAACCTTGACTGCCCAGGCGGCGGAGGGTTACATGTTTACCGGTTGGATGAATGACGCGATGGAAATAACATCCGCCAATCCCATTATGATGGTCACGGTGAACAGCAGCCGGACGCTTATAGCCGTTTTCTCATTAGAACAGAGATACCCGCTTTTAACGAGTGTGATTCCTCAGAGCTGCGGTACGGTGTCGCGCACTCCTGACGAGGAAAGCTATGCTGCCGGAACCCGGGTAACCCTGACGGCCGAGCCATCGGGCGGCTGCGTTTTCAGCCGCTGGGTTGATCACAATGGAGAAACGGTCTCAACGGAACCTATTACCACAATAACCATAACCGGTAACGCCATGGTGATGATAGCCGAGTTTGACGTTAACGTATATACGCTAACGACTAGCGTGATCCCACTGTCTCTGGAAAATTGCGGTACGGTGATCCGCAGCCCGAATCAAGATCGTTACAACGAGGGAACGCAGATCACTCTAACTGCAGCGGCAGGGGATGGCTGCGTGTTTGTCCGTTGGCGGAACCAAAACGGCGAGGAGATTTCTACGGAAAATATCGTTACCGTAACCATGACCTGCGATAAGGCGCTGATAGCCGAGTTCGCCGAGAATGCTATAGATTAGTTCAAAAATTTTCAATTTCGTGGAGGTAGGCATGAAAAACCTGCGTAGCAGCGGTAAACATGCAGGTGGGACGCGCGCCGGAGTAGTGACGGCGGACGTATCAAAAATTTTCCGAAACATTCTATTGACGGTTTTTATGATCGCTGCGGCGTTCATGCTTTCTTGCACCGACAGGGAGGATGATAGCAAAAACCCTGTAGGTCCAGGTACACCAAACCCAGGGACGGAATGGGAACCGGTCAATATAAACGCTGTAGGCAGAACGGAGGACGGCAATGAGGTGCTTGTTTTCCAAAAAGGACAATTGGATCGGTTCTTTATTCGGATGGATACAACTGAGATAACGCCCGATGGCGCATTACGCGCCAAATTATACTTTAAAGATATGAATCTCGCCGATATCCCAAACACAGGGGACGTTATAGCGTCTCACGCAACGGAAATGGCGAAATATGGCTTCCTATACAAAGTCCTCGGTGTAAGCACGGGAACCGATGGGGTAACAATTGTTGAGGTTAGAATCGCAGCACTTGAGGAAGCCTTTGAAGATGTGGAATATGAGGCGGAAGTGGAAATCCAATTCGATGAAGATGGTAATCAGATAGGGATGTTGGTGAAAACGTTAAAGGCATCAAATTTTTTGTTGGATATTGGTAATGCTTTTATGGGAATGGGAAACAAATTCTTTGATGTTATGAGCCCAGTCTATGATTGGATGGAAGATGTAACAGAATTTGTAGTAGAAGGTAATCTCGACATTAATCGCAATATTTCCGCTCCTCTTAAAAAAGATACGGAGCTTAGTCTTATTAGCAATCTCTACATGAGGGGGGAAGTCGATTTTTCCTTAAAATTAAAAGTTCTTCTTGACGTTAAGAAATGGAGTCTTAAAAATGCTGAAATAAGCCTAAAGGCAGATGGAAACATAGGGTTAGGAAGTCATATACGCGAATCTACTACTATATATTTTTTAAGCGATACTAGTGGTAAAAGCGGGTCAAAAACATTGTACGAAAAAGACATATGGACAATTACTTTTGTGGTAGGGGGTGTTCCAGTGATTATTACCAATGACTTTGTCGTGCAGTTATATGGCAGCATTAAAGCGGAAGCCAAAATGGGTGTTATGTGTAAACTCACAGGCATGTGCAAGTTCGGTTTTGAATACGCAAACGGAAATTGGAAGGAAATTAACGAAAATACCTTTCGCCCAAGCATTGATGATACGCCATATCTAAAAGGCGAGATTGCGTTCGGCGTTAGTATGGGGTTAACATCAAAATTGTATGGTATTGTAGGCTTGTCCGCAACCGCAGGACCAGGTTTGGTGCTTACGGCCCGCGCGAGTCCTACAGGAGTCTACATGGTGGAAGAAATTCCGAATCAAGAGATATCGTTGGATTTTATCGTGCGTTTTTTTGCAGATGTCAAGTTGACCTTGTGGGCTAAAGATTTGGGCTTTAATGGCGGTATTGGCAACAAAATTTTCGGAGAAAAAAGAGATTGGAGTTTTACAATAACAAATAAAGAGCTTTATCGTAAACCAATCTTCAAGAAAAACTTGTTGCCTACGGTCAGTAGAGTGCGAACAGACTTAACATGGAATTCTGCGATAGTAAGATTTGACAGCTATTTAGAGCGCGATCTTTTAAGTTATCCGGCTAAAGAGTACGGCTATTGCATTGAATCGCCTAACAGCGGTGAGTGTAGGAGAGGCAGCGGAATAATATATGAGCATTTCGACTTAACCCCCGCTATTGTGCAAAAATGGACAGAAAATACTTTCACTGCGGCCTTTGACGTCTCTTCCGATTTGCCGCCTGGGACGTACCACGTCAGACCTTATTTTAAAAACACTTTGGGAGGAACGTATTACTACAACGCGACCGAAGTTGAGGCTAAGGGGTATATGCTTAGTGGAATAGGTTATCAGCTGACAGGGGGAAATTCAGGGACAATTAAAAAAGCAGGCGGCTCCATTTCGTACAGTCCGCGTGGCAAGCCTGGGAAACAATGTGTCTGGAGCAATGACTACGCTTTCAGAAATGTAGAGCAATATGATACGGAGTACTATATTCCGGGGACGCAGGTCACCGTAACGGCTACACCGGATGAAGGTTATGTGTTTACGGGTTGGCATTGGGTCTTTTCTGAAGAAAATACAGATAACCAAGTAACAACTTTTTTAATGACCTCTAACCACAGTGTACCGACCCCCATTTTCAAGCGTCCATTTGTAGTCACAACAGTCGTAAATCCCGTTGGCAGCGGTACCTTGTTGTTAAGCCCGGCTGGTAGCTCGGTTCTAGGTAATCCGAATCAGGCACGCTATCTTATAACTCCTATTGAGGATACTATTGGTGGGACACGAATAACCGCAACTGCCGTACCCTCCGAAGGCTACAGGTTTTCTCATTGGGTGGAAACAGAAAATTCCCAAAATATAGAATATTATCATGGTACTGTAAGAACGATACCTCTGAACAATGAAAGTGAACGTACGTTGATTGCGGAATTTCAACGGTTATACACACTTACAACCAACGTAATTCCCGCAGGCAGCGGTACTGTATCGGTTACCACGGAACGGGAAAATTATGCCGCCGGTACAAGGCTTCATATCGCTGCTACGCCCGCGGAAGGTTACGTATTTACCGGCTGGCAGGGAGCGTCAACATCCTCAAACCAAACATTGAACACGTTCGTTACCGCCGACAGCAACCAGACGCTTACCGCTACGTTTGCGCGGGCGTACACGCTCACAATTAATACACCGCCCGGAGGCTCCGTGTCTTATATATCGCATGCAAATCGAAATCAAACAATTTTTGCCAACGGAACAGATGTTACTGTAGAGGCCAGACCGATGCCGGGTTACGCATTCACAGGGTGGTCGGGTGCGTCAACGTCTACAACTCCCACCGTGACGGTCACCATGAACAGCGATAAGACGCTGACCGCCAATTTTTCTCGAATGTACACACTCGTAACAAAAGTAGCAACCCCCATAGCAGGCGGTAACGTGTCGCGCAGCCCGAATCAGTCAAGCTATCTTGATGGAACGCAAGTAACAATAACTGCTGCGCCTTCTTCAAACTATGTGTTCGTCGGCTGGTCGGGCGCGTCAATGTCCACTGCTCCTGCCGTTACAGTAACAATGAACAGTGACCAATTATTGGAAGCTAAGTTTGCGCGAACTAACATTAGTCCCGATAAAATTTTCACAGATCCGCGTGACGGACAAACCTATATAACAACTAAAATCGGAGCGCAAACGTGGATGGCGGAGAATTTGAGGTATGATAATTTAAGGTTTCCGAAGGGCTATTGGAAAGATCATAGTTATGACAGCGATGAGTACGGTATGCTGTATTTTCTTGATGACGCGGATAATGTATGCCCGGCAGGTTGGCATTTGCCTAAAAAAAATGAATGGGAGTTGTTAATTGCCTCCGTTGGCGGTTACTTGACCGGAGGGACCCGGTTAAAAGCGGAAAACGGTTGGGGCGCTAACGGTACTAATGATTATGATTTTACGGCTTTGCCGGGAGGGATAGCGACACATGTACATGGAAGGTATCCTTCGCCGGGTGTTGTAAGCAACACTGGTTACATTGGTTATTGGTGGTCGGGAGGGGATGTTAATGACAACAGATATGTGGCTCGCATTGGATATTACGGTGGAAATCCTACATGGAACAGTATTGAGTTACTCAAACCGGCAGATGTTCGACCTGCGGAAGATGTGAAAACTATATTATTAAATGTCCGCTGTGTCCAAGACCCCATCCCCTAATTCATTTTGCCGGATGCCGTTTCCTAAAACATGGAATCGGGCGTTGTGGGTGAGTCAGAGATTTTGACGTTAGCTTGTGTTGTGGCTTGGACTGCATACATTTTATAGGTGTAGTTAAAATGGAAAAATTTAACCGTACACTACTGTACTAAAACGGAAAGACCTTTTTTGCGGAAACAATCAAACAAAACAAACGCAGACAACGCGATAGAAGTTATCAGGGGCGGAGTCACGGCTGCGAGCGGGTTTCATGCGGCAGGTATTAAAGCAGGAATAAAAGCGTCCAAAAACGCGGATCTCGCTCTTATATACAGCGAAAACCCCGCCTGCGGCGCCGGAACATTCACGACAAACGCTATCCGCGCGTCAAGTGTTGATTGGTGCGAATCGATTTTGCCGGGCGCGGCTGTTCACGCGGTTATTTGCAACTCAGGCTGCGCCAATGCCTGCACGGGTGATCAGGGCGTTAAGGATACCGCTGTTATGGCATCGCTTACGGCATCGGCTCTGGGAACAGCGCCAAAAAGCGTTCTTGTAGCGTCTACAGGAGTTATAGGAAAACCTTTACCTATGACCCGCATTGCTGTGGCTGTTCCCAAACTTGTGGCATCTCTGTCGCCGACAGGCGGAACAGATTTCGCCAAGGCGATAATGACCACCGACCTTGTAAAGAAAGAATCTGCCGTGAGGGTGAGCAGCGGCAGGAAACACTTTGTAATCGGCGGGGCAGTAAAAGGCTCAGGCATGATTCAGCCGAATATGGCCACAATGTTATGTTTCATCACAACCGACGCCGCGATAGAAAGTCCTCTTTTGAACGATATTGTGAAGCGTGTGGTGAACCGTACATTCAATAATCTTACGGTTGACGGAGACACGTCGACAAACGATATGGTTCTTGTGCTGGCTAATGGGGTCAGCGGTACCTCTGTAAAAACAAAAGCCTCACAGAAAGCTTTCGAAGAGGGGCTTCTTACTGTCTGCAATGACTTATGCAAACAGATAGCCGCTGACGGCGAGGGAGCGACAAAACGTGTGGAAGTCACTGTAAAGGGAGCTAAAACAGAGGAAGACGCGCGTTTAGCCGCCAAAGCCGTGGCAAACTCAAATCTCACAAAATGCGCTCTTTTCGGTAATGACCCTAACTGGGGACGCATCGCCTGCGCGGTTGGTTATTCCGGCGCAAAATTTTCCAAACAAAAAATGTCAATAGAACTTTGCGGCATACAGGTGTTTAAAAATTTGCAGCCGGTCGCCTTTGATCAGAAAAAAGCCCATACTCTGATGAAAAAGAAAGTGGTTAATATAGACATAAACTTAGGTCTTGGCGATAAGGAAGCGGTAGCTCATACGTGCGATTTCAGTTATGATTATGTTAAGATAAACGCTGAGTACAGGACGTGAAGATGTGTTAATGCAGAAATAATAATGCAGAATACATAAATAAAAGGTGTAAAATAGTAATGGGATAATAAAGCAAAAATTGTTTATCCCGTTGAAAGCCGATGTTTATGGTTTTAATTTCTGCATTGTTTTTTAACCTGCGCTCACCGCAAAAAATTATATTATATCTCCTGCCGGGATGGCTCAGTTGGTAGAGCAATTGATTCGTAATCAGTAGGTCGGCGGTTCGAGTCCGCTTCCCGGCTTTATCTTAAACCCCTTAAAAATCAATGCCTTATGGGGTTTTGTTTTTGCTCTTTGCGATAGACAAATGGTATAGTAAGTTACTATAATTTTGTACGTTTTTACATAGTTTTGCACAAGTTATAGTAGCATAATAGTGACTTTTTTGCTTTACATTGCGGAAGCGAACATAACCTCCTGTTCCTTAACTGGCGCTTCTCGTATAAACTTAATTCTCTCCGCTGACCGAAGACCGTCGCTAAGATAGTAGACCTTAACCATCGCGGTATCTTTCCAACCCGCAACACTGGCAACGTCATGTTCCGTGTTACCGGTAAGATATTTTCACTGATACTCACAAATCATGAGCTACTTGTTTAGCCGGTTTAGGACTCGTATAGCTAAGTTTTACCGCGTTCTTCTTAAACTCTTCATCGTACTTAGTTCTAATGAAAGACATGATACAATCTCCTATTTTTGTGTGTAAATCTATCTTAACATCATGTCCGAGATTTTAACATGCTCTCATATCCAATCTCACCAACTTTGAGCACATATGTTGAGCATTTATCTTACCGCTTTAGCTCGCCCAACAATAGTTTATATGTTTCGATCCAATCTTTTTTATTAAGCTCGGAGTTTTTATCGGTAAGCTGCACAAAAGTATCGGAATTGCAAAATATATTAACCGCCTCTTCCTCAGCTATTTTGTTATCTTCAATAAGCTGCATTACAACATTCTCAACAATAGTTTCTACCGTGCTGATTGATTTTCGGTTGGGCTTGCTTATTAGCTGCAATGACTTTACTGTACAAAAACAGATTTGATGTGTAGGTTCGTGATATTTTAATTCGTTAAGAAAGTCGATTTTAGAAACAATTCTATCAAGATAATCATAAATGCGCCGGGAAATTTTGTCATCTGCTATCGGGCCTTCTACAAAATCATAATCGTGTACGAGATTATCGGTCTTATTACTGCGGTTCAATACTACAAAATCAAGCCATTCTTCGGAGTAGTCGGCAAAACGTAAAAAACAAAAATCTTTTTCGAGATACAAATATTTACCAAATTCAAACTCTGTAACAACGCCTGCCGTACCATTGCGGTTTCCAATTCTTTGCGCCCATTCTTCGGCGTGTTTTCTGTTTTTGGTAACATAAAAACCTTGTCCGAAATCTTTACCTTTTTCGCATTTAAAGAGGTCAATTTCAAAAATTTCTGTGTAACTTCCGTGATATACTTTCATCGTTTCCCGCCATTTCCGCGGCAAATAGAGTACAAATCTCTTAACGCAAAGTACTTATCATCAGTATGTAGAGCCCACCAATGTTTGAAAAGAAAGTCCAAGCCACCGTATTTTTTCAGATATTGGTAGGCTTCGGCCTTCCTCATTTTGAAAGCCTCCGCAAATTCTATGATAATAAAAGTTACAAAACTCACTTTATCATTTATAGTTTTATCCATAACTTATCTCCATTTTGCATGGGCTTTTAAGCGCATAGTTACTGCTGGTTTGGATATCCATATAAATTACGTATTATACGAACAGGTAAGCAAATTTTGTGTATTCATAAATTTAATTGCGTGTTCTCGTGACAGTAACTGCTTTAAGCACACAATGCAACCATTGGTTGTGTTTTTAGTTCAAGGAATGCCGTGCGTTCTCATTTTCGACTTTCATTATAAGACGGTAATGCGACCACGGCGATTGGTCATACTGTGTACGGCCATTCTTAAAAAGCAAGTAAAATCGGCGCATATGCTTCAAATTTGTGGTAGTATACCCTCTAAAGATAATATACGAAGAAGAATACTAAAATGAAACTAATTTGAACTACCATTTGTAGAAAAATGTGTACGGGGAAGCCATGTATTACTTTGTTAGTAGTTTTATAGTAACTTGCTTAACTTGTGCAATTTTTAAAATTACCGTAACTTGTTTAAAATCAGAATCTTACATTGTATATACAAATGGTATAGGGGTTGATTCGTAATCAGTAGGCCGACGGTTCGAGTCCGCTTCCCGGCTTTATCTTAAACCCCTTAAGAATCAATGCCTTATGGGGTTTTTTGTTTCTCTGAACCAACCCTGAAATAGCTTTGTAACTATCCCCAAATGACACCAATTAACACAGTTTGTAGTGACTTTGTAGTGACCAAAGATGTTGACTTATCGTAGTTGCATAACTGATTTGAGAGAAAATTGTTTTTGCGGAGCTGATTGTGCTTGTCCGTTAAAGACTACTGATTGGGCAGATTTTATACCATCGCCGCTAAAGTATATTTTTAGCATAGCCGTTGATGTCCA
>JAIRVB010000049.1 GCA_031254105.1 Chitinispirillales bacterium
CGCGGTTTTGCAACTTTCAATAATTCTGATTGTGCCTCGGCCCCAAGCATCAATTAATCCGCCTTTGAAACATACATCAGCAATGAGTAAATTACGCGGTTTTGACGAATGAGACCGCTTTAACGATTCCAAACTTATTCCTTCAGGTAACATACCATCGTTCCAAATATTGATTTTATCATCATACACTCTGATTTGGGTAAAACTCCCCATATAATTGCGGTGTACTAAAGCGTTGAGCAGCATTTCACGAAGTGCGGGAACTGGATATTCGCCTTTTTCGATGCGATACATTCCTTTAAATTCAACAGGACGAATAAAAAATTTATGGTTTAACTGCGATAATACATTGTTTAGCAACATAATAACATTGCCCTCTTCTACTTCTTGAAATCGCAAATCGGCATCGTTATTAGCAAAACGTCCTATTTTAACAAATGCGTTAGGGTAGAAACGCCCTGTATCTTTACCAAATAAAATAATGGCAGCACGTTTTAGCTGCCCATTTTCGGTAAGCCGCAGTTTATCAAAAATTTCTTCGTTTGTTAATTTTTCAATATCCGGCAAACGCCCCTTTTCTTTAGCCGTTTCCAAGTACGAATAAAAAGAGTTTTCATCAATATCACTGAAAGTTGCTCTGGGTTCAATCACTTCATCCCAAGTAAGTCCTGCACGTTTAAGCAAAAATTCATTGAGTGAAAACCCTGTTAATTCCTGTTTCACGCTGCCACTACGGTAATAATACCGTCCGCGTAACGAAACAAGCACCGAATAGGGTTGTACTACTATTTCAATGAAATGCTTGTCATTGTCCTGCAAAAGATTGACTTCCGCAGTAATTCCCATCAGGTTTTTGATTTTGTTGGGAATCTCGTCCATTAGCTTTTTGTAATCTTCTACGCCAACGGCTTCTCCAGCATCGTTTTTGCCGATGTAGATTTTACCGCCTTGCGCGTTTGCAAAGCCGCATATCCATTTTAGATAGTCATCGTGCCATGAGGATTTGTATTCTATGTTTTGTGTTTCGGGCATATTTTCTTAATTTATCTGTTTAATGAAGACATTTGGGGCACTCTGTCATGTATGATACATAATGAGACTTGATCATTTCCTAAAAAATAGAACGACACAATTTAACATTGAGAACACGTATAAAAAGGCTATTCGAAAATCTATTTGCTTCTCAAAAAATAAAATCAATTCACACGTCAGTTGATAGAAAATTTAGCAACACTTTTTTCTTCGGAATAGCTTTTGATATATCAACTTATTTATGGGACTACCCCGCCTTTTTAGGGTAGTTCAGAAACTTCCACATAAGAACTTGCGAACAAAAATTAAATGCTTTACACATATAGTGTTATAATTTTCTATTACTTAGGGAGTTAAAAATGGGTACGTTTTTCTAACTTATGATATCTAACATAAGTAGTTCCACATTTACCGAAATTCTTTATTTGTAATATTTCTTCAGTAGTGTATTCGGACTTTGGCTCTCCGTCCAATATCGTATACTTTTTATATAGAGGTGTTTTTTGCATAGTCACTTCATCATATACCATATTGCCACACCTGCAGGATGATTGTTTCGGACAACCATCGCATGTGTTACCGGTTTTATATGCTCCATTTAATACACCTATCTTTTCTTCCTCCATCTCTAAATACATTTCTCATACATCTTCTCAAATATAATAAAATATTACCAAAAGCATGATAAACTTCATCAAAAACCATATTTTTGTATGGTACGCATTTTATGTATATAAGCTGCGTATATACATCCGACAACATGAAATGCGCATATTATAAGGAACCGGTTTATTTATGTCTTTTTAAGGTAAAAGAAATGGAGTATCAAATTTCTCTTGTCAATCAGGAGGCTCTCAAATGGATGCGGGAACTTTTGGTATTGAAATCGTATAGTAAAAACACAATGAAAACGTATTGTAATGAGTTTTCGCAATTCCTTTCCACACTCAACAACACGTTGGGATTCTCTTGCGCCGGAGTGGCTGCAGACGTACTCTTTGTATTACACACAAACGCTGAAACTTTCGGAAAACACTATCCACAGCAGGTTAAACGCTGTAAAATTTTACTTTGAAAACAGGTGGCTGCATTGCGAAAAACTATTTTTTGAGGAGATTCCGCGCCCGAAAAAGGCGTCATCTCTGCTTAAAGTGACCGGTAAAACAAATATAGCCCAAATTTTTTCAACAGTGAATAGTATTAATTTATAAGATTTTGTTGCGGAATTAGTGAAAATATAAACGAGTATATGGCAACTTTGCGACGGATTTTTAGTATATTATAGTGATATATATAATCGCAGCCGCGGAAAATTCAAGACGTGTGAAATAACTAACCATTAACTACTAATCACTAAGGGCTTCTGCATGGAACAGGTTTTCGACAAGATTCAAGAAACAAAAAAGTTTATTGAAAGTAAATCGCAGGTTAAACCGGTAGTTGGAATTATCCTTGGTACAGGGCTTGGGCGGTTGGCTGATAAAATTGAGGCCAAGGCTGTCATTCCTTACGAAGAGATTCCGCATTTTCCGGTTTCTACTGTCGAAGCTCACGCCGGTAAACTCATTTTAGGCTCTTTGGCCGGTAAAGAAGTTATCGCGATGCAGGGCCGCTTTCATTTCTATGAAGGTTACTCAATGCAGCAGATCGTTTTTCCGGTAAGAGTGATGAAGTTTTTAGGGGTGAAGACGCTTATCGTATCAAACGCGTGCGGCGGGATAAATCCGCTTTACCCTCCAGGCACGATTATGGCTATTACTGACCATATTAATCTCTTACCTGGAAATCCGCTTATCGGCCCTAATGACAACCGCGTTGGGATTCGCTTCCCCGACATGTCTGAACCGTATTCAAATGAACTTATTGACTTAGCGGTAAAAATAGCTGTTGACAATAAGATAAAGCTTGAAAGAGGCGTTTACGCGGCTATGACAGGCCCCTGTCTCGAAACAAGAGCTGAGTACCGAATGTTAAAAATTCTGGGAGCGGATGTTATAGGGATGAGTACAGTTCCGGAAGTTATAGCCGCGGTGCACGCGGGGCTTAAGGTTCTTGGGTTCTCGGTTATTACGGATTCCTGTCTGCCCGATGCGCTTGAGCCTGCTGATATTAAAAAGATTATAGCGGTTGCGGATAAAGCGGAGCCTGTGCTTGTGAAATTGATTGAAAAGGTGTTGGCGGCGTTGTGAGGCATGAGGGCACCCGCAAGGGGTGCCCGTACAGGGCGCAATCATAATGCCGGGGCGCCTCTTGCGGGCGCCCGGGCTACAGGGTGCGCAATCATATAATGCAGGGGTGCCCCTTGCGGGCGCCCCGGGCGCGGAATGATGATGCAGGGGTAGCCCTATGTGGCCGCCCCGATTCACGCATACGATTGCCCCGGATTCAAAAAATTTTTATTTTACGTTGATAAGGGATTCTATGAAGCAAGAGTATTTTGAAAATGTAAATACCCAGATACGGTTTCCCGAAGTTGAATCGCAGATACTTGATATTTGGGCTAAGGAAGAGACGTTCAAGCGTTCGCTTGAGAAAACCGCTAAAAATCAAGCTTTTGTTTTTTACGACGGCCCGCCTTTTGCGACAGGATTGCCGCACTACGGACATCTTTTAGCGGGAACGTTAAAAGATATTATTCCCCGTTACTGGACGATGCGCGGATACAATGTTGACCGGCGCTTTGGCTGGGATTGTCACGGATTGCCTGTTGAAAATGAGATGGAGAAGGAGTTTAAAATCTCATCAGGCAAGCGCGATATTGAGAAGCTGGGCATTCATGTATTCAACGAAGCTTGCCGTTCGATAGTGCTGCGGTATACGAATCAGTGGGAAAAAGTTGTAAACAGAATGGGGCGATGGGTTGATTTTGTAAATCAATACCGCACTATGGATCCCTCTTACATGGAGAGCATCTGGTGGGTGTTCCGGCAGATGTGGGATAAGGGGCTTATCTATCAAGGGTTTCGAGTGCAGCCTTATTGCCCGAGGTGCGCTACGCCGCTTTCTAATTTTGAGGTTAACGAAGGGTATAAAGATAAGAGCGGGCCTTCAATAACAGTCGCTTTTCCTTTGGCTGATGATCCTAATGTAAAGTTTTTAGTTTGGACTACTACGCCGTGGACTCTGCCGTCAAACGTTGCGCTTGCTGTGGGCGCGGATATCATATATGTAAAAATAAAAGTTGGTGATGATATTTATATTTTGGCAAAAGACAGGCTTGGCGCTTATTACAAAGATATTTCGGCAGTAGAGATACTTGCCGAAGTAAAGGGCAGCGAGCTTGCCGGTTTACGTTATACGCCGATGTTTGATTACTTTAAGGATAGAAATCAGGGCTTTTTTACTGTTACGACTGCTGATTTTGTTTCTACCGAAGATGGCGCGGGAATTGTGCATATAGCTCCCGCTTTTGGTGAGGATGACTTTCAGGCCGGACAGAAATTAGGATTGCCCATTGTCTGTCCGGTAGATGATGAGGGCAAGTTTACTGATGAAGTGCCGGAATGGCAAGGACAGGTCGTATACGCTGCTGACGATGAGATTATCAAGACTATTAAAAAAGCGGGAAGATTGTTTTCAAAAGCAACGGTTGAACACAGGTATCCTCATTGTTACCGCTGTGACAGGCCGCTTATTTACAAAGCGATTACCACGTGGTTTATGAAGATTGAGCCGCTCAAGAAAAATATGTTTGACAATAATCAACAAATCCATTGGGTTCCCCAGCATCTCCAGAACGGCCGGTTCGGTAAAGGCATAGAGAGCGCGCCCGATTGGAATATATCAAGAAACCGTTACTGGGGTACACCTATACCTGTTTGGATTTGTGAATGCGGACATAAAGATTGCGCAGGCGGGCTTAATGATCTGCATAAGCTTGCCGGAAACGGCGATGCTTCCGTTGGAGAACATCTTCACGCTCAGGCTGCCTCAAAAGTAAAGAAGAGCTTGAAGACGGAAGAGGTTGCAAAAAAGCTTATGGACGCGGGGATAGATAAATCTTGGGCTGAAACATTAAAAAACGCTGATATAAGCCCGGTTGACATTCACAGCCACATTGTCGATGAGCTCGAAATAAAATGCCCAAAGTGCGGCGGAGTTATGCGCCGCACAAGCGAGGTGCTTGACTGCTGGTTTGAGTCGGGGTCGATGCCTTATGCGCAAATGCATTATCCTTTTGACAATAAAGAAAAGTTTGAAAAGAACTTCCCCGCGGATTTTATCGCCGAAGGTCTTGATCAAACACGCGGATGGTTCTATACGCTTACTGTTTTGGCAAGCGCGCTTTTTGAAAGGTCGGCGTTTAAAAATGTAATTGTCAATGGGATCATTTTAGCCGCGGATGGAAAGAAGCTTTCTAAACGTTTGAAAAATTACGCTCCTCCCGAAGTGGTGCTTAATGAGCTTGGCGCGGACTCGCTTAGATTGTTCCTCATCAATTCACCAGCTGTAAAGGCTGATGACTTGCGTTTTTCTGAGGAAGGAGTCAGAGAAATGTCACGCGCCATACTCCTGCCTTTCTGGAACGCGTATTCGTTTTTTGTGACTTACGCTAATGTTGATAAATGGAAACCATCGGGAGAGAGCCTTCCGGATGGCGGCGCTGAACTTGATAAGTGGATAGTATCGCTGCTTAACGATATAATAGCCTCTGTCAATAAAGAAATGGAGCGTTATAATTTATATAAAGTAGTTCCGCTTTTAGTTGATTTTATAGATAACCTTACAAACTGGTACATCCGCCGCAGCCGCCGCCGCTTTTGGAAGAGCGAAAACGACAGCGATAAGGATGTAGCTTACGGTACGCTGTATTATGTTTTAGTTCAGTTCTCAAAGGTGATGGCTCCATTTTTGCCTTTCCTTACAGAGGCGATTTACAGGAACTTAGTCGTTGGTAAAATTGATGGAGCCGCGGGCAGCGTTCATTTAGCGGCTTATCCGGGCGCGGTTGAAGGTATTATCAATGAGAAGCTTGATCTTAAAATGAGACTTGTGCGTCAGGCGGTAACAATGGGCCGCGCGATGCGGAGCCGCTTTACTATAAAAACAAGGCAGCCGCTCAGCGAATTTATGATAATTATTGCCGATAAGACGAAGCTTGACCTTATAATGGATATGGAAGCGCTCATAAAGGATGAGCTTAATGTCAAGAAAGTTGTTTTCGATTGTCATGAAGAGCGCGTGGTAAGCGTCAGCGCGAAACCAAACTTTAAAAAGCTTGGCAAAGTGTTTGGGCCGCGCATGAAAGAGGCTTCCGGTATTATTGAAAAGTTTACAGCGTTAGATATAAAAAATCTTGAATCCGGCGCAATGATTGACGTTCTTGGGACTGCGTTGACTTATGAAGATATAGAGATTCGCCGCACTAAGCATGAGGGCGTTGAGGTGCAAACCGAGGGTGAACTTACCGTAGGTCTTGAAACTACAATCACCCCGGAGCTCAGGAATGAGTGCGTGGCCAGAGAATTTATAAACCGTGTGCAGAATCAGCGTAAAACATCAGGACTCAATGTCACAGACCGTATTATTATTCACTGCAAGTGTCCGCCGGAACTTGAGCTTGCGCTCAGGGAATTTAGAGAGTACATTTGCGCTGAAACGCTGACTGTTGACATACGGTTTTTCTCTGATATAAAAGATGAAAATAACGCGGCGGGCTTTTGTGAAAAATGGACGGAGGCTCAGTGCGTAGACCTGGAAGGTGTTGAGGCGCTCATCTGTGTTGAAAAAACGGAAGGATTGGCAAGCTGAAGTTAACAAGGCGGATAAAAAAGCTGATTCCAAAGCGTTGGCAGCAGCTTTTTTTAGGATATGCGGCCAAGGTCGGTTTATTTGCGGGACGCATGATGCCAAGAGGGCTTGGGCTTCCGTTGTTCTCTTTTTTAGGCACGCTTGTTTTCTATATTTCAGATAAAGAACGGCGCCGTACGATTGAGCATCTGGAATTTATCTATGGTAAGGAGTGGGATGAGCGTAAAATAAAAAGGACCGCGCTTGCGGTTTTTAAGAATTCGGGGATGAACCTTTTTGATGGGGTTCACCTTGCCTGTTTAACTGATGACAAACTGAATAAAATCGTCACCCACGATAGTTTTGAGGAGGTAAAAAACGCTTACGCAAAAGGCAAAGGCGTAGTTGCCATAACCGCGCATGTGGGATGTTTTGAAATGCAGCTTCATCTCTACAGCCGCAAAGGGTTTAAATGTTTTGCGATAGGAAGAAAGTTTGAAAATGAAATGGTAGATGACGTCGTACGGAAGATGAGAAGCGGACCTGATATGGAATACATGGACAAATCGGAAAATCCCCGAAATGTAATCCGTTCTCTCCAGAAGGGCAAGATGATGGGAGTATTGGTGGATCAGGACACTAAAGTTGAGGGTGTATTCGCAGGTTTTCTGGGCCATGAATCCTTTACCCCAAGCGGTCCCATCCGGCTTGCCATGAAACTTGATCTTCCCGCGTTTGTCGGAATCACCGCGCGTATGCCCGGTAACAAACATCATCTGTTTATCACACCGCCGCTTACTCTCGATAACACCGGAAATTTTGAAGCTGATCTCATATCCAATGTACAAAAAGTCAATGATATTATAAGTGAATACATCCACAAATTTCCCGAACAATGGGTATGGATGCACAAGCGATGGGCTACTAAGCAAAAAAGAAATGTATAATGTAAGAATGTACAATGAAGAAATAAGAATAATGTAGAAATGAAAATACAGAGAACAGAAACATTAAAATCTACTATCGCACAAAGAGAAATGACCTCACATCTCTCTTGTTTTATTTGTACATTGTACATTATAATTTCTACATTAGTTTTACAAGGTTGCGGCCCTCAAAAAGACACCATCCCCGTAGCCGGTGAAGATGTCATCATGGAACCCAGCCAAATATTCAATGAAGCGTCGCTGTATTTTTATGAAAACGGGGTAAGACGCTGGTGGCTTGACGCCGATTATATGAGCAGGCCTCTCGCCGACACTGGAAGACTTGTTGTAGTTCCTGTACGCATAATGGTATATGACAGCATTGGCAGACCATCAACACGTATTGTGGCCGACAGCGGCCGTACCGATTCCCGTATGGAAATATTTGACTTGTGGGGCAGGGTGTTTATCAGAACCGAAGAGGGAATGACAGTAAAAAGCGAACAGCTGCGCTGGCATAAAGAATTGCGAAAAGTAACCTCCGATACTTATGTTCAAATAGAAACTCCCAAAGGCGATCTCCTCAGAGGCAAAGGCCTCGATGCTTATGATGACTTCTCCCGTTTCTCATTCAAAGCGGATGTAAGAGGAAAATTTCCGGACTTCAAACGCCGCGTAGAGGAGCAGGATGAATCTTTCTTTTAATGCAGATATAAAAAATCAATGCAGAAATAAAAAGTCGAGGACAATTCTCAGGTTTTTAATATTTCTGCATTCCGCATTCTGCATTCTGCATTTATTTCCCGTCAACGTATGCGCAACCACAGACGGCGCCCTTATTCTGGAACGGGCTGACAGGAACGAAAATGTTTACTCGCGCGGAGAGCTTGTAAGTAACTTGAGCGGCAATGTGATTTTTCGTTATGAAAATATCCGCATATCATCCGATGAAGCTACATGGTGGAAAAATAAAGGCGTAATTAACTTTAGGAAAAAAGTCAAAGTAGAGCATGATGGCCAGACCATGACCTGCGACAGACTCCATTTTGAAAGGGATAAAAATACCCTTACCGCCGCCGGAAATTTTTTATACCGCGACTCGGCGCAGGTAACTTTTCTAAGCGGTAATGATGGACAGTATGTTATTGACACAAAACTTTTTACGCTCAGGGGAAAGCCGCAGCTTGTCAGAAAAGACAGCACCGATACCGACACGCTTTTTATCAACGGACGTATTATGACTTATAACGATTCTCTTAAAATCGCGACTGTAACAGATAGTGTACGTATAAGAAGAGGGAGCCTTAAAGCTTCCTGCAAAAACGCCGAGTACTTCGCAAATACGAACATGGCGACCCTGCGGACATTGCCGGAAGTTTTTTATGAGAACCACAAAATAACCGGAGATTCGATAGATCTTCACTTCGGCAAGGAAACGCTTAAGGCCGCGCGGGTGGTGGGTAATTCCTACGCTTTGTACATGGAATCGCCCGCCTCATCAAAAGACACCAACATTACTCATATCTGGAGCGACAGCTTGTTTTTGGCGATGTCAGATTCAGGACGCATGGAGGATATACGGGCTTTTGGTAAAGTACATGGCAGGTATACAGAAGCTTCCCCTTCGTCAAAAGACACCTCCATTACTCATATCTGGAGTGACAGCCTGTTTGCTTTGATGTCTGATTCCGGACATCTTGATTCCATGCAGGCTTTTGGCAGGGTGCTCAGCAGGTATTTTCTTCAGGGAGATTCCACGCGCGCAAATGAGGCTTCGGGGCGCTCTATGACCTTGAGGTTTGGCGAAAACAGAAAAGTCGAAAAAGCTTTTATTCGGGGTAACGCCAGAAGTATTTATTATATAGAGGAATCTGACGGCGGCGGACGAAACGAAGCCAGCGGGGATCAAATTGTCGTAACTTTCGCTATGGGTAGAGCGCGGCTGCTGCATTTAAGAGGAAACGCGCGCGGGATCTATTTTCCGAATATTAACTGAAGGGTATATTGCGGGATGATATATATTGATGCGGCCGCTTTTCGGTACAGACATCTTTTGAAAAAATAACACATTTTTCTTTATTGGCACTATTGTAGCTGTTAAAACTCTATTTGTTTGGATTGCGGTGTTTTGAAAAAGTAGAAAAAAATGAAAAAGTAGAAAAAAAAGTAGAAAAAGTAGAAAAAAAAGTAGAAAAAACTTGTTTTTTTGTAAAAGCATATTATATTTTTTTCGTTTGTGGAGAGAAACTCTTAAATTATGTGCCAAAAATTTGGAGAATGCATGTTGCCTTTTAATTATTAAGGATGATTTCTCAATTTTGTATTGATTAAAACCACAAGATAAGGGCGCTTACACATGGACACAAATAAAACGAGAGATATAAGTGAATTGTCTAAAGATCCTTCGAAGCCGCTTACGCAGGATCAATTGGATCATATTGAGGAGTATCTAACTCTCAAGAACCACGATGTGTCCGCAAAAGATGTGAGTATCTCCGGTGCGGTGGATCATATTCTCGAAAACTTGGATTACTATTTGGGTGCTCCGGAGACCAGAGGAGAAGATATCGTTTACGGAGCTAAAAAAATAGATGCAGTTTAGGAACTCGGCACATTGGATGCCTGACATAAAGACGCTATGCAACGGTTTTCGAGAAAAAAGACTCAGTAAAAATTTGCCATACAGAAAAAATAAGTTTTCAAAAATAGATAGTTATTGTGACACATTGGTTGAAGAGATAAAAAAAGATGTATTTCTCAATCATCCTAATCTGAGCGCTTGTTTGTTAGATCATCACAAAATAGCTGCTGTTCATATTTTGTCAATTCTTAAAAATCCACTATTTATTAGTGACAGTTACATCATTGGCTACACATTCTGTGACATAATGGCGAATGAATATTGTTGTTTTTTGGTATTACAGGCAATACTGCTTGAATGGCGTAAACATAATAACAAAAGCGCCATATTTCGTGTTAATATACCCAACAGATACAAGGATTGTTTATTGCTGTTGTTTCGCAAATATATGAAATCACGCCCGTCATCTCTAACAAACGATATAATATTTGCATATTCGTTCGCAAATATTATTTATATGATTGATACGTATTTTGTAGTGGAAGCCGCTATTTCTCCTTCTGTCAATTAATTAAAAAATACCTGCTAAAATGGGCTCTTCATAAGCGGAAGATATAAAAGAGTCATTCATTCATACCCGCAAGCCGTGTATCAAAAACTATATTTGATTTAAAGGGTAAAAATATGGAAAACGAAATATCACCTTCAGACGAAACCAGCCCAAAAGCGTCTTTGGACGAATCGCTGTCGCAGCAGCATCATATCTCTTGTAAGGGCGGCAGTCTGCCGCCCGTGTCTCCCGCGCAATCACCAGGCAGCGTTAATATGCCGCCCGCTCCTGTCCCCAAAGAGATAAAAACTGAAAATTTAGTCAAAATCTACAACAAGCGCAAAGTCGTTAACGGCGCTTCTATTAATGTCAGACAAGGTGAAATAGTAGGACTCCTTGGCCCTAACGGGGCGGGTAAGACAACAACTTTTTATATGATTGTGGGTCTTATAAGGGCTAATAAGGGTAAAATCTTCCTTGATAAAAAAAACATATCTCGCAAGCCCATGTTTAAGCGCGCGCGCATGGGGATCGGTTATCTGCCGCAGGAGGCTTCAATTTTTAGAAAGCTGTCGGTTGCTGATAATTTAATGGCTGTGCTTGAGTACAGGCGTATCAGCGCCAAAGAGCGTAAAAAAAAGATGAGGGGGCTTCTTGAGGAGCTCAATGTGGGGCATTTGGAGCGGAGCTTAGGGTACATGCTCAGCGGCGGAGAACGCCGCAGGGTTGAGATCGCGCGCACGCTTGCTATGAATCCAGATTTTATTCTGCTTGATGAGCCTTTTGCCGGCGTTGACCCGATTGCGGTGGAGGATATTCAAAGTATTGTCCACCAGCTCAAAGATAAGGGTTATGGGGTTCTTATAACCGATCATAATGTACGGGAGACGCTTCGTATCACAGACCGCGCTTATATCATGTGTGAAGGACAAATTCTCATTTCCGGTACGGCGCAGGAGCTTGCAAATAATCCTGAGGCGCGCAGAGTATATCTGGGGCAAAATTTTAGGCTGTAGTGAGTTCCACAAGCAGGTTTCCCACAATCTATATTTTGGTATAGGGATTGCTTCCTTTTTGTTGGGGCGCGAGATGATGAGGCAGCCGCGAGGGCTGCCCGTACAGATGCCCCATTGTTGGGTCAGGGCTTGCCCCTGCCCATTTCTTGCGCAGGATTTCGCCAGGGCGTGCAAAGGGCGTTGCGCGCAACGCCCGTACATGCAGAGGCGTTTTCTTGAGGTTTTTATCTGAGTTCTGATTTCTAAAAATCTTTGATTAGGAGTTGTTTTTTGAATCTTGGTCTTGATATATCACTAAAGCTGCAGCAGAAGCTGTCTTTTCAGATGATACAGTCCCTCAAGCTCTTACAAGTTAATACGCTTCAGCTTGAGCAGCTGCTCAAGACTGAACTGGAATTAAATCCGGTTCTTGAAGCCAGCGATGAGCTTGAAACTGAAACCGAAGAGGCTCAGGATCGTGAGGAGAAACTGGAGCAGGAGGAGGATTTAAAGGAACTTGATGGAAGTGAAGACAGTATAGATTGGGAGGAGTATCTTGAGGAGGGGTTTGATTTGGGTTACTCCTACAATGAGGAGGTCGACCACAACGATGAACGTTATGAACCCACTCCGGTTTATCAGGAAACACTTGAGGAGCATCTGATAAATCAGCTCTCTGAGAAAAAAATAGATGAAAAATTAAAGCTTTTGGTTCAGTTTCTTATCGGCAGTCTTGATGACGATGGGTATTTGCGTATTCCGGAGCAGGATATCGCTGAATTCACCCAGACCACAGTTTATGAAGTAGAAGAGGCGCTCCATATACTCTTGAAGCTTGATCCTCCGGGAGTCGGCGCCCGCAACTTGCGTGAGTGCATGATTTTACAGCTTCGCGCCCGCAGCATGCACAACTCTCTTACCATGAAAATAATCTCCGAAGCGTGGGATCTTTTTGAAAAGCTTAAAGTCCCTGAAATATCGCGTCATTTCGGGGTAGAGCCCCGTCAGGTGCAGGAAGCGCTCGATATTATTAAGACTTTAAACCCTAAACCAGGTTATCAGTACAATCCGGATAAACCATCTACAATTATTCCCGACCTTATTGTAGAAAAGATAGACGGCCGGTTTGTCGTCATGCTGAATGACCGCTCCGTGCCCTCTCTGCACATCAACAAGAATTACGCGAATCTTATAAAACGGGGAAGTACGGCAAAAGGCGAGGTAAAAAAATATATTCGTGAGAAATTCAACAGCGCAACGTGGTTTATCCGGTCAATAGAACAGCGAAAAACCACAATGCTGAAAGTAATGTACGCTATTATCGACCGTCAGATGATCTTTTTCGAGAAAGGCCCGCCTAACCTCAGCCCCCTCAAGCTTCAGGATGTCGCGGACATGGTTGAGATGCACATATCAACAGTGAGCCGTGTAACAAGCAACAAATATGTACAGACCCGTCACGGCATTTTCGAGCTCAAGTATTTCTTCACCGAAGCCGTAGGCCGCGATTCCGAAGGAGCCGATATCTCTTCGGAACGGATCAAAAACAGAATACGGCAGCTTGTTGACACTGAAGACGCAAAAAAACCACTCTCCGACCAGAAAATTTCCGATATCCTCTCCAAAGAGGAACTTGCGGTCGCCCGCAGAACTGTCGCGAAATACAGGGAGCAGATGAAGATATTGCCTGCGCGGCTGAGGCAGAAGTATGATTAAGGCAGACTACAAGATAATGTAAAGCCAAAACGGAATTGTTACAACGCTTAAAACCGTACTTACCGCAAGAATTGATGACACGAACTGTTCATCAAGTTTAAACTTTGCGGCAACTACCGATGCCGCTACCGCCATTGGTGTAGCCATAAGCAATACCGCTGCACCGGTAACCTCTTTTTGAGCGGAAGCGAAAAATGTACGCATGATTATAAGCGTTATCAGAGGAACTAAAATCAGCTTACCCGCCACAGCCAGTACCAGAGGCAGCCGTTTTTTCCCCAATGAGCTTAATCTCAGGTTACCTCCCACCGACAAAAGAGCCAAAGGCAATCCCATAGAGCCGATCATTTTCAAAATGGATTCGCAAATGGCAAAAGTTTCTTTTGCGGCAATGGGTATAGCGGCGTTCTCCCCATTAAATCCCAGCGCGTCAGCCGCCCAGGCGGCTGTAAGTCCGATTACCGAAGCAAGCACAACAGGGTTAATAAGCGCGCCGCGTAATGACGCAAAAATATTGTTTGACCGTTTGTCAGTGTAAAAACTTATCATTATAAATGTTACAGCTATGAAAGCTGGCATACTGACAGCATTAACAATTGCCGCCTGTACAAGCCCCTTATCTCCAAACGCCGATACTGAGAGCGGAAACCCCATATAAGCGACGTTCGCCCAGTAAGTACTGAATATCATGACAATTGCGGTTTTCCCTTTTATACGCAAAACCGCGGCTAAAGCCGCATAAAACAGGAATACCGCAAGCATTGATAGAAAAGTGCCGATGATAAGATCTATGCCGAACAAACTGCCGAATGGTTGAGCAACCAACGCGGTAAAAATCAGAACCGGAAGACAAATATAATAAACAAGCCAGTTTAGAAATGTGCGGTGCTCACCGGTCATTTTACCCGTTCGGGAAATGATATTGCCAACGCCCATAATGGCAAAAACCGGTAGTGTGATTTGAAGGATTTCTATAAGGCGGGTTGTATCCATGTTTTCTTAAATATATAATTTGGTTCAAAAAAGAAAAGCAAGCCTCTTGCGAGACTTGCTTCTTTGTAAGAAATACTGCTATGGTCAGAGAATTATTGTATTGCAATTCCTGGCAATCTGAAATCCAGCGTTGGCTTTGTTACTCTTTCTTCCGCTTTAGAAGTTGGAGAGTATTTGATTTCAAACGGTCTGGCGGCACCGCCATTTTCAGGTCTCAAACCAGTGGCAGGAATGGAAATAACCGTACTTCCATGATTTCTTGGTGTAACAATGTCACCTGCATTAACCTTAAGGATTAATGTCATAGTTTTTCCATCATCGCTCCAAGTGTAGGTTAGTTCTACTCTACTACGTATAGAGTTATGCCAATTTGAAGATGAAGGAATTGTTATAGTACCTCCTCCTGTAGCATTTTCCATTGGTTCAGTAAATACAATGGAAAAAGAAGCTAATTCAGCCGCATCGGCATTTACAAGGGCGGTTTCCAGAAAGGATTTGATCTCATTTTCGGAATAATAGCCAAAGTTAACGACCGAATCACTGACTGCCCTCAGGCTCATATCAGCAATTGTCGGCTTAGCCTTAACTACCAGCACATTCGTACCATCCGCTAAACCTTCCAGACTGGTTTGTGAAGTAGAATTGTAAGCCTGAACGATGAAACGCAGCTCCTTGAAACCGATTTTCATCAGCACACCATTCTTATCTCTCAGATTAATACCTGTGACAGTATCATCGTGAGCTAAAGTCTCTGCGGCAAGCCTGTAGTTATCGTTACCGTCTTTAATATAGACTCTGTAACCATCGGCATCTTCAACACTGTTCCAACGGATTCTTACGCTTCCGGAGCTTGTGTCAATTGTTGTAGCGGTTGAATCAACAAGTCCGGATACTTTTATGGCGCTTAAATCTGCATTTGCCACAAGTACATCTCTGAAAAAAGTACTCAGCGAAGTTCCATTAACAGAATATAAAGAAGTCGCAAAGATGATCCTAACCAGACCTGAAGCATTTGTTATCCAACGGCCCTGAGCTACAGGTTTGATTGTAACTTTATTTGCGTCCCAGACGATGTTCACTGCCTGAGCCGGATTAATTGTTATTGTAGAGGGTGTAATCTGTGAAACATCTACTTCCTGACTGAACTCAAATTCCATCTCTTCAGAAATGCCGATAGGGCCTTTGGGGAAACCACGGAGTTCAATAGAATGAAGAATATTTGAGTATTTTTCAATGGCGGTTATAACAACGCTTGCATCCGCTTTCAATGTTACTGCGACTAAATTTATACCTTGATAAATGTTATCACCAACAGTAAAGTTTAAAGCTTCGATAGAATAAGGGGCGGCGGGCAGGTTTGTAAACACATACTCACCATCAGCGTTTACTGGTACTTCAGGATATCTGTCAACAAATTCCGCGCTGGTAAGTGTAACACGAACTTTAGCGCCTTGCGCAGGAACGGTTTTGTTGGTATTTCTATCTTCGTAGAACAATTTACCTTCAAGTCTTGCGTTAAGAGGATAGAGAGATACATTCCTTGTTGCTTCCTGAGCAATGTATACCTCTTTGTTCTCTATTCCGTCATCTGAGATATTGATTTGTCTTATTATAGACGCATAACCGCTCATTTCAACAAGAACTCTGTGCTCACCAACGTAAACATTGTCAAAACTTACAGTTCCCGGAGTAGCGGCATCGGTTGTTTTTTCTTCCGCTCTTGTAAGCAGCGTTACTTTTGCGCCGTCCAGTATAGAGCCTGAAAGCGTATCGCGCACAACGATATTAAGCCTTACCTCCGGTCGTATTTCATCCTTAATAGGCGCGGCAGGATCGGTCACATCAACAATAGTGTCTCCGCATCCGGCAAGCATAACAGCAACACCTGCTGCGGCTAAGAGTAACGGCTTGAAAAACTTTCTGTTCATCATTTTCTCCTTCTAAAAAAGAAAAGTTATTGTAAATAAGTGAATTTTCTGTAAGGAACGGCAATCTGCCGTTCTGTGCTATATATACGTTAAAACAAAAATTTCGTTACGCTTGCCTGTACGCTCCACGGTACTCCGGCCGCTTCTTCGGCGTATTCAAGAAATCCGAAATTAGCGCGTACGCCAAGCAACGCGCAATTGTTGATTTTGATTCCGGTACCGACTGTAATACCAACCGCAAAACGGTTAAGGTACGGTTTTTTGAGATCGCTGTTTTTATACATCCGCGTATAAAAGTTGTAACCGAACAGAGGACCTAGTTCACTGTAGTAATTACCAACGTTGGCGCGGATTAAAACAGGGAATTCCAAAGCATGCAGACTTACTCCGGCTACATTAAGATCTCCGAAGTCCACACCCTCTTTTCTTACCGAGTATTCACCATGAGCGCTGTAATACGAGTACGAAACCTCAGCCCCAAGGGTGAAACGTTCGTTAAGATCGAATCCGTAAACAAGTCCTAATCCGGCGGCACAATTAGGTTTAAGTATGATCGCGTAATTTCCCGATACAAAATCATCGGATTTGAGCGCTTTGTGTCCGCGCAGTGCGCTGACACCAGCACCAAAGCGGAAACCAATGTGGTGTTGGTATGACTTCCCATCCTTTAATATGGAAAGTTCTGTTTTGACGTTCTCAAGTTCTGTCCCGTTAGCTTCAAGCCCGGTTTTCGCGGCAGAAAGCTCTGTCTTTACAGTCTCAAGTTCGATCTTGACACTCTTAAGCTCGGCTTTCGCGGTATCAAGTTCTGTCTTAACCGCAGAAAGTTCGGTTGAAAGCGAATCCACTTTGGACGCTAACTGCTCCTCACCCGCTGTCTCTTCAACAGACGCTTCCTGTTCTATTCGCGCAGGTTCGGAAGCCTCATCATCATCCCAGGCAAAAGCCAGGCTTACGCAAACCACAGCTGTCAACGCGCATATTTTAAATGAATTTTTCATTTGAAAAACGCAACCTCCTCTGAAAACGGTTTATTGAAAGTATAATTGTTATCCACTCTTGACGGTTAGTGCCAAATGTTTAAGGTATATGTGCGCATAGTTGATATTGGGCTTAACCATTGTAATAAAAAATCACAATTGAGGTATCAATATAAATTGTTTGTTATGGAAAAACAAGAAAATAATTGCAAATTAAAATTAGCGTCAGGCAGCGGAGCGCTGAAATATTATTTTCTATTTATGAATTGTGTAGTAGTTTGCGGCCCTACCGCCTCCGGAAAAACAAAGCTTGCCGTACAGATCGCAAACCGCTTGAACGGCGAAATCCTTTCCGCCGATTCGAGGCAGGTTTATCGCGGGATGGACATCGGTACAGGAAAAGACCTCTGCGAGTATGCCGCGGATGGTAAAGCTGTCCCATATCACCTTATTGACATTGCCGACCCGGCGCAAGTCTATACATTATATAATTACCAGGTGGATTTCTACAAAGCGTTTGAAGATGTATCAAGCCGCGGATGCCTGCCGGTAGTTGCCGGAGGCAGCGGTTTGTATATAGAAGCGGTTTTAAAAGGGTACCGCATCGCGCCTGTCCCTGAAAACACGGCTCTTAGAAAAACGCTGATGAACGAACCTTGTGAAACTCTCTTACAGATGCTCAAGGATGAAGATCCCCGCCTGTTTGCCAAAACGGATACCAGCACAAAAAAACGTATCGTGCGTGGTATCGAAATAGCGCGCGCGGGCTTAAGTAATACATCAGGCCGCGCGGTTGAGTTTCCGGCTATAGATCCTCTTATACTTTACGTTGTCTGGGATCGCTCTCTGCTGAGGGCGCGCATAGAAAAACGTCTCTGCGAACGCCTTGAAAATGGCCTTGTCGAGGAAGCGGCCCGGCTGCTTGATACCGGAATATCACCTGAACGCTTTGATCTTTTTGGCATGGAGTATAAACACGCCGCCCGTTATTTAACCAAAAAAGTCAGTTACGAACATATGACCAAAGAACTTTTGCGGGACATTTTTCATCTGGCAAAGCGTCAGGACACATGGTTCAGAGGTATGGCAAGGCGTGGAATGGAAGTGCGTCAAGTACGGGAAGCGGATCTCAAAGAAGCGTTAAACGCCATAGAAACGGTAGTGTGAGTCTTTGCCGGTCAATGCGGAAATAAAAAATAAAGAGCTGATAAAGTTTTTGCTGTATTATTAAGTGGTTTTAACATTTCCGCATCTTTTTTGATTGATTGAAAGATAACTGGAAACCGGTAACTGAAAACTTCCTCACATCAAGTGACGCAGCGCCCAGACAAGGCGGGGAAATCTGCCGAGGCTCATACCGAAAATTTTGGCCATAGAAACATTTTTTTGATCAACCGACTGCAAAGCTTGCGCGGCCCGGTTATAATCTTCATCCGGAACTTTAGCAAGTGAACCTTTAACTTTTGCTAATTTCAGATGAGGTTCCCCTCGTTTTTCGTACCACGCTTTTTCGTAATCTTTGCAGATTTTTGTAAACACTTTTTCGCTTTCAGCCTCAAGCATATTCAGAGCCGCGTTCCCGGCAAGGCCGCCTGATATAAGCGCTTCGACAATTCCAGCCCTTGATATCGGGTTAGTGGCGTTTGCCGCGTCGCCGCATTTTATCAGACCTGGCAGAGCGATAGCCTTACGCTTATACCCGCAGGGAATAGAACCCGCAAACCTGCTGATGATACGGGCGTCAGGAAAACGCTTCATTAAAAATATGTCAAGAAGCTCCTTGATATTAACGCCCTTTACAAAATTCTTACCCACTACAATTCCAATATTGGCTGCTCCATTACCACGCGGAAATACCCACGCGTATCCTCCGGGGGCTACACTTTGTCCGGCGTAAATGTTCACCGCATCCTCTTCGGTCCGCACATTGTCCGCGACAACGAAACACGCAGGCTCAAGGTCATAAGGCTTCCAGCAAATATTTTCCCCTTTTCCCAGAAGCGATACCGGGCCGGAGGCGTCAATAACAACACGTGATTCAAAAGCGGCGCCGTTGTCAAGGGTTACCTTGCGGCTGCCCTTTGAATCAGGGCAGGAGACATTAACCACTTTGAACCCAAGGCCAATCTCCACGCCGCGGCTTTGGAGCGCGCCAGCAAGGTCTCGCTGCATTTTGGCCCTGTCAATTATATATCCCTTATTACTGTCGGTATAGCTGACGCTTGATCCGTCAGGAGAGTGAAAAACCGCCCGGCTGATTATAAGGCGTATCCAGGAGGGGTCAACCTTCAGAGCTTCCTCAAACCCAAGCCGTCCAAGTCCCTCAGCGCAGGGGATCGGCCTTTCCCACGGAGTAATCTTGTCAAGCAGAAGAACAGAGAGAGATGAAGCGGCGGAAGTCACATGCATACCGGCATTCAAACCCGCAGGGCCGGCCCCAATGATTACTATATCGTACTTTTCACGCATGGGAGATGTCGGCATAGTTTATTAAATGAAATTACAAAAGGATTTATGATTGCAAGCTGATTGATAAATATAAAACAAAGCAGCGAATGCTGTGTAGTTAATTTTGAGGTAATATGTGAACCGGTTTGTCAGTGGTCTATATTTATACGGCTATATCCTACTCTTAAAAAGAATGCCGGTACCCCATCGGCAATACAATACTATTTGCAGAAATCCTTGCGTGAAACTATTTCACCTTGAAGCGAATCCCTCCAATAGTACCACATTTCACTTCCGTAAATTGCTGAACGTAAATTAAATCCGAAAGCCGACACTCTCGCCCCGGTTTCAGCGCTTGAGAGCTCTTTTATTGTAAGACCGTTGCCTACAGTAAATGTTTCATAGCTGTTGACGTGTAATTGCCAATTGAAAGGGCCGAGATTCTGCATACCGGAACTTAGCCGCAGTATCAAACCACCATCAAAAAAATACCATGAATTACGCCACCTCTCTACATTTATAACTATCCCTGCTTCGATATAGTTTACCGTATCGCCGGTACGCTTTAGAGCAAGCGACGCCCGGTTAAAAGTTTCAATTGCGCCCCAGGAACTGCCGCTGTCTTGGGTTTCTGAAAATGTGTGTATTCCGTTGGAAATTTTTGTTTCGATATATGAAAAACCGGAAAATGCCGTTGCAAAAATGTAAAGGCAAATGAATTTTAATTGCGGAGTTAAACGGACATTAGGTTTCATTTTTATTTCTTTTCAGAGTCGTTTTCATTCTGTTTTTTCTTATGGTAGATCTCATTATTCTGCTGGCCTGTAAACAAAAGATTACTTTCGAGTTTAAAATTCGTACCATACTCCTTGTTTGCCCAATTTATAAATTTTTCCATGTACTCAGTTATTTCCTCTTCAAGACCTTTGCGCTGCTGGCGCAAGAAAAGAGATAGTAAACTATCAAGTTCCTCATGTAACAAAGGCAGATGCGGATGATATTTTCTGAAACCGATAATAATTGATTCTAGTGGGTTCAGCCTTCCTTGTGAACCATATTGGTCTTTATGTACACGTCCTTTCGAATCAAGCCGTGGTTGAAATTTCGCGAAAAAACCTAATGCCGTTTTAAGACATTCATCTGTACCGCATAATAAAAGATTGTTAATAATACGTTCATAAAAGTCAGGTCGATATGTATTAGTAAAGCCATCAACATTAGCTTTCCACATGCTGTCAATAAAATTGTTCACCCTCTCTTCATTTCCAAATCTCTCTTTTACCCCAATACTTAATTTCAAGAGTGCGTCAATATGTGCTATTAGTTCTCTTTCACTCTCCTTATCTCCAAGCCTTGCCTTTATCCCCATCTTGTAATGATCATTTTCGAATCTTCTTGAAGCAAATAACTGCTCTTTCATACTCGCAGGAGGATCAATAGCTGCGACAAGGCGGCTGTGAAAGCTGATGTCATCAACCCGTTTTAATTTATCTATAATTTTTGCCCGGCGAGGAGGGGTTAGATATTGATAAGGAATGTCTTCAAGGTGCGATATAGCTGACCTATTTGCTCTTGGTGATAATTCTCCCAATGTCTCAATTAACAGGTTTATAAGTAAAGTATCATCTAAATGATAATTTGGTAGTTCTGCCGAATAAAAACACATTCTTGTAAATGCACGACAAATTTTATCTTCATTTTTTTTCCATTCTTTTAAACTTTTGTGGCGCATTTCTATAAATAACTTATCTGCTATTGGATTACAATCATCTCCCAAAGGTGTTCTGCATGTTACCGCAAGTTTTTCAAAATATTCTCTATGGTTAAATAGTTTTTTTATCGCACTGCAGTATGTAATCGAAAAACAGCAAAATAAAAGTGTTAATACTTTTAGAACAACATCCTTATTCTTAATCATTATCTTCTGCTCCCATTAATAAGTTTCCATTGTGAATATGTTTTACTGGTAGTGTCATGCATTCGCAATTCTCTATATCTTAACTCGGTATCGCTGCCTAACAGTCTTGTTTCCGTTCCGGTATTTTCTACATAGATCCTTGGCCGTGAAACGTTTGAATCCTGTATCGACTCATGTTTTGAGTAAACGCGGACTGCGTACTGGGCGTTGGCGACGCAAAAAAGCGTTATCAGCATAAGAAGAGCTTTTAAACTAAGTTTAAACATTAACATCCGTCCCTTCGCTTTTGTTTAATTTGCGGGTAAAAAAAGAATTTAATATGTCAAAAAGACATCAGGCTGTACAGCACGAATTTTTTAATTAATATAATAAATTTTCTGAGAAAGTCAATAGATATTTATTTTGACTTTTCAGCCGTATGCTTGCTGCCCTTACATACGCTGTTTCCGCAGTTTTGTTTGTAATTCGCGATTTGTAATTTGCAATTTGCTTTCTATTTACTATATTCACTCCATCATGTCCAAAGCCGGTGTTTCGCAATTAGATTTCCTCTCCTCCCTGAGCTTAATTCCCGGTTTGGGCCCCAGGCGTTTGCAGGCTTTAGACGCTGCCGGACTCAAGACCGTCGGGGACTTGCTGTATTATTATCCTGTAAAATATATCGACCGCTCAAAACAGGTTGCGCTCAAAGATGTGAGCATGTTCAGAGATTCTGTTGTAACTGTGAGCGGCACAGTGGAGAGAGTGCGGCTTGAACCCGGGCGAAAAATACGTTTCAGAATTATGATAAGGGATGAGAGCGGCAGTCTCGAAGTGATGTGGTTTGCGGGTGCGGTGTATCAGTCAAAGAACATAAAAACCGGGGACACTCTTTTTCTTACCGGTAAAATAAACCATTACGCCAAAGACCAGATGGTTCATCCGATTGTTGAAAAGGTTGGCACACAGAGCGGCATCAGTCCGGTTTTGGCAATTTATTCTATCAAAGAAACGATGCGGGAAGCTGGAATTAATCAAAAACAGCTTCACAAATCCATAGAATGGATATTTAAAAATCTTAAACACTATCCTCAAGTACTGCCGGCGGCCATAGAGCAAAAACATGAGTTTGCGCCGCTGAAAGAGTGTCTTTACAATATCCATTTACCTGAGAATTTTTCTGATATTGACAAATACAAATTGAGGCTGAAGTATGAAGAGCTGTACAAGCTCGCTCTTGCCCTGCGCTGGAACAAGAGAAAGTTTGCGCTCCCGGGATATTCCATGACAGCCGGCGGTCTGGATAAAAAGCTGCGCGCCGCGCTTCCATTTACCTTGACAGATTCACAGGAACAGGCTGTAAAAATTTTATACGATGACGCCGCGAAATCTTCAAGAATGCATCGCCTTCTTCAGGGAGATGTGGGCAGCGGGAAAACAGTGACGGCGCTCATGGCTTCCCTTCCGGCCCTTAATACCGGACGGCAAGTTGCCTGGATGGCGCCTACCGATGTTTTGGCGAGGCAGACGCACGCAACTCTTCAGAAATACCTTGATCCGCTTGGGTTCGGCGTTGGTTATCTTGGCGGGGGCAGTTCACCTGAAAAAACGGAAATCTTAAAAAAACTCGCTTCCGGTGAATTACAATTTGTAGTTGGTACGCACGCTCTGTTTATGCCCTCTGTGCGGTTTTACAAACTTGGAATGATAGTAATTGACGAGCAGCATAAATTCGGCGCAAGCCAGCGTCTTTCTCTTCAGGAAAAGGGGCCTCAGAGTGATTTTTTGCTTATGTCCGCCACGCCTATTCCTCAGACGCTTGCAAAGACTCTTTACGGTGATCTTGACACTGTAGAGATACGTCAGCCGTCAAGCCGTATTCCCGTATCAACTCATATTGTTCCAACCAGCAAACGCGGCGATATGGAAAATTTTCTTTTTGAGCGGATACAAAATAAGTCGCGTGTGTTTTATGTAGTTCCGCGTATAGAACAGGATGAAGATGAAGAGGGTTCATCAACGCTAAGGACAGTAGACTCCGTTGCCGAAAAGCTTAAAGCGGGGCCGCTTTCTTCTGTACCGGTTATTCGCCTGCATGGACAAATGTCAAGTGAAGAGCGCGAGGACGCGGTATCAATGTTTAAAAATGGAAAACATGGAATTTTAGTATCCACTACAATTATAGAAGTTGGAGTTGACGTAATCGACGCGAATGTAATGGTGATTGAAAACCCTGAATTTTTCGGACTGGCACAGCTGCACCAGATCAGGGGGCGGGTTGGCAGAGGGGATGAGCAGTCTTACTGTTTTCTTTTACCCGGCGGTCTTAATAATGAAAAGTTTTTGGAGCGGTTAAATTTTCTTCGCGGCTGTCATGACGGTTTCGCAATTGCCGAATGGGACTTACTCAACCGCGGTCCAGGAGATGTATGCGGCAGCAGGCAATCTGGGTGGGATGACCTTAAAACAGCGAATATTCTTGAAGATGCGGAGCTGTTCCGTGAAATATTACAGGAAACAAACGCGCTTTTTGAGCAAACGGCACCTGCCTTAACCGCTTAAAACCGGCACTGATATTCATATGGTATCAAAAAAGCATAAAAAAATCAATTTTTTACTTAACCCATATTTAACATAAATTATATTATTCAGCTCCCATAATAATAGAGAATACTGGGAAACTAAGCCGGTAATTCTAATCCAAAACTACTTGAAGTATACAAAGGTGAAAGTTTAAAAATGATAGCACTCATTATTGTATGTTTTTTATATGCCCTTTGCTCGCTCCTTCTGCTTGGATACGGTTTGCAGTGTTATATACTGACGTATCTTTTCCTGCGCAAAAGAAAAGATACGCTTGCCAGACAGAGCGCAACCATGCAGCATTACTATGGAGTTCACGATGAATCCATCTTCCCTAAAGTAGTCACTCAGCTGCCAATGTACAACGAAAAGCTTGTAGCGTGCCGGGTGATCGAAGCTGCCGCCGCAATGGACTACCCCGCTTCTCGTCACGAAATTCAGGTGCTCGACGACAGTACAGATGAAACAAAAGGTTACGTTGACCAGACAGTTGAGAAATTAAAAAGTCAGGGCGTGAACATAACAACCATCAGACGTACCGACCGTACAGGTTTTAAGGCCGGCGCTCTTCAAAACGGGCTTAAATATACAGATGCTGAATTTGTCGCTATATTCGACGCCGATTTTGTACCCACAGTTGACTTTCTCAAAAAAGCGGTTGCGTTCTTTGTTGACAGACCGGAATTAGGTCTTGTTCAAGGGCGTTGGACGCATCTTAACAAAAAGTCATCTCTCATAACACGCGGCCAGGCGATGGGTATTGACGGTCATTTCATGATTGAACAGGCGGCCCGCAGCTGGAACGGCCTTTTTATGAATTTTAACGGTACCGCGGGTGTCTTCAGAAGAAAAGCTATTGAAACAAGCGGCGGTTGGCAGCATGATACATTAACAGAGGATATGGATCTTTCTTACCGCATGCAGTTGGCCGACTGGAAAACCGAATATGTGCCTGATCTGGCAGTTCCGGCAGAGATTCCTGAGGACATTAACGCTTTTAAAAACCAGCAGTTCAGATGGGCCAAAGGTTCTATTCAAACCGCTATCAAAATTATCCCCTTGCTTATCCAAAAGAAGGTGTCGCCATTTAAATTTATGCAGGCGGTTTTACATCTTACTCACTATGTGGTACATCCGCTTATGCTCATGATCGCGATACTCACGATGCCTGTGCTGTTTTTTGTAAAAGTAACACTTGCTCCGGTGTGGTTTGGCCTTGTAGTGGCAGCCATGATTTTAGCCACAAGCGGCCCCTCTACAATGTATATGGTTTCTCAGCATTTAATAGGAAATAGGGCAAGAAAACAATTTTTCCTTATTCCAGCCATGATGCTTATAGGTACCGGTCTGGCAGTCAATAACGGAAAAGCCGTTATTGAAGCGCTTTTCAGAAAGGAATCACCTTTCCACCGCACTCCAAAAAAAGGGGAGGCAAAAGGCAGGGCAGGGTATAAACCTTTAAAAGATATCACATGTCTTGTGGAGATATTTTTGGGGATTTATTGCTTCATTGGACTAAAAATGTTCATTGGATATACCAACTTTTTAGTCTCCCCGTTCCTTACACTATATGCCTCAGGTTTTATCTTTGTAGGAATGCTCTCCATTATTCACTTTCACCGCCCGGAAGCTATTGATATTAAACTAAAGCGGACACCAGCGATTCTTAAAACAATGTGTTTACTTTTGTCTCTCCTTTTTATTGTGTGATAGTTGAATGTAAGTTGCCTTCACGTCATCCCCGCGAAAGCGGGAAGCACTGTTCTTATTTCGGTGAGTTTCATTTAATTTTACATAGATCACCTATTTATTGACAAGAAGTTCCCTTAACCTGTTTAAAGCTCTGCGCCTGGTGTTATTAACCGCTTGACGTGTTATGCTCTTCATGCACGATATCTCCAAATCAGTTTTGTCGTAATAAAAATACAGTATTATTATCTCTGCCTGACCAGGTTCCAGCTGTTTAATCGCCCATTCAACATCGTTAGGCGGGTCGACGGCCGTAGTTGTTGTTTTAGAGTCAGACAGCAGACACAGCTCATGCGGCGGTAAAAAACTCATGTTTAAGGCTGCGTTCCATTGCTTGATGCAGTAAGATTTGCGGGTACAACGCAGGGTAGTCTGAAGATATGCCTTAAATTTGAAATATGCATATATGTTTGACAAAACAGAAGACTCGTTTTCAGGATTTTCTCTCAAATATTCCAAAAGAATATAATGCCCCATAGTTTCCCCTTTCATGACGCAATAAAAGTGTGAATTCGATAGTTGTTGAAAATAAAATGAGATTCATACAACTTGTCGTTATTATATACAAAAAGATACTTTACAATAAAAACGCAACGCAGACTGAAAAAAAGATGAGAGTTGCGTTTTTTGTGTTTATGTTCTTTTTACAGTCATACAGCATTCATATGAAACCATAAAAGGAGGTAAATGTATGAGGGGAGTAGAAAAATTGCACCCGGAGATGCGTGCCAAAGCGGAAAAACTTACCGCGTTATGCCGTGAGAATGGTCTGCCGCTGCTAATAACAGAAACACTGCGCAGCGAAGCCGAGCAGACGCAGTTATATGAAAAGGGGCGCAGCGCGCCTGGCAAGATTGTTACAAACTGCAAGTATCCGCAAAGTGCGCACTGTTGGGGAGTCGCGTTTGACTTTTGCCGTAATGTAAAAGGTAAAGAGTATGAGAACTGCGATGGTTTTTTTCAAAAAGTGGGACAGTTAGGTAAGAGCATCGGCCTGTTTTGGGGCGGTGATTTCAAAAGTTTTAAAGATATGCCTCACTTTGAACACCCGGTCTATGTAGTAAATAACAGTGTTAAAACGCTTATTGAAAAATGGGGGGCGCCTGAAGTATTCATGAAAACCTGGGCACAGGAAAACTCTTTCGCCGCTAAAACAGACGCTCTGTCTCCTCCAGGGATAAACGATACGGATGACGCATGGGAATGGGCGGTTCGCAGCGGGCTTGCCGGCGGAATCAGCTGTCAGGAGACTGTTACAGGTGAAATATTAGCAAAGATGCTGTATAGATATAACGCGATGAAATCACTTTAAAAATATCAATACAAGAAGGAGCGTTAGATATGGAAAGAAGAAACAAACGCAATAACCGGCATAATATGGTTGAGTTGAAGGAGCTGGTCTACGCGCCGCTGCATGCCGTGTCAGAAGCAAACATGCGGCTTAGCTCAAACATAGTGGATTTTTTAGCGTCAACCGGAGATATGAATGCCGACAGCGCCGGTAATCCTACCGTACATCTTCACACAATACAAATGCAATACCAGCAGCTGCGCAACGACGCGGATGATAATACCGTAGCTGAGCGCATAGGTCTTGAAATACCGCTTTTGTCAATTTATCCGTTGAGCAGTTTGAAAGTATCCAAAACAAAAGTAGCATTTGACGTTGAGGTAAAAAACTTTGTAACTGTCGGCGACTCCGTAAAAATTTTTACGCAGGTTTGCTCAAAAAAACAGCGCGAAAGCGCAAATCAGGCAAGGTTCAGTTTCGAAGTGGAACTGGAGAGCGTTCCCATAAGCGAAGGGCTGGCGCGGTTCGTTGACACTCTCAATGCGCAGGCTGTTCCTAAACGTTTAAGCGCAAGGCCATTAGACGAATCGGGCAAAGCGCTCACCGGAAAAGAGCTTGAAGAGTACAACAGGCGTATGGAACTTATAGAGCGTGAGAAAGAACTTAACAGCAAGATCGAAGAGATAAAAGAGGTGATTCGCGGCAAAAACAATCTCCTGAACGCTAAAACAGGTATGAATTACGAAGAATACATCGAGAACCGAAACTATACGGATGAAGAACCGGAGGATGAAGAGACCGCCGATTTGTGTAAGTCAATCAAAGAGTATAAGGAAATAAGCCTTGATCTGGAAGTTCAGCTCGATGAATTGGAAAAGGAAAAAATCACGCAGGATTTTCAGAGCGAACCAGAAAGCGGCAGCGGGCATGATTCGCCGCAGCCTGTACGAAATCAACCGTCAAACGGCAGGGAGCGTAAATAGTGAATAATCAGAAACGGCTTGATATATCGGAAGCAAAATTCATTAAGGAAGTAGCGGTAGGCAGTGTAAATCCCAACATCATTTTATCCGATGACGCGCGTCAGTCACAGGTGACGCTTCTAAACCGGTGCCTGAATGATTACCCAAAGGGTATTATTATCGGTAAAGATATCGCTATTGGACGTTATCTTATGGGAGAACATGAGCTTGTAATGCAAAAAACCATTTACCATGTCGGATTCGCGCGTAAACCAGCGTGGTTAGACGAAAAAGGAGCTGATTAATATGAGTGGACAAAAGTTATCGTTAAAAAATTTGGTTCAGGCGCTTACGGAGACGGCCTCTTACGCAAGCCAAATGCTGCGGCGCGACTACCTCAACGCGCTGAGGACATCGGAAAACAAGAGCTCACTGCCGCCTCAGCCTCTTTGTGTAACTGATATGCGGGTTGTTTTTACGGCAAATGTCACTGAAGATGAGCGTTCGGATTTTCAAAAAAACGGAGGAGATCTCCAATTGGAATTTAACGGTACAAACGGCAATTTCAAAGGAGAGATAGTTTTCAAACCTTATGATCCCGGAGCGGCATATGGCTATGAGACCTGTTCCGAAGAAGGCATCGGCGAAGAGGAGATCGCCGAACCGGAAATTCCGCAGGAAGACACTCCGGTTATGGAAAATTATGAACAAAGTGAAATTTACTGATGATTTAACCCCACCGGCCGGCGGGAAAACATAACTTTTTCGGGCCGTCCTATAAACGCCCGAAAAACCAATAACCTTAACAGGAGGCAGTGTAAATGAGTATCGGAGAACAATTTAAGGGACTTGACATGAAGAACCTGATCGGCGGGCCGTTAACCGCTGCAGCCGAATCCAGCATTCTTCTTGCGCGCAGCACGGCTAACTTTATTAACGAGGTTGGTTTCGATGCAAACCAACAAGCGCGTACTGTGGCGTTCAAGTTCACCAAACAGGATCCGGATCCGGATGGTAACCTGAACATGCAGGAGATGTCTATAGACGTGCCGCTGCTGGCTATTGTACCTATTCCAAACCTGCAGATCGATGAAGTCAACATTTTGTTTGACATGGAAGTCAAGCAGTGTGAAAAAAGCGAATCCTCCATGTCAGGCAGCGGTTCATTCAGCGCCAGGGTTGGCTGGGGGCCTGTATCTGTTTCGGTAAGCGGCAGTGTATCGGCTCACAGCTCCAACACGCGCAGCTCGGACAACTCCGCAAAGTATCATGTTGACGTTCGCGCCACAAACCACGGTACGCCGGAAGGTCTCGCGCGGGTTCTTGACATGATGGCATCGGCGGTTTCACCCAACCTTATAGGCAGCCGTCCGGTTGACCCGTCCGGCGCGGAACTCACAGGCGCCCGCCGCGAACGCAGCCTGAAAATAAAGGAACTGCGTCAAAAGAGCATGCAGCTCGAAAATGCCGAAAACGCCGCGCGTGAAACACGCACTATCAAATTGGGCGCTCTTACAAAAAGGCTGCAAACTATTCAGAACACCGCGCGGATGAGTTTTGAAGATAAGTTTAAAGCCGCGTCTGAAGATGAAAAGAAGAAGCTTAATGAGGACGCTGTAAACAACTTCTGGAATGACCTGCAGATAGGAGCGCACGACAAAGTCTCTTTGGCCGCGTCTTTGGATGGCAAAAATGCTTCTATCGAGAAAGTTTGCTCGGCTGCCAAGGGTTACGAAGAGTTTACAACAGCTAAAGTTAAGGATGCTGACGGTGAATTCAAACAGGCTGTGGAAGCGCATCTCACATGGGAAGAGAGCAATAAGGCCGTTCAGGAAAACAAAGTGGTGTACAATAATGTGTTGATGGGTGTTGCGGATACTAAAGCGGGTGCAGCTAAAACCGCAAGCTGAAAAAGCGAGGGGAGGGGGTAACTCCCTCTCCGCAATATTTAAAAGCAGTAGATTGTTTTTGTGAAAAAGCTAACTTAAAACAAAGGAGATTCTAATGAACGGGCAGGAGTTTACTCAACAATATGGTGTTTTTTATTATCCAAATAATCCATGTCAGTGTAATCAATGTCAACAATGTCAGGAACGTCAACTTGCGTTTAATGTGTACATGAACGCAGCTGCGAATCGCAACAATTTTTGTCTGTTAGGCAGGATGGACGCATTAAATAATATTATCGGACGTCTGCCTAATCCACCAAATGCAGGTCAAGCGATGTTAGTAGATGATAACGGCGCTGCTAATTTTTATGTTACAAATGGAAATCAACCCGGCAATGTCCTTAGAGAAAATCAATGGACCTTAGGTATTAATGATGCTTGGGTAGTTGGCGGAATAAACGGGCGAAGCACTTTTAATTTTGTTGGAGAAGCCGCGATACCTTTATTGGATTTTAATGCAATTTATCTTCGAGGCAACGGGAATTTTCCTGTTTCTGTCACTGCAAGGGAGATTTACGGACTAATGGCGGCAGGCTACATACCTAATATTGTAAACGGAATGTTAGTTTTTTCTCCGCCGCAAACCCGCGATTTGACTTTATTTGATTTTGCGGAATACCATGACGCAATTAATAGTCGGATATTGAATGCAATATTTGCATATTTGGAACCGGTTTTTCAAGGGGCAGGATTGGGATTGGGAGGATAACAATCTGAAAAAGAGGGGGATATCCCCCTCTTCTACATCAACCCGCCCTTAAGCTTATCTGCCAATCCCCCCTTAAGTTTGTCACTTAGACCGCTTTTCAAGTTGTCTGCTAAGCCTCCCTTAAGTTTGTCTGTCAAAGCGCCTTTTACTTTTGAGGTCAACTCATCTTTGAGCATATCCGCGCCGGGTATTCTATCAGACAAATCGCCGAGATAATCTTTGATTTTGCCGAAATCCATGTTCTCACCTCCTTTCATGATTTTAAGATAAGGTCACTTGATCATAAAAAGGGCTTTACAACCTTAAAGCGCAACATGGACCGGTTTTCTGCCGGCGTTGCTTTTTTGTCATTTTTCAGTCTTGCTTTAATTATAGCCAGCAACCGTTTTCCTGAAAGGTAATAACAAATCATGAAGCGAGCCATTTTCAGTATAGCAGTTATTGTGTTAGCAGCAGCCACGTTTTCCCGCGCCTCTACCTTCGAGGGCAATGATGACAACGTTACAAGAGATTATTACGTTCAGCTATACAATTCAGAACCATACGTTTCGGATTTTAAACGCGTATTCAAAACAGAAAACGACAAACGCGATTACAAAAAGCTGCGGCAATACATCAACTACAAGGAAGAGATATTAAGGATTCTCAAAATGGCCGGAGATGAGTATTACTACGGTTTGTCATACAGCAAACTGTTCGCTGTCGATTATCTGCAGAATTTGGAAGATGAATTAAAATCCCGCAAACCAGGGGACAAGATACTTTTACGGATAAGTTCGGTAAGACCCAGTTTCGATTACAATGGCGAATATACCGCTCAATATATCGAAACAGAAATACTGCCCCGTATAAAAGCGCGGCATGAAGAAACCGCAAGCAGGGATAGTCTTAACCAGATAGCCTACATGCAGATTCAAAAAAACATAGAAATTCTGATGCAGGATATTTTTCAGGCGGAGCAAGCTATGTATATGAGCCTTTCGCCTGAGTTTCGTGATCAGGATTTCAGGATATGGATAAGCCTCACGTTTTCGGGGCTTATAGGGATTTTATTGTTGGCGTTTTTTCTGATAATATTTAAACGGTCTGATATTTCTCTTTCAAAGCAGCTCCTTAGCAGTTCGGGTTTGCAGTTTATCACGGTTTTTATCCTTATAATAGCGATAATTCTGTTTGGCATCCTCAATGTACTTGGCGGGAGCGAACTCGCGGCTATACTATCAGGAATTTCAGGATATATACTTGGTAAAGGCGGCGGTACCGGCTCTAACATCCTGAATGATGAAAAACCAGAAAATGGGGCTTCTCAAAATGAGCAGCATTCATCATTAAAACAAATGGAAGTTCCCGCGCAGGAACCGTTTATTGTTAAGCCGCTTGAGCGGATCTCCGAAGAGGGTATGGATTTTACTGACCTGCCGGAAGAGAGTAATCTCACAAATGAGTTTGATGAAAAAAGTTACGGATGATTCAAGCGTCCGGTTACCGGCTTACCTAACAAATAATATATGTAAAATTGATCGACCTAAGTTGCGTTTTTTGATATAACCGTTCTTTTTTAAATAAGGTAAATCTTATGTGATACATATGTTATATAATAATTCAACTTCAAAATAGATGTCCGAATGCAGAAATAAAAGATCAGATCACCTCATTTCTGCATTCTGCATTAATAAAACTCTTTTTCAAGTTGAATGACTATAACATGGAGTTGCTAAGTATTATCTATGGCGTAATCTGTATACCATAGTTTATTTTGAAATGGATATGAACCGCCAGGGAATGTAATCGGCGGTATCCGACCCACAGTGCTATCAATCTGAGGAGACTTTTCAACAATGCGTGTCAATGATATTTTTAAAAAAGAGCTGGAGTTGGCGCAGTCCGGCGATAGACAGGCTATAGAACGTATTTTACATGAATTTGACCCGCTTATACGCAAGTATCAGTATATCAAAAATAAACCTGATGACGATTTGTTAAGCAAACTGCGGCTTGCGGCTTATCAGTGTATTCTTCGCTTCCGCGCAGATGAAGATGATTTCAATGTATTCCTCAAAGAGGCTAAAAATATTTTACCTGATGAAGACGCTTTCAGTCCCGAAAATTATCTTAAATAGAAATTTGCAAATGGGATGTATTGATAAATATTTGCATAGGCTAATTAATGTCTACTGAATGAAAGCCCCGTTTTTTTGCTGGCGATTCGTACAGCCGATTATAATAACACAATATTTAATCTTAAAAAGATATTTTATATTGACTTTTTTTGGCGCCACTGAGGTAAACGATATTGGCAGGGGGAATGCCTATAAGTGTAGCATGACTTGGTCCTCAGATCATACCAACTTAAGCTACTCATCCGAGATGACCTACTGGAAAGGTCTCAATAAGGCTTACGGCTACTCCGTTCGCTGCGTTAAGGATGAAGGTTCCAGTTCTGTGTTTGTCCGTGAAAGATAATAACTTCAAAAGTAAAAAAGGTGCTATAATGGAAAAATTAATTAATAAATCGTGGTTGATGACCGCGTTGTTATTTACAATAAATAATGTTTACGCTTCAGAGAAAGCTGCCGCCGCTGTGACCAATATCAAAGCCGATACTTTGTGCATTTACAAGATGAGCAATTATTCCGGGCATACAGGAACAACATCTCTTTCGGGATGCCGCTCAATTAACCTCTTTTCTAAACTCTACCGGATATGATGAGAACAGTCGGACAACCATCAGAAAAAAAACACACCGGCCGAATTTCAAAAAATGGACATATTTTGTGTTTGCGGGGCCCGGCTGGCCGCGTAATACAGATATTTCATATGAAAGAGATACTATTACTGTGACCTTTACCAGTTTCATTCCTCCGGAAATTCCCGGCGGCCCCGATTATGCGCTTCCTGCTCCGTTTGTTTTCGTATATTTCATTCCTTTTACAGAAAAAACAATTAGATTCGCAGATATTATAAAACGGGAAGAGCAATAGATACTGTATTTCATTCGGTTTACAGAAAAGACAGTTTAAGTAGATTTATATACGTTTGATATGGGTGCGCCCGGCAATTTAATTAGTAACTTCTCTCCCCCTAACCATCGGTTTTGACAAAGAGAGCATTATAGTTCCGTTTTTAAAAATATTAACCATTCCGGTAGATTCCGAAATAGTAATTGCCAAGGCTTTGGTGCAGCTTGTTATTCCCGCGGCTGCGGCGTGTCTTGCCCCAAACCCGCCCGGCAGCATCTCATGCGAATCTGTAACCTGCGGGCGAAGGTAGCTGCCTGCGGATAGAATAACGCCATCTCCTGTAATTATAAACGCTCCGTCAATCGAGGCGAATTCCTTGATTGTCTCTGTAAGTCCGGGGTCTATAATGTTGCGTTCCGCCTCGCTATAACCCCTAAATGGGTTTATTATAAGCTGGCGTACATGACCATTTACAGAATTAGTATCACCCAAAACAAAAATTGTCCCCAGAGGCTTGCCTTCCCTGCCCTCTACAGCCATCTCTCCGGCAAGTCCGATAACCCTTTCAAACACCTCCGGCTTAATGTCGGAAGGCAAAAGATTATGCGCGGTCAGAAAAAAGAAATCATATTCCATGGCTATGTCAACGCATACTATGGTATCAAAGATTGAGCCGCTTACGCCTCCTGAGACGCATACGATTTTATCTTCCTTTTTTACAAATCCCCGTGAAAGCGCCAGTAGAATACCTATTTTAAGCTGACTGGTTCTTGATACAGGTATGGGAGGAGCCTGCACAACTCCGATTACTTTTTTATCGCGGGTGAGATCAAACCGGGTCTTGTTGTTTGTGACAATTATCAGTTTGTTGCGCGCTCCGAGTTGTTCCAGGAAATCGTTGTCTTTTACTACATCCGCAAATACCATAATAGCCCGGGCGTCAAAATCGCGGGCAAGATTCATCGCCGCTCCGAGAATTGGAGAGGCGGTTTTACGCACAGCGCGTCTGCGCTCCTTTTTCTCAAACAATCCTTTTTTAAGGGCAGCGCTCAATACTCTCAGATCTACTACCGCATCCTGCGACAGTATCTGCTCCCTGATCTCTTCTGATTTGAAAAACGCGGCTATCTCAGCAAGGATTTCGATTTGCCGGGTGTTCTCGGCATCTTCCCTGGAGACAAGCAAGATTACAATATGCGCCGAAGCGTTGCGGGCGGCGTCATAGTTAATTCCCGCTATGCTGCGTCCGACCACGATTGCAAACTCTTCTTTTATCGGACAGCCTCTCGCGTGAGGCAAAGCCACCCCATTACCAATAAAGGTAGAAGAGCTCTCTTCCCGTTTAAGAATCTCTTCAAGTATCGGTTTTTGTTTGCTGATCTCAGCCGCCTTGCATAGCACCGAAGCCAGCTCACGAAATGAGCCTGTCTTATCCTCAGAAACGATATCAATAACCGCCGGTGTAGCAAGATACTGTTCAAAAGACATTTTTAGTTAGATTCTCCGCTGCGAGATAGTTGAGCCTCGGCATGCCTCGGCTTTATAAATCTGATTTGCTATAGAAATGAGTTATTCTCTTCCTGTTGAATAATGGCTGCCGCGAAATAATCTATAACGTGCGGCTTGACCGCCGTAACTTTTCCGCGTTTGATATGTACAGCTTTGAGTTTGCGAAGTTGTTTCAAACCCTCTTTGACGATCTGTTCTTCAGTCAGGCTGTCAAGGGTTCTGGTATTTTGTTTTGCTTTGCGTACAGCAGCTTTAAGTTTCTGCGCTCTATTCTCCAGTTCCGCAACCCAGACAGCCATTTCACCGCTTGTTTTAAGAGCTGCGCAAACTATATGAACAGGCAAAATTCGATAAAGAGAGATAAACTTATTGTAAATCACTTCACTTACTTTATCAAGCGATGCTCTGTGAGCGGAGAACTCATCCCTTGCTTTTTGAACACGGTTGGTTTCCAGATCTACTATGGATTTAACCGGTATGGGAGAGTCATAGTCCATGTATATAGATCCGTAAGAGTACCATAACCGCTTGGCAAGAAAAAATCTGGCAAAAGCTATTATGTCAGCTCCAAAATAATAGATATCCCCCAGCATCCGTGTAAAAAACCTGTTTGACTTCTTTCTATATTTTTTGCCTTTGAGAAGCAAAGGAAAAAATGGCACATCCGGTGGGCAGTCATAAGATACCGCTACCGGCAGAAGGTAAACATCCCTGTTTAAATCTGACGCCTGAGAGAGCAGCGCTGCGTTTAAGACACCTCCCTTTATTTCAAGCATAGATCCGCTGTAGCTGCGTCCTCCCTCCGGAAAGACAAGCACAACGTTCTGGTTTTCAAGCATTTTCACAACATCCGCACAGAGCTTGCGTACATAGTTTCGTTCAAAACCCTTGTCACGCGATACGGTAAACGCGCCAAACGCGCGAAAGCGCGGGCCGATCCAGGGAAGTTTCGTAAGGTTATCGCCTGCCGCAAAGCGCAAGTTTTTAAAGCCCATTTGAAAGAGGTTATTACCCACGAAAAAATAATCCACATGGCTGCGGTGAGTACTTACTACCATAACCGGAGACTTTTGAATCTCCGCGGCGTCAAGCTCGGGCCCTTCAATATGTACATTGGAAAAAACATTATCGAAAAATTTTTTAATGCCCAGACTGACTTCAGCAACTTGATTGTGATGGTTTTCCATTTTGCGGCTCTCCCAAACAGCTCTATTAGATTATCTTTTTAAGCTCTTTGCGTATCATATCCACCCATTTGCGGCTTTCACTGTCGGTGTTGCCGGGGCCAAAAATATAATGTGCGAAAATAAGCACTACGGAACTGATGAAAAACATCACAAAAAAACCGGCAACCGGATATAGTATCTTTTCCCTGCTACGCTGCTTGTAACAGAACGGCCGGTCAAGCACCTTGAATGCCTCTTTACTGACTACCATAGCTTTTTCTATCTCCGCTGCGATTTTTTCCTGTAGTTTTTCTCTAAGCAGAGGATCCGGGATAGTAAAAAGTTGTTTTTCGAGATAACTAACGTTCTCTTTTGCTTCTGTTTGGATATCTGTTCTGATGTAGTAGTCAAGATGCTCAAGAAATCTGTCCAAAACTTTGTAGCTGAAAAGGGAATCGCTGCTTTTAACCTCCAATATCAAAGTTCCCTCTTTTGTGACACTTTGTTTGAAGAACTCTTTATTGAAAACGTTCGTCAATTCTTTCGGTCTGCGTAATCTGAATTCTCCTTCGATTTCATTCCATACTCCGGTTGTTGTATCATAGTATTTCCGGTAGAGTTTTGGCATCGCCTTAGCGTAAATTTCATTGGTTAAATCATACTTGTCAATAACCTGGGCATTGAACTCACGGCTGTTAAGGTAAAGTTGTATTTTATCAAGTCCGGGGTTGCCCGCAAGGTTAAGCTGACCTGCCAAACTCCCAAAAGCGCCGAGCGCACCAAGATTGGCAGATTGTCTTTCCGATTCTTTAGCTGTAACGACAGCTTCCGCGATAAAAGTGGGAGCCTTGAAACGCGCCGCAATGAACCCGCCGACAAATCCAATGCCGCAAAGTATGATTATAAGTGTTTTGTGCTTTATAAAAACGTACAAGAGTTCAAGGATATTTATTTCATCACCGGAACCGTCCGTTTCGGCAAGGTTTCTCTGAGGCGCTTGATTGATTCGGTCAACAGAAGATTTGGCTGTTTGTAGTGTGTCTATCATACCTGTCATACAATTTTTGTTATATTGTTGATTTCTATATGGGAAAAGTACCGTTACTAATTTAGACAAAGGGTTTGCCTGAGTTTAATTAACCGGAGTTGAAATTTCCGGAGGTTACTTTAAAAATAGTACAGGTTTACGTTGGAATTCAAGAGATAGAGCTCAGAACTCAAGACTCTCTGCTCAAAACTTATAATTTTAGAATTTAGAAAAGCTGTAACCTTGCAGCGCGTTCACGAAATTTCTACATGGAAGGACGACTCTCGTAGTCTGAGTTTTGAGCTACTCTGTGTCATCAGAACCGCAAAATATCTTCACCCGGCGGTCACAAATTACTATATTATCTTTCCCGCTTAAATAACAAAATGAGGCATATAACTTTAGTACTATACATTTATAAAAATATTTACCTTCCAAAAGGAGCCGCTGTCATGCAGAATATCTGGTACAATGACAAATTTTTGTCAAACTTTTTATCAGCTTCGGAACTTGACTGTTATAACCCTTCCGTCGCTCACGCGGAAAAATTGCTCAAGGACAAAAGCGGCCCGGGTAATGACTTTTTAGGCTGGCTTGATCTGCCGAAGAAAACAGGCTGCGATGTAATAAAGTCACTTAACGACAAAGCTCAGGAAATCCGCTCAAAGGCGGATGTTCTTATCTGTATCGGCATAGGAGGGTCATACCTTGGGGCAAAGGCTGCCATAGAATTTTCGGCGCCTTCGTTTGAGGGTCTGCGTAAACCGCAGGTACTCTTTGCCGGACACACAATCAACAGCGATTATCTCTCCGATCTGCTTGAATTTGTAAAGGATAAAGAGGTAGCTGTAAACGTGATATCAAAAAGCGGAACAACCACAGAACCAGCTATAGCTTTCCGTGTGATACGCCAGTGGATGGAACAGCGCTACGGCAAGAAAGAAGCCGCCAGCCGCATTGTCGCGACTACAGACGCGTCTAAAGGCGCTCTGCGCAAGCTTGCCAAAGAGGAAGGATACGCGGCGTTTGAAATCCCCGATGATGTAGGCGGGCGTTTTTCTGTGCTTACTCCGGTAGGCCTTCTGCCCATCGCTGTGGCAGGTATTGACATCGGAAAACTTATTGAGGGCGCTTCTCAGGCGTATGATTTTTGCAGCGGTGATAATATCGAAACCAACATCGCAGGACGCTACGCGGCAATAAGAAACATTCTGTTTAGAAAAGGTTATACAACAGAGGTGATGGCTACTTTCCAGCCTCAGCTCCACTATATAAATGAATGGTGGAAGCAGCTTGCCGGAGAGAGTGAAGGCAAAGACGGTACAGGTATTTTCCCTGCCGGGCTTGACTACACTACAGATCTTCACTCTCTGGGCCAGTGGCTGCAGGAGGGTGTGCGCAACGTGTTTGAAACGTTCATGATCCTCAAGAAAACAGCTAAAACCATGATAGTTCCAAAGTTCGATGATGACAGCGATGATCTCAACTATTTAGCGGGTAGAAGCTTTGAAGATATAAACGAAAAAGCGTTTCAGGGAACAATGCTTGCCCACCTTGACGGCGGAGTGCCATCCGCAACCCTCATGCTTACTGACAGAAGCGAGACTACGTTAGGTCAGCTTTTCTATTTCTTCGAAAAAGCTGTGGCGCTTTCAGGCTATATCCTTCGCGTCAATCCTTTCGATCAGCCCGGGGTGGAAGCGTACAAAAAGAATATGTTCGCACTTTTGGGAAAGAAAGGCTTTGAGAAGCAGGCTGAGGCGCTTTCAAGCCGTACCAGGGATATCGCGATATAGTTTTGTAAAATATGCCATGATGATATGGCGGCGCCCTATAGTTAAGGGCGCCGTTCTTTGATTGAAGTATTCTATGGGAGTGGGGTTTAGAGTTTTTATGGAAGCGAAAAACCTAAGGTTTGAAGATATAAAAATAGACCCAGAGTGGCATTTTAAAAATGTTCGCTCTATAGAACGATTTACTCATGGTTATCATCGGTATCCAGCTAAGTTTTTGCCTGATTTAGTAAAGAAATTAATTGAAGAGCATACCAAGCTCAATGATACAATTGCGGATGTATTTGCAGGTTGTGGTACAACACTTGTTGAAGCTAAACTTCATGGCAGAAAATCCATTGGTGTAGATATTAATCCTGTGGCGGAACTTATTACAAAAGTAAAAACCAATCCAATAAAACCAACTATCTTACAAAAACAGTTTGACCGTTTAACTGATAGGTTTAGCCAATTTAATTTAAATAGTTATTCAAAAATTTCAAAGCATGAGCGCATTGACTATTGGTTTGTCCCTGAAAATAAAAATAAAATCGCTTTTTTATACGATAATATATTAAAAATTAGAAATAAAAGTGTGAAAGGATTTTTTCTTGTATCACTTTCTCATATCTTAAAAAACTGTTCTCGATGGTTACAGTCAAGTACCAAACCGCAGGTTGATCCTAAAAAACCTTTAATAGACCCGTTCAGTGCGTTTAATTACCATACTAAGCAAATGATAAAAAAGAATAAAGAATTTTATGGATATTTGGAAGAAAAAGACTTTTTAGATACGCGGTGTGAAATCAAATTGGAAGACGCGAGAAAAACCTCTATTGCAGCAGGTTCTGTTGCAGCCATTATTACATCACCGCCCTATGTTACGTCATACGAATATGCGGATATACACCAATTAACCGCTTATTGGTACGAATACGTTACAGATTTAGCCAGTTTTAGACGAAATTTTATAGGTACGTTTTATTCGCAGAATCAGAGTCTCAAATGTCATTCTATGCAAGCCCAAAAAATAGTTGATCAACTATTTTCCAAAGATGGTAGAGTCGCAAAAGAAGTCGCAAATTATTTTAAAAACATGCAAAATGTTGCAGAAGAGATGTATCGCATTTTGTGCAATAATGGGCATGTTTGTGTTGTTATTGGTAATACAACTCTTCGTAATGTTAAAATAGAGTCTGCAGAGGTGTTTGTAGAACTGTTAGAGCAAACAGGATTTAAGATTAAAGATGTAATTAAGCGAAGCATTCCAAATAAATTGATTCCTACTATTAGGGATAAAACTACGGGAAAGTTTGTGAAACTAAATAGTGCTAACAGCAAGTTAGTTTATCCTGAGGAATATATATTGATTGCAAGAAAGAGAGAAATATGAATATTGAAAATATTGGGTCTAAAATTGACGTTATTCCTGTAACAATAAGCTATAGAATTATTGAGCTTTTTTCTGCCGGATTATATTCGAGTCCCAATAAAGCATTTGAAGAATTGGTAAGTAATTCTTATGATGCAGGAGCAACTCAAGTATCCGTTTACATTCCAACAGATAAAAGTCTCCCTGATTCGATTTTGTGGGTTGCGGATAATGGATGCTCTATGGATAAAGAAGGACTAAAGCAATTTTGGAAAATAGGTGAATCACAAAAAAGACAATTGGAAAATACTTATAGACTACCTATAGGAAAATTTGGCATAGGTAAATTAGCAACTTATATCTTAACTCAAAAACTTACTTTAATATGCAAATCAACCACAGGACAATATTTTGCAGTAGCAATGAACTATTCAATGATCAATAAAGATCAATCAAATGAAACGATCGAACTAGATGAAAAAGAAATGACATTAAAGGAAGTCCAAACACTATTGTCTCCATTGATTAAGAAAGGTGAACAGAATCTACTATCTTTTAAACTTTGGGGAGACGACTGTGAAAAAACTTGGACATTTGTTATCCTTTCTGAATTAAAACCCAAGGCAAGTGAGATTAAAGATGGTCGTTTAAAATGGATTTTAAGTACTGCGTTGCCATTAAATCCTAATTTTAACTTAACTTTTAATGGGGTACTTGTTCAATCTAATAAAATTAATATTTCCCCTTGGAAAACATGGATCATTGGTAAAGATGATGATATTGCGAATAATACCAAATATAGTTATAAGGTAGATGAATATTTGGGACAACCATGTGTACACTTACCAAACCTTAAAAATGTTGTTGGACAAATTGATTTATACCGGGACACTCTTTTAACTGGTAAATCTCAAGATTTGGGTAGAAGTCATGGAATATTTTTGACTGTTAGAGGACGGTTGATAAATATTGATGACCCTTTGCTTGGGATGGAAGCATTGTCGCATGGCGCATTTAATAGGATTAGAATAATGGTAAATGTAGATGAACTGGATGAATATATTACTTCGACAAGAGAATCAATCAAATCATCTCTAGCACTTGAAGATTTAAGAGAGTATATAAAAAGAAAATTTTTTCAAATAAAAGATTGGTATTATGAAACTGTGGCTGATGAGGAAAAACAAAATAGAGCTTCCCATAAAATATCATATGCTTCTGCAAGTTTGTCCAGGAGGCCTATAATTGTAGCTGCAAAAAAATTTTTTGATGGACAATTACAAGAATTAGTACTAACAGACATGCCTAAAAATCTTACGCCTCAAGAGAAAAAAGATTTTATTACAAAGCTTGAGGTAGATTTAACAACAGACGAAGGTATTATTAAAAATGTCCAATGGGTTACTTTAAACCCAGAGGACCCTATTGCTAAGTTTGATTTGATAACAGGTCTCGCCAAGATTAATTTAATGCACCCTTTTTTTGCTAATTTTTTGGAAGAAGTTAGGTCTTTACTGCCATTTCAACTTATTGCATTAACAGAAATTCTAACGGAATGTTTTCTACTTGATAGTGGGATAGCTCAAGATGATGTAAGAGATATTATGTTTAAACGAGACGCTATTCTAAGAGAACTTACATTTAGTGATAAACCCAACGCTCCATTTGTTGCTTCCTTACTAAATGCAGCTTTAGGTAATTCGAATGGATTAGAAAAAGCTGTTTCTCAAGCATTCAATTCTTTAGGTTACGAGTCAACACCTATTGGCGGATCTGGAAAACCAGATGGGAAAGCAGTAGCTTATTTAGGCCCATTAAATTCTCAAGACAATTATTCATTAATATTCGATGCGAAAAGTACATCCAAAGATAAAATTAAGGCTACAACATCTCACATATCAGGTGTTGATCGCCATAGGGATGATTATAATGCCACTTTCGCTTGCATTGTAGCAATTGATTTTGAAGGAGCCGAAAATCCAGAATCTGCTGTTAATAAAGAAGCTAAAAAACACAAAATTAATTTGATTAGAGCTAAAGATTTAATGACATTGGTTCTATTATCAAGCCCTAAGCAAATTGGATTAAAAGAGTTAAAATCGTTTTTTGGGAGTTACCATACTGTAATAGAAACATCACAATGGATTGAGGATTTAAAAAACAAAGAAGTCACGTTAGGCCCAGTTAAAGAGTTATTAGAAGAAGCATTCAACCTTATAAAATCAGATACTGAGCCAGCATATTTGAGTGCCTTGAGAATGAGCAACGCGACATTAAAGAAACATTCTCTTGACGAATTGAAGTCACTAGTTCAGAGTCTTGAACGATTGGCCCCTGGTTATATAACCATTTGCCATAATGACATCGTCAGCTTGAATGTGCCTCCAGAAAAAATATTAAGGGCAATAAATCACACATTTGATGCAGATGTTCCTGTTGAGTTCCGAGATATGTATATTGATGCCTTTACATCTATAAAACCTTCATAATTGAAACAAATGGATTTCCTAACATGAAATCATACCGAAAAGAACTAATCTTCAAAACCCCTAACCGCCGCGACTACATAAACATCACGCCGCAGGTAGAGGAAGCGCTACGGGAAAGCGGCATAAAAGAGGGTCTCTGCCTCGTCAACGCGATGCACATCACCGCAAGCGTATACATCAACGATGATGAGAGGGGCTTACTAAAAGACTTTGACGACTGGCTTGACTCACTCGCTCCCCACGAACCGATCTCCCGCTACCGTCACAACGGAGCTGAAGACAACGGCGACGCTCATCTTAAACGTCAGGTAATGGGCAGAGAAGTTGTGGTTGCGGTAACAAACGGAAAACTTGATTTTGGCACTTGGGAACAAATATTTTATGGTGAATTTGACGGCAGAAGACCAAAGCGGGTGCTTATTAAAATAATCGGTGAATGACATTTAACAAAGGGGCAAATGATGCTTACCACTAAACGCTATGAATATTTAGAATTCGAGCGCATCGCCATACATCCTACAGTAGGCAACCACCGTCAAATCAATCAATCCAAAGTCACCCATTTGGAAAGCGACATCCTTAAAAACGGACTCCTTGAGCCGCTTGTCGTTTGGGAGCGTTCGCCCAATGAGTTCTATCTTGTGGGCGGATTTCACCGCGCGTCCGCTATCAAAGAGATAAGAAGTAAGAACCCCGGATATTTTGACCGTGTTGACGTACGCATTGTGGCTGGCGATCCTGATGAGATCCGCGCCCTTAACCTCAAGCTTAACGCCGACCGTCTTGACATAAAAATCACCGACTATTTTGAAACTGTAGTTTATCTCAACAATGTAAACTGGTCGGCTCAGCGCATCGGAGATTTTCTTGATAAGAGCGCGGCTTGGATTGAGGAGATCATCAAATACGCGCCGATGATAAATGAGAGTTTGCGCGCCAAGCTTGAGGCGGGAGAACTTTCATGGAGCAGAGCCAAGGAAATTATAGGCCGCACCCTGGCAGCAGAACCGGGCAAGGAGAGAACGGTGATGGAGGAAGAACTCTCAAAGCAGCAGGCAAGGGTAGTAAAACCGCTTACATTTAAATCGGTGTTCAGCCATTTTGGTAAGATAAAGCAAAGCAACCCCACAGCAACATATACTTTACGTGTTGATGACCTTTCATCGTTGTTAAAGGTATTGCAGGGTAAAGGTTACGATAAAAAGGATATTAAGACGGTAAGTTCGATTTTTCCTGAGCTGTTTGCTAAAAAGGGTAAGACTGCAAGCTGAAAAGGCAAATTACTTATCAACTTTTTTGCTTTTTATAGCTTTTACGTACTCTTTTTGCAGTTGTGGTATTGATTTTTTAGGTGTAGGCAGGTTTTCGGGCATTGTGCCGCCGCCTGAAATTCCGGATTTTGCCTGTTCAGATTGCAAGGCATCATCGCCTTGTCTATAGCGTCACAAAAGCGCCGCCGCTGTTACCCAAACAAGGTTTTTTCTCCGTTCAGGCATGTGGCCTTTTGTACAATACTTTTCCGACTTCCTGAACATGGTGCGCAAAACTGTCGGATCCGTTGTCTAATTCCATAAGGTGCGGTTCTATTTTTGTATCTTTCATCTCCCAGCGTATCATCTGCATGCGTGAAGCGGCTTTGAGCCAGTTTTCCGGTTCAGAATCTTTATCAAAAACAATAGCAATATCTATATCGCTGTTTTCACGGAATGTTCCGTTTAAATATGATCCGAAAAGCAGTATCTGCCTTGGATTAAACTCTTTTGCTACCCTCTCGGCAAATCGCTCTGCTGTTCGTATAGCTTGCTCTTTATCCATAATACAAACTCCTCTGTATTTAATACGTATTGATTACATATTTCCGGTACTAATTGCGATAATATTTTGGACTGCTTGATTTCATATCTTGCTTCTGTACTTAACGGATTCAAATTATAAATAAACCCCAACATTTTTTCTGATATCTCTAATTCAGAAAAACGCGTCAGAGCAATCAAATCATGTATCCTATATTTTTTGTCCCTATCCGACTTTTGCAGAACAGAAAAAATGTATGCTTTAAGAGCCTTTTCTACCGCTTGTGAACAATGGTAACATGCCAGTATACATTCCCCTGATTTTAGCAAAATTTGTGCGCCGCTTAAATCTCTGTCAGTAAGTTCGAGCCATTTTTCAGCCATTTGCGTATTCATAATTAAGATATCCTTTGCTTATGTCACTTATAAAATAACTGATGGCCATAGCGAAAGCCCGTGAATGTAAATATTCTAACCCCCTTTTCTGCAAATCGTAAATATGATCCTTGATTTCATACGCCACGGCCTATATCCATATTTTTTGCGCAGAGGGACGAAATTCGATACTTTATGTTATAATAATTCAACTTTAAAATAGATGTCCGAATGCAGAAATAAAAGATCTGATCACCACATTTCTGTATTTGAACATCTATTTCTGCATTAATAAAACTTTTTTTCAAATTGAATGACTATGATTTTTTATATATGCCGAGAATCAGAGATAGGAAATTAATAATTTCAGAAATAAGCTGGGAAAGGGATGGTGCGTGTGTTGCAGTTAATATAAATGTTTTTTTGGGGTGGGTGGGTGATTTTTTTAGCGGGGATGGGTAAAAATGTCAATTTTTCTTTAACTTGTTAAATTGTTCCATAATAAGCGCGGCGCAGCCACTGTTTCGGTATGGTCTAAATGCACGACATCTCCTAATTCTTAATAATTCAAAATGATAGATTGTACTGCATCTTGGCCTTAAGATCTCCGTTTTGGTTAGGAAGTACTGCAAAGTTGAAACCATCGGTGCAGCTTGATGCCGATTTTGGAACAGGTTTGTGATAGCTTGCGGAACGGTAAATGTTAAATCCAAAGTTAAAGAGCAGCAAACCATATCCAGTCCAAAGCCAACCGTTTGGTTCCGTATAAGTTTCCGTATAAGAGGTACCATAATATCCATAACGCTGTTCTTCATAAGTATCAAACCCATTAAACATCATTATATAGCCGCTAAGAGCGGATACTGCCTGAATCCAACCGCCAACATTATCTTTCATTATGGTAAAAGACCCTACACCCGGAATTAACCAATTTAACCCAAATGTTCCCCATCTTTGAATTCCTGTAAAATCTTTATACTTGGGTGCATATTGATTGTTAATAATTTGTTGCTGATGGGGCGTATTTGCCGTTGTTGGCAGTTTCGGTGTTATTTGCGTTTTAAACATGATTCCCACGACCTCATCCGAAACTTTTGAGAGGTCTTCCATTGATCTGAGTCGACTGGATGATTTACCCATGTAAACTACCTCCGCAGTCTCAACATCAACTATTCTGGCTGATATTTGATATGCTCCGAAAGCCGGTGTGATGTCTGCTATACATATGAATTCAACACCAAACTGTTTACCTAACCGTATGATTTGATTTTCATCGATGGCACCGCTGCGCTGTCTTTTTTGCTCCTCGTCGATCTTAGCGAGAAAAGCATTGGAGCGTTCTATGGTTACGTAACGTTCGCTATTGACAAGAGATGAAAGTATACTCGTACCAAGCGCCTTTTTTTCATTTTCGGCAACATCTTCCGAGCTTGTTACATAAACAGCGATTTTTGATTTGTTTTGAGCGTAGACTGCCGCGTTTAAGAGCATAATCGCAATGATAAAAACCATGAGCTTTCTCATAAAAATTCCTTGTTATATAAGAAGTTGATATTATTAGATAAAAGCGTTTTCTATCTTTCCCACCCACACTTTTTATTATATTGAGAATATTTTGGCGCTTTTCGCCGTATTCATGGATATCAACATTTATTTAAATAAAATTAACATATTTTGCCAGGCAAATCAACTTTTATTTGATAAAATCAAAAAATTGTTGATTGCAAAGAATTTTAGGAGTTTCTATGCGTATCAGTGAACGTATAATTGTGGTGGCAAAGCTAAGAGGCATCACCCAGGCGGAGATTGCCGAAAAGCTCAACATTACAGCCGCCGCTGTATCCGCATGGACAAAAGAGGGGCGCAATCCTCCGAGCAAACGTCTTTCTGAAATTGCAGGTATTTTAGGGGTATCGGCGGAGTTTCTTTTGACTGGTAAAGGCGGGCCGGCAGACCCGAATTTAGAGCCGGACTATACCGAAAGTCAGCCAGTTGAAAAAATGCCAGCTGCATCAATAAACCAATCAGACATATCAGAACGTTTGGTGGCAATCATTGAATCTCAACAGAACTCTATTACAAATCTATCAAATACAACTGTTAATCTGTCATGCGCAACTGCTAATCAATCAAGTGCCATCGACAAACAATCCGACACTATCGCCTCCCAACACCATCTCATCGAAGTAATGGTCTTGGACAATAAAAAGGGTATCTAAATCCAAATTTTAAACAGACCGAATTCTCCATAATTTGGATTGAAATTTGTATAAACATAGTATATACTTTATATAGAGGAGGAGATGTTTATGGAAGCAGTGGTAAGAAAATGGGGAAATAGTTTGGGAATCAGGATACCTGCTGTCGTTATCCGTGATTTGTCATTGAAAGACGGTTCGCTGGTTGATATTAATGACAATGGAAAAGAGATAATAGTTAAGCCGATAAAAAAGCACAAACTCTCTGAAATGTTAGATAAAATAAATGAGGACAACATTCACGGAGAGATAGAAACCGGCGTATCTGTTGGGAAAGAGATATGGTAAGGAAAAAATATATACCTGAACGCGGCGACATCGTATGGTTGAATTTCAATCCTCAAGCCGGACATGAACAGAAGGGAAAAAGGCCTGCCATCGTTGTTTCTCCAAAAGAATATAATGAAAAAACTGGCTTGGGACTTTTTTGTCCCATAACAAGTACAATGAAGGGCTATCCTTTTGAGGTAGAAATTAAAAATAAAAAAATTACGGGTGTTGTATTATCCGATCAAATAAAAAGTCTTGATTGGAAGACAAGGGACGTAGAATTCGTCATCAAGGAAACAAATGAAAAAACGGATGAAATTATTGATAAAATCGGTGTTTTGCTGTATTAATATAGCTTATTTTTTTACAAGACATTAATCATTTTTCCTCCTCAGGATATTTATCGGTTATGGTGCCATCAGGCATTTCGTAGAACACCTTGCCGCTTCGTGAAAACGGTATCGGAATTCCGGCTTTTTTCCCCCGTTCGATAGCTTTGCGTACACCACGGTTGCCAAGACGTGTGATTTTGGCTGATAATTCGTAATCTCTTTTATACATTTTCTATCCATTCATTAAATTTTTTATAGATATCGTTATTAAAAATTGTAGTATTATTACCACGGGCAGCGGCAATTTCTTCATAATCGTCACCACCATTATAATATAATTTCCAAACATCAGCAAGTTCAGCCGTTATCCAAAAATTTTTTATACTCTTATGAAATCGTCTGATAATATCCGCTTGCGGTACATTATGGCCGCCAATCTGAACACGATATTTTACCCTTGCAATATTCAATCCGGGAGCGTCCAAAAATACGTATATCAGGTTTACTTCGTATCCTCTCTCCTTAGCCGCCTTCAAAACACGCAAATGATGACTCCCGGAGATAGTAGATTCCAGTACAAATGACTTATGTGAATCAAGCATACGGCTGATTTCAGCCAATACAATTTTTCCTGAAGATATACCTATACTGTCACCAATTTTAGCGGATACCTCATCCGCGTTCAGAAAGACTAAGTCCTTTTCTTCAAGCAACAATTCATGCGCCAAAGTAGTTTTACCGCTGCCGTTTGCGCCGGCTATAAGATATAGTTTTTTATCCATACCTTTTTAATATATATTTTTGCTTTGATCATAATTAAAAACAGGACCGCGAAAATGGACATAGAAAACCTCCTCGACCAGATAAGCCGCTTCCCCGAAAAACCGGGAGTCTACCTGATGAAGGACAGCTCTGATGAATTGCTTTACATCGGCAAGGCGGTCAATCTCAGAAGCCGTGTACGCTCCTATTTTTTTGACACTCATAATGATAGAATTCAAATCCCCCTGATGCTTCGGCTGCTTGATCATATTGATCTGATTATCACAAACAATGAAGCGGAAGCTCTTATCCTTGAAGCTAATCTTATCCGTAAACATAAGCCGAAGTATAATATTGAGTTAAGGGATGATAAACATTATCCGTATCTCAAAGTTACAATTCAGGAGCCTTTTCCAAGATTGCTTGTCGTGCGGCGTGTAGAAAAAGATGGAGCGGAGTATTTCGGGCCGTATACAGATGTAAGGGCCATGCGGGCTATGGCGGATTTTGCCAAACGCATTTTCAGACTGCGTGACTGTTCTAAAAATTTACCGTTACAAAACCCGATACGTCCCTGTATCAACTATTCCATGAAACGCTGCAGCGGTCCGTGCGGGGCTAAAATAAGCGAAGAGGAATACCGCCGCAATATAAGCGACCTTATCCGGTTTCTTAAGGGTAAAAGAAATGATCTTGTAAGAGAACTTCAGGAGCGTATGGGCAGCGCTTCCGCCGAGCTTCATTTTGAGAAAGCGGCCCTTTACCGCGATCAGATCAGGCTTATAAAGGATGCTTCACGATTGCAGCAGGTTGATTTGAAACTTGCGGATACCGACTGCGACGTATTCGGCATTGCGCAGGGAGACCGCGAAATATCGCTTGCTGTTCTTCACTTCAGAGACGGACTTTTAATGGCTGGCCGCAACTTTCTTTTCAAACGCGGCAACTGGGATTTTTCTTCTGAAAACCGTGATCATATTTTGCTTCAATTTTACATGCAGGACGGGCAGGAGATTCCGCGGGAAGTTATTGTACCGGATCAATCCGGCTTTACGCAGTCGATCTTACAGGAGTGGTTTGATCAGCAGAAACCGCGCGCGGAAGTCATAATCCCGCAAAAGGGAACAAAACGGCTTTTGGTCATGATGGCTGAAAAAAACGCGCACGCGCATCTTATGCGAAAAGTTCCGCCCGATGCTCTTAAAGATTTGGAAGATTTACAAAAGGTTCTTAATCTGCCGCAATTGCCTAATGTTATAGAGGCTTTTGACATATCGAATTTAGGCGAATCGTTTGCAGTGGCGGGGATGGTACAGTTTAAGGATGGGCTGCCCAACAAATCCGCTTACCGGCGATACAAAATTAAAACCGTAGAAGGGCAGAACGATTTTGCGATGATGATGGAGATAGTTGGCAGACGGCTGCGGCGGCTTGAGGAGGAGGGTAGCCAATTTCCTGATCTTCTGTTGATTGACGGAGGAAAAGGGCAGCTCAATGCCGCGATAGAAGCAATTCAAAACTTTGAAAATCCGCCTCTCATCGCTTCGCTTGCCGAAAAAGAGGAGACACTTTTTTCCCCATGTATAGATAAACCGCTCACTTTGCCCGCATCTCACCCTGCGCGAAAACTTGTCGTGCGCATACGTGATGAGGTTCACAGATACGCTCTTGGTTATCATCGTAAAATTCGTGGTAAGCAGTTCAGCCGCTCATCGCTTGAAAATTTACCGGGAATAGGAAAAAATAAAGCGAAACTTCTTCTTATCCATTTTGGGTCTCTCGCGAAACTAAAAAGCGCGTCTGTTGAAGAGATCGCTAAGGTGCGGGGATTTTCCGAAGAATCCGCAATAAAACTAAAAAAAGCGATGCTGGATGAATAGCGCTCACAATATGAATAAAATTATTAATAAAACCATTACAAAACAAGAACATATTCAGTCGTTGTGGGGTGGCTATGGAGAACTCTTAAGATGTTATTTTCAAGATATTCCTAACTCTGTTGTAGTTAAAAGGATTCAAATCCCAAGCGTAAAAATCTTGCGCGGCAAAGCGGAAATTTTTTCGCATGAACGCAAATTGAGATCTTACCAGGTGGAACTTTTTTGGTATCAGAATTACGCGGATCTGTGTAATGAATTTTGCAGAGTTCCGATATTGATTGAAAGCGATACTCAAAAAAATGAGATCTATTTTGTTTTAGAAGATTTGAACGCGGCAGGTTATTTATTACGAAAACGTTCTTTACAATTAGAAGAGGCAAAGAGCTGCCTTAAATGGCTTGCTAATTTTCATGCTCTATTTTTGGGCAAAAAACCGCAGGGACTTTGGAAAACCGGAACTTACTGGCACTTAAAAACGCGTCCGTTTGAATTGGAAAACTTAAAAGAAAAAGATTGGATTTCAGCCGCGCCTCTTATTGACAAAGCGTTATCGCAGGCTGAATTTCTAACTTTTGTACATGGAGACGCCAAGCTGTCGAATTTCTGTTTTTCCCCAAACGGCGCTGCAGCGGCAGTGGATTTTCAGTATGTTGGCGGCGGAGTGGGCGTTAAGGATGTAGCTTATTTTTTAGACAGCTGCTTTACAGAAGATTTTATACAGCAAAATGAATCGAAGCTTTTGGATTTTTATTTCAATATGCTCAAAAATGTATTATGTAAATTACACCCGCAAGTGGATACAGACGCTATAGAGAGAGAGTGGCGCAGACTTTATGATTTTGCATGGGTTGATTTTTACCGGTTTTTAAAAGGTTGGACATTTGAGAGCAGCAGGATTTCAGATTATACAAAAAACCTGACAAAAAAAGTGTTTTCTCAGATTTAAAAATTTTTCAAACTTTGAATAATATCCACTCAAAACATTTATATTAGTACAATGAAAAATAAAATCTTACATAACATTTTTCACGACCCAAGCCTTGCGATTGAAGAAGCGCGGATTAGTAAAAATGTGTTGCTATACACCGCAGTAAAAGCAGCGGTGTTTTTTCGTATCTGTTTTTCCGAATATGGCCGCAACCACTGTACAAGCCGCGCCTCAGGGATAGCGTTTGTGCTGCTTATAACCCTTATCCCGCTGATCACTACAGCTGCCATTATATTCGCAAGCTTCACAGAGGTTCATCCGGAACAGGTTGAAAAAGTGATGTTATCACTCCTTCCGTTTGCGCCGCCTGCGGTAATGGAGCATATCATTACATTTTTTGTCAACGCTCAAAAGCTGCGCGGAATAGGTATTGGGGTTCTTATCATCATGACGTTGGGTTTGTTTAACACGGTGGAACAGTCTGTAAACACTATCTGGAAACTGCCGCGCTCCCGTTCTTTTTTCAGCCGTTTGCGTACCTTTACAATGGTACTTGTCTACAGCCCTATTTTGTTTTTTGCCTCCTTTCAACTCAGACACAGCGGCATTTTTGGTTTTGTTCCGGAAGATATCTTTCTTTTCAATTTTTTACCGATAATGCTAACGACATTAGCTTTTACCCTTTTGTTTCTGTTCATTCCAAACACACGGGTACGTTTCACCTCCGCTCTTCTTGGCGGAATTGCAGCCTGCCTGCTCTTTGAACTGGAGCGGCGGTGCTTTGGTTATTATGTACATTTCTCTATACAGGCTCATACCATATATGGTACTCTTGGTCTTCTGCCCTTTTTTCTTCTATCGCTTTACTTTACTGCATTGTTGTTTTTATTGGGTGCGCAAATCGCCTATGTCCATCAGAGCTTCCGGCCGCTTTTAAGATCAACGCGGCGTTGGGATAGACGGGTAGGAGACTATGGCAATTATATAACTTTGCGTATGATAATTGATTGCGCGGGCGCTTTTATAAGAAAAGAGACGCCGCCTGACCTGGATTATTTCTGTAACAAATACGAACTCACTGATGCTCAGGCCACTGGTATACTCAACTGGCTTATCCACGAAAAATTTATTTATCAGGTACACAAAAGCGAACAATTTGTTCCTGCCAGAGATTTCTCTTCTATCTCTCTCAAATCTGTTTTCTCCGCTATTATAGATCAGCAATGCCGCGTTCCGCTTAATCCGCAGGATAATATCAAAGAGTATTTGTCCAAGTTCATAAAAGAACAGAATTCGTATACGGATGAGAATGATATTACATTTAGCGAGCTTGTTGAGCTGCTTGATAATGAAAAGGAAAATGCCGGGGTAACTCAATTGGCTTTGGCGGGGACGAAATAAGCTTTTCTATTTTTGTAACCTGCCGCTTGTCTTTTTGTAAACGCTACGAGCCATTATCATAGTTTGTTTGATGTATTCTTTTCCATTATCATTCAACTTAAAGAAAATTCGTGACATTTGCGGAACACAGGCCGTTTTCGCGCAAAAATTAGGAATTTCGTCAGATTCAATGGCAAAAAGATTGAGTAACAAAGTACCCTTTACTCATATGGAAATAGAGAAAACATTACAACTTTTAGAAATTGATTGGAGGGAGTTAAGTCAATATTTTTTTCAGGAAATGTTCACAAACTGAGAACTTATCTCATATAATATCAAACAATTGGTTTATTTGTGTATAGAATGGAGGTAAAGATAAGTACTGTTAAAATCAGAGGAAGAATTGAAGGTTATATTACTAACATGGGGTACACGTCTCAATCATCAATTTTTTAATAAACAAGAATAGAACAGATATCAGTGCGGTACTAAACGTTTCCGTGATCATCAGGTGTCCGTCCGATTAATTGATGTCGAGACTGCGGAAGTGTTGGCGTTCGGTTTGAGAGAACAGAGTATCCAAACCGGAACGGAGATATCAATGGCCGTAGTCGGCGCCGTTAATACAATGTTAAGCGCGGTACAAAATCCAAAAGCTCCAAATGTACCAAAGATGGCGGTTTATGTCACAGGGGGGAGAACAGGACAAAGACCTGGCAATGCTCTGTATTCATACACGCTTGAAGCTCTCTTTACCAGAAGTAAAGCTCTAGGTAATTTTAAGGTGATTGAGCGTTCGGAAGCGTTTACAAGACAAATAGACAGAGAACAAATTACACAACGTAGCGGTCACATTGATGACGGCCAGATCAGTCGCCTCGGTAGGCAATACGGGATAGAGTGGATTTTAATTGCCAATATGGATTACGCCATGAATAACTATAATATTTCAGCTCGAATAATTAATGTCGAAACCGCAACTGTGGAGAAAGCTTCAAAGTTGCATCACGCTAACAATGAGTTGTCTGAACTCGGTTTTATCTCCGCCGCTATGGTAGAAGAGATGATGGGACTAACGAGAGCGGAAGAAACGCAAAGAGCGGAAGCGAGAGCGGCGGCGCAGGCAAGAGTGGCAAAGGAAAATAGAAATACTATAATAGGGGGATTGATTGGGTTAGCTGCGTTAGTGGGAATCCTTATTTATTTTAATGCCAATGCTGAAAAAAAGAACGAGAAAAACAGAATCTGAAAATTACAATCAGATTGGCAGGAAAGCGATAGTTTCTGCCTTTAATTTTTCACTTCTGTTGCAAAGTTGTCTTAAATGTCAAAAAAAGTACAAATGTTGTTGTATTTGCTTTTTATCTTACAGACTCATGCTGAAATTCCCAATCCTGCTTTTGGCGGCAATAATGACCAAATATCTGTGCGTTTCAGTCAAAGTATTCGGGATGCGGGTAAATTAGAAGATTTATTTATTTTCGAACTTTGCTATAGTCAGCCAAATAAATTTTTTCGGCTTCCCGGACGGCAAAATATGGAGTTTATAACCCAACGCGGAAACGGCGAACTTTCAAAGTATAATCAGGATATTATTTTTGGGCTGTCTCAAGATTTGATTTCTCCTGCAATTTGGCGGATGTATGCGGGAATTAATCTTGGTATATACATAAAATCACAAGTAACCGACAGAATAGATTCAAAGTTTACTTTCGGCGAAAGGATTTTCTTGGGGGTCCGCATTTTGAATGAATTTAGATTGGAATTATCTGTACGGCATTTTTCCAATGGAAGCTTAACACACAAAAATTCGGGACAAAATTTTGCCGGATTAAACACATCATTTAATTTTTGATCACGCCTTTGGGATTTTAAGCAGTATTTGCGTAACAAAAGAGAACTAAGCGCTACAAGCACAATAGTTGCTATTCCTAGACATAGTTATTGCATACAATAGCGTTAATATTAGTTTTACCTTGATTTGATGTATCGTATATGATACAATCTGATAAATCATATGAAAAGAAAAAAAACAAAACTTCAAGAACTTGATGTTGCCGAACTTCTTGATACCGAAGAAAAGTTGATTGCTTATTTAAGCGCGGAGTTCGAGGAAGGTGATCCGCACTATATTAAAATAGCGCTTTCGAACGTTGCTCGCGCCCGCAATATTACCGAACTCGCAAAAAAAGCCGGAATGCCCCGCGCCAGCATTTATCGCGCATTATCTGAAAATGGAAATCCTGAATATGAAACAATACAAAAAATTGTTAAGGCACTGGATATGCAGCTTGTCGTAGTTCCTAAAGGCGCACGGCTTGAGATTCGCGAGTAATCCAAAAAAGCTTTACCGTGATGCTATCTATAACATAATATTTTAAGACCATAACATGCGCGTTTCATAGTATAATAAAACTTCATTCCTTATACAGGAATCAGATTTGCCTCCCTGCGTATATAATAATCACCCTTTTTATCCGTATTATAATTCAAAGTTTTAAGCTATTATCCAAACTCGAGGGAATGATGGATCACGCGTTGCATCTTGTTTATCGCCATACCAAAATATTTAAAATACAGTATCAAATTTAAGTGGTAAAACGTATTTTATCTATAATAATGATGGTGTAAAATTTGCGTAATCCTTTACGAAAATGATGGATGGCAATATGAACGAAACAGTGAAAATCGAACTTGAAAATATCGTGCGTACTTTGGTTGATACCGGTACAGTATCTCGAATATTTCTTTTTGGATCTTATGCTAAAGGTGAAGAAACGCCGGACAGCGATATTGATTTGTGTGTATTGACGCCAATAAAGGGTAAACGTCCGATAGAGCTGATGGCAAATTATCGGAAAAAATTATTGAACGTTCAAACAATGCCGTTAGATTTATTAGCTTTTAATCAAGATGAGTTTTACTCTTATACTGACTGTCCGGTTTCGTTTCAATACGAGATTGCAATAAATGGGGTGTTGCTGTATGAACACAAATGAACTTGTTATTCGTGAGTGGATTGAGACGGCTTTAGATGATTTGGGCAGCGCCTCGGTATTGGCGAAAGTACCTTACTTATATGCCGGCAAATTATCACTGTCAACAAGCTGTCGAATGAAGTCGCTCACCCTCTTTGCAGTGGCAGCATACTCATAAAAAAGAGAAAACATAAAGCGCAATAGTTGTCTTCCTCTATCCGTATTATAATTCAAAGTTTTAAGGTATTATCCAAATTCGAGGCAATGATGGATCACGCGCCGCATCTTGTTTATTTTGTCAAAAAACAACAATCACTACCAAAAACAATGGGCGGCATTTATTTTATTAAGCTTAACTAATCATTTCCGGAGGAATGCATGAACTCATTAAAGACCACCATTCTGCTTGCGTCGCTGACAGGCTTTTTAGTTGCCTTTGGCTACATGTTCGGCGGATCTCAGATGGCTACCGTGGCGCTTATCTGCGCCGGGGTGATGAATTTTATAATGTTCTGGTTTTCGGACAAAATTGTTCTCAAAATGTACAAGGCTCAACAGATCGGTCCGCAGGATGCCCCAAAACTTTACGCTATAGTGGAAAGACTCGCGCAGCATGCCCGCATGCCTATGCCCAAGGTATATGTAATTAATACCGAAACGCCAAATGCCTTCGCGACGGGAAGAAGTCCCTCGCACGCTTCAGTTGCCGCGACAGTCGGTATAATGAGACTTTTGAGTGATGAGGAACTTGAAGGCGTAATGGCGCACGAACTCGCGCATGTAAAAAACCGCGATACGCTTACAAGCACCGTAGCCGCTACTCTTGCGGGCGCGATTACCTGGCTTGCCTCAATGGCGAAGTGGGGAGCGGTGTTTGGCGGCAGAGGCGGCAGTGACAGAAACGGAAATATCTGGGGTGTTCTCGCAATGGCGATACTCGCGCCTATAGCGGCGATGATTATACAGATGGCCATATCCAGAAGCCGTGAATACGCGGCTGACAAGAGCGGAGCGCTTATGTGCGGCAAACCAAACGCATTGGCAAGCGCGCTTGACAGACTGCAAAGCGGAGTAAGCGCGAGACCGCTGCAGGGAGGCGATCCGTCAACCGCTCACATGTTTATAATCAATCCGTTCAGAGGCGGAGCAGCCTCTCTTTTCAGCACCCACCCGCCTATAGAAGAGCGTACCCGCCGACTTAGAAGTATGAAAGTTTAAAAAGCAAATTACAAATAAAACAGGATATTATAGGGTGAACCTGTGCGTTCACCCTGTTTTATACACGCCTAATCTTATCCTGTTCATATGAAGTGTAAATCAACATAACTAAATTGAGATTTGAAATTTAGAACTCACTCCAAAACACTCCATATCTGAACCGCTTTGATAAATAAGTTTCTGGGCGTGGGCTACAAGCTCATCCATTTGATTGTCGGTGCGGCCGCTGTTTATGTGAAAGAGACCCATTCTTTTGACTCCCGATGAGAGCGCCAGATTTACCGCGTCGGTAAATTTTGAATGTCCCCACGCGGTGAAATGCGGATACTCCTCTTCGGTATACTCAGCATCGTGAAGCAAAAGATCGGCGTTGCGGCAGAATGACTCAAAGTATTCGGCAGGTTTACTTGTCGGTTCGTCATTCCCAAGTTCATTGTCGGTAAGGAATACAAATACGCGTCCGTTCTCTTCGATACGCAGCCCGCACCCCCCGTTTGGGTGGTTAAGCGTTATCGGCGTTACTGAGAGTGAACCTATGGTAAAAGCTGTCTCTGAAATATTATGAAAAGTAATGTTAGCCTTAAGAGCGCCAAAATCTACAGGAAAATACGGATCACGCATGATATTTTTTATAACGGTTTCAAACGCTCCGGTTGAGCACGGACAGCCATAGATCCGCAGAGTCGCTTTTTCATTGTAAATCGGCAAAAAAAACGGAAATCCCATAATGTGATCTAAGTGAGCGTGCGTAAAAATCAGGTGAATGGGCTCTTCGCACATCGCGCCAAGCTGATAGCCGAGATTACGGATACCGGTTCCGGCATCAATAACAACGATATCCCCGCTTCCAGACCTGACCTCAACACATGTAGTGTCACCGCCATAGCGGTCAAATCCAGGCCCGCATACCGGAAAAGATCCTCTGGAACCCCAACAGCGAATGTTCATAGAAAAATCACATTGATTGTTTAGTTGATTACTTTGTTTAGCAGTGATTACCGGTATGGGTGACATTATCATTCACTTTAGCAAAATGGATGAAATATGCGCATTGATAGTCACTACTGAAAGTGTATTATTTAAGTATAAGTTTTGCGCTGCGCGAATGGGAGATTTTTTTGTCAGCGGAATTATCAGTAACGCGAATTCTACGGGCGGGGACGTCAATCTTTTAATTGCTTTCCGAATTGCTCACCCGCGCGGTAAGAACTTCTCACAAACGGCCCGCAAAAAGCCTGTTCAAATCCTAAGTCAAGGGCGTATTCCTCATATTCGGCAAACTGTTCCGGTGTGACAAACTCCGCAACCGGAACCTGATTGCGGGATGGGCGCAGGTATTGTCCTATGGTAATGATGGAACAGTCCGTTTTTTTAAGGTCGGTCAAAAGGTTACGCACTTCCAAAACTGTTTCGCCGAGTCCAACCATAATTCCGGATTTAACTTTTGTTTTACCATCAGCGGCTGCATGTTCCAAAAGCGCGAGCGAGCGCGGATATATTGCCTGAGGCCGTACCGCGGGGTAAAGTCTTGGGACAGTTTCTATATTGTGGTTAAGTACATTTGGTTTGCTGTCAAGGACAGTATTCAGCGCCTGAACAGATCCGTTAAAGTCGGGGATTAGTACCTCAAGAGTAGAATCGGGAATTTTTTCCCGCAGCAGCTTTATTACACCGGCGAATGCTCCCGCCCCGCCGTCAGGCAGGTCATCGCGGGTAACGGATGTTATAACAACATGTTTTAACCCCATAGCAGCCGCGGCTTCGGCAAGGCGTTGTCCTTCATCCGGATCTGCAACATGAGGCGTACCGTATTCCACACCGCAAAACGCGCAGTTTCTTGTACACACAGACCCCAAAATAAGAAACGCGGCGCTCCCGCGGCTGAAGCATTCACTGCGGTTGGGACATTTAGCTTCAACGCATACAGTATTGAGATTTCCGGTGAAAATTAAATTATTTACTTCACCCTGACGCCCTGAATACGCCGCGGGACGTTTCAGCCATTTGGGGAAGCGGGCGAGGTTATGTGAAGATGGTTCATAGTTCATTTTCCGGAAGCCTTCTCTAATATTACCGCCGCTTCAAGCGCTCTTTGCTGTATTGTTGTTGAGCTAAGTTCAGTACGCAGCTGCACCTGGACATCGTATAAAACTTCAAATTGATATTGCGAACTTTCAAATATGCGTTTTATCCGCTCTTTTGCCGTTTCCTGATCACCATCAATGTAAAGATTCAGGGCGCCCTCCTTGTTTATCGAGACTCTTGCGCAGCCGCAGAGCTGACCTAAAATTTTCAGTTTCATCATTAAGATAAGCGCTCTCACGCTCTCAGGCAGCGGCCCGAAGCGGTCGGAAAGAGTACGCTCAGTTTCCGCAAGTTCATCTACCGTGCTGAGTGAAGACATCTCCTGATAGATAGAGATACGTGTAGAACCATCGGCGATATATTCTGTGGGAATATAAGCCTGCAAAGGAATCTCAAGACGGGTTTCGGGAAGTTTTTGGCTGCCTTCCCGGCCGCCTTTGAGCTCATCCACAGCTTCCTGCAATAGTTTGCAGTAAAGATCAAATCCCACCGCCGCAATGAAGCCATGCTGACGGTTGCCGAGAATATTACCCGCTCCCCGAATCTCCAAATCCCGCATCGCAATCTGAAAGCCGCTGCCTAAATCAGTATATTGTTCAAGGGCTTTTAGACGTTTAAGAGAGGCTTCGCTGACCTGCTTGAATGGCGGAGTGAGAAAATACGCGTAAGCCTGTTCTGAGGAGCGCCCCACACGGCCTCTTAATTGATACAACTGGGAAAGACCGAACGTATCAGCGCGGTTTATTATTATAGTATTTACATTCGGTATATCAAGTCCGTTTTCGATAATGACTGTTGAAAGCAGTATATCGTAACGTCCCGCGATAAACTCTTTCATTATGAGCTCAAGCTCATCTTCATTCATCTGACCGTGAGCGCTTATGGATTTGCCCTTTGGCACAAGCTGCTCAAGTTTGTCTTGCAGTTGAGGAATATTTTTGATCCTGTTATTTACAAAATAAACCTGCCCGCCCCGTTCAAGCTCGTTCTCAATAGCGTTTTTGACAAGTTCATCATGATATTCGGCGACACTTGTCTCAATAGGCAAACGGTTTCGCGGAGGGGTGTTGATCGTTGACAAATCACGCGCGCCTATCAGAGACATGTGCAGTGTGCGCGGGATAGGCGTAGCTGTCATAGACAGCACGTCTACTTTGTAACGCAGGTGTTTAAGAGATTCTTTGTGTTTTACGCCAAAACGCTGCTCCTCATCAATAACAAGGAGTCCCAGGTTCTTAAACTTTATATCAGCCGAAAGAATCCTGTGAGTACCGATTAAAATATCGACTTCACCGGAAGCGAGTTTTCCCAAAGTTATCTTTTGCTCTTTACCTTTTTGAAACCGGCTCATGGCGCCGATGCGTACCGGAAAATTTGCCATTCGCTCGGAAAAAGTGGAGAAATGCTGCGCGGCAAGAATTGTTGTCGGCGCGAGTACCGCAACCTGGTATCCTGACATGACTGCTTTAAAAGCCGCCCGCATCGCTACTTCGGTTTTACCAAAACCAACATCACCGCATACAAGCCTGTCCATAGGCTTGCCTGATTCCATGTCAGCCTTAACATCTTTTATCGCAAGAAGCTGATCCGGCGTCTCATCGTAAATAAAAGAATCCTCAAACTCCTTTTGCCAGATATTATCGGGAGCGAATTTAATACCTTCCAGAAATTGGCGCCTCGCGTAAAGTTCAATAAGCTCCTGCGCCATTTCGCGCAAGCTCTCCCTTGTACGCGCCTTTAACTTGTCCCATGAAGCGGTGCCAAGTTTGGAAAGAGGCGGAGCAACTCCCTCCTTACCCACGTATTTTTGCACCTTATGAAAATCTTCAACCGGTACATAAACCTTTGCGTTGTCAGCATAAATTATAACCATACAATCCGAAAGGGTATCCCCAATCGTAATTCTCTCTATGCCGATAAAGCGGCCAATACCGTGGTCTTCATGTACAATAGTGTCTCCGGGCGCAAGCTGATCAAAGCTGCTCAGAGGAATCCCTGATTTCTGCTTGCGTGTTTTCACCGGACGGTATACGCGGTCAAAAAGCTGCGACTCTGTGTATACTAACAGCTTGAGATCATTAGAGATAAAGCCGCGGTGAAGCGTACCTGTGTAAATCTCAACAAAAGGCGCTGAGTCGGCTAAAAGCTCTGTCATCCGCTCAACATGACCCATATTTGGGGACACAATTATGCAGCGAAACCCCTCATTGTTATGAACACTCAAATTCTCGACTATTGACTCCATCTCTTTTTGCAACGGAGGCTGAGGAGCGAAATCAACGGAAACGACAGCCGTATCTTCAGGAAAATCAATTGTTTCTATATAAATATTATTGTAAAAGCCAAGTTCTTCCGTTATTTGATGATTCTTAAAAAGGAGCATATCAGGAGGAGAAACTAATGGAGCGAACAATTCCGGAACTCGCTCAAGATGGCGGTTGTAATTTAGCCGCGTTTCGTCAAATCTTCGCTCAATTCCAACTAAATCATTCCAGATAATTATAGCGTCAGAGGGCAGGTAATCCAGAATAGATGTTGTTTTAACATCAAACCAGTGAAGAAACCACTCTATTCCCTCTAAATCACCCACACTTTTCCATTGATGTTCCAATTTATGGGCGGCTGCTTTATCTATACCTGCCTTTTCGCAATACTCAAACATTTTTTCAAGAGCATGCTCAATTTGTTCATCAGAGAAACAAAACTCACGCATTGGCATGATTTCTATTGAGTTATGCGTACTTAAACTCTTCTGGCTGAAAACATCGAAACTGCGGATGGAATCTACCGTATCCCCCCAAAACTCAATACGGTACGGATTTTCCGACAAAAATGGGTATACATCTACAATTCCGCCGCGTATAGAAAAAGCGCCCAAGTTTGTCGTCTGATTTTCCCGCTGAAATCCGCTGTCTGTAAGCCACTGCGCAAGCGTATCAATAGGCGCTTCATCGCCTGATTCCAAGTGGATAATTGAATTAAACAGAGTGCGCCCCGGAGTAAGTTTCTGCAAAAGTACCGGAGAGGGAGCGATAATAAGCTGCCGCCGTCCGGCCAAAAGTCCTGAAAGCACGTTAAAACGCGCTTCCACATTTGGGCCGAAAGGGGATTTCATGTTATAGGGAACCGCGTCTCGCGAAGGCAGCAGCGTGACCGCTTCCTCATCTCCTAAAATCGCCCTGCACTCATCGCAAAGCATTTCCGCGGCCTTGTTATTTTCAACAAGCACTAATATAGAGGAGGAAGAGCGGCGGTAGAGGTCTGCGGCTAAAAAAGCATCGCTTGAGCCTGCCATTCCCCTGAACAACGCGCTCTTTGGCCTTAATTCGCAATAGCGCGAAAGTTGAGGGAATTGAAATTGCGTTAAAGAATCGGATAATTTAGTTATTTTCATCTTTCTGATTGTAACTTATCTTAATATTTAAATGCGGAAATAATAATGCGGAATGCGGAAATATAAAAACTCAATGCAATTGATGTTTTATTTCGGCATTCCGCGTTGATTCGCTTAATTACAGAAAGCAATTTACATTCTCAAAAAAACGTTCTTATAATACTTAAACTGCCACGGGCGATCTGATTTGCAACGTAGTTAATACCCAATTTTGACGCGAACTCAAAATTATCCCAAATGTCAAGGCCGCAAAATACCCATGGCGTCAGGTGATTATTAATTTCCATTGAGAACGCGCCGTGCGTACTGCGGCGCAAAACATCGTATCCGGGTATATAGCCGGGAGGCAATGGCGTCCAGTCCGCTAAATTTTTGTATGAGTCCGCATATTTAATTATACGAAAATAAATATTCTGCAGATCGCCAAAGTCTTCGCGTATTAATCTTTCCTGAGCCGCGGCCATCCAATTTACTTTTTTATCGTACCATATCTCAAAACCGTTATATTCCTGGCCGCCATCTTTAAACGTATAATCAAATTTCACGGTTTTGCTGTTTGACAGGCTTAACTCAAGATCTTCGCGGCGAATTTTCTGTATTTCTGCACTATTTAGCTCTATTTGAAACGTTGTATGCACATCATCGATCTCGTTTAAAATTCTCTCGAGCAGATTTTCGTCAAAATCATCTGTTTCCGACATAGTTCCGTGCCTCAGGTTTAAAGCTGCCTAAATATATATTAAAACACTGAAAACAGGATTTGTCAATGGTAACCGGAAATATACTGCTTAAACGACATGCAAATGTGCTGTTACAAAACCTATGTTGGCGCGATTTTTAAAGCAGGTCTGCCATTTAACTGTTTGACTCTTTTCGATGCTCTCGGTGAAAGCGTAAACAAGTACGTTGGTATCAAGAAAGATTTTACCGCTCATTAAGCTTCTCCCGATTGAAACGTATGAAGCTATCAATCTTTATAGGAGTGATTATCTCGGATGGTGCGCTCTCAAAAAGCCCTTTCAAATTTAGCGTAATGGCGCGATAAAATGAAGTAAGGCGCAGCCGCTCTGATTTATATTATTTAATACTATCAAAATCTTTACCAAAAAGAAAACATTGCAAAAAATGGCCTCTCTCAAAAAAATTCCGTCTCTCGCCGTCGCTTTTTCAAAAAAGTGGGAAAACGCGAGTGTTGAAATAAAGGAATCGCAGAATTTTTTAAGAGAGTTTTTGGACGTATTCGGATTAACTCTTATTCCCGCCGAACATCTTGAATACTATATTCAAAAAGACAACGGCGAGCGCGGACGTATCGACTGCCTTATAAAAGAAAAAATCGCCATTGAGATGAAAAGCAGGGGCGAGAGTCTTGACAAAGCTTTTCATCAGTTAAAAGAATATGTTCAATATCTGCCAGAAGATGATATTCCAAAAATTTTGATGGTGTGCGATTTTGAAACTATAATACTTGACTTTGGCAAAAAGCGGTTTGAGTTCAAAACAAAAGAACTGCGTAAACATTTAGACCTGTTTAACTGTCTCATAAAAGAAGATGAAGACCCGCGGTTAGCAGAACAGATAGAAGCGAACGTAAAAGCCGCCGAGAAAATGGCGAAACTGCACGATGCTCTAAACGCGTGTGATTACACCGGACACTGCTTAGAGGTCTACTTAGTCAGGCTTCTTTTCTGTTTGTTCGCGCAGGATACGGGTATCTTCCCCAAACACTCGTTTTTGAAATATGTAGAGAATTCACAAAAAGACGGCTCTGACCTTTCATCTAAAATCGCGCGTCTGTTTGAAATCCTGAATACGCCTGATAAGGCAAGGGAGAAAAAGACAAATCTTCCCGCCGAGCTTAAAACGTTTCAATACATAAACGGCAGTTTGTTCTCTGAGCAGCTTCCGTTTGCTGACTTTACAGAAAAGATGCGCACCACCCTTATCGACTGCGCCAAATTCGATTGGAGCGGCATCTCTCCCGCTATTTTTGGAGCCATGTTTCAGGGCGTTATGGATAAAGAATACAGGCGCGAAATCGGCGCGCATTACACAAGCGAAGAAAATATTCTAAAGCTGATAAATCCTCTATTCATGGACAGTTTGCGGGAAGAGTTTGAGCGGGTAAAAAACAGCCCAAAGCGGCTTGACGCGTTTCATTACAAAATCGCTGAGCTCAAATTTCTTGACCCCGCTTGCGGATGTGGAAACTTTTTGATTATCGCTTACAGGGAGCTTCGCAAACTTGAACTCGCGGTTCTTAAAAAGAAAGTCGGCAGAAACGCTCAGTTAGAGATAGATGTTTTGTGGAAGCTGCTTCGCGTAAACGTAGAACAGTTTTACGGAATAGAATACGAAGAGTTCCCCTGTCAAATCGCGCGTGTGGGGATGTGGCTTACAGATCATCAGATGAATTTGGAAGCGTCTGATCTGTTTGGGTGCTATTACGCAAGATTACCGCTTGTACAAAGCGCGGTTATTGAGCATGGGAACGCGCTGCGGATTGATTGGGAGAAAGTGGTTCCTAAAAAGAGATTGAATTATATATTGGGGAATCCGCCGTTTGTGGGATATTCAAATCAGAGCGCAGAGCAAAAGGCGGATATTCTGTCAATTTACATTGATAGAAATGGTGAACCGTACAAAGCTGCCGGAAAAATAGACTACATCGCCGCATGGTACTATAAAGCCGCAAAATACATGGCAGGGACTTTTATCCGTACTGCGTTTGTTTCTACAAATTCCATCACACAGGGGGAACAGGTTGCGGCTGTTTGGAAACCGTTATACGATTTGTTTTGTATAAGCATTGATTTTGCCTACCGATCATTCAAATGGAAGAGTGAAACCAAGCGTAAAGCTGCAGTGCATTGTGTAATTATAGGTTTTAGCGTACAATGAACGTGGTATTTTGTAAATTGAGTTGTACTAGTTTGGTAAGGATATGACGGAGGCGGAGATTGTGGCTGAGTTGATGGGGAAGTATCAAAAATTAATGAACGATAAACAATGAAACTAAAATTTGATGCAAAAAAATTTGAACGTGATCTAAATAATCATGTTAAAAAGCAGATTGACAAAATTGTCCAGCAAAAACAATATGTTAATACTATAAAGAGGGATGGTCAAATGATTTCCTTAAATACGACGGAAGAACAAGCTCTAAAGGCTGTATTAAGTGTTTATCAAAATAATGAATCCCATTACGTTGGAGGATCAGATGATATTTTTCCTAAATATATGCATGTTTCACTTAAAGATATATTTGATAAACTAAAAGATGTGGGACTTGTTGCTAACTATAAACAACTAATGAATCAATGGGTAGCTTGGCTAACTCCTGACGCATTTGATTATTTTACAGATAAAGAAAAATACATGGAAGATAAGAACGCGCGCGAAAGTGGCCCCTCGCATAATAACATCATTGCTAACAATATTATCATTGCAACAGATAACGCTACTGTTACCGCTACGCAGAATAACGGAGTTGATATATCACAGCTAAAAACTCTAATTGAAGCAATTAGGCTATCTATCCCCAAAGATTTGCCAAAAGAAGATATTGAAGAACGTTTAGAACACTTAGAAGAATTAATGATACAACCTACGCCAAAAAAATTTGTTATTAATGATCTATTAAGTAACTTAAAAACAGCAGCTGAAAGTGCTGAATTAAAAGCATTGGTTGGGGCTACTAATTTTGTTGTTGCTGTTACTAACCTTGTACAATTTATAAAACCGTTGTTTAAGGCTATGGGCTGTGAACAATAAAAAACCCACCACTCTAAACGAACAGCTCCGGTTCCTAATTTACAGCACCCCGAAGAGGACGTAAAAATCAGAGCGTTCATAAAAGAGGATAGTATCTGGCTTAGTCAAAAGCTGATGGAACAGCTTTTTGATACAACAAGCGATAATATCGGATTACACTTAAAAAACATATTTAGCGTGGGTGAACACAACAAAGATTCAGTCACCGAGGACTTCTCGGTAACTGCCGCAGATGGTAAAAACTACAAAGTTCAATTTTATAACCTTGACTCAATAACCCGCTAATATATCTTTCGACAAGCGAAGCACCGGTTCAAGTTTAGAACGCGCGGGAATTTTTGGAGACGGTCAAAGAGTACATAATACGCCAAAATCAAAAAACAATAATTGTCCGAACAAGCACCCTACCCGCGGACGGTTCCCGTCCGCATCAACAGGATCATTCGATCAAACACCATATCAGCGTAAGCATAAGCTGTATCGCTTTAAAAATAAAAGTGAGTTACAACTTTTTATTCAAGTGCACTTTTTTGTCTTTTAACGTAACTATTCTGTGCTGTAGTAAGATTTAAGCGGCGTTGTTCTAATAAAGATTTTTCTATAGGGTCTACACCGATCGCACTTAAATTGTTTTTCAGCCGCGTTCTGTGAGAAGAGCAAGCGATGTGGAAAGCATCTTTGGGGAAACCTTTTACACGGTACTTGCTGCTGCGGGGATAAGATTCTTCAACTATCTTGTAAAAAACAGAGTTTTCTGTAATTTTTAAAACCCTAAAAGCATCATCTAAACTTTCTATAGCCAGCTTTAAACTGGCATAAGCGATCTTATCACTTTCATTGCAAAGTTGAAGCTCCTGAGATAAAAAGGCGTGTTCTGCAACGATAATGATTTGCGGATCTGCTGAAGCCTGCGCTTTCTTAAAAGCGCTCAGTGCAACAGTAATACCTCTTTCGTAGGAAATACGTCCTGCACGTTCCTTTCCTGTAATAGCAAAACCTTTGCGTCCTACATCAATATTTGCCGCCGCTTCGTTGATCCTATCTATTAAGCCAGTCCACCCCAAACTGAGCCTCCGCTTCCGATAAATTCCAGCCGCCTTTGGTAAGATAATCAACACCCATCTTCTCTTTCATTACCTTTGCTAAATAAGGAGGCATAGGAATTGTCCTCATAAGACGCGAATATCCATCTTCATCTCCGGCATCTAATAAATCCAAAGCCCTGTTTGATATATCTAACTTCTCATCCAACGACATCATTATAACTTTACTCATAAATACCCCGCATTTGATAACATACGATTAATGCACAACACCTAAAGGGAATATACAAAATGTCATTCATTAACACCATTCAAAAAATGCTTCGCACCTTTATCATCGCTCATAAACCAAAAGTCATCAACAGGATCATTCGATCAAACACCATATCAGCGTACGCACAAGCTGTATCGTTCTAAAAATAAAAGTGAGTTACAACTTTTTATTCAAGTGCAATTTTTTGTCTTTTAACGTAACTATTCTGTGCTGTAGTAAGATTTAAGCGGCGTTGTTCTAATAAAAATTTTTCTATAGGGTCTACACCGATGGAACTTAAATTGTTTTTCAGCCGCGTTCTGTGAGAAGAACAGGCAATGTGGAAAGCGTCTTTGGGAAAGCCTTTAACGCGGTAATCTTTGCTGCGCGGGTAAGTTTCTTCCGCCACCCGATAATCAACGCTGTTTTCTACTACTTTAAGCGCCCGAAAAGCGTCATCAAGACTTTGAATAGCTTTAGTGAGACTGTTGAAAGCGGCTTTGTCGCTTTTGTGACAAAACGCAAGCTCCTGAGATAGAAAATAGTATTCAGCTAAAAAAATGAGTTTAGGATCAGAGGATAGCTGCGCTTCCTTAAAAGCGCTCAAAGCATCCGCAATACCCTTTTCGTATGCAATGCGCCCTTTTTGTTCCTTTCCTCTGGTAGCAAAGCCCTTTCGTCCGAAATCAATGTTTGATGTCGCTTTATAAATCCTATTTTCTAAGCCACTCAGATCCAAACTCAGCCTCCACTTCACTCAAATTCCAACCACTGTTCAGAAGATGGTCAAGGCCAAGTTTCTCCTTAGTAACCTTTGCTATATAGGGTGGAAGAGGAAGTGTTTTCATAAGACGGTCTGCTCCCTCTAAATCCCCTGCTTCTTCCAAAGCTATAGCCCTCATTGATATATCTAACTTCTCATCTAACGACATCGTTTCAACTTTACTCATAAATACCCCCATGCTCGATAACATACGATTAATGCAAAACACCTAAAGGAAATATACAAAATGTCATTCATTAACGCCATTCAAAAAATGCCCTCACAATCATCCGCACAGTCTTCTTATTTTTTTATTAAATATATCAAACCTTTTGGTTCAATAGTTGAATGTTTTATATTCTATTGTAGAAACTCCATATACAACAAAAACAAGATTCAAACAAATAATTTCCTGCCAATACGCCAAAAGGTTTGTCAAAGGATATTGTCAAAGGATATTGACAATGGATTTTACAATATCAAGATTTTAGAGAGATAGAGGCTGCGATAGCAAACGGAAGAGCTTATTGATTCAAAATTTTAAAATGAATTGAATTAGTTAATAACGCAGAATCATCTCTTTTATTTCTGCATTCTGCATTGTGCATTATTATTTAAAAATTGAGCTAGGAAGGATTCGAACCTTCGACTCCCGCCTTAAAAGGGCGATACTCTACCGCTGAGTTACTAGCCCGACTTTACAAAACCGTCTATGTCAAAAGTCCAAAGAAAATAATTTATACACCGCCTGAGCGCAAGGGAAAGTGATAATAATTTGGAATTTGCTTACCCAAAAGCAGCCAATAATTTGAATTACACAAACTTTTGATTACCTGTTTAGTTGAGATAATGCGGTTGGGGAAAAAATCCGGATTAAGTTTTATTTGAAAGAGAACATTGGTACATTTTTTGATGGATATTCAACAGAAAATCCGATAAAAGAGCTGGGTTAGTCTAAGCTGACTGCTTAAAAAGCAGAAAACTCCAACTCGGACTGCAAAAATCATGCAGTCCTAAACAGAAATGGGCGTAAAAATGAGAAAACTTCCGCAAAAAACAGTTTTGGCTGTCTCAGCATTCATTCTTCTTTTTACGGTTTGCGGATCTCCTCAAAAAAATATGTATATGACCGACAGGCCTACTGATGTGGTAACAGGTCTTAGCGTTCCCTGGTCGCTTGATTTTCTGCCCGGCGGGATAATGATTTTTACCGAACGTCAAGGTAATATTAGAACTTTCTCTTTTAAAGAGAAGCATCTGACTGATATAGGTTTCATACAGGCAGCCAATGATCAGGAAGCGGGTCTTCTGGGTATAGCCGCGGATCCTGATTTCATTTCAACCAAATATATCTATCTGTATTATACTTATAGTACAGATGGCGGAATGTTTAACCGCGTTACCCGTTTCACTTTTTTTAATACATTAGAAAATGAGGCGGTTCTTCTTGACAGCATTCCCGCCAGCCCCCTTCACAACGGCGGAAGGCTAAAGTTCGGCCCGGACGGAACGCTTTACATCACAACCGGCGATGCGCAGAATCCGCAAAACTCATCAGATAAAAAATCTCTGGCAGGAAAAATCCTTCGCATAAACAGAGACGGAACTATCCCTCAGGATAATCCTTTCGGGAATGCGGTATGGGCGCTTGGCCTGCGTAATCCGCAGGGATTAGCATGGGATAAAAACGGCACACTCTATGCATCCGATCACGGCCCCGAAATGTACGATGCAATACGCAAAATAGAACGAGGGCAGAATTATGGATGGCCTTCACGCAAATGTGATGAAACGCCTGCTGTGCGCTGCTACACCGATTTAACCTTAGCGCCGTCAGGAATTGCCATAATAGGAGACACACTTTATGCGGCCGGACTTAAAGGAAAGCAGTTGCGCCGGATAAACTTGACAACAAATAAAGATAACGCGCTGCTTACAGAATATGGACGGCTGCGGGACGCGGTCGTCCATGAGGGCGCTCTTTATATAACAACAAGCAACAGAGATGGACGGGGTACGCCGCAGGGGGGAGATGACAGGATTATAAGGTATCCCTTCATGGCGCTGTCAATATTGGAATAAGAATTTATAAGGGCGGCAGTCTGCCGCCCGTGTTACGTATCGCCAGCCCGCGCTTTTACTTGTGTAAGACTGTTTCTCCCAGGCACATATTATCTTATATATCTTGCCGCAATACCGGCGGCACAAATGTGCGCCCATCAGTGAAAACACGAGCGTTATTCACAAAATCAAAAGGATGCGTTGAAATGAAAAAGGTTTTCATCCCCATCATCCTTATCTCCCTGATCTCAATTCCCATATTCGCCGCAAAAGCCCCTGTTGAAGGCGAAGAGATCCAAATGATCGACATAGTGACGCTGCTTATCTTTCAACTTGGGATAGTTGTTATTGCCGCTCGTATCGGCGGGCTTTTTTTCGAGTGGCTGCGCATCCCTTCGGTTCTGGGAGAGCTTCTGATAGGGGTGGTTATTGGGCCTTATTTTTTGGGAGGCGTGGCTCTGCCCGGTTTCCCACAAGGTTTTTTCCCGATCTCTACCGCTACTGTTTTGCCGGTCTCCCCCGAACTTTACGCTATCGCTGCGATAGCCTCCATAATACTTCTGTTTTGGGCGGGGCTTGAGACAGATCTCGCTTTAATGATGAAATTTTCTGTGGTGGGATTCGCGGTGGGTTTTGGAGGCGCAATCTGCTCTTTTATTGGCGGCAGTCTCGCCGGAGCGTTTTTCTTTGGTCTCCCCTTTTCCGATCCAAACGTACTTTTTTTGGGTGTAATGGTTGCGTCAACCTCAATAGGTATAAGCGCCCGCATACTTTCGGAAAAACGAAAAATAGACTCGCCTGAGGGTGTGACAATACTTGCGGGAGGAGTTACTGATGATGTACTTGGGCTTGGGGCGCTTACGGCGGTAGTCGCATTCATCACTACATCGTCAGAAACCGCAGGCGTTGCGAGCATTCTCCCTGTAATATTGAAAGCTATCCTGATAGGAGGGAGCTTCGCCATAGCAGTTATTATATTTGCCGTTCCGATCTCAAAAGTCATGAAAAAATTCAAGTCCTACGTTTACATATCAATTTTTGCTCTTGGACTCGCGTTAATCATAGCAAGTATTTTTCAGTTAGCAGGCCTTGCAATGATCATTGGCGCGTATGTGGTTGGGCTCAGCCTCTCAAAAACCGATCTCTCTGATACTGTGCGGGATTCCATGGAAGTTGTGTACAAGCTTTTTGTTCCTGTGTTCTTTGTGGTTATGGGAATGCTTGTAGATTTGCGCGCTTTTTTGTCGAAGGAAGTTTTGCTCTTTGGTTTTATATATTCCGCTGTGGCAATAGCGGCAAAAGTGATCGGATGCGGCATCCCGCCCCTGTTTTTCAATTTTAACCGTCTGGGAGCTTTACGTATAGGAACAGGGATGATTCCAAGGGGAGAAACAACGCTCATTATCGCGGGAATCGGTCTGTCCACCCATCTTTTAGATTCAAAATTTTTCGCGGCTGCGGTACTTGCTACTTTTATCACTATTATATTCGCGCCGCCGGCTATATCAATGCTTTTTCAAATCGAAAAAACAGGTACTAAAAAAACGTTTCATGTAAGAAACACAGTATCCACCTCTTTTACTTTCGATTGTTTGGAGTTGACCGGTCTTCTGGAACTGCGGATTATCCAGTCGTTTCGGGCTGAAGGATTTTACATGCACTCCGTTTTTATTGACAATCATACTGTTTACCAGCTGAGAAAAGACAAAACTCTTATTACAATACACGCAAAAAAAACAGAAATCGACTTTGAAACAGACGCTCAGGATGTGATTTACGCAAAAACTATTGTATATGAAGCTCTGCTGCAGATTAACGATACTATTGCAAAAGTCAAAAACATGATAAAACCGGAGCTTCTTCTTAAAGGTCTTACCGATTCAACAGGAAGAATTTGTACAGAGATCTGCCGTACGCTTGATCTGCGCTCCATTATTCCATCCTTAAAAGCAACTACAAAACAGGAAGTTATAGAGGAGCTCATTGATGTACTTTATGTAAACGGGATTGTACGCGACAAGGAGAGCGCTTTCGAAGCGGTTATGGAACGGGAGAGCTCCATGAGCACAGGCATGCAATATGGCGTTGCCCTGCCGCATGGCAAAACCGACGCCGTAAACAGGATCACTGCAGCCATCGGACTTTCCAGACAGGGGATTGATTTTCAATCTATTGACAAACAACCATCTACGATTTTCGTACTGATACTGTCGCCCCTCAATTCCGCGGGCCCGTATATTCAGTTTATGGCAAACCTGTCAGCTCTGCTTAACTCCGAGGATGCGCGGAAAAAGCTGTTAGAATGCAAGGACAGTGAGGAGATTTACTGTTTTTTCAGGAAAGGGTTGGGAAGTAAAATGACGGAGCCCAAGTCTTGAACAACGCAGAATTATTGCTGTGGCGGATGAACCCTAAGAGCATACTTTCCGGAGCTGCTTCAGCAGTCAATCCAAAACCCGCGTTAATAACCTGGTTTTTTACTTTCAGCGGTGCCAGAAGTAACCCAAATGAAGCTCAGAATTAAAGAGGTGTTCTTAAAATCTTAAAATGCTGCGTAATTTTATCTCCTGCTGTATCCACAATATCGTAATTGTTAATAAATTGTATCTCATGTCCAATGTTCCAACATTTATTATTTCTGCATTATTTCCTCTCCACAAATTATTTTAATAAACGGAACTGCGCCGCAAACCGGCGGCAGAGACACAAACATGCGCCCGCTCTAATGAAGACGCAGCCGCTTCTGACATAAGCGAAAGAACGCGCTGAAATGAAATCCCTTTTTATTCCCGCCGCAATACTTATTTCCCTGTTTACACTTCCAATATATGCGGAGAGAGCGCCTGTTGAAGGCGAACAAGTCCAAATAATTGACATGATGGCGCGGCTCGTATTTGAGCTTGGGGTAATCATTATTGCCGCGCGTATCGGGGGGCTTCTCGTAGAAAAGATACATATCCCTTCCGTTTTGGGGGAACTTTTAGTCGGGGTGATAATAGGTCCTTACCTCTTGGGGGGTGTAAGCTTACCCGGCCTTCCCAATGGTCTTTTTCCAATCTCTACAGCGACTGTTTTGCCTGTTTCTCCCGAACTTTACGCTATCGCTACAATCGCCTCCATTATACTTCTGTTTTGGGCGGGGCTTGAGACAGACCTGGCGATGATGATAAAATTTTCTGTGGTAGGGTTAGCGGTGGGTTTTGGCGGTACGCTCTGCTCTTTCTTAGGCGGAAGCTTTGCAGGATCGCTTTTCTTTGGCCTGCCCTTTTCCGATTCAAACGTACTTTTTCTGGGTTTAATGATCTCCTCCGGTTCGATAGGCATTCCGGCTCGCATACTTTCTGAAAAACATAAGATGGACTCGCCTGAGGGTGTAACTATACTTGCCGCCGGAGTAACCGACGACATACTTGGTATTGGAGCGCTTACAGTGATAGTCGCGTTCATCACTACGACTGCCGGTACAGGAAGCGGTACAGGCGTTGCGCCGGTAATATTGAAAGCTGTTGTGATAGGAGTGTGCTTTACTGTTTCTGTTATTCTTCTTGCTACCCCGATCACAAAAGTGATAAAAAAATTTCAATCTGTTGTTTCTATCTCAATACTTGTTCTAGGACTTACGCTTATCGTTGCGGGTATTTTTCAATTAGCCGGTCTTGCGATGATCATAGGAGCGTATGTAATAGGACTGAGCCTCTCCAAAACCGACCTTACCGATACTGTACGGGATTCCATGGAGGGGGTATACAACTTTTTTGTTCCCGTATTCTTTGTAGTTATGGGTATGCTTGTTGATCTGCGCGCTTTTATGTCTAAAGAAGTTCTGATCTTTGGTTTGATATACACAGTAGTGGCAATAGTTACAAAATTAATAGGATGCGTTCTCCCGCCGTTGTTTTTAAATTTTAACCGCTTGGGCGCTTTGCGTATAGGAATAGGGATGGCGCCCCGCGGAGAAACAACGCTCATCATCGCCGGAATCGGCCTGTCCACCCATCTTTTAGATCCAAAATATTTTGCGGCCGCAATACTTGCGACACTTATCACAATTTTGATTTTGCCGCCGGTTATGTCAATGCTTTTTCATATTGAAAAGAAGGGTACGAAAAAAACGTTTCTTCTCAGAGACATCGTATCCACCCCGTTCTCTTTCGATTGTCCGGAACTGACCGACCTTCTGGAACAGCGGCTTATTCAGTCATTTCGAAACGAAGGGTTCTATGTACACTCCGTTTTTATTGATGATCATACGGTTTACCATTTGAGAAAAGATGAAACGCTTATTACTATACACGCAAAAAAAATGAGTCTCGGATTTGAAACGGCAAGCCAGGATGTGATTTACGCGAAAACTATTGTATATGAAGCTTTGCTGAATATCAACGATACTATCTCAAAAGTCAAAAATATGATAAAACCCGAACTCCTTCTCAAAGGCCTTACAGACGCAACCGGAAGAATGAGTACGGATGTACACCGCACGCTCGATCTGCGCTGCATCATTCCGTCCCTGAAAGCAGCCGCAAAGCAGGAAGTCATAGAGGAACTCATTGATGTACTTTATAGAAACGGTATTGTCCAGGACAAGGAAAGCGCTTTCGATGCTGTAATGGAACGTGAAAACTCTATGAGCACAGGCATGCAGCATGGCGTAGCTCTGCCTCACGGCAAAACCGATTCTGTAAACAGAATCACTATAGCTATCGGACTTTCCAGAAGAGGAATCGATTTTCATTCTATTGACGGAGAGCTATCAAATATTTTTGTACTTATCCTATCGCCTCTGCACGCCGGAAGCCCGCACATACAGTTTTTAGCCAGTCTTTCCGCCCTTCTCAACAGTCCGGAAGTAAGAGCGAGGCTTATGAAATGCAAGGATCGTGAGGAGATATACTGGTTTTTCAGGAAAGGATTAGGTGCAAAAACTATGGAATCTAAAACGTAGTCTGTTTTAATGCACATATGAAAAAATACTTTATCCTATCTTTAGCTTTTTTAATAACGGCATTATCCTGTGCCGATCCCTTCTCCGCAAAGACTGCGCATGCGCATTTGGATAGAGGCAGGAATGACCTTGCTAACGGTAAATACGATAGTGCGATAAAAGCGTTTGGTTTAGCGTTGAAAAAGAATTCAAGTCTGCAGGAAGGGTATCTTTACCGCGGCATTGCGTACAGCGAAAAAGGTGACCACATACGCGCAATCGCGGATTTCACCGCAGCTCTTAGAATTAATCCTGAACATGCAGAAGCTCTAAACAACCGGGGAAACGCGCATTTTTCCAAAGGCGGCTATGATAATGCGGCTGCTTACTACAATGCCGTGTTGAAAATTAATCCTGGCCATCCTTATGCGAAGCAAAGTCTCGGATTATTACTTAAACACCGGACACATCTAAACAACTGATAAACCGGTTCATCATCAAAAAGTATTCGCCCAGACCTCAAAGAGCGCCATGCAGAGCCTATGCCCTATGAAGCCTGGCGATGCCGCTGCATACCTTTCAATAAGTCCCCATACTCATCCGGAAAACCTTCCTGCCGAGATGCCTGTGCTGATTGGCAATATAAGCGGTAAAATATATATATTAGTAGAGAGTCTTAACTGAATAACCGGAAAAAAGCGTATGAAAAAATATATTGCCTTATTTCTCGTTTCCATTATGGGGGTCTTACCTTGTACCGCTTCTGACAATAATTCCTCTAAGGAAAACTCTCAGGCTTCCGATACCACGCTTTTGACTTTTGAACAGGCGCTGGCTAACGCTGTATTTGAACTGGAAGCAAAAATCCCTGAAGGAACAGAGATCGTCATAGCTAAAATTGACGCACCCAGCGCTGATATTGGAGATTTTTTGAGCCGTGAGCTGACTTACAACATCATTTCCAGCGGTAAATTAGTTATGCTTGAGCCCCGCAAAGCGTTGGAGATGGTTAATACTGAATATGTTTTACAGATATCAGGTATGATAGATGATAAATCCGCGGCGGATATAGGAAATTTTTTAGGCGCAAAGGTAGTAATAACCGGCGCGTTCTCCCGTTATGCCAACTTGAGCCAACTGCGGCTTCGCGCAGTTGACGCGGAGACTTCCGCGCTTATTGCGGCATATTGCGGCCGACTGCAAAATGATGATCCGGTTATTGCTGAAATAACACAAACACATGAGAATGTCTATTTGCCTTTAATGACAGAAAGAGTGCTGGAAAATTTGAATAAAGGCAGAGATTATCTCTATGAAAACAGATATGATGAAGCGATACGGGCATTTACTTTAGCGTTGGTGAACAGATCCGATCTGCAGGAAGGATTCTTTTACCGGGGAATGGCGTGCTTTAAAAAAGGCAGCTACGCCCGTGCGATTTCCAATTATAATATGGCGCTGAAAATCAATCCCGCCAATGTTTTTGTTTTGTTCAACCGCGGGCTTGCGCATTTTTACAGAGGGGACAATAACCGCGCGGTCGCAAATTACAATGCTGTTCTAAAAATCGATCCCAACAATGCCGAAGCTTTATCCAACCGCGGACTGGCGTATGCTAAAAGGGGTGACCACAACCGGGCGATAGCCGATTATAACGCTGCGTTGAGAATCAATCCCGATAATATCACAATCTTAACCAATCGCGGAAACGCGTATAAAGATACCGACAACTATGACCGCGCGATGACGGATTTCAATTCAGCGCTGAAAATCAATTCCGCCTATGCTAAAGCGCTGTTTTGCCGGGGAACCGTACATCATGTAAGAGGTAACTACACAAACGCAATTGCCGATTTCGACGCGGCGCTTAAAATTGATCCCGATTATGCGGATGCTCTATACGCCCGCGGAACCGCATATTCCAACAAAGGCGATTACAACCGCGCTGAAGCGGATTTTAACGCAGCGCTGAAAGTCAATCCTAACCATTCCGGCGCAAAGCGTTCCCGCGGGTTATATTAACTGAATAATTGACTATACCGGACGTTATTCCCACGAGGGTGAGCTTCACTGCCCAAGCATCGTCTTTACAAAACCAAGAGAGTTAAAATCTTTTCGAATATCGAAATGATGACGGCAGTATAACAAGAGCAGTTCGGTTATTCGAAGGCACTCGTAATTTTTTAAGCGGACAGACTCGTCTGTCTCTATTTTATCGAGGAAGCTGATAACATATGCGTCTAAGCAGGCTTGAGTATGTGTTCGAACAGGCGCACATTTTTTACAGATTAACACTCCTGCCGCGATATCCAGAATACCCCCCTTTTTTAAAATATCAGCGCCGCATTCCGGACATTTTTCTACTGCAATGCCAAAACCTGCCAGAGAACAGTATTTATTGATAAAGTGCCATAGCAGAGGGAAGACAAAGCCCTGCTTCACGCTTTCAAGATTTTTAAGAAACGAGGTTAAAAGATCGAATAGTTCAGGATGAGGTTCCGATTGAGTGATTGATTTAAGATAAAGTTCTAAGGCAATATCTCTCAAAGCCGGTCTTAAAATATCTGTTCGCAGACCTGGGAAAAATTCTGTAACATGCAGAGCGCCAAGCATATGCAGCTCGCGGTTAGGTTTGTAGTACAGGAGCATTTCCAAAAGAAAACCTCTGTCAAGCGGAACAGATTTTCCGTCTTTACGGGCTCCCTTGACTATTCCATGCACAAGACCATGCGAATGGGTGAAGAGCCGCAGGATACAGCTTGTTTCCCTGTAGGGGGTAATGGTCAGGACGACAGCTGTAACCTTTTGCGCGCTCATGAGATGTTAGATTTTTGGATCAAGTTTTTTTCCAACTTCAGCTTCCTGTTTAAAAGCGGAGGCTTTGTCTAATGTGATATCTGCTTGACTGCCGGGAAAAGCGGCTTTAATCAGCGGATCATCGTTAAGCATCCCGAAGCTCATAATTTTCTTCATAGCTACATCTACCGGCATATCTATGTCTATTACATCTTCCTCAGGATAATACACAAGGAAACCGGATGTAGGGTTAGGGGCGGTAATCATATAAACGGCAATTAGTTTTTTTCCGGTTTTGTTAGAAAAAACAGGATTTTCCTCAGCTGTTACAAACGCGATAGAATAGCTGTTTTCTTTTGGAAATTCTACAAGCACTACCCTGTTAAACAGTTTTTTATTCTGCATATTTATCGCATCGATTATCTGCTGTACAGCAGGATAGACTTTGTTCACTATAGGTATTTTGTTAATAACAGCGTTGCCGGTGGCGATAATTTTTTTACCAAAGTAGTTCTTGGCAATCAGCCCCGCGAAAAAAGCGATGGCAAGCAATACCAAAATTCCAAGGCCTGTGCCCCATTCCATTCCCAAAATTCCAGGCAAGGAGGAGTCTACCCATAAAAATATCTTTACAATTAAAAAAACGGTAATAAATACTGGAAGTATTACAAAAACCCCTGCAATAATGTTATTGCGAAGTTGTTTAGCAGCCCTGCTAATAGTGTTTTTGATGTCCATATAAACTATTTTTTCTCCTCAACAAATTTGATAATCGTTTCCCCTTTGCGCACCATACCTAATTTCTCTCTGGCAATTTTTTCTACATGTGCGGTGTCACTTTGGAGTTTAAGTATTTCGGCTTTAAGAGAATCGATCTCCGCTCGCGCCGCGTTAATTTGGCCGGCGCGGATTTTGTCTTCTCTGTAAGTACGGTACATGTCCAAAAATCCCTGATTTCCCGCAATAAGCAGTATAAGCAGGGGAATGGCTGCAAGCAGTGCCGCGGCTGTAAATATGATTTTTTTTCTTTTCATAAAGCCCGCCTGAACTGTTGACCGCTGATCTGAGTTACAACACCTTTGAGTTCAAGATTAAGAAGTATACCCAAAAGATGCGGGATCTGTTTGCCGCTGACTTCTGCTATAGTATCAATACGGATAGGCTCGCCTGAAAGTGTGTCCAAAACCGACAATTCTTCCTCATCAAGACCTGGCGGCGTTATGTTTGCGGCTTGGGTAACAGGAGCAAAAAGCGAGACTGTTGATACTGAGGAAATATGGTCAAAAATATCATCCGGGTTGCTGACCGGTATGGCTCCATCTTTAATAAGCCGAAATGTTCCTTTACTCAGCGGTGAGTTAATCGGCCCCGGAACCGCAAATATAGTACGGTTTTGCTGAAGCGCATAATTGGCGGTAATAAGCGCTCCGCTCTTTTCGCCGGCCTCAACTACAAGCACTCCGCAGGAGATGCCGCTTATTACTCTGTTACGGCGCGGAAAATTGTATGTATCAGGCGGTGTTCCGGGAGGGAACTCTGAAACAAGCGCGCCGTTCCGACAGATGCGCGCGGCTAATGTTTTGTTTTCAGCCGGATAGACGCGGTCAATGCCGCAGCCAAGTACCGCTATTGTTTTACCTCCGGTTTCAATACAACACTCGTGAGCTATGGTATCTATACCTCTTGCTAATCCGCTTGTGACCGCCAATTTGCCGCTGAGTCTGGCGGTCAGACCCCGTGTACAGTTGACTCCGTAAGATGTTGGATTGCGTGTGCCTACTATAGCAAGGCTGATGTTGCCGAATACAGAAAGATCACCTTTAACGTAAAGCACAGGAGGCGGCGCAAAAATTTCTTTCAGGTAAGAGGGATAATGTTCATCCGTTTGAGTGATAACAGTAATCCCGTTTTTATTACAAAAATCAAGCTGTTCATGAGCGTTGTCAAGGAGCTCGGACACTTTCCACCCTGCTGCGCAGGATTGCGGGATAAGTTTCTTCTCAACTAAAAGACGCGGCGCCGTTTCAAGCGCGTTCTTTGGCGAACCGCAGAACTCAATCAACCGCTGGATACGCACAGGCCCCAGACCATTGATACTGTTAAGGCTAATCCAAAACTCACGCATCTTTCAGTCAGCTTTTTCAGTTAGTTTTGAAGGAAGTTTTATATATCATTATAAAATAATTCAGTCACTTATGCAATTCTCGCAAAACTTTTACTTATATTTAAAACATGAAAAATAAAACAAAAACCACGACAGGCAGCGCTGATGAACAAAGGGCGCGCAAACAAAAAGAGATCCGCGCCCTTTGGATAAAATTTATCACGGCGGCAGCGCTTACAACCGCGCTTCTGTATGTTTCCATAGTTCCGATGATTCGTTCTGTGTATCTTCCCTATCCGGATATGTTAAACCCGATAATCTACCCAATTGTTCACGCTGCGGCGCAGTTGATTTTGACACTCCCGGTTGTTTTTATAGGATACAAGTTTTATACAGTTGGATTTAAAGCGCTTTGGCAAAAAAGTCCGAATTTTGATTCTCTGATCGCAACCGGAACATCGGCCGCCGTTGTTTACAGTGTTTACAATGTGTGTCAAATTTACGAAGGAAATATTGAAGCTGTGTATGCGCTTTATTTTATGCCTGCAACTGTTGTCATTATGCTTATCCTGTTTGGAAAGACGCTTAAGTCGGTATCCAAAGGTTTTAAACCTGGCCGCATAGAAGGAGAAGTCCTAAATGATAGTGAACGGTAAAGAAATCATCCTGCAGAAGGAAATTTCGCTTAAAGTATTTCTTGAGAAAAAAGGTTATGATTTAGCAAGAATCGCGGTTGAAAAAAACGGTATCATAGTGGAGAAAAACTCTTTTGAAACCGAAAAACTTTGCTGCAGCGACAAAATAGAGATTGTAAGTTTCGTTGGCGGGGGATGAATGCGCGTTTCTTTAAACGGTAAAAGTATCAATACATTATGTAAATTTGCTTTCGAGCTCAAGGGTGAGAGTGATCTTGTTATTTTAAACGGATATCAACTCACCAAAGACACTGCGTTAAAAGAAGATGATACCGTGTGCGTGATAAAAAAAGATGTCATGCCCAACCGTGACGAACTTGAAAGCATGATGGCCAGCCGCCACACTCCTAAGGTACATGAAAAAGTTAAATCAGCAAAAGTCGCTATAGCTGGTCTTGGCGGCTTAGGGTCACATATCGCGGTAGCGCTTGCGCGTCTTGGAGTGGGGGAGCTGCTGCTTGTAGATTATGACATTGTGGAACCAAGCAACCTTAACAGACAGAGCTACTGCATTTCACATTTGGGGATGAAAAAGACCGATGCGCTCAAACGTCAATTGGTGGATATTAACTGCTTTATCAGCGTTAAAACGGTTGACGCATATATCACAGAAAAAAACGTTTCTGATTTGTTCAATGGATATAATATTGTTTGTGAAGCACTTGACAATCCTGAGACAAAAGCGATGCTTGTATCAAAGCTCCTTTCGAACTTTGCAGATGTAAAAGTCATCGCCGCATCCGGATTAGCTGGCTTTGGCAGTTCTAACGATATAAAAACAAAGATAAATTTTGGACGATTATATACTTGCGGAGATAAAACAAGCGCGGCTGTTGTTGGGCAGGGGCTTATGTCTCCGCGAGTTCAGATTTGTGCGGGGCATCAGGCTAATATGGCGCTTCGGTTGATTTTAGGGTTGGGTGAGGTGTGAAACATACCAAACCGGCTCCCCATCTCTCTTTGGCAATCGCGGATTTCAATGCGGCTCTTGATATAGATCCGAATGACACACAGCTTTTACTTGAGCGCAGAAAAGCTTCATCGGAAAAAAGATTCGGATAATTCCACGGAAATATTTTGAGTCAGCTTCCGGCAGAGGCATTAGTCGTAAGAAGTGTTGCTTCAAACTTTGTATATTGTAATTTAAGCCAATCGCTACCTTTTCAAGTGGTGATGTGGATCAATAAGCTCATAGAGTCTTGGCCAGCAGGTCATCATTTTAGATGTCCAGTCCGCGCACTTCATTGATACCATATCCACTTTTTCAAGGTTTGCCTGACAGCATTCGAGAAATAGCGGGTGACCGGCGTGATCCGGTTTTTGTATACCAATGGCGCGGTAGGGACAATAGTAATCCTGAACCCAGATCGGCATCTCTCCTTTCGCCCATGCTTCCGGCGAGCAGCCGTATTGGCTGAACTTAATGAAAAGCGGCTTCTTTTTACCCACGTTAAAGGGATCGTCTAATGGTACCTCAGTGTCTTTATAGTAGTGTGTAAGGTCGCCGACTTTCCAGAATATACGCCGTATGCGGGCGCTAAGCTGAGCCTGACCCGTAAATGTTATATTAACCGATCTGTGGCTTATGGTAGAAACGTCTTTTTTGATCCAGCCGTTCCCGCCGCACTTGTTGCAAACGTAGGCTATGCCCTCACGTATCATGTGTGGATCAAGCTGCTTTACCCCGGTAGCGAAGCAATCGCTGCACTCGACTTTAACAATGTTTTCGTCTATTTTATCCATATTTAACACTGCATGTAATTATATTTATATAAAAAGGTTCAGCGAACCGGTATCTTATTTATTTGGAAAACTCTAACATTCTGTCAAGCGAACGGCGCGCTTGTAAACATAAGTTTTTGTCAAGTGTAATCTCCTCCCCCGCGCTCCCTTCAAGAGCGGCAAGCACAAGCTCTGCGGAAATAGCTTTCATATCCGGACAAACAAGTTTATCTGAAAGAGGATAGAACTTTTTGCCGGGATTCGCTTTTTGTAAAGTATGAATCAATCCAAGTTCCGTAGCGATAATAAATTCGTTCTCATTAGATTTAGCCGCAAAATCACACATTCCTCCGGTAGAAAGCGCGTAGTCACAAAGTATTCTGCTTTCGGCCGGAGCTTCCGGGTGAATAAGTATTGGGGCGTTTGGATGCTTTTTTCTTGCCTGTTCTATCATAAAAGGTTCAATCTGAGCATGAATGGGGCAGCAGCCATCCCAAAAGATCATCTTCCTGCCGGTTTGCTCCTGAATAAAAGTTCCGAGATGACGGTCGGGAACAAATATTATCTCAGTATCTTCAGGAAGCGACTTTGCTATCGCGAGCGCGTTTGAACTTGTGCAGCAAATATCTGAAAGCGCTTTTATTTGCGCGGTTGAATTTACATAGCACATCACAAGCTTATCAGGGTGTTGGGCTTTTAGCGCACTAAGTCCGCTTGTGTCGATCATGTCAGCCATCGGACATCCTGCGGCGGGGGCTGGCAGAATCACTTTACGGTTGGGGTTAAGGATATGAGCGGTCTCCGCCATAAAACGTACACCGCAAAAAATGATTATATCCGCGTCAGTACGGCTGGCTTCAACGCTTAACCCATAAGAGTCGCCGACATAATCAGCAATATCCTGTACCTCGCCGGGTTGATAGGTGTGAGCAAGTATAACCGCGTTCTTTGCTTTTTTTAACTCTTTAACGGCCTCAGTTGTTTTACTGTTCATGACTCTCCAACGTAAGGTGAAATTTTTCTTAGTTTGTCAACTATTTTGGGCATTGCTTCTATAACTTTATCAACATCGGTGTCTGTATTGTAAAAGCTTAATGAAAAGCGGGTAGAGCTGTGCGCGAATGTGTACGGCACTCCCATAGCCATCATTACATGTGAAGGCTCAAGGGATCCTGTCGTACAGGCGGAGCCTGAAGAGGCCGCGATTCCCTCTTCATCAAGATGCAGCAATATCGCCTCACCTTCTATGTTTTCAAAACTTATGTTTGAAGTGTTAGGAAGGCGTTCTGTTGGATGGCCATTGACTTTTGCGCCTTTGCAGCGGGAAAGCAGTTCGCGTTCCAGGCGGTCTCTTAACGCGCGTACCCTCGTATTCTCTATCTCCATACGCTGCGCCGCGAGTTCACAGGCGCGGCCGAATCCTACGATGTAGGGGACATTTTCGGTGCCTGCGCGAAGTCCGTGTTCCTGATGACCGCCATGTATAAGCGGCGGTATTTTCATCCCCTTGCGAATGTAAATAGCGCCTATTCCCTTTGGAGCATGAAGCTTGTGACCGGAAAGAGCGAGCATGTCAACCGGTATCTTACTTACATCAATCCTGACTTTTCCGGCAGCCTGCACCGCGTCTGTGTGGAAAAAACCGCCGCGCTCCTTTACTTTTTCCGCAAACTTTGCGATATCGAATATAACGCCTGTTTCATTATTAGCCCACATTAGCGAAACAAGCGTGCCGGGGTCGATAAACTGATTGTCAAAGTAATCCATTGAGATTAATCCCTGATTATCGACCGGCATCTCCAAGAGAGATGCGCCTTCATCTTTGAGAAACCTTGCGGTATTGCGGACTGCCGCGTGTTCAACAGATGATGTTATAATGCGGGTGCGGCTTCCGTTCTTTTGGAAAAAGCCCTTTATGGCCATGTTGTCGCTTTCGGAGCCGCTGCCTGTAAAGTAAATCTCCTCAGGCTGCGCTCCTATGAGTAAAGCCACCTTAGCGCGCGCATCTTCCACGTGCCGCATCATTTTGCGGCCAAACCGGTAGATACTTGATGGGTTGCCATAAGTATCGCTAAAAAATGGCAGGATCGCTTCCGCCACCTCCGGCGCAACACGGGTTGTTGCGTTATTATCTAAGTAAAAGTTCCGCGTAAAAACCTCCCCTTTAACGCTCGTCAATATGGCGCAGAAAAAGTATTACGTTTGATACTGCAAGAATAATCATGAAAAGAGTTTTACCATAGCTGACAGCGCCGTTCGCCGTTTTGAACGCGGCATTCATTTTTCTGTTGTAAGGAGCTCTTATCAAAGCGGACATTCCTTCAAGAATAATAACAAACACCCACAAAACAGTAAGTCCTGATAAGATCTGTTTGGGTTTCACGGGTAACGCCCCCTTTGACTGTGTTAGTTTCCGGACAGCGCGTTTTTAAACGCGTTGATACTAAATAAAATAATTTCAGCGCGCAAGCAAAGAAAACGCAGAAATAAAATCAAATTTTTCTTATTCCATACCCGTACTATATTATGAGCGCCCGCGGAGCACCAGAGGACGTGCCAGTGAAATGGCATGATGCCAAAGTTTGCTTCGGCAAGCTTTTGACCGCAAGCGGCGATACGTGTGAGAGGGTGAAATAGTAGACGGCTGTCTGTTTTCTTTTCCGGCACGAGGATTACAGCGCAGAAACCGCACACCTCTCTTCTACATGTAAAGCGGTATGTCTTAATTTATAAGACATACCGCTTTTTTATATCTTAAAGTTTATGTCTAAAAAGGAATTTGTTTGAGGTAATCCATAAAGGGCTGCGCGATAGTGATCTCTTTCTTTCTGCCAACCTCCTGTTGTACAAGCGCTCCGTTCCTTAAAAGTGTATGCACGTCCTCCATCACCCTATGATAACGGTAACCTAATGATCTTGCTATTTGCGCCGGAAAGCTTTGTCGCTTATTCAATAGAAAATTTAAAATTTCAGTGCGCATTTCAGCCCCAAATAGTGCCCGGCGGGCAAGGTTGTGGTTTAATTTTAACATGAGGTTTCTCTGAAACACCACACCGTTTTTTATCTTGAAATCTACATAATACAAATTCCACCTGCGGTTTACCGCTGTCTCACTTTTTACAGCTTCGGTTCTGGTTTCTTCCGATTTCCCAGTACCGTAAAAAAGCATCTCCGGCTGAGACTTCGGAGTGCAGTACTTTGCTATCTTTTTAAATTTTTGCGCTTCTTTACCTGCCACAAGATCGCTTATTAATCCTAAAACAGCAGAATCCGCCAACTTTATGTTCTTCTGCATAAGGGACATATTTATTAGATCCCCATGCTCCTGAATCCAACCCGCCATCCCCTCTATAAGACGGGAATCGTAACGGCCTATAAGCGAGGTTTCCGCTATAAGCTCCTCAAGATAGGGTTCCTCAAGAGCCGGCTCCGTACCGGAAAAGCCTACACCAAGACGCATCCATTTTCGATATAATGCTAATAACAGTTCCATTTTTGGGATCATAGTCGGCCCAATATGCACCTTATTTTGAGAGATGTACCTTTTTTGATATATTTAAATATACCATTAATTGGTGCATATGACAATACAAAACATAAGCTTGTAAATTTATCTTTCGGTCAACCAAAAACAAATACAGAAATAATAATGCAGAAATGATTGAAAATCCTCTTTTATTTCTGCATTCTGAGTTCTGCATTATTATTTTAAAATGGTTATCTGCAGCTTCTCCATACCGCCTCTAATTTTAATTGTTCCGCCGCCGGTCAATTCACCGGCAATGATCATGCGTGATACAGGCGTTTCGATCTCTTTTTGGATAACTCTCTTGAGCGGACGCGCTCCATAAACGGGATCATAACCTATTTGGGAGATCAGGTTAAGGGCGCTGTCGTCTATGTCAACATGTATTTGCATCGCTTCAAGCCGTTTTACAAAAAGGCTTACCTGTATGGATGCGATTTTTCTGATCTGCTCCCTGCCAAGCGGATCAAAAACAATGATCTCATCTACCCGGTTTAAAAATTCCGGTCTGAAGTATCTCTTCAGCTCAGACAGAACGGTTGATTTTAGCAGCTCGCGCTCATTTTCATCATTATCAATTATTAACTGGGAGCCGATATTGGAGGTCATTATGATAATAGTATTTTTAAAATCAACAACTCTTCCCTGCGAATCGGTAATACGCCCGTCGTCAAGGATTTGCAGAAGGATGTTAAACACCTCAGGATGCGCTTTTTCGATCTCATCAAAGAGTACCACTGAGTATGGACGCCGCCTTACCGCTTCGGTGAGCTGTCCGCCCTCCTCATAACCTACATATCCCGGAGGAGCTCCGGTAAGCCGTGAGACAGCGAATTTTTCCATATATTCTGACATGTCAATACGCACCATAGCGCGTTCATCATCAAAAAGATTGAAAGCGAGGGCGCGCGCAAGCTCGGTTTTACCCACTCCTGTTGGTCCGAGAAAAATAAAACTTCCGATAGGGCGGTTAGAGTCCTTAAGTCCCGCGCGGGCTCTAAGCACCGCTTCGGCAACAGCGTCTACCGCTTCATCCTGCCCTACGACACGTTCATGCAGATGAGCATCGAGAGTTAAAAGTTTCTCCTTTTCCCCTTCAACAAGCTTATTTACCGGAATGTGCGTCCAGCGGCTTATTATTTCAGCTATCTCCTCTTCACCAACTTCTTCCTTGAGGAGGCGGTTAGCGTCTGAGTTTTTGATCTGTTCTTCAGCGGCTTTGCGCTGTTGCTCAAGTTCGGGTATCAGTCCGTGGCGAAGTTCAGCCGCGCGGCTCAGGTCGTAATCCCGCTCAGCCTTCTCAAGCTCCACACGCGCTTTGTCAATCTCTTCTCTTATATTTTGAAGCTTGCCGGATTGCGCTTTTTGAGCCTCCCAGCGGCTTCTTAAAGAGGCCGCTGTTTCGCGTATGTCCGCAAGCTCCGCTTGCAGCTTAGAGATTTTTTCCCGCGATAAAACATCTTTCTCCTTTTTGAGCCCTTCTATTTCGATCTCAAGCTGCATCTGTCTGCGCATCGCTTCATCAAGTTCTGCCGGACTTGAGTCCTTTTCGGTGCGGAGTTTTGCGGCGGCTTCATCGATAAGGTCGATAGCTTTGTCGGGAAGAAACCGTTCTGAGATATAGCGGTCTGAAAGGGTAGCCGCAGCCACAAGTGCGCTGTCCTTTATCTCTACCCCATGGTGAAGCTCATAGCGTTCGCGCAAACCGCGCAGAATAGAGATAGTGTCTTCTACGGTGGGTTGATTTATAAGAACGGTCTGAAAACGGCGTTCAAGCGCTTTATCTTTTTCTATGTATTTGCGGTATTCGTCAAGTGTTGTGGCGCCTATGGCGTGCAATTCACCTCTGGCAAGCATCGGCTTTAATATGTTGCTTGCGTCAATTGAACCTTCGGCGGCGCCGGCGCCGACAACCGTGTGCAGTTCATCAATGAACAGAATGATATTGCCGCTTTCCGCCACCTCTTTGATAACAGCCTTCAGCCGCTCTTCAAATTCGCCTCTGAATTTGGCTCCTGCCACAAGCGCTCCCATGTCAAGAGATACGACAGATCTGCTTTTTAGTCCTTCAGGAACATCGCCTTTAACAATGCGCAGCGCAAGCCCCTCTACGATAGCGGTTTTGCCAACCCCCGGGTCGCCGATCAAGACAGGATTGTTCTTGGTTCTGCGGGAGAGAATCTGAATTATTCGCCTGATTTCATCATCGCGGCCTATTACAGGATCAAGTTTTCCGCGCCGTGCCGCTTCAGTGAGGTCACGGGAATATTTTTCAAGCGCCTGAAAAGTTGATTCGGGATCTGTTGACGTTACACGCTGAGCGCCCCGCAGAGATTTGAGCGCATTGAGCGCCGCGCCGTAACTCACGCCTATCTTTTCCCCCCAGAGCTTGGAATCGGCGTCTTTGTTAAGAGACGCAAGAAAGAGATGCTCTACGCTTACATACTCATCTTTCATTTGTGCGGCAAGCTGCTTTGCTTCCGCCAGTACGGCAGTAAGGCCGCGCGAGGCATAAGTTTGTATTCCAGCTCCGCTGACAACAGGCAAGCGTCGTAAAGAAGCGGCAAGCGTCTGTTGCGCCATATCTTTATTGACACCGAGTTTATCTAAAAGAGATGGTATAAATCCGTTTTGCTGCCGCAAAAGAGCTTCTAACAGATGCAAAGATGTAAGCTCCTGATGATCCATCCGAACAGCAATCTCCTGAGCGGTGTTCAGAGCTTCCTGCGCGCGGGTGGTGAATTTGTCAATGTTCATAAGATTTTCTCCTTTTCACTGCAGAAAGGTATGCAAACCTTGTGCCATTGTTAATAATAAAAAAATAAGGGTCTGTAAATTTATCTTTCAATAAACCCAAAAAACGCGGAGAAAGCAAGTAATAATATAACAAAAACTCTAATATATTTTATTTCTGCATTGACCGGCAAAATTACAGAGATCAATTACATGCTCAGAAATAAAATGGCCGAGTGTGAAAATAAAACAAATGCGGCATGCTGTATAGTAGCAAAATGAAACAGGTTGGTTTTTATCGGTCTTATAAATGCTGCCCTTGACTTCAAAATAAATTTCATTAAGTATTTCCTAAAAGAATAAGATGATCTCCCTTCTCCGCGCCCTATTGGGGCTCACAGCCGCAGGCTGTCTCTATAACCCCATACTTTAGCGTGGGGTGGGAACCGCTGTAAGGGTGTTGCGCGCAACGCTCCTCCAACATATGCGTCACGCACATGCGGCCCCGCGTTGAAACACATCTGTAAGGGCGTTGCGCGCAACGCTCCTCCAACATATGCATCACGCGTGTGCGGCCCCGCGTTGAAACACGGGGTTTTAAAGACAGCCTGCGGTTGTGCGCTCCTCCAGAGCGCGGAGAGGAATGAATAAGTTAATATTTTTTCGACTAAAAGTCAAAAATTCAAACAAAAAGACAGTGTTTCAACAAAAAACCAAATTATCTAAAAAAACGTCTTGCTTTCTGTAACCAAACATGTTATATTTTAACTTAGAGTCGAAAAATTGGAATCAGAGTGTATAGTTTTGTAAGCAAGGTTCAAAATTTTGGTTCAGAGAACAAAAGTATGAATCTGGGAAAGGATGACAGAGATGAAAAAAACAGCAAGGTTGGAGGCTGTAAACAGCCTGAAACAGAATTTGATCATGGATGCCGCTCTAAAAGTAGTAATCCGTGACGGATACTTAGCCGCGAAGCTTGAGGACATAGCTGAAGAAGCCGGCTTCTCAAAGGCGGCTCTTTACCACTACTTTCCCGACAAGGAGGCGCTGTTTTTAAATCTCATAATAAGGGAACAGCAGTCAGCTTACGAACGTTGTCTGGAAATTGTGGAGCGTGATCTTCCGTTTTTAGAAACTCTCAAAGAGGTAATCAGCGTTACCTGTCAAAGCGCCACCGCCAATGCCAAACAGGTGGGTTTTACGGGAGAATCACCGTTTAATTCAATAGCGTCAACGCTTGCCACAATGTTAAGCAAGCATGAGGACCTTTTTAAAATTTTTTATGAATCCAAAGAGACCTTTACAGATCTGTTTTCACAAGTTGTCGATAAAGCGAAAAAAGCGGGAGTTTTGACCATCCAGTTAGAGAATAAAATCATCAGTAACTTTATTGGTTTGATTATTCAGGCTGTTGTCAGGGAGGTTCACGAAAACTGCTTGAACGGTGTACAATACCACGATATCAATAAAACAATAGACGGACTTCTTATGTTCTTTAAACCATGGATCAACAATACGCAGGAACTTGTTCCGGCAGAGGGGGAGGTGAGCCGTGCTTAGATACTTTAAAGCAGCGGCTGCAGCGGTTGGTTTTTTTGCCATTCCGGCAGTCAGTTCCATTTTAACGCAGTCAGGCCCTTTGACTCTTGAGCAGTGCATTGCTATGGCTCTTGAATCAAACGTCAGTATTGAAGTTGCGAATGAAAGAATCGCTGAAAAAACTTTGGCGGTTAAGGAAGCGTCCACAGCTAATAAGCCGAAGCTCAGCGCGCAGGCGGTTTATACGAGGCTTGGTGAGGCGACTACAGTATCGGGAGTTGTCGGAGCTTCACCTATAATGAACGATAACGGTTTTTATTCAGCAATTCCTTTTGAACTTGATCTTGGAAAAAACGTTTACAATGTAGGAGTTACCCTTACCCAGCCGATCTACACAGGCGGCAAAATCACCGCAGCTAAACAGATCGCCGGGTATGGACTCAGCGCGAGCGAATGGCAGCGCAAGGCAACAGTGCGTGAGGTAAAGCGCGACGTTACCAAAGCGTATTACAATATACTTGCCGCGCGTAAAAGTCTTGTAGCTCTTGACAGCGCAATATCTATGATGGAAGTTCTTACAAAAGACCTCAGTAACGCCGTAGAAGTTGGTATGCGCGGAGAGCACGAACTGCTTCAGGCGCAGGTTCAGCTTTTAAATCAGCGTCTCAGCCGTCAACAGGCCTCAAGCGGGGCGACGGCGGCTGCGGATTATCTTTCTACTCTTATCGGCCATCCTGTAAACTCCGATCTTGATCTTGTCAAAGAGATAGAACATCCTGAGACGCTTGACAGATCAGTACCTGATTTAACAGCTTTGCAGGCTCGCGCGCGTGACGCTTCAGCAGACCTCAAGGCTCTTGAGGAGCAGGTAAGCATTATTGAGACCAGCGCTAAAATCGCGGGAGCCACCCGTATACCCACAGTAGCTCTTCAGGCGGGATACAGCGGTCAGGGTACATCGTTTGAAAAGGATTATTGGAACAACGGTTTCAACGCCTCCTTAATCGCGCAGTGGGATTTTTATGACTGGGGCGCCGCGTCGCAGAAGAAAAGCCAGGCCCTCTCTCAAAAGCGTCAATTAGAACTTAGCATGGAAAACCTGCGCACAATGATCGACATGCAGGTAAAAAACACGATGATCTCTCTTGAAGACGCTTTCGCGAGCATTGAGACAAGCCAGAAGAATATTGAGCAGTCAAAGCGTTCCTACGAAATATCTTATGACAGGTTTCAGGAGGGCGCGCTTTTGAGCAGCGAGCTTCTCACCGCACAGAACTCAATTTTACAGGCGGAAATATCGTATTACGCGGCTTTAAGTAATTTTTATGCAAAATTAGCTGATATGGATTACCTTGTTAAACTCGACGATTGATATAAGAAAGGAATCGTACCATGATGTTGATGCAGAAGATTAACACGAAAAAGATGTGCCTTGTATGCGCCGCGGCCCTTACAGTTGTTATGGGCAGCGGGTGTTTGAAGAAAAAAGAGGAGCAGACTGCTGCGGAAGTGGAAAAAATAGTTTTGCCGACGAAAGCGGCTGTAGCTGTCAAGCGCGACATCACTCAGACCCTGAACTTTTCAGGTAACATGGATGCGTTCAGGCGCGCGGCGATGGCGCCTGCGCTTCAGGGCAGCCGTGTGCAGAAAATATATGTGGAAGAGGGCGCTTATGTACAGGAGGGGCAGCTTCTTGCCCGTATGGAAGACTACCAGCTTCAGCAATCCGCGGCGCAGCTTGCGCAGCTTGAGGCGGACTACAAGCGTATTGAGTCTCTGCACAGCCGCGGCAGCGCTACGGCTCAGCAGTTTGACCAGATAAAGGCCGGCTATAACGCCGCTAAGGCGGGGTTTGATCTTCTTAAAAAATCGGTTGAACTGCGCGCCCCGTTTGCGGGAACGATAATAGGACGCCATGTCAACGAAGGAGAGCTTTACACAGGGGCTCCGGGCAGAGACGGTGTTTCAGGCATAGTATCTGTAGCGCAGCTTGGCAGAATTAAGATCGAGGTCATGGTGCCTGAACAGGATTTTGTGCATCTGAGACCCGGGCAAACCGCTCATGTAAAGACCGAAGCTTATCCCGATACTGTTTTTGAGGGTAAGATATTTACAGTGAACCCAAGCCTCAACCAGATGAGCCGTACATCAAGAGTGGTTATTGAGATTACAAATAACAGGCAGCTCTTAAAGCCCGGTATGTTTGCGAAGGTAGAGATAGTTACCGGCAAACGCTCCAATGTGCTTGCTGTTCCGGCATCCGCTGTTATAATGCGCGACGGTGAGCCGCATGTTTTTACAGTAGAGAATAATACGGCTCCATACATTACAAAACCTGCGCTTGTCAAAATTAAAACCGGAATGGTAACTGACAAGGACGCGCAGATTTTGTCAGGAATAGAGGAAGGCGCGGTTGTGCTGACGGATAATAATGTCAGTCTCACTAACAACACCGATATCAGAGTCACCGCCGTAACGCGCTGACCTTTATAAGGAGGGAATGAATATGAACTTGGCAAAATTTTCGGTCGCGCGGCGTGTTACGGTAAGCATGCTGATGATGATCCTGATTCTCTTCGGTATCATGTCCTTTACAAATCTTGGACTTGAGATGATGCCGGAGCTTGAGTATCCGATTATTACTGTATCAACAGCGTATCCGGGAGCGTCCGCGGAAGATGTTGAACAGCTTGTTACCCGGCCTATAGAAAGCGTTGTGTCTTCCATTAAAGGGATTGAAAAACTGACCTCTACATCCTCCGAAGGGGTGTCGTCTGTCACAATCGAATTTAAGTGGGGGACAAATCTTGACTTTGCCGGTCAGGACATACGGGAGGGTATAAGCCGTATAAAAAATTCGCTGCCTAAAGACATTTACGACCCGATGGTTATGAAGATGGATATGTCCATGATGCCGGTTGTGATGTACGGCGTTAGCGGCATGAACAGCCCTATGGAGCTTCAAAAATATTTTGAGGATGCCATCGTTCCCCGTATCGAACGTGTTGACGGTGTTGCAAGCATGGCTGTGCTTGGAGGGCCGGTACGGGAAATTAATGTATTCCTGAATAAGACGCGGCTTGACCAATACAAAATCGGGGTAGACGCGGTAATGGGTGTTATAACCGCTTCCAACATGAACGTGTCGGGCGGCCATGTTACAGCCGGACATCAGGAGTATATGGTGCGCGTAATGGGAGAGTACAAAAACCTCGATGAAATCGCGAACACCATAATTACAAACGTCAACGGTTCACCGATTCGTATCAGAGATGTCGCTCACGTTGAAGACACACACAAGGAGCGGCGCGGCTACATGCGTCTCAGCGGTAAAGACGGCGTTATGATGTATGTGACAAAGCAGAGCGGAGCGAATACTCTTAATGTGGTACAGGGTATCAGAAAAGCGTTTGAAGAGTTAAAACCGTATATGCCTGCGGATATTGAGTTTATGACGATTTTTGATCAGGGAGAGATGGTTGAAAATGTTACAGGCAACACAACGTCTACGGCTGTTACGGGAGCGCTTATCGCCATAGTCGTACTATGGCTCTTTTTAAGAAACTGGCGTCCCACAAGCATTATTATGCTTGCCATACCGATCTCAATTATCACGACATTTATCGGTCTCTACCTTTTTGGCTATACACTTAACGTTATTACGCTCGGAGGTTTCGCCCTTGTGGTGGGTATGCTTATTGACAACGCGGTTGTTGTGATAGAAAACATCTACCGCCATCTTGAGGAAGGCACTCACAGAAATGACGCTTCTGTAAAGGGAGCTTCTGAAGTGGGGCTTGCGATTACGGCCTCAACGCTTACCACAGTGGCTGTATTTGTGCCGCTTGCGCTTGCCGGAGGATTCGCCGGAAAAATTTCGCAGCCGCTCGCTATTACGATCTGTGTGGGGTTGTGCGCTTCGCTGCTTGTTGCGGTTACGATTATCCCCATGCTTGCGTCCGTCATATTTAAAAAGCGCAAACACAAAAATGCCGAAGCGGAAGCAAAAGGCGGCATGATATCTAGGACGGTTCAGAAAAACTATACAAAGGCGATAACCTGGGTTCTTAACCACCGCGCCATAACCATGATCGTAACGATTGTGCTGTTCGCTCTCACTATGGCCGGATTTGGAGTTGTCGGAGGGGAATTCATGGCGGATAGCGACAGCGGAATGGGCAGTATGACCATAAAGCTTCCTGTCGGAACAAATCATGAAGAAACTAACCGTCTTGTTTCTCAGATAGAGGAACGGCTCCTTGCAACGCCTGAAACAGAGGGTACCGCTGCTGTAGTGGGGCGCCTTAGCGAAGAGAGCGGCAGAAGCAGCAACGATGTTAATGAAGCGCAGATATATTTCAGGCTAAAGTCTTTAGACGTGCGCACAAGGTCGTTTAAGGAGGTTACCGATGAGTGGCGGCGCGCGCTTCCAGAACTGCATGATGTGGTAATAGACGTGAGCGGTATGAGCATGGGCGGGACATCGTCAAACCCTATTGAACTCAAGTTCTTCGGTACCGATCTTGACGCTCTAAAAGCTTATGCCGACAGCGCCAAGGTGATTATGGAAAATATAGGGGGGCTTCATGATGTTCAGGTGTCAATGAGAGAGGGTAAACCTGAACTTCGGATTTTTCCTGACCGCGACCGCGCTTCCATGATGGGATTTACAATGGCTGAGATCGGAACCGGACTCCGTTATTCCAACTACGGACAGATTGTAACGCAGTACAGGGAAGCGGGCGAAGAGTATGATATCAGAATAAGACTTGACGAAAGCGACAGAGCTACAAGAGATAACGTCACCTCTATCCCTGTTGTTTCGAGAGCCGGTGTTGTAACGCAGGTCGGAAATCTGGGAGACATAAAATATGAACGCGGCCCTATCTCAATTTACCGGGAAAACAGGGTGAGATGCGTTACCGTAAGCGCAAAGACTGAGGAACGCGATGTTCAGGGCGCTATGTATAAAGTTCAGGCTGAACTTAAGGATATGGAAGCCTCTATGCCTCACGGTTACTTTATAGAGTACGGCGGCTCTTTTGAGCAGATGCAGGATACATTCAGAGACCTGCTTCTTGCTCTTGTAGTGGCTATTATTCTGATTTACATGATTATGGCCGCTCAGTTTGAAAGTTTCACCCAGCCGTTTATCATTATGTTCACTGTACCGCTTGCGTTTATCGGTGTGGTTTTGGGACTTATGGTAATGGGTCTGCCGCTCTCGGTACCCGCGTTTCTGGGGGTGATTATCTTAGTGGGTATAGTGCTTAACAATGGTATTGTTATGATAGACTATGTAAACCAACTGCGCAAACAGGGTCTTCCAGTTAAGGAAGCGCTCATTCAAGGCGCAACCATAAGATTGCGGCCGATTCTCATAACATCTATTACGACCATTTTCGCCCTCATGCCGATGACTTTTTCAACCGGTCAGGGCGCGGAGCTTTACGGCCCGATGGGAACGGTAACGATGTTTGGCCTGACTACTTCCATGTTCCTTACGCTGCTTGTACTGCCGGTTATCTACAGTATAGTTGACGGCGTAGCGTACAGGGTCACGGGCTTCTTTAAGAAAGCTGTCCTTGGGGAAGTACAAGAGGCAAGAAGGTAGAGTATATCAGTTGTAAGGGCGGCCAGCGGTCGCCCGCATGTTTCGCATACATACCATGTGTGGATGTATCCGGTGTAAGGGCGGCAGCAGAGCCGCCCGCATACCCCGCACACAAACCTGTACGGACACATGATACACAGACATCACAAAGATAAGCCCTGTAGGGTTAGCCCTCACGGCTGCACTCATACAACAACGAGGATCAGGAGTACAAAAGATGAAAAGCAAATCCATAGAACGCGGAATAAACATAGCCGTCAAAAATCCTGAAGCCGGGGTGAGCTGCCTTGCCCGCACATTCGCCCAATATTTTCAGGGCGGCCCCTGGGTAAACAGAGACCTCAAACTCCGGTTCTGCATCCTTTATCTGCGAAACCTGCTTGACCGGTCAGTAGAAAAGGAAATTGACAGCGGTTTACTTGAAAGGGTGATCAAAAAACCGATAATCTTTGGTATCCGCATTCTAAAGCGCAACCCCGAAGAAGGTCTCAAGATACTTATCGCGGTAGTAATGCGTGAACTGCGCTGCAAACAAAATTATTCTTACCTTGAACTTCACAGCTTTTATGAAGAGGTGATTGCGGTATTTTTCCCTGATGAAGTTGAAGAGGCTGCTAATAATCCGAAATTGGAGCCGTCAAATCAAAATATGGAATGTGCGTAATAATAGTTGGCAATTAGTTATTGCAAATAACAATTATCGATCATTCGTCAACTGGCCGTCTTTAGATACCCGCGGGGCTTTTTCCGCGCTTCGCCGCAATCCCGCTTCAATCTTGAACGCAGCGAACCGAAAAACCGTCGCGCTTGGGGTCGTTATATTCGCGTACATTCTCAAATTGCGAGATCATGTACCGATAGTACGCAGTGGAACCCCTATCCTCCGCAGTTCCCCTTTAGTAAAGCCTTTTTCAAGTGGAACAGCTCCAGTAATTGATCTTAAAGTATATTTTACAAAAATAACATATATAACAGCTGCAATGCGAAAAAGGATGTAACCATTTTATTCGAACGAATCAAAAATTGGTTATTGAGGCGGCATTCACCCCGCGTTTCAATCTGAAACATCCGATTCAATATGCTATGCACCTGCCTCACACATCGCTTATTTGGATGAAATTTCGGTGTTTTCATGCATGGCATTAGCTTTGCTTGTATATCTATCCTCAAGACAATTCATCTATTATCTATAAATATAACATCTGTTTTTGCGGAGGGGGGAGAATATGGGTAAGATCATCGGTATCGACCTTGGTACAACTAATTCATGCGTATCTGTGATGGAGGCGGGAAAACCGGTGGTTATCCCAAACGCTGAGGGCGGACGCACCAGTCCTTCCATTGTGGCGTTTACAAAAACAGGGGAGCGTCTTGTTGGAGCGATTGCCAAGCGTCAGGCGGTTACTAATCCTGAAAACACCGTTTATTCTATAAAGAGATTCATGGGACGGCGCCACGATGAGGTGCAGTCTGAAGAGAAGCGCGTTCCCTATCATGTAACAGGAGCGGCTTCTGAACCGGTAAAGGTGAAAATTGCTGATCACGAATATTCACCGCCTGAAATATCAGCCATGATTTTGCAATACCTTAAAAAAGCAGCCGAAGACTATTTGGGCGAAACAGTCACAGAAGCTGTTATCACCGTTCCCGCTTATTTTAACGACGCTCAGCGTCAGGCGACAAAAGACGCGGGCCGTATCGCCGGACTTGACGTAAAGCGTATCATTAACGAGCCAACAGCCGCGTCGCTTGCTTATGGTCTTGAGAAGAAATCCAACGAAAAAATCGCGGTTTTTGACCTTGGCGGCGGTACGTTCGATATCTCTATTCTCGAAATAGGCGAAGGCGTTTTTGAGGTAAAGTCAACCAACGGCGATACTCACCTTGGCGGCGATGATTTTGACAAAGTGTTAATCGACTATATCGCCGAGGAGTTCAAGGCAACTAACGCCATTGATCTTCGCAACGACAAAATGGCGCTTCAAAGGCTTAGAGAAGCCGCGGAAAAAGCGAAAGTTGAGCTTTCATCCGCGATGCAGACAAGCATCAACCTGCCCTTTATCACAGCCGACGCAAGCGGACCGCGCCACCTTGATCTTAGTTTGACACGCGCAAAGTTTGAGCAGCTTGTAAACGACCTCGTTGAGCGCACGGTTGAGCCTTGCAGAAAAGCTCTCGCCGACGCGAAGCTGAGTCCTTCGGATATTGACGAAGTGATACTCGTGGGCGGTTCCACACGCATGCCCGCCGTTCAGCGCAAAGTTGAGGAAATTTTTAAAAAAGCCCCTCACAAAGGCGTCAACCCAGATGAAGTCGTTGCGGTTGGAGCCGCTATTCAGGGAGCGATTCTTGGCGGAGACCAAAGTGTAAAAGATGTGCTTCTGCTTGACGTTATACCGCTCTCTCTGGGCATAGAAACATTAGGCGGAGTGATGACAAAGCTTATCGAGCGCAATACCACAATTCCCACAAAGAAAAGTCAGGTATTTTCAACCGCCGCAGACAACCAGAACGCCGTGACTATTATGGTGTATCAGGGCGAGCGCGAAATGGCCGCCCATAACAGGCTCCTTGGTAAATTTGACCTGCTTGGCATTCCGCCCGCTCCAAGAGGAATTCCTCAGATTGAGGTTACTTTCGATATTGACGCTAACGGTATCTTAAATGTCAGCGCGAAAGATTTGGGTACAGGCAAGCATCAGCAGATAAGAATTGAGTCCTCAAGCGGTCTCTCTGAGGTTGAGATTGAGCGCATGGTCAAGGAAGCTGAAGCCAACGCGGATAAAGACAAAGAGGAAAAAGAAAAGGTTGACGTAAAGAATCAGGCGGATCAGCTTATTTATCAGACAGAAAAGATGCTCTCTGAACTTGACGGTAAAGTTTCCGATTCCGATAAAGCAAATATCCAGACCGCGCTCAGTGACCTTAAAGAGAAAGCAAACGGCTCCGATACCGCGGCGATAAAAGCAAGTATTGAAGCTCTCACAAAAGCAAGCCACGCAATGGCTGAAGCGATGTATAAGCAGGGAGGAGCGGGCGGCGCAGGCACTGGCCCCGAAGGCTTTCCCGGCTTTGGCGGCGCTGCCGGAACCGAAGCTCAGCAGGGGTCTTCGGGTTCAGACGCTCCGAAGCAGGGTGGAAATAAAAAGGATCGCGGCGATGGCGCTGTGGATGCTGACTTTGAGGTGGTTGACGATAAGTAGGGGGGCGTTGGGGAGGGCAGCCGCGAGGGCTGCCCTTACAAGGATTTAGATGTATTTCCCGTACGGGGCGGCTTGTGTGCGCCCCGTTTTTCATACGCATATACCCACAAAAAGCCCAATCGAGCGTTTGTCTTTTATCGGCGTTAAGACGCACAGGTCAATATCGCTGTTTGGGGTCTCTTTCCCCCTTGCGTAAGAGCCAAAAAGAAAAATTTGCGATACGTTTCCGGTATCAACCAAAGTACGTACGATATTATCAAGCTCAGTTTTGATTTTCTCGTTCATCTGTTACTGCCTGTTTTTGGGGTCTCTATCAATAAGATAAAATAGAATTATGTCAAAAATCAAATATTAACGATAGATGGTACGCTGCGTTATCAACACTGTCGCAAAGTTTCCCGATAATATTCATCAACGATAAATTCTACATTTTCCCCCCACATCAAGGTTTGGGGATTTTGCAGGGTGTGGTACGTTTTTGACTTAAGGAATTTGGGACACGCCGTGTCAAAAGAGGTGTTTTCCTTTTCGGCGATTATAGATGTGATCTTCTCTATTTTGAAAATTATATATGTTGTTAGATCATTGCCTTTGTAAACATATCTGTTTTTTATAGCTTCCATTCCGAAACCTCACGCAACGTTAAACTTGAAAACGCTTTTTCGGTGTGAAATGAAACCTGATCGTTTGGAGATATATAGTTTTATTCCATTTTCCACTTTAACATATCTTCCGCAAAATAAATATTTTCGTCTAAACTTTGCGTATGCAACACATTATAGTTTTCGCGTATAGCGTCAATAACGCCATATTTTGACATCAACGCGAAAGCATCGGCAGTCGATATATTGTGCCGTCCGGCGTAGCCCTCAACTGCGGCTACCACCATAAGGTTTTTGTCATGTTCGGTCTGATCCATAATTAAAAAATAACATTACGACGGAGGATGGAGGGAATATATTTCGATGTTAAAACAAAACTAAATAAGTTTGTGTACCGAACGAATTAAAAAAGAATTCCAGCATTAGCCTAAAAACGCTGACCAAAAAAGTTGCGGATAAACTTCGGTAGAATGTATTTTCAATGTCTTTATATACTATGCTATTAGGAGATTCGGCGCTGAAGCGCGAACTCTTTTTGCGGAAATGTTGTGTGACAGATCAAAATTCAAAACGTGTTTTGTTAGTTGATGATGAGCCAGGGGTATTAAAAGTTCTGCGGGTGTTTCTTGAGCTTGCCGGCTACACTGTGTTCGAGGCGGCTACTGCAAGTTAGGCCCAGTCGGTTATAAGGAGAAAAAACCGGATCTTGTTATCCTTGATGTAATACTGTGCGGGCAAGATAGGTTTGAAATATGTGAGAGGCTGAAAAGTAATCCCGAAACCAAAGACACAATCGTATTCCTGTTCAACGCTCTCAATCGGGAGCATGAGGAACGCGGCCGGACTGCGATGAGTACTTTGTTAAGCCGCTCCAACCGAAAGATATTATGCGCAAGATAAATGAGCATCTTAAGATAGAAATGGATATGAATCACTTTTTAACCAACTCACGTTTTTTAAAGAGAGTATACGCAGGTTGTGAAGGAGCAGGCCCTCTGTTGCCCCATAACAACCTAACTAAAAAATCACTTTTTAATTAATGTACGCTTGTAAAGCGAGTGTATGCGGGTTGTGGAGGAGCAAGCCCTCTGTTGTCCCATGACAACCTAACTAAAAAAGGAGCAGTATGAAGAACACTGGTTTTCGTTTCGGCATTCTTATTGCCGTTATCGCGGTAACTGTGGTTCTGCTTGTGCCCTCTTTCCAGTTTTACAGTAAATCGGAAGAGGCTCAGGAGCAGATTCGTAAGGATAACCCCGGCAAGCTTAGACGTATCTTGAATTTGGGTCTTGATCTGCAAGGCGGTATGCGTCTTGTTCTTGAAATCGACCGTTCAAAGCTTGACGCAAACGACAAGGACGTGATCGACAGGGCTTATGCCATTATCGAAAACCGCATCAATCAGCTCGGTGTTGCCGAACCTGTCCTGCAGAAACAGGGCAGGGACAGAATTATTGTTGAGCTGCCGGGTATCAAGGATGAGAGGGTAGCCAAAGATATCATTGGCAGAACCGCTCAGCTTGAGTTTAATTTAGTTCGTGATGACGCTGCGCGGGAGCGCGCCATTTCTATTATTGAGAGTACCGTAAGCGGCAAAGCCGATACCTCAGCGGAGGCAAAAGACGCTGAAGCTACAGATGAGAGGGAGAAGGCTGAGGCTCAACTTGCCGACAAGCTCTTTGGCGGAAGCGAGACAGCCGGCGCGCAAGCGGGTGAAACCGAAAGCGATGATCCGTTCAGGCCCGCCTCCTCATTTCGCAGCCTTATCGGATATATGGGCGAAGCGGTTGTTGTAAGGCAGGAGGATGTCAGAAAGGTTGACGAAATCCTCAAGCGCGATGATGTGCGTAAAGCTCTTGACCGCGCGGGACTTGGCGGCAACGTTTTTCTGTGGAGTAACGAAACTGTCACACCTGAGAGAGGCTCTTCTACAAGCTACAAATTTCTTTATTATCTTAAAGCCGCGCCTGAGATGAGAGGCAGCGTTATAAAAAACGCTACGGCCGCTATCGACCAGAGCGGACGCAACGCGGGCAGGGCCAAGGTTGACATTGAGATGAACTCCAAAGGCTCCAGAGACTTTACAAGAGTTACAGGCGCGAACATAAACAAGCAGCTTGCAATTGTACTTGATGAAACTGTTTATTCAGCTCCGCGCATCATATCAAGAATCTCCGGCGGACGCGCTGAAATTACGGGAAGCTATACGTTAGAAGAAGCTAAGGCTCTGGCGATTATCCTTCGCGCCGGCGCTCTCCCCGCTCCGGTAAATATTGTCGAGGAGCGTACCGTAGGCCCCTCGCTTGGTCAGGACGCTATCCAGAAGGGTCTGCTTGCGGGCGCCATAGGAACAGCGTTTATCGTTATGTTTATGTTGATTTACTACCGGTTCAGCGGACTTATCGCTCTGTTTGCCCTTGCGATAAATATTGCGGTGGTACTTGCCGCGATGGCTGCTGTAAACGCCACGCTCACACTTCCCGGTATAGCGGGTCTGATACTTTTAGTAGGTATGGGTATCGACGCGAATGTTATTATCTTTGAGCGTATCAAAGAGGAGGCCGCGCTTGGGAAAACTGTGCGGAGTTCCATTGACTCAGGATACCAGAACGCGTTGTCAACTATTCTGGACTCAAATATTACGACTCTGTTTGTCGCGTTCATCCTTTTGTGGAAAGGAACCGGCCCGATTCGCGGCTTTGCCATTACCCTTATTTTTGGTATCTCGGCATCTCTTTTTACAGCGCTGTTTGTGGCAAAACTTATTATGACAGCCATTTTCCAGAAAAAAGCCAAGCTAAGCATCTAACTCTTATAGTGAGGAAAGTAAACCTATGCAACTCTTTAAGAATACGAAAATTAACTTTCTGCGCTACGGCAAGCTTGTAACAGGGCTTAGCGTAGGGTTCATATTAGTTTCGCTTGTTGTGCTTGTCGCGCGCGGCGGATTCAATATGTCAATTGACTTCAGGGGCGGGACAACCGTACTTATGAAGTTTGAACAGCCGGTACGCGATGAGCTTCCAACAATCAGAAACTCCATCGGCAGCCTTGGGTTTGGGCAGCCTGAAATCAAGACCATTGGTCTGGCTGATAACAACCAGATACAGATCACAGTGCGTAACACTCAGCAGGATGGCGTGAGCATAACCGACGCGCTCCAGACCGCTCTCAAAGATGATCTGCCCGGCAACGGTTTTACAGTGTTGAGTGTAGATGAAGTCGGGCCTAAAATCGGCGGCGAGCTGAGACGGGACGCCTTTATTACCGCTATTCTGGCGCTGCTCTCTATTTTGATTTACATAGGGTTTCGGTTTAATCTGCCGTTTGCCATCGCGGCTACAATTCCTCTTACCCATGACGCGCTGATAGTGCTTGGTATTTTCGCTCTCTTTGATATTGAACTCTCGCTGCCCTTTATCGCGGCGATTTTAACTGTCATAGGGTACTCGCTTAACAGTACCATTGTCGTTTTCGACCGTATTCGTGAGAACGCCAAAGGCGGACTTAAGGGAAAAGATTTTACTGAGATCGTCAACCACAGCTTAAATCAGACTCTTACCCGTACAGTTATTACTACTGTAACAACACTGTTCACCGTAGCCGCGGTCTACCTGCTTGGAAGCGACTCTATAAAGAATTTTTCACTGGCGCTTCTGATAGGATTTACGGCGGGCGGGTATTCTACGCTTTTTATCTCAAGCTACATTCTTGTCGCGTGGAATAAGAAGCAGCCGATTTACAAATAGTTTTTTGGGATAGATATTAATCCTGTGTAAAGGCGGCCTGCGGCCGCCTTTATTATCATTTATCACGAAATATATCCCATTGTACATACGAATAATCATTCATCCTGTCATTCCAAAATACAAATCGAATTGGGAATTACCACCCTTAATGATACGCTTTCGGACAATACGAATTGATAGTCCCTGCCGGAAGGCCCCTCAAACCCCGTCATCAGATCCTGACCCAGTACAATAGAGGCAAACTGTCTTCCTGCGTGAACAAGCACTCCGCCGCTTTTAAGCGAGGGCGCTTTAATAATGCCTCCCGCTATCAGAGATTTAAGGTGCACGATCTCAAGCACCTCTTCCTGCGGAAAACGTTTGAATAAACTATTATAAAGGGAAGGGGAGAGGGCCAAACTGTAAGGGCCGTGAAATCCCCCGTTATCAAGTTTGTCAACTGCCTCTATTATTGATTCGGTGGCGTCTCCGATTTTGCTCCACGGTTTTAGTTTGGATCTCAGTACTCCGGCGGTATTGAGCAGCCCAGGGATACCCAGCGGTTTTGATCCGTTAAAAATGATCTTATCCTCTTTGGCGGTAATTGTCATAATGGAATCTATAAGCTCGCGTGTGTCAAAGGCTATACCATTCTTTATGTATTGATCTATCTCTCTGCTCCCAAGGGCAAACTTTGTGACCAAAAACGCAAGCGGAACCGCTCCCGCGTGACTTACGGTCAGGTTGTCTCCTCCCTCGTCCGCAACCTCTTTATCGTGACTTGGTACAAATCTTACGGAAAGCCCATAAGGCCCCTCAGTATGAAGTAGTTTGCGTCCAGCCAAATTTTGAGCCGCAACCGATAAAACAGTTTTATCTAAAAAGTTCCAAATCTGACTGCCAAACGGAGAATCTGCGCGGTTAAGAAACACGTCGCTCATAAAGCATCCCCCTTATTGCAGATTTCGCACCCCTTTTTTCGTAAATCACCAACTGTTGGTATTGGGGAACATTTATTATCATCATCTCCGTTGTGCGTTCCCTGACGCATCTCTTCAACCTCAGCCGCTCCCGCGGCCATATGTTTTTGCTCATCAGGCAGAAGAAGCTCTAATAATTTCTGAAACTCCCCCTTATGTACACGCTCCTCATCGGCGATATCCTGAAGAACAGTTTTGGCAAGTTTGTTGTCTGTAGCATCCGCGAGCGCTTCATAAAGATGAGTCGCTTCCTCTTCAGACGCAAGCGCAAGCCTCAGCGCCCTGGTTAACTCCCGGTCAGTCAATTTTTTTCCGGATAAAACACCTGAAAACGGATTAACGAATTCCGGCATCCCAAACCTCCTTGCTGAATAAGTATGTATATGGGGGTTTTGCGCAAAAAATATGCCTGATTCCGCCTTTGTTTTGATTGATTGAAAGATGAATTTAGAGAAAAAATTTTACGGGCCCTTATTAAGTCTTAATTAAAGAATTATGGTTTACTTCTCAAAATGATAATAGTTGTCATAATCGCAACTGCCGCTTACTACAAAAAACAGCTCCCCGGAAACCATAAAGGGACTCTGATTTTGTGCACAATTTTTGCTCAAATCCATCTATCGTTAAGCACTTCACTTTTTTGTGCGGATAAAACCGCACTTTACGAAAGGATTTGTTTATGTTCTCATATGGTTTGACTCAGGAGCTCCCATTCTCTTTTGATATGGTTATAACAGAACTGCGTAGAGAGCTTGAAAAAAGAGGATTCGAAATACTGTCAGTCAATTCAATTGATGAGCCTTTTAACGAGCTGCTTGACATAACTTTTAAACGCTATACTATTATAAGCGCGGCTATTTTACCGCTCGCCTACAGGGCGCTTGTAATGAATGAGAACTTTGGGGTGATGCTTCCGTGTAATATTGCGGTCTATGAGAAAGAGGAAAAAATTGTCATCTCGGCGATCAAGCCTACAATGTTTACGCATGTAATTGAAAACGGATTTTTGACAAATAGTTTAATGATGATAGAACGCAAGCTCCAGGAGGTTTTTAGCGCCTTTGAAAGGAAGAGCGCGAAAATTATTCGTAACAGGGACAGGGAGGTTATTAGTTGTTAATGTTAAGAAGCTAAGATACGGCGTATATTTTCGTTTCTGTCTTCATTTAATATTTTACTATCAGGTCTCCAAATATTTTTATCAGGCAGCCGGAAGTTCTCATGCCTCTAATTAAATTTTTCTTGCCGCTTTACTTTTAACTTATTGCCGACCGCTGCCTGAAAAGCGAGTTTGTAACCGGTTATCCGAATCAAAAAAGTAAATAAACTAAAAGCCCGATTACCGGCAGCGCAAGTCCCACATGGGTAAGCAGATCTTTATAAAAGAGTTTACGCCGTGTGGCTTTGAGTCTCTGTGACGCGTGCTTGACGCCTAAAGCCACCTCTTCCGAGCGCAAGGGGGTTTCGATGAATTCAAAATCACCCTCGTTTTTAAGATGGAGATAACCCCATACCTGCGTGATCTTTTCCGCCATAAGCAATACCGTAGGTGTACGGTGAGCCATCTTAAAGAGCTGTATGAGCCGGTGCGGGAATACGGGCAAAAATGTATGGTGAATCAGAAACAGGCTGGGTTTTACAGTGATAAAACTGCGCAGCGCTTCGCTCTTGTCATTAATTATTTTAACCTCGTAGCCAAGCGAAAGCAGCAGCGCGGCATGTTCAGGAGCAAACAGCTCCCGCGGACAGCATACGAGGCAGCGTTCACGGCTTATGTTTCTGTGTATCATAAAACTTATATGCCCTCATCAATTAACGCGGAAATGAACCACTCCCAACAGCAAGATTGCGGGGTGTTAAGTGGATATAAATCTTTCATAGGCAAGCTTCGGGTAATTAGACCCTCTTAAAATTAAAAATATTCAAAGTGCGGATAGAGCGTGCTCCGCCTCTCCTGTTTTATTTTTGCGTTCCGCATTATTATTTGCTATTTCATCCGTAAACCCTTGCAGCGCTTTATGTACAACGTCTATATTTTCAAGCGGAGCTTTTTTGTTGAGAATTATGTTAAATGGATTTTGCGATCCGGTATACGACAAAGGGGAAAACCCGTACATTGTCGAAAGCTCTTTTGCTACGCGTACCGCAAGCTCCGGAAGATCGGAACTGTTGCGTATAATTGTAGCTTTGAGCTGGTTTGCGATTAGCGGTAAATCCTTTTCATTAACAAGAGGCACGAAGGAATAACCCTTACTGCGTTTGGAGCTAAGATAATTGAAAAGTCTGCCATCCGATTCTATTACACCGATAAGCTCAGGCTTATGGTAACCATTGTATCTGCTTTTACTGACCTTGAGAGCTTTCTTGAACCGTCCGCCGAATCCAAGTTTGTAGAGAGAAAAAGAGACCGGAATAATCAGATAGAGCGCTATCAGAGGTGAATAAAAAAGCGGAACGAGCAGGATGCACACAGCTCCCCCAATAAGAGTAGCGGCAAGAGTACCGACTAAGATACATGTTTCCAGATGCGAAAATCCTCTGAAAAGAAACCGGTGGTGAATATGAGAGCTGTCCGGACTTACAATGTATTTTACAATCCGTTTAAAGGGGTGTCCGCGCTCACTGGCCTTGAAGTAGCGCCGCACAATCGTAACAAAGACCTCAAGTATAGGAATTCCGGCAATAAGGGGCATCACAAGAGGCACTTTACCGCTGATCCCATCCCACCCCCAGCCCGCTATATGAATAGTAAGCATCGAAATGATGAACCCTAAAAAAAGCGATCCCGTGTCGCCCATAAAAACCTTGGCTGGAGGAGCGTTGTGAACCATAAAACCGGCTATGGCGCCTGCCACAATTACACTAAGTACCGCGGCCGCAAAATCTCCGGCAAAAAGTGACGCCGCGGCTACGCCTGAGAGTGACACAATGGAAATTGTTCCGGCAAAACCATCGAGACCATCCACAAGGTTGTATGCGTTAATGAGCCCTATAATCCAGAGTACCGCTATAACTTTACTGACAAGTTCCGGTATCTCAAAAAAACCAAAAACTGAAATAGCTCCGGGGTGTATATCGAAAAGAAAAACAGTGGCAACCGCGAGCGCGATAACCGCAATAAGTTTGTCGCGTACCCGCATGCTGAAGAACCTCGAATCATCCATGAACCCGAATATTCCCAAGGCAACTACCGCGGCCAGAATAGACAGTAAAAATTCATCAGGAAGAGGGATAATGCCAAATACTTCCGAAAGCGCGTACCAAAACAGCACAGTCACAAGCACCGCTAAGATTATCGCTATGCCGCCAATGCGCGGAATGGGGGCTGAATGTACCTTGCGGATATCCGGCGGGTCAACGAAAAGAGAGACCAGCTTTGTGTGTAGAATAACCTGAATAGCGCAAGCGGCGATTACAGCTGAGAACAGGGCAAGCAAACTTATTATTATATACTGCATTTCTGACATTTAAGAACCATTAATATCTGTGTTTAGATGTCGAACTTACTGTTTTAAAGCGGCAAAACCTCAGGTGATGATAAAAATATACTATATATTGTGAACAAAAACCCAAAAGTTGGTCAATTATGAGAAATTATAAGTATTATTCCCATTTTTCATTACTATTGAAATTACGCAATAACTCACGGATTGCGGGGTATCATATTTGATACTTCCTCAAAAACGTTCGGCTTCATTCCGATTTCGCTCTGACTGATATGCCGCTTGAGACGTAGAAACCGAAAAACGGATAGGATTTCCAGTCGCTTTTTTGGTTATAACGGTTTTTATACATAGTAGTCCCGCCGTTCAGTTCGAGTTCTGCGTTGTACCTGCGAAGCAAAACCGCGCCCCAAAAAGAAAGTTCATCTTCAACTATGCCATAAGGCTGTTTGTCATTTCGTGTGTTAAGAAGAGAGGGGATCACGTATTCTATATTCCGCTCCCCGCTTCTTCTATTCCAGAAGTTAAGATCAGCGGCAGCCTGGTTTTTATAAAAATTTCTGCCTATTTTGCCCCACAGAATCTCCTGATCCGGCCCCAAAGGCGATCCGATAAAATTTTCGTTAATAATGTAGCGCTTGGGGAGGTCTTTGTGATTATACGTATAGGTACTTAATTTACCGCCCTCAACAAATCCGTACCAGGGGCCCGCGTCTTTTAATCTCAAACCCGCCATCCACGCGATTGTGTTCTGATTGGATTGAGAGACAGAATCCGAATGTCCCTGAAAATCATCCACAAGGAGCTCTCCATAAATCTCAACAGGGAGTTTGTATATCTTGTAATAACCGTCAATAGAGCCTTTGGAATTCTGACCTTTATTTCCATAGCCCCGTTTTTCCGACATTTGTCCGTAATGATATATGTAAAACGGGAGAAGATACGGCAGCTCAAACGAACGGCCCACACCCCAGTACAGCATCGATTGCCCAACCGCAAATCCATAAGTTGATTTATTCCATTCAAACCGCGCTGCCGAAAAATAGCGCTGGGCTGCTGATCCATCAATTTTCTCAGAATTTAACTGTGTCGCAAGCCCCCGCAAAACAAACGGGCCTAACCGGTACTGCTGATAAAAAGCGACAAAACCTTCGTTATAATCTGAAAGCAGAAGCCCTCCAAGCTCAAGCGGTCCCCAGTTATGGCGGTCTTTACCAAATCCGAATTTAAACCGGTCGTTAGGGGTGTAGCAGGCGGCCATCCTGTCTGTGTCGTAAACAAACCCAGGGTTATTGCGGGGATCGTCACTGTGCCAGGCGGCGTCATTAACTCTGTCTTCAGGATAGTCAAGCCGTATTCTAAAGTTAAAATTAAGATCGTGAAAATTTATGGAATCGGCAAAGTGAATCAGCCATCTGTTTGGAATCATGGAAGTATCATCGCTGAGATAGCTGCGGTTTGAAAGCTGTAATGTAATGTTATGCACATTCCATAAATCAGATACCGGAGGGGTTATCAGCAGATAGTGTTTGTCATTGTCAAATGAGCGGTAACTGTGGTCAACCAAAGGAATAGGGGCAGTCCATCCCGCAATGACGGACATAAAAACTGATAAGCTTAACACTTTTAGTTTGTTGAGCATTTTTGTGATCTTCCCGAATGAACTTGAGATGCAAAATCGATCATCAAAAAATATACATGATGCCGAATCTCAAATATGAGCCGGGTTTATTTGTACATTAATTGTTTTACATATCCCGATACAAGAAAATCCTCACCCAAAGACCGGTGGTTGATTTTTTCGAGATTCAGACAATTTGATACAGGCAATCCTCGCGAAAAAAGCAGGCTTTCTTTGCCTTTACCAAAAATTTTGTTACCGTAAAACAGATGTACTTTGTTGACAAAACCATGTTCAAGAAAACTGCTTGCCAGCCGCTGACCTCCTTCAATAAAGATGCTTGTGATGGACTCCGCGTACGCCATGTCAAGAAAAGCGTTGATGCTTTCGCTATAGTTAAGTGACGCCGTATACCAGAATTCAAGATTATCCTTACTGCTTATACGCTTTACATTTCCGCTGTCCCTGAGAACGACAATACTTCTTGTTTCATGAGAGTTGGTGAAAAAATAACTGTCTTGCGGAATATCCGTATCAGAGGAAAAAACAATACGTGCCGGAAAATAAGTTTTTCCGCAGCGGGCGGTAAGCCTGGGATTGTCATGCAGGAGGGTGTTTTTACCCACTGCTATTGCGCTGTGGCACCGCCTTAATTCCTGAACAAAGCGGCGGGATTGCGCGGATGTGATCCACCTGGAGGCGTTTTGATCATCGGCGACGCGGCCGTCCAGAGTCATCGCAAGTTTGAGAGTTATCCAGGGGCGTTTTTGGGTTATTGACCAGAAAAAATCTTCGTTGATAATAACAGCTTCATTCTTAAGTAAACCGGACTCTACGATTATCCCATGCGATTTTAGCTGCCGCATCCCTTTGCCGCCAACTAATGGGTTAGGGTCTTTTACCGCCGTCACCACTTTTTTTATTCCGGCCTTTATAATCTCATCTGTACACGGGGGGGTGCGCCCGAAGTGTGAGCAGGGTTCAAGGGTAACGTAGAGCGTACCTCCCCGCGCTGCCGCGCCGGCTTTTTTGAGAGCGTTCTTTTCCGCATGCGGGCCGCCGTATACGCCGGTTGCTCCTTCGCCCGCGGCTTTGCCTTCGGCGGTAACAACAACCGCGCCTACAGCCGGATTGGGGAATGTTCTTCCTTTGGCCGCGCGGGCAAGCTCTAAAGCCCTGAGCATGAAATTTTTATCTGATTCTGAAAAAGTCATATTAAAATATCATATTTATAACCCGAACCTGAGGTATAATGAAACTTCCATGATGATGTTAACTAAAATTTCATTAAATGCCTGTTATATTATAAAATAATTTATTCTCAGATAAACACAATAGAAACGGCAAAAAGTATGAGAACGCTTAGCGCGAAGCTTTAATATTCCCGCTTAACAAGAAATCCGCAACATGCATTGTCTTAACCCACTGAACGTTTCCGCTCGCGAATTCATCTGTCCGTGATACATATTTCGGGTAATTATTATGAATGTCAAGAAGTCTATCATACTCTCTTTCCCCCCCGTTTCTTTGCGGTCAATCTGCTGCATAACTTGAATGTACAGTTTTTTCTCTTGTTTTACAGCCACAAAATCAATTTCGGCAGTTTCAATTTTTCCAATACTGACCTCATAACCTCGCCTCAGAAGTTCAAGGCATATAAGATTCTCAAGCATAGCTGCAACGCTGTCCGGCGTATAGCCCAAAACACTATAACGAAATGCGGGATCGCTCAGATAAAACTTTTGCTGCGTCTTTAATATTTCTTTGTCGGTAATGTCATATCTGGAGCAGCGGTTCAGAATAAACGCGCTTTCTAACTTGCTCAAAATAAGCCATAATTTTTTTGATATAGGCAGGTCTTGGAATCATATAAAACACCTTTTCTAAGATTTTCGTGCACTATACTTTACAGAAACTCCAATACCATACGATTTAGATATTTTATCTTCGTTGTGAATGTGATACTCTATTCCTGCCAATACATAGTAATGCACCTGTTTAAAACGCCCTGCGTTTAGTTTTAAATGGGAGTGAAAACCAGTCGGCATACCAAAATGAATGCCTAACGATTGCGCAAATGATATATACTGTGTTGTGGGTAGATTTGCTTCTAAACCATAAATAAAAGACAAATTATCGTAGCCGTACATAGCAAGTCCTGCGTAACGTGAAAAAGTATGATCCGGATTAGACATGCGTTTTACAGTAAATCCCCTGGTAACGAGATTTGAAGCATCTGTAACGTAGATTTCCGTCAAGTAAGCTCTTTTATATTTAGTAAAGTATTCCTGTGAATAAGTTGTTTTAAATAAAATAATTATAGCTGTCAATACTATATATCTGTAAACATTACTGGGAACCATTAACTAAACCCCTTTGAGTAAATTTTATACAGTTAATAAATAACTATCGAATGGTCATGCACATATTATGTTGGTTACTAAAACCGTTTTTCCAATGGTACAAAGATGAACTAAACAAAGTTTATCTCTTTAAACCGCGTTTACGTTTAAGGGTATCCAGTTCTCTTTCCATTCTAAAAAACTCGTTTTTATAACCAGGAATTTCTCTCATCCACTTCTCATGGTCAGGACGAGCTTTCCATTCTTTTAAC
>JAIRVB010000012.1 GCA_031254105.1 Chitinispirillales bacterium
ATACCGCTTATGACAAGGTTTTTTTGGAAACAAAAGGAGTTTGAGCGTCCTCAAACTTTTCAGCTTGTCCAGCCGCCGCGGCCTCCCGCTCCTGCGGCGCGTAAGGTTCCTGAGGCTAAGCCGGAAGTCAAACCTGAACCGCGGCCGGAACCTCCCAGGCCCGAACCTAAGCCGGAACCAAAACCGGAGCCGAAGCCAACGCCCGTTCCAGACCCATCTCCGCCTCAGCCCAGGGCGGAGGAGAGGCCGGCGCGGGAATCCGCGCCCGCTCCTGTGGAACCGCCAAGGCCGGTTGTAGAGGAGAATCTTGAGGACTTGGAGTCGTTGTTCAGCGAGATGCCCGCGCCTGCGCAGATCAGCGCTCCCGGAGATTTTAAATTTCACTGGTATCTTAACAATGTACGCGCCAAGATCGAACAAAATTGGAAACCGGCTACGGAAGACAGGAATCTCAGCGTGACAGTCAGATTTATTATTAACAGCGACGGATCAATTTCGGGACTTTCCGTCAGTACGTCAAGCGGTAACCAGACACTTGATAATTTAGCGGTGCGGGCTGTTACGGTAGCTGTTCCCTTTGGGAAGCTGCCGCCCGGTTTTTCCGGCGATAAGCTGGATATTACATGTACACTTCGTCCAACAAGAAGGTAACTATCTATGAAACGCTTTTTGCTGCTTTTGTCGGGTTTTGTGTTTGTCACTAACTCTTTTGCCGCGGAGAAGTTTAACCTTGAGGTTTATGCCAGCCGCTTTGACAGCATACCTATCGGAGTGGTCGATTTTAAATCAACGAACAGGCTTACAATAAACGAAAATATTCCGTGGGAAATTATCGCGAATAATCTTGATTTCTGCGGAAAGTTTAATGTAGTAAAAAGCCCAACGTTCGACAGCGCGCTTTTCGTCTCAAAAGACGCGGGCATTTACATTGACGGCGAGTATACGGTCACAGGCAGTAATATTGTTATCACATGTAATCTCAGAGATGTTGCCGCGCGCTCACTTATCATCAGTAAAAAATATCAGGGTGATTTAAAGTATATCCGCAGTATGGTACACCGGTATTCAAATGAATTGGTTGAGATGCTCTTTGGCGACCGGGGAATTTTCGAAAGCCGCGTTCTGTTTGTCAAAGTAGAGGGAACCAGAAAAAATATAGCTATTATGGACTTTGACGGCTTTAACCAGCTGAAACTTACAAATAACAATACCGTTAACATTTTCCCGACGTTTGCCGACAAGTCAACTGTTCTCTGGAGTTCATACCAGCGAGGGAAACCGGATATTTATAAAGCCTCGATAAAAGACGGATCCTCAAAAATTTTTATCTCCGGAAGAACGCTGCAGGTTTCTCCCAACGTTTCCCCGATAGACGGTACCGTTGCCTACGCTTCTTCTCAGGCCGGTAAACTTGATGTTTACACCTGCAACGCGGACGGCGCAAACGTACGCCGACTTACTTTCAGCAGCGGTATAGACACTTCTCCAGGCTGGTCGCCTAACGGTTATCAGATCACATTTACTTCAGACAGAGCGGGCGGCCCGCAAATTTATGTTATGGACGCTGACGGCGCTAATCAGCGCAGAATAACGTTTGAAGGCCGTTACAACGATTCACCCGCCTGGTCGCCAAAGGGCGATAGAATCGCCTATGCGTCGATGGCTCAGGGTTACCGTTTTAACATATGGACAGTTTCTCCGGACGGAACCAACCCTAAAATGGTTGTAAGTCTGCCGGGAAGCAGTGAAAACCCGACATGGGCTCCGGACGGCTCTCTTATCGCATTTACAAATACACAAAACGGGAAAAGCGATCTCTACGTAGTGAGACCCGATGGAACACGTTTGCGCAAAGTTACTTCAAGCGGTGATGTGAGAATGCCTAACTGGGACAAATTTTGGTAGTACAGATAAAAATGTGTACATAGTAGAATTGGAAAAGCGTTAATGAACATCGATAGGGTCGGTGAGAATTTATTATTTTGGTTTATAGTTGTATTTTATCAATAATTTTTAAGGAGGGAATCTTGAAAATCGCGCCGGAATTAGTTATTGGAAATGCCATTTTGTCTATTGTAGAGAAAGAGGAGAACGCGGAGTATATTACATTCAATCGTTTTTATAACTTTTCAAAAGAACTTAATAACGAACTTATTAAAAAAGAAGATAATAATGTTTACTCTGACGTCTCTTCTGAAGATGTTTATGATACAGTTTACATACTTTCTAAGTATTTGGAAATAGATAAAGATAAAACGGAAGAGCTTAGAATTAGAATTAGAAGGGGTGATATTATTGATGAATTAAAAAGAATGTTAAATATATACTACAAAAGCATAACGCCAAAATGGTTATCTGAAAGTATGGCAAACATCTAATACGCAACTGGAAAATGATCTGTAAGGAAAGAATGTTACTATGTCATCATCCAAGCTGATTAAAGACATTATTCATGGTTACATAAGTGTTAATCTTGATTTTGTTAAAATGATTGATACCGCGGCGTTTCAGCGTCTTCGCCGGCTTGAACAAACATCATACCGTGTTTTATATCCTTCCGCAAGCCATGACAGGTTCACACATTCTCTTGGGGTTTTTCATTTAGGGAAACTGGCTTATGAAGCCATTGTGGAAAATCAAAAAGAATCAGATTTTGAACTGATGGATGAAATGGAATCAAAACTTAAAGAATTGAAGAATCCATTTCTTACAGCTTGTCTACTTCACGATGTGGGCCATGCGCCATTTTCTCATACGTGCGAAGATTTCTTTGATGATGATAAAAAAACTTTAAGAGATAAACTGATTGATATTGTCAGAAAACGTTTTGTAAAGGAACCCCAAAGATTTAAAGATTTTGAGAAAGATGTGAAAAATAGGAATTTTGTTGCAAAACCGCATGAATTTATGGGCGCAATATTGCTTATAGATGATATGTCCCTTGATGTTGCAAACTTTTTTAATAACAATGAGGAGCATTTAGATTTTGCGGCAAGAGCAATTATTGGCTGCACCTATGATGTTACGGGAAAAAATGGCAGCGTTAGAGATGATTTAGATTTGAAAAATGCGTTAATCAGGATATTGAACTCCACTTTAATTGATGTTGACAAACTTGATTATACAGTACGTGATTCTATAACAAGCGGTTACTCAAATGTTGAGATGGATCTGCCGCGTTTGATGTCATCGTACACTCTTGCAAAAAACGATAAATACAATGGCAGAATATGGCCGGCATATAAAAAATCCGCGTTGAGCGTCATTGAGCATGTATTTTTAGCAAGAAACAACCAAATACGTTGGATACAATCCCATAATGCGGTGGTTTACGAAACAGAGCTGCTTCAACGTTCTCTGATGCAGATTGAAAAAAACGTTCGTGGCTTTAAATTAAATGAATTGTTCTGTTTTGAGTCTCTACGAGAAAAAGGTACGAATATTCGTACACCAAAGAGGCCTATTCATCTTTTAGCGGATGAAGATATACTCTCATTAATGAAAAAGTATTATAACGATGTCAATATCTCTGAGACTGAAGAATATTTTAATCGCGGGCTTCGCAAACGAGCTATTTGGAAAACACATGCCGAGTATAATGCTACATTTAATGGACAAGTTGACGAAGTATATTCTGCGTTTGCGAGATTTTTAAAATTAAAACAAGACGCAAAGTTTACACGCCCGGTAAATAAGGCTAATTTTGATAGTTTTTTCGATCTTGATGAAAATTATTTAAAAGACGCGTATATGGAGTTTTTTTCTAAGATTAATTATACTTTGGATGATTCAAATTCGGAGCTGCTTTTTGTTAGTTATAACGCGGATAAGTTTTCCAAAAAGTTTAATGCCGAAGAGATCTTTTTAGTATATAATGGTAATTGTAAATCTTTTTATGAGGTAATGAAATCAGCTTCAACTTCAAATGATAAAAATGTGGAAGGTATAAGTGAGAGTAGGCTGCCAGGGAAAGGTTTTTTTGTATTTTACAAGCGTATCAACGATGCAAAAATATCACCCAATAAATTCCTGGATGCATACAATCAGTGTTTTAGTAAAGAAAGAGCTAAAGCGCCAGCGTGATTATATTGTAAATTTAATTCGGAGGTAATTTATGAAAAAACATATTTTGGTCTGCTGCATAGCGGCAATTGTCTTCTCAGGCTGTTCCAAAATAACAATTCTCAGGGTTCAGGAACTAAAAGAGGTTCAGAGCAGGGTTGATACCCTGCACTCGGAACTTGCCGCGCTTCAAGCTAAGCTTCTTGAAGAGCAGGTGAAATTCAGGGAAGAGCAGAAAACCAACATCGAGATGCTGCGGCTGCTGCGCGCCGACCAGCAGATGCGGTTCAATGATATTGACCGCAAAGTGTCGGCCATAGAGAATAATATATTTGAAACTGGCTCGCAATTGTCAACTCTTAAACAGACGACTACAGAAGTCAGCCGCCGTCTGGAACAGAAACTTGCCAATGATGAGGAAGCCGCGAATATACGAAAGCTTCAGCTTGAAAAACTCTTTGAAATCGCGATGGGCGATTTTAACGCCGGAAGATACGATCTTGCGATAGGCGGCTTCAGAGATCTTGCCGCGCAGTTCCCGGAAACGGCGGAAGCCCCGGAAGCCGAGTACTGGATAGCGGAATCTTACTACGCAAAAAAAGATTATGAAAACGCGGAAAGAGCGTATTTCGAATTTATAAAAAAATATCCTGACGGCTCAAGATACTGTGTGTCTCTTTACAAACTGGGTCTTGCCTACGGACATCAGGAGAAGACGCGAAGCAGAGATATGGTATGGAGAAATCTTCTCGGCAGATGCGCTAACTCTCAGGAAGCTCAGGCCGTAAAAACTCTGATGGAGAACAAAGAGTAATTTTTAAATTCGAATTATAGATACGCTTGTTTCATAGTTCAGGCTGCCGGGGATGATAAACTCAGCCGCACCGGTAATAACGGTTAAAAAGTTATTACAGGGCTGCGTGTTTTATCATTTCCGCAAAAAGAATGATGATCCCATGAGTACCGATAAACACTACTAAAAAAGGAGGTTCGGGGTGAACAGGAAAACGCTGTTTTGTCTGTTAGTTCTGGCGGTCGCTTTTCGGGCGGCGCAGGCTCAAACGTTTAAACTGAGTGTTGACGGGGGCGGGGAAGCCGCTCTTTGGCGTTTATCCTCCGGTCAAAAAGAGCAAGTTACAGAGGCGGAAATAGGAACCGGCGATACTCTGTTTACATCTGCAAAGGCAGACGCTTTTATCCAACTCGAAGGTCAATCCAGATTTCTTGTTAAAAGCGGTTCTGTAGTTACCTTAAGAGCAAGTGATACTTCCGTTGATATCGCGCTTGAGGAGGGGCAGGTTTTCCTTGATCGCGGCAAGCCTCATGAACTGGCCTCTGTCCGCGTACTTACAAAAGGTTACAGCTTCATCCCAACCGGAACTGCCGCAGCCGTAAAAACTACCCGCCAGGGAGTTCCTACAGTCGCTGTGCTGAGAGGCTCTGTTCAGATGCTTTCCTCAGAGGGCGGATCGGTATCGGTAGGCGCGCGGCAGTTTGGAACTGTAAACAGCTCCGGCGCGCTTGTTTCAGGGACGCTCAACGAAAAAGGGCTGCAGCAGCTTGAAGCGTGGTCAGGGGTAACAGCCGAAGAGGTAAGTATGGCCGCTGAGGAACATAGTGGTGATAGCGGTGATAATAGCGTTGGCGGCTCGGACAACAGCGCGCAGGTTACATCCGTAACGGAACAGGCTGACGAAGGTTCACAGCCGCAGAGCGGGGAGGCAGTCTCTTCCGAGCCGTCTGCCAGCGCCGGTGAGGAGAGTAAAAAAGATGATGACAAAAAAGCTCAAACGCCTCTGTTCTCCTCTCCGTCATTTGAATTAAGCGCGGGTGTGACAACTGTCGATGGAGAACAGTGGACAAGACTTGCTCTCGGCATGGATCTGCCTGTCTGGAGATTTGGTGTGTTTTTTGACATCGAACTTTTTATTGATCCAAGCGGTAAACTTTCTGACAAAGGATGGGATTTTAAGGACAACTGGGCCGATGCCCTTGCCCGCAAGATCCGCTACATCCGGTACGGCTATGAGCATGATCCTCTGTTTGTTAAATTCGGCGGTCTCTCGGAAGTGACCCTCGGTTATGGAATTATTATGGACCGTTTTACAAACATGCTGCGTTATCCGGATGAGAAGCTGCTTGGACTGCAAGTTTACGTTAACGACTTTTCCCCAATCGGTTTATACGTTCAGGCGGTGATTTCCGATTTCGCGGAGACAAAGGATAAGGGCGGAGTAGGCGCGGCGCGTCTTGCTTTCAAACCGCTTAAAACCAACGATATCCCCCTGCTTAACCAATTGACCCTTGGAGCTGCATACGCGTTTGACCGCAATGTTTACGCGCCGGCAAGGAAGTGGAAAGTAAGCGGCGATGATAAACTTCTGCAGGATCTGCGCGATAAGGGCGGCGATCTCTGGGATACTTACAAAGAGCTTCATATTAAAAACAAGGGAGGGGAAAATCCTGATGATATTCTCGCCGTTCTTGACGCGGAAGATGCTCTGCGCGATTCTACCGGTTATTTTGACCTTTATGGATTTGACGCCGGATTGCCGATTGTCAGAACAAGTTTATTGAGCGTTGACCTTTACGGACAATACGCGTCCCGCACCGACAGGGTTACAGGCTGGGGAATAGGCGCTCCCGGAGCAGCTGTCAAACTGTGGAGACTGAACGCCGGTGTTGAGTACCGCAAAATTGAAGGCCGGTTTACACCGGGATACTTTGACAGATATTATCTTGATGAACGCTTGTCACGCGGGCTCCTTCAGGACAAAAGTGAATATATCCCCGACGTCTCTCTTAACGGGGTCTTCGGAAGACTTGGTATGGATTTGTACGGTTTGCTAAACGCCAGCGGTTCCTATCAATACATGCTGGGAGATAAGGACGCGAAAGACCGGCGTTTTGAAGCGGCCGGCAGCCTTGGGGAAACACTTATCAGCCGGATACCCAAAATCAGCCTTGCTGAAGTTTATTTGAAAAATACAAATATCGGTATGAAAACAAATGTCAAGTATGACAAGGATGGCAATCCGACGGCCAAATCGGCCGGACACTTTGACCGTTCGCCTTATATGTACTGGGGCTACAGAGCCGGATTTGAAATCGCCGCGGGAGCGACGCTCATACTTGATTACCGTTACGGCTGGTGTGTGAAAAACAGTAAACTTATGCAGGACAATTTTGTAACGCTTCAAACTGCCCTGAGGTTTTAGTTCCAATTTACCTATGAGTAACCTCTCTCCTATGATGCGAAGGATCAGCGGCTCCTCTTCGGGAAGATTTAAAATTCCGAAGAGGGGCAGGATCCGTTTTGTATTAGTAATTGGGCTGATTATCGCGGCTTTTTATTTCAGGGCTTCTTTTTTTCAAAGCAGGTCCCAGATTACGGAAGAGAATCAAGCGGTTGAAAATATTCAAGTCTTAAAAGAAACTTCCGCCGCGAAAGATATAAAAGTAACAAAAAATGTAAAAGAGAAGAGGATTAAGGAAAAAGTAATTAAGGAGAAGAGAGTAAAAGAGAGGAGGGAAAAACCATCGCGAAAAAAAGAGGCGCAAAGCCCTCAGCCAATTAAAAAAGTCAGCAATCAGATGAGCTTTGAAGATGTACGGCAGCTTGTCAGGCAGCACGGTATCGATATTAATGCCCCTCATCAACAGATTACCCTTAACAATAAAGATACGCTGATCCTGTCGCTGAGTATTGACACTAATTTGCAGCGGTACGCAAACCGCCTTTTGCGGCGCTACAAACCGCGTTATGGAGCGGCAGCCGCGGTTGATCCGGTTACTGGCAGAGTACTGGCGTTTGCTTCATACGCCGGTGAGGGCGAAACAATAGAAGACAAAGACCTCTATTTAAAAAGCATCTTCCCCGCGGCCTCAGTTTTTAAAACAATAACCGCCGCAGCGGGAATCGAAAAAGCGGGTATGAACAGTAAAACCCAGATTCCCCATTTCGGCGGCAACCATACTCTTTACAGAACTCAGCTTCAGGAAAATCTTAAAGTTTCAAGGAATATCTCTCTTGAAGACGCGTTCGCTTACTCTATTAACCCCGCGTTTGCGCGCATAGCGCTTTTCATGATTAACAAAGATATACTTACCGACTACGGAAAACGTTTCGGTTTTAACACTCCTCTCCCTTTCGAACTTGATGCCGGCATGAGCGAGATGTTCGCCCCTGATTCCGAATTTTCTGTCGCGGAGTTTGCCTCCGGTTTTAACCGTCAGACAAATATTTCGCCGCTCTTTGGCGCTCTTATAGCAAGCGCTGTCTGCGAGGGAGGCGTTGTCCCGCAGCCAACTATTATTGACAGTATCCGCTCATTCAAAAAAGACACTATCATTTACAGCCGCCCCAAAGAACCCTGGAGACGGGCTGTCAAGGAGCAAACAGCTAAGGAGCTGGCAGTATTAATGACAAAAGTGCCCCATTATGGAACCGCCCGAAACACTTTCAGACAAATACGTCATTCCCCAAAGTTCAGCGGGTATCAGTTCGGGGGGAAAACCGGAAATGTAAATAAACAGGGGCTTGGCAGGGTTGACTGGTTTGTAGGCTTTGGCCGACATCCGCATGATAAAAGTCAGCGAATAGCGGTCGGTGTGGTAACGACTCACGGTGAATACTGGACAGTGCATTCAAGTTATATCGCCTCGGAGCTTATCAGGAGATACCTCTCGGCAGCGCAGACGCAGGCGAAACAAACCGGCGAATAAAGACAACGCTCCTGTTTTTCCTTGCATAAACTATGGGCTTAATTATTTTATCTATAATATCATAGTAGATCCGCTTGTTGAAATGGTCCGCGTTGCGTCACCAGCGCGTGCATTCGCGGCAGGGGGAGTCTATGGTTTTTGGATGATAAGGGGCGGAACGATCATTGATCGTTCCCTACGGTAAGAACAACGGGAATCCTTTCGTTGCGGTAAACGAGGCGCCCGGCGCGATAAGTATGGTTATGTGAGGACGGTGCGGGAGACGCGTTGCCGCGCAATCAGATCATTTTCAAGTAGAACGGTTACAGATTCATCAATAATAAAACACGGCATGTTATACTGCCGCGCGGCTTAAACAGCGAAAGGCTAAAATATGATTATCAAAAAAGTAGTTTTTCCGGTGATTATGGCGATTACACTGATTTTTGCCTTAAGCGCTTCAGCCGGCCCTGTAAGCGAGTATGGGCGTCTGTTTACTGATGGCAATAAGATAGTAGGCGAAAAATCGGGTGGTGAAGCTGTGCGGCTCAAAGGAGCGAGTTTGCAGTGGAGTTCAGTCGGGTGGGGCAGCGACCTGTTTTTCCGCGAAGAGACCGCCAATGCGCTTGTTAACGGCTGGAACGCGCAGGTGGTAAGAGCATCCCTTGGCATCGCTTTTGACAAAGGCGGCGGCCACAGCGTCGCCAACGGCTACAATACGGATTCCGGTCCACCCAAAGACAGGCCGAACTGGAAGAGGGTTGAGAGTGTAGTAGACGCAACTATCAGCCATGGCGCCTATGCTATTGTTGACTGGCACTCGCACACAGCGCACGATCCCGAAGAAACGCAGCTTGCGGCCGATTTCTTTACAAATCCCGGCCTGGCCGGAAAGTATGGTAACAATCCGGCGGTTATATTTGAGATTTACAATGAACCGGAGATGGACGTCACATGGCCGCAGGTTAAGGAGTACGCCAACACCGTAATAGCGGCTGTACGCGCCGCGGGTTTCAATAATTTGATATTAGTCGGCACAACGCATTGGGATCTGGCGGTAGACATCGCCGCTTCAGACCCGCCAACCGACCCGCAGAACAATTTTGCGTTTGTGTTTCACTTTTATGCGGAAAATCACAGAAAAGATGGTATGCGCTGGTCGGGATTCAACCCAAGGAAAACCCACGGGCAGGCGGTCCTTGACGCGCTTAACGAAGGTTTCCCCATTTTTGTATCCGAGTGGGGAACAAATGACGCCTCTGATGATGAAACTTACAACTTCCCCGAGTCCGACAAATGGCACTCGTTTCTGGATTCGCTCAAAATCTCCTCCGCCGCGTGGGGAGCGAGCGCGGGCTATGACTGCGCCCTCAACTTCTGGACTACTGAGGGAAACCCTCTTAATCCTCCCCGCGACATTAACGAATTGTCAAGCTGGACAAACCCGCGCTGGATGACCCCGCACGGCAGGTATGTTTACAAACTGCTTAATCCGGACGCCGATACGACTTTCATAATCACCGGGCCTCAGTGGCCGCAGTTTACAGGCGCGCGAGAACCTATACCGCTTACAGCCGCCGCGTTGAATTCCTATGAAAGCCCCGGTTCTGATATATCAATGAACGTTGAGAATGGCATCATGCATGTCGCGTTTGATTTGCAGCAAGGTACTTATCAGTGGACACCCTATGCGGGCGTGCATTACGCGATAGACTGGTTAGGCGATTGCGGATGGGGAATCGGCTATACCTACAAGGGCAGCGGCGATCACGCCATACGCATTGAGTTAGACAGCGTCACGGATTACGGTTATCACGCAAACAGCGTAAAATTAGTTGACGCCGGTGACTGGACAGAGGTGAGAGTGCCGTGGAGCTATTTCATTCAGCCTTCGTGGGCTGCAAAAATTCCTACGGATAACACTAAGATCAACGCTATCTCATGGTATACGGAAAGAGGCGCGGGTACAGGGGAATACTGGGTTAAGGATGTGCAGTGTCTCGGATACGGCGAACCGTTGTCTGTCAAGCCAAACAATAAGCGCGCGTCTGTCAACAGCGCAGCATCATTTGTAAAAGTATCCGGGAATACGCTGAATTTGCGTTTAGCTCAGGATGGCAAGGTTGAGGTTTTTAATCTCAAAGGCGGTAAGGTGCGTACGCTGGAGTTGAAAAAAGGTGAGCATACCTTGCGGATGAATAATTTGCCGCGGGGGAGTTATATCGTGAGGGCCAGCGGCGGGAAGGTTTGGAAGAGTTCTGTTAAAATGTTGGTAAGATAATTTATAAATATGTTCACTTAAACTTTAATCTTCAATATTGAGGAGGTATTGCATGATTCGCAAACTCAAAACAGCAGTCGCGATATTAGCAACAGCGGGATTGACGGCGGGGGTTATGGCTCAGGTTCCTATGCAGACTACACAGGATCATGTCACCGAAACGGCTAACGGCCCCCGTCTTGTCATCAACGGTCAGCCATTGTTCATCTCCGGGATGAATCTGGCTTGGCACAACTTTGCCAGAGATATCGGCGATGCCCCGGTCAACGGCGCCACTATGGCAAACTACATCAAGCAGATACGCGGCGCCGGCGGCAACGCGATGCGGTGGTGGCTGCACACTGACGCGCAGGTTGATCCCAAAATGGATATGAACACCGGTGCGGTGACGGGGATTGGATCACAAACCATAAACAATATGCGGACGGTTCTTGATACCGCCTATCACTATGGCGTTGTGGTATCGATGTGTCTGTTCTCGTTCGATTTGCTTCACGATGATGGAGGGAACAAGGGGGCAGCGGTGGTGGAACGTAACAGAAAATTTCTAACTGATCCCGCAAATCTTGACACGTATATCCAAAACGCGCTTATACCGATACTTGACGCGGTCGGCAATCATCCGGCGATAATGTGTTGGGAGGTGTTCAACGAGCCGGAGGGCATGGCGACGACCGGTTGGGCTACCGTGAAGATCGACCACAGTCACATTATGAGATTTACGGCTCGGATCGCCGCCGCAGTACATGACAGGACGGTAAAAATGGCATCCACAGGCATCCATAACTTTCATCAGTATAAAGGTGTCTATACAGAAGGAAAACTCAAGGCTGCCGCTGGCGCCGATCCGCTTGCCGACAAGGCGTATCTCGATTTCTACATGGCGCACACATATCCCGAACATGAAAGGGTCGAGGAGTCGCCGTTTAAGCAGGAGGCAAGCCATTGGGAGTTTGACAAGCCCGTTCTCATCGGTGAATTCCCGGCGCAGGATATGGGTCAGGGGGGATACAATTATGGTTTTGTCACCACTCCGGCTAATGCCATACCAATAATAGACGCTTACAAATGGGCTTATGAAAAAGGTTATTTAGGCGCGATGAGCTGGTCGATCACGGAAGGGGACAAAGCCAAATTCGGCACACTTGCTACGACCGCACCCGCACTTCAGTACATGGCCGAAAATTACGAGTCTGAAATCAAGTTACTCACGACTGGCGGCGGCGTGATCGTACCTGATCCCACCGGCGATCTTGCCATGAGGATCACTTTTGACGGCACGAACGTTGACGGCAACATAATAGATAAGACTTTTAAACAAAATCTTTCCGGCAAGACCAACATAACAGTCGAAATGTACATTGCGGGGGGAAGCGGGACAAATGTGTCGATTCACCCGGTGATTCAGGCCGGAGCAAGTTGGGAAATTTGGGCTGAGGCAAGCGCGGTCAGCCTTACCGGCAGACCGACAAATGAATGGTTTACGGTAACTATACCTATATCAAGTTATGATGGGTTGTCTGCAGGTCTTTCCGCTACTCAGGGCATGGCGTTTAAGTTTATACCCGGCGGGAGCGGCAGCTATAGCGGAACAATTTACATCGACAATATCAAGGTTGACGGCGTTGCAGCTTACGATTTTAACGTAGCGTCTGCGGTTTGGGACGCTGAGGGGCCTTGGAACAATGCATTGAACGCGCCTGATCCGCTCCCGGGTGTTACGGTTGGGAATGTTGCCCGTCCTGGCGCAACATCAATACGCTGCGGTACAAAAGCCGCTGGCGTATCTGCCAGGATGCCCGTCGTGTCTGTCAGGGGTAAAGTCCTGAACATTGTCGGTGTTGACAATTCGGAAATGGCCATACGTCTGATACACGTGAACGGTAAGACAGCAGCAAACTTTAAGGCATCCGGCAAGGGTAAGTTCTCACTTGCCAAGGTTCCTGCTGGCCGCTACATAGTAGAAACCAAAGTTGCGGGAAAGAGAGCTGGCAGCACGGCGGTTCTTGTCCGGTAGAACTGGCAGAACTTGAAACTCAAAAAACCGTATGAATTCGTAAGGGCGGCCTTTGTGCCGCCCATTCTTCCAACCTTGTGTCGCAATCGAACATCCTGTATCCATTTGAGTACTTTTGCGTTTTTCATCAGTTATTTTATCGATAGCATAAGCAAAGGCGGCTCACTATTTACCAAATGTCACTTCACAATCTTTCCCGCAAAAAGCTATCCCGTAATTAATGAATCTATAAATATGTCAATACATAATCATATTGCGATAAGATACCTCTCTTAAGGAAAACAAGCGAAACCCATTTTAATGCTGTTGTTATATAAAACATATTTTTCAGCTTATTAATCTCAAGAGGTTAGTTTTTATAGGATATACTGCTTTTGAGAGAAATTTTTTATTATATCAATAAAAAATTTATTATATTGTTTAAAAGACCGCAAGCGCCTGACATATATGCCGCATTGACAAAACAGCCGCTTATTTGTAAACCATTATAGAAAGGATGCCTGAATGTCAGCCAAAAAAATCATTCTCTGCGCAGCCGCAGCCGCGTCCCTCTGCCTAGCGCAGATGCCGGCATTTCCGGTATTAACCGACAATATCGTGATCGACCAGTTCGGTTATCGTGAGGAGGCGAAAAAGATAGCGGTTGTAAGATCACCGTGGGATTGCGCGAGACCGTCACGAAACAAAGAAACCTGGCAATCATTCCCGATAGCGTGCACGGAGCCGTCATCCCCGTACATCCCGGGAGCGGAGTTCCAGTTGATAAATGAGACATCGGGGAATGCGGCGCTCACAAAAGCTCCGGCAGTGTTTCGCGGCGGGCTGATAGATTCGGCCTCAGGCGACAAAATCTGGCATTTCGATTTTAGTGAGATCAAAACGCCGGGTACTTATTACGTCCTTGACAAAACTAACAGCCTGCGCTCGTTCTCGTTCCGCATTGCGAACAATGTCTATAATGATGTTTTGACTGCCGCGGTCAGGATGCTCTACTATCAGCGCGCGGGGATAGAGAAACTTGCCCGGCACGCGGGTGAAGAGTGGGCGGACGGAATGTGTTTTGAGCAGGATAAACGTTCGCGTCTTTTTACCGACAGCACAAACGCGGCTGCGGAGAGGGATCTGAGCGGCGCGTGGTTTGACGCGGGCGATTATAACAAGTATACGAAATGGACTTCGGATTATATCTCTGCTATGATACACATCTACGAAGAGAACCCTGATGTCTTTAAAGACAACTACAATATCCCCGAATCCAATAACGGCATTCCGGATCTCATTGATGAGGTCAAAATCGGGCTTAACTGGTTATTTCGGATGCAAAACGAGGATGGTTCGGTTTTGAGCGTTCAGGGACTTGCGAGCGGTTCGCCGCCTTCCAGCGTTACAGGCCGTAGTTACTATGGGCCTGCCAATGCTACCGCAACATTTGGCGCCGCTGCCGCTTTCGCCATTGCGGCGCGTTTTTTTGGTGAACCCCAAAACGCGGGGTTTAGCGAGGCAGGTTTTGCGCAGCGGCTCGAAACCGCGGCTGTGAAGGCGTGGGAATGGGGATACGCGAATCCTGATTCAATGTTTTTTAACAACTCGGATAAACACGGTACGCAGGGTCTGGCATCTGGGCAGCAGGAGGTAAACGATGAGAACGGGGCGCGGCACATGAATCGGGCGGCGGCGGCATACTATCTGTATGAGCTGACGGGAGCGGATTCGCTTCTTACAATCGTAGAAGCCGATATGAATGAATTCCCGCTTTTGAATTGGTGGACGGATCAATACAGGCACGGGCAGAATATGCTGTGCGTAAGGTATCTGGAAAATCCAAACGGCGATCAGGCTGTCAAAGACAATATACGCAGTTTCATGCGGTCGGCTATGATAAACAACCAAAACGATTACCGCGCGGGATACGCTAAAGACGGTTACCGCGCGTTTATAAGGGACTACAATTGGGGATCAAACCAATACAAAGCCGATTATGGTCTAACGTTTTATAAGTGGAAAACCATAGATCCGAGTTCCGATGAGCGGGAGTTCAGGGATATGGCCGAGAGCTACCTGCACTACCTCCACGGCGCAAATCCTTTCAACATGGTTTACCTGACCAACATGGGCCGATACGGCGCGTCAAGGAGCGCGACTTCTATGTACCACACATGGTTTTACGAGCACAGTTCCAAATGGAGCGTCGCCGACGGCACGAACCCCGGCCCTGCGCCGGGCTATTTGACGGGCGGCCCAAACGAAGACTATTATTTGTGGGGATGCTGTCCGTCAAGCTGCGGCAGCGCGGCAAATAACGCAAGGTGTAACTTGGTAACAATCCCCCAAAACCTGCCGCCCGCGAAAATGTACGCGGACATAAACCACACCTGGCCGTTAGACACATGGGAAATAACGGAGCCGATGATCGCGTATCAGCTGGCCTATATCAGACTTCTCTCCAAATTTGTGAACAACGGTCTCACTTCCGTATATAATAAAAGTAAGCAGCTGTCAAAAACCTCTCAATCACTCTCCGCGCGCAGCCGGCGCGGCGTTCTGGAGCTTCGCCTCAATGGGATGAACGCTCAGAGTGTTGAACTCTTTAATCTGCGCGGAGCTAAGATTGCGGTTCTTAACAAAAAGCAGCTTGAGGAGGGAACTCACCATTTCAAAACTAAAGGTTTTGCTAAACAGATGTGCGTTTTGAGAGTGACATCCGCTGACAAAAAGACGGCGGCAATGCGGGTTAGGATTGAATAGAGGGCTTGAGGTGTGAACAGGTTGTTATTGAGCAGGGGAAATTCCCCTTATCTGCACCGGATTCCATCACAAGCCGAAACCTGATCAAAAGTGGGAAGTAAGATGCCCCGCGGAACGCAGTCAAGCGCCCGTTCGTAAAAATGTTTTCCGGCGTCATCGTTTCCCGCGCAAAAATTTACAGATGCCAGCTTAACAAGCGTTTTACCGCGTCTGTAAGTTTCCGCGGTTTTATCAAAATAGGAAAGCGCTTCACTCAAAAGGCGGCTTGCCGCGGCGCAATTGCTTTTAGATAACTCGGTGTCTGCTTTTAAAATAGCTATTGTAGCCAATGTTGACAGGTCTCTCTTTTTTTTATAGAACGCGCGGGCTTTTTCGAGGTTCTTTTCATTACTGATTTTTGAAGAGAGCTGCCAGTCGATTCTGCTTTTAATGACTGCCAGATAGTGCGTAAAATTTCTACCCTTATACGCGGAAGCGGCGCTAAACCATTGATGCGCCTGAGCGCCGTCTCCTTTAGCCGCGTGACAAAGCGCGAGAAAAGCCGCCGCTTTTGAAGCTGCGGCAGTATCGTCAAGCCGGACAAACTCGTTATGTGACTTTGCTAAATACACCGCCGCGCTGTCAAACCGGTCAAGCTCAAAATATATCCGCCCGATATTGGCCAGATACTGCGCCGACATATACATGTTGTCGGCGTTACGCGCGGATATGAATCCCTTTTTATATATTTCCGCCGCGCTTAACAGGTTGCCGCTAAGGAAATAACGGTACGCGCGGCTGCCATATATATCATCGCCGGAGCGCACCGCTTTTTTAGAGCCTGTACATCCGCTTGTAACCGCTATCATCGCGCATATCACTAATACATGTTTCATGTTATATTTTTTATTTCCGCGTTATTAACTGTCAATTGAATTTAAGGCTTGTCTATCAACTTGGGATCCGCAGCCCCGCCCCCTGTGATACCTCTGAAAAACCAGTTCTTCTGAAGCGATTTTATCATGAGTTCGACCTGTCCCAGATCATCCTGAAGCCTGTCCATAAATTCCGGCGTATTATCGGATACTGTCTTAAAATTTTTCATTATGTATTCAGCATCATTAAGGGACTTTTTCACAGTAGTCATTACTGTCAGCAGGGTGTCCATCATGGTTAGCCCTCCCGCGGTTATATCATTTACCGACTTGTTTGCGTCAAAAAGAAAATTATTGACATTTTGCATAGCGCCGTGAGCGTCCGAAGAGAGTTTCCTTAAGTTTGTGGTAATGTTTACGGTGTTAGCGCTCATTTGTGTGATATTTCTATACAGAATGTCATCATTAAGAAACTGTCCGATCGTACCCTTACCCGCGTGTATTTCTGTGGCCATAGCATTAAGATGACTCAAAAATATAGTCGCGGTATCAAGCATTTTAACAGCTACCTCAATGGCCCAGTCCAATGTTGGTACATTTTCAGTAAGAATCGTATCCCCGTCGGTCACAACAGAAAACTCTTCGTTTCCGCCGGTAAGCTCAATCTCCCAATCCCCGACAAAACCTTTTTGCTTAAGACGCGCGCGCGTATCCTTCTTTACTAAATGATTATAGCGCCTGCGGATATCAAAGCGCACGCATACCTCTTTTTCACGTATAAGATCGACTCTCTTTACATGACCGATAGTAATTCCCGACATTGTGACCTGATTGCCGTTTTTGAGCCCTTGACTGTTTTCGTATACCGCATGTAAAACGCACCATTTCTCCATCATGTCGTTTTTAAGAATTGTAAAGATAAGCAGCGCAGGCATCATTATCAGCGGAGCTATTACAAAAAGCCCCACAAAAAACGTCCGGTGCCTGCGCACAAATGGTTCGGAAGAGACAACTACTTTGTTTTTATTATTCATTATTTTCTTGCGGCTTTTTAAATTTACGTACTTTTGTTTCGAGAGCGCTCTCCTGCGCGTGCGCAAAACAGCCGTCATAAAGCATAAAACGCCCGGACTGCCATTGCGGCCAGGCGCTGAGCGAATGACTTGCCATGACGATGCTCATACCCTCTTTTTCCCACTTTTTGTAAAGCACATCAATAATATTGTTAGCTGTGACCGGATCTACTCCGCTTAACGGCTCATCTAAAAGCAGCAGCTTGGGATCGTTTATCAGCGCCCTCGCAAGCGCCGCGGTTTTGAGCTGCGCCGCGCTGAGAGTCTCAGGGAACGCCTTTGCTATTCCGCTGATCTCAAGCTCCTCCATCATCCGCGTGACCTTCTTCTTTACTTGCGCTTCCTTTAAATCGCTGCCGCAGCGAAGCGGCAGTGCGATATTGTCAAACACACTATGATTGGTAATGAGCGCGCTGACCTGAAACATATATCCGAGTGATTTGCGTTTGTCATAAAGCAGATATTTTGACCATTGGGAAATATCCGCGCCGTCCCACAAAACCATCCCGCTGTCCGGCTTTAAAAGACCTGCGCAAATTTCAAGCAGCGCAGATTTTCCCTGTCCGCTGCAGCCGCCGAATGCAACTACGCCGCCAGGGGGCACAGTCAGGTTCACATCATCTAAAATAGTATCTTTCCCATGTTTGAAAGACACATTTCGGAGTTCCAGTTTATAAGACATAATACCCGAAACTCAAAAAAAGGTTAAACAGAATAGTAAGAAACGCCGCCCCTACCACAGCCTGAATAGCCGCCACTGGCACCATGCGTATGTTACGCACACACAAACCGCAGTGACTGCTTACAAGCGCCACAATGAATCCGAACACAACGCTTTTTAGAAAACTGAAGATAATATCCTTAAATGTAAGCGCGTCAAGTATCTTCGCGAAAAATATCCCAAAAGGCACATCTACCGTAAACTTGGCGACAATGAGACCGCCAAAAACAGCGATTGTGATAAAATAAACGTTGAGGCAAACAATAGAACTCACTATTCCTACAAGCGCGGGCAGCACTAAAAACTGAAGCGGATCGATCCCCATCACCTCAAGAGCGCTGATCTCTTTTGACACACGCATTGTACCGATATATGTCGCAAGCGCGCTGCCTGAGCGCCCGACTACGACAAGAGAGGTAATAAACGGCCCCAGTTCTCCCATAACCACAATGACCAGAATCTTTCCAAAATACTCGCTGACCCCAAGCTTCGGCATATTAAGCATAGCCTGCAGAATAATAGCGCTTCCGCACAAAAAAGCGATCATCCCAACTAACCAAAACGCCTCAACGCCCGTGTAAAGTATCTGGCGGTTTACTTGACTCATAAGAGAAAGATTGGATGAACGCCCGCGCCGCACAGCCGCGTAAACGGTATCAAACAGGAGACCCCCGATGCTCATTAACATCCGCCAAAGCCATAACCCAGGAAGTTTATTACCAAGCATGCGGGCAGATATAATTACCTTGCTACTCATTACCGCTCACGCTTTCCGCTCCGCTGATTCCTGACGCCACTTGTCAAAACAGCTCCAAAACCGCTCCCTTGACGCGTGCTCCAGCGATGAATACACTACCGGAGTTTGACTGAAACCAAACACTTTGCAAAACTCCGAAACATGTTTTTTCTGCGCGCCCCGAGAAAGCTTATCTCCTTTAGTGAGAACAGGCAGAACCGGTAATCCGAGTTCTTTAAGCCAGGCGGCAGCTTCCATATCCGCGCTCACTCCCGGATGCCTTACGTCAAGCAGCCAGATTATTCCTGCCAGATTATTCCCTTTGCCGCAATAATCATAAATGAGCTTACCCCAGCGGTCTTTCTCAGAAGTACACGCCTTAGCGTAGCCGTAACCCGGCAGGTCAACCCAAAAAAGACCCTCTTTGAGTTTATAAAAATTCGCAAGCGTAGTCTTTCCCGGACGCTTTGACACTCGGGCAAGCGCGCCTGAAGCCAGGCAGTGGTTTATGAATGTGGATTTACCAACATTGGAACGGCCTAAAATAGCGTACTCTTCACCCCGAAGTTTTGGGAGATCCTTAAAGTCCGCGGCGGATTTAATAAATTCGACGGAAAATTTTTTTTGTTTTTCACTCATAATAAAGAAAAATATAAGGAGAGAAATCCCATTAGCTGCGGCTTTTAATAAATTGAACAAAAAGACGGTCAATTTATTAAAATTATCTGCCACCCCCGATAGGCGGATACCCTGCAACACCCCGCCGCCTTATCCCCCGCACCTTCCTGGGGGGTTAAAAAGAGCAAAAGCGGAAGTAAGAGAACTGTTTTATAAAATATTCCTAACTAAATATAGTTTTATATCAACACAATTGTATATTTTTTAATTATACCCTATAGAAAGGTTTTTATAAATATGGATATCCAAACAGCAATAAAAACAGTTACAGCGGGAAAAAGCCTTTCCATTGAAGAAGCCAGCCGGGTGTTCACCGATATTATGGAGGGGGCGGCAACCGATGCTCAAATCGCGGGATTCATAGTCGGTTTGAGGATGAAAGGCGAAACCGCGGAGGAAATTACGGGCGCGGCGTCTGTAATGAGAGATAAGGCTGCGCGTATCGACCATCCGGCATGCCGGAATTTAATAGACACTTGCGGAACAGGCGGAGACGGCTCCAACACTTTTAACATCTCCACCGCGGTCGCTTTAGTGGCAGCCGGAGCGGGGGCAAAGGTTGCGAAGCATGGCAACCGCTCTGTCTCAAGCCGTTCAGGAAGCGCGGACGTTCTCGAGGCTCTGGGGGTAAATATTAATCTTTCGGCAAGCCAGATAAGCGTATGTTTGCGGGAGGTGGGCATAGGATTTCTTTTTGCGCCGGCGCTGCACAACGCGATGAAATACGCGGCTTCCGCGCGTAAACAGATAGGTATACGGACAATATTTAATATCCTGGGGCCGCTTACAAATCCTGCCCGCACCACAAATCAGCTTCTTGGAGTTTTTTCGCCGGACTTGACAGACACTATGGCGCAGGCGCTGCTGAATATGGGAAGCCTGCGGGCTTTTGTAGTACATGGGTTTGATCCGATTGATGAGATATCGATATGCGGGACTACTCAAATATCTGAAATAAAAGAGGGCAAAATTCTCACTTACAAAATTGAACCTGAGGAATTTGGTCTAAAAAAAGCTTTGCCGGAAATGATCGCCGGACACGACAGCGTTTTTAACGCCTCAATTATTAAAGGTATTCTGGAAGGTAAAAAAGGAGTACCGCGTGATGTTGTGGTTCTTAACGCGGCGTTTGCGCTATGTGCGGCGTCCATAGCAAAGGATCCTCATGAAGGGGTCGTTATTGCCCAAAAATCAATTGACTCGGGCGCGGCTATGGACAAGTTGCGCGAGCTTATACTGTTGTCGTCACAACTTGCCGGCAAACAAATGATACCGCTAACGCAGACAGAGGAAAAAGACAAAAAGCTGTCAGACGGATCTGTCTCAGCATTTACGCAAACCACCTGAAAAGAATTATCGAAAATCTCCCTGCGGGAGGGTTACACAAATTTGGGGACAGTTTAGCCGGATCCGCTTTCAACGGGTGCGCTGCTGTTCATTATTTCGTCAACAATGCTGTCCCAGTTAATTTCATCTTTACCGGAATCCTCATAAGATTCACTTTCAACCGGTATATTGTCGATCATGGCTGATTTTATTTTACCAATAATACTGTCATTATCGGCTTCAGTTTTATTTAAAGCTTCGTGCCATGCCTTACGCACCGCATCCGCGGCGTTTAAATAGTTTTTCGCAATGTCTTCCGCCATAGCCAATCCGGTTTTTCTCTCCTGTGCCCGGTTTTTAAGGTATTGAGCGTCTTTTACCGGAGTTTCATCATTGTCACGGCTGAAAAGCATATTGCTCAATTCCTCAGCCAGACCACGCAGGGATTCATCATCTATGTCCATTGTCCCTTTAAGGGCGTCATATATGTATTGTTCGGTTGTGCCGTTTGATTCTAAGTTTTCAATCGCTGTTTCTAAAATAGCGGCTTTTTCCTCTATAGCCGCCTCTCTCTCAATTTTTTCAATGATGCCGGCATTTTTAATGAAAGCTTCAGCGGGTTTGTAAAAAATCTAAATTAACAAATTTTCTGAAATTCACCCCCTACGCCAAAAACTATTTTTAAAATCTTTTAATTACGGACGGAGCTCAATTTTCTCACATATATGTTTGGGGGCAGCAAATGAGTAAGGTCAGGCGGTTATTTGTCGAAAAGCGCGAAGGGTACGATGTTTACGCGAACCGGTTGTTTTCTGATTTCAGGGATAATTTGGGGATTTCCGGGCTTACAGGCGTCCGGGCGCTTAACCGTTATGATGTTGAGGGGTTATCCGATGAGCAGTACAAGGCTGTCCGTGAAACTGTTTTTGCCGATCTGACTGTGGATCATATATACGATGAAGAGATGCGCGCCGCTGAAGGGGAGCGCGTATTTAGCGTTGAGTTTCTCTCCGGACAGTATAACCAGCGGGCAGCGAGTGTCTCACAGGGGATACAGCTTTTTACCGCCGGGGAGCGTCCATTGACCGCTACCGCGCGCACTATTGTCCTTAAAGGCGGTATCAGCGATGAAGATTTTCAAAAGATAAAAGCTTACTACATAAATCCGATTGAATCAAAAGAAGCCGCGCCTGACAAGCCTTTGTCGTTAGAGATGCGTTTTCCAACGCCGGATGATGTTTTGGTGTTTGACGGGTTTATCGCCTTAAGCCGTGAAGAGGCGCAAGGCTTTGGAAAAAAGCTTGGCCTGGCGATGACTATTGAAGACCTGCTCCACTGTCAGAAATATTTCAGAGATACCGAAAAACGCGATCCGACAATAACCGAAATTCGTATGCTTGACACATACTGGTCTGACCACTGCCGCCATACGACTTTTTTAACAAGAGTCAAAAATATAGAGATAGAGGACGCCCCTGTTAATACCCCTGTCAAAGCAGCCTTAAAGATGTATGAAGAGGCGAGGGAGTATGTTTACGGCGATAATCACGATCGGAAAAAATCATTGATGGATATCGCTCAAATGGGGATGAGGGTGTTGCGCAAGAAGGGTCTGCTTGACGATTTGGACGTTTCTGAGGAGATTAACGCATGCAGTATTGTTGTGCCCGCCGTGATTGACGGCAAAACCGAAGAGTGGCTTGTGATGTTTAAAAACGAAACGCATAATCACCCTACGGAGATGGAGCCTTTCGGCGGCGCGGGAACATGTTTGGGCGGCGGGATACGCGACCCTCTTTCGGGGCGTTCTTATGTGTACCAGGCGATGCGCTTGACAGGCGCCGGTGATCCCAGAATTGCGGTCGCCGATACTCTGTCCGGTAAATTGCCGCAGCGAAAGATTACCACTGCGGCTGCGCTTGGATACAGCTCTTACGGCAATCAGATTGGCGTCGCTTCGGGGCATATCTGCGAAATATATCATGAAGGTTTTGTCGCAAAGCGAATGGAGTGCGGCGCTTTGGTTGCGGCTGCGCCTAAATCAAACGTTGTGCGCTGCGAGCCTAAAGCGGGTGATCTTGTTCTGCTTGTTGGCGGCAGGACAGGGCGCGATGGGTGCGGCGGCGCGACAGGTTCCTCAAAAGAGCATACGGAAGAGGTTATGCAGATTTGCAGCGCGGAGGTGCAGAAGGGCGATCCTGCGCTTGAGCGCAATATTTTACGGTTGTTCAGAGACCCGCAGGTAAGCCGCGTGATTCGCCGCTGCAACGACTTTGGAGCGGGCGGCGTGTCTGTTGCTATAGGAGAACTCGCGGCGGGACTTGATATTAATTTGGACGCAGTTCCCGCAAAGTATGAAGGTCTTGACGGAACAGAACTTGCCATATCGGAATCACAGGAACGTATGGCTGTGGTGATTGACCCTGCCGACCTTAAATTTTTTGAGGAGCGCGCTCACGCTGAGAATCTTGAGACCGCGATTGTCGCAAAAGTTACGGATACGCGCCGTTTGAAAATGACCTGGCGCGGGAAAACTATTGTTGACCTCAGCCGCGATTTTATTGATACAAACGGCATACCTCAGGAAACAGAGGTGTTTGTAAAGGCGCCCGTACAGTCAAAAGAGGAATCGCCGTTTGTTTCTTTGGAGATCTCCAAAAAAGCAAGAGAAGCTGATGTCGCGGGCGCGTTTATTGAGACTATGGCCGATCTCAGCGTATGTTCACAAAGAGGCATTGTTGAGATGTTTGACAGCTCTGTAGGCGCTTCTACTGTATTAATGCCCTTTGGCGGAAAGTATCAGGGGACTCCGGCGGAGCTTATGGTCGCGAAACTGCCTGTTCTAAACGGCGATACAACTACCGGAACAGCGATGAGCTATGGGTTTGACCCTCATTTGGCAAGCTGGAGCCCTTTCCACGGCGCGCTTTACGCGGTGATACAGTCTGTCGCCAAAGTTGTGGCAAGTGGGGGAGATCACCGTAAAATCCGCTTGTCGTTTCAGGAATATTTTGAGAAGTTGGGGAATGATAAAACACGCTGGGGCAAGCCTTTTGCCGCGCTTCTTGGGGCTTATACGGCGCAGTCAAAACTTGGTATCGCCGCCATTGGCGGTAAGGACAGCATGTCAGGCACATTTAAGGATATCCATGTGCCGCCGTCACTTATCTCCTTTGCTGTCGTGCCTGTTGATGTGTCAAAAGTCATCTCACCTGAGTTTAAAAAGGCAGGCAGTACGGTAGTTTTTGTATCTCTTCCGCGCGATGAATTTGAAATACCTGATTTCGATCTGTTAAACAAGAGTTATACGGCGGTGCATGAGGCTATTGTTAAAGGGCAAATATTATCTGTTCACACAGTAGGACGCGGCGGCGTTGGTGAAGCTGTCGCAAAAATGTGTTTCGGTAATAGAATAGGATTTACTTTTGATGACAGTATCGACAGGTCATTAATTTTTGAACCCAACTTCGGCGGCCTTGTCATCGAACTTGACGGCTCAGACGTTTCCGTTTTGGGCATTGGTGAAAACTGTAAACCGCTTGGTTTGACAAGTGAAGAAAAGAGCATCGTTTGCCGTGCTAAAGCGGTAGATTTGGAGTTTCTGTACAGTAAATGGGAGAACGTTCTTACACCTGTTTTTCCTGTTGATGTGCATGTTGATACAGATATCAATACAGATGCCGATACTTGCGGCAGTGCGGAGCGGCGTCCGGTTAAAAAAGCTAATCAAAAGTGCGCGAAGCCGCGTGTCTTTATACCGCTGCTTCCTGGAACCACGAGTGAATACGATATCACCCGTGCATTTACAAAAGCTGGGGCGGAGTGTGAAATGTTCGTCCTCAAAAATACACGATCGGGCGATGTGGCTGAGTCTGTCAGCATAATTTCCGAAAAGATTGCAAACGCGCAAATACTTATGATTCCCGGCGGGGTTGGCGTAGGGGATGAGCCGGATGGTTCGGGTAAATTTATCGCCGCGTTTTTCCGCAATCCCCGTATCAAAGAAGCTGTCACCGAATTTCTTAATAAGCGTGATGGGTTGATACTTGGCATAGGCGGGGGATTTCAGGCGCTTGTAAAGCTTGGACTTCTGCCTTACGGTGAATTCCGCGATTCAAACGAGAACAGCCCCGCATTGACAGTTAATCCCGCAGGACGTCACATATCACGAATAGCATACACAAAAATATGCTCAGTCAACTCGCCGTGGCTTTCCAATGTAAAGTTAGGCGACATACACGCACTCCCCATCTCAAGCAGCGAGGGGCGTTTTATCGCCTCAAAGACGGAGCTTGAAACGCTTTGCAAAGCAGGACAGATCGCGACTCAATATGTAAACAGCAATGGCCAGCCCGAAGAGGGAATTAACGGCAACATCAGCGGCTCTCTCTGCGCTGTTGAGGGAATACTAAGCCCCGATGGCCGAATCTTCGGCAAAATGGGGCACTCTGAGCGCGTTGGGGAACCTTATGTGGCTAAGAATATCTGCGGGGATAAGAATCAGAAGATTTTTGAGGCAGCTGTTGGGTATTTTGGTTAGATTGAAAAATAGCTGATTGATAATTTTCTAAAAATGAATAGGCAGACGCGCGTGAAATGAGTAACCCGTGAGGGGTTGTGCAGGGAAATGTTGGTTGTGTATATTGGGCGTTAGATGACATGTGGGAATAAGAAAGAGGTTGTGTCTCGTGACTGTCAATTATCAGATGTGATTTTTTTGGGAGCGGCCATTTTAGTTAGTTGCTACCTTACTTTTGTGATTTTCTGTGATTTTTCCTCAAAAACAAGGTAACTGTTACATTACCGTTACATTAGATTTCGCTTGTTTTACCGGCTTTTTTAACGTTTTCACCCAAAAAACAGACTCATCGTTACATTACCATTACATTAGATTTTGCTGTTTTACTGGCTTTTTTTAACGTTTTTCCTCAAAAACAGACTCACAGTTACATTACGGTTACATTAAATATCATTAAAATTAAGCTGATTTCGCCATTTTGACCCTCAGAAACACTCCAACAGTTACATTACGGTTACATTAAACTATCCCCAAAACGGCAGATACTTTGTGTGGCGCTTTGCTTTGCTCTCAGGGTCTTCCTCTTTTATGAATCCAGCCAAAACGGTTTCTTTAATAAGTCTTGAAATCATTGGATAATTTTTTTCTTCCACTTCAAACCGTTCCCGCAAAGTCTGATTTGTCATTTTTTCACCGAGCATATATTGCAAACAGCAATGTTGGTAACAGGCGCTTATTTTGTCCAATTTGCTCATTTCAGAAAGTGTTTGGTGAGAAAAGATTGTTACAGTCGTTCGCAAATCATCAACTAAAATCTTTATGGCAGGCAAATGATAATCTTCATTGTTTTTTATGACCTTATCAACCCCGCTGCCTTTCTCTTCGCAAAAACTCGCACGCCGCATAAGGTCTGCCATCTTTTCATTACGGGTAGCGTACTCATCAATAAAACGTTCAGGCACAATGAGCGGCTGCCCTGGATTTGAGATGGCCACTCTGTCAGAGAAAATCTCCACCATCAGAAAACCTTTTTTCTCAAAATCCTGATGTATTACCGCATTGGCGACAAGCTCACGAATAGAAATCGCAGGGTACGCTCTCCAATCCGTTCTTGACGCTTTTCCAATTATCTCTTTTGCGGGAAGCTGCCCGTTAATCCAGTCAAGCATACTGTTCTTATTTTTTTAGACAGTTTCAATAAGCAGATAGAAAATTGTATATTACGGTAACAATTTTCTTGTATCATGGTGTTATAAGTATTGCAGGGGTCAGATCTGTGATCTGCCCGCTCTTTGTTAACAGCGAATGTTAAAAATGTTGAGAGGCGAATCTTATTTGCCCGTACAGTATTGAGGAGGGTATTATTTATGACCGGTTTTTTCAGTTTAGTAGGAGAATGGTTTCGCGTGGGCGGCCCGGTTATGTGGGTTTTGCTTTTCTTTTCCGCTTGTGCGGCGGCTATAATAGCTGAAAGGTTTATTTTCCTTTACTTTATCTGTCCAAAAAACTATTCAGGGCTGCTTAATAATGTAAAGAAAGCGGTAGGAGAGGATAAAATAGAGGATGCGATTAAATTCGTGAGCGGGAGACTTGCGCCGACTCATGTGCTGCTTGCGGTGGCTCTTCAAAGTTTCAAAGAAGGAAGCTCAATTAGCGATATTCAGGAGAATGTGGAAGAGGCCGCTATACATCAGATACACAGGTTTTCTGTGAGGATCAACTATCTCACACTGTTCGCGAATGTCGCTACGCTTGTTGGACTTTTGGGAACTATTACCGGACTTATGATCTCTTTTTCTTCACTTGCTAATGTGGAAGCTGCGCAAAAGGCGGCTATGCTCGCGGCGGGAATTTCTCAGGCGATGATCACAACCGCTTTTGGTCTTATTGTGGCAGTGCCTTGCATGGTGGTTTACACAATTTATTCAAACCGTCAAACCCGTTTGGTTAAGGATTTGGATGAATCAGTCGTTAAGCTTATTAATTTTATGAAGAAGAAAAGACCCGCATGAAGCTGTCTCTCTTCAGGTCAAGCAGGCCCCCTTCAGAAATGGTTGACGCGGACGTTGACGTCACTCCGGTGATGAATGTGTTTGTCATACTTATACCGTTTTTGGTTTCTATGGCTGTTTTTACGCATGTGTCAATTATAGAGTTTTCTGTTCCGCCGGATATGGGGCAGGGAACAGGCGATACGTCCGGTAAACCGAAATTGAAATTAACATTACTGTTGACAGAATCTTTTTTGGGCATTACGGAGGGAGAAAACCTGCTTGATTCTCTTCCGGTTCTTGATAATGGGATTTACCAATTTGATTCCCTTTCCGCAAGGCTGTCTGTGCGTCGTTCTCAATCGGAATTTCCTGATGAGATTATTGTCGCCTCGCGCGATGGCGTCCCTTTCAAATATGCTGTAAAAGCTATGGATGTGAGCCGTGAGTGCGGATTCTCAAAAATCGGTATCTCAGGCGCAACCGCCGATCCGTCAAAGGGCAGGTAAAACTTATGCACCCTTTGTCATCCAGGAATAAGCATAAAGTTGACGGAGGAGTTTTCCGTCCGCAAATAACATCTCTTGTGGATGTCATGACCATTTTGCTTTTTTTCCTCATTAAAAGTTTCTCGGTTGACAGTACTGTCGTAACTCCTCCGCCAAATGTTGAGCTTCCGCTCTCTACATCCGAAAAGGGCGCGCAATCACGCTGTGCGGTTACTATCACCAAAGAAGAAATTATAGCTGATGATAGAGTTGTAGCGAATGTAGCCGACATAGAGCGCAGCGATTCGCTTATTATTGAGCCTTTACATGCGCTTATGAAGCACATTTTGCCGCAGTGTATGGTTGAAGAGAGCGGTTCGATAGTTATTGTATGTGACAAGGATGTGAATTTCGCAGTTGTAAAAAAGGTGATGTCAACTTGCAGCCGCGCTGGGATCTCTGATTTTTCGATACTTGTAATCAGAGAGGGTGAGTTATGAGCGGTTCGCTTAACGGCAGCACATCCGTGTCCGGTAAAAAATTTCGTACATCAAGCCGTACGGAAAATCTTTTTTCGTTGTTTCTTTTAGCTTTTGTAGGGATTTTTTTTACAGGCGGTATTCTGGTGTATAAAATGGAGATTGCCGGCAAATCTGATAACGATGTTCTCTCTTATGATAAGATTCAAGCGTCATTTGTCATGGAAGAACCTAAACCGCAAGTCAAAGAGCCTCCAAAACCCGCCGCTCCTAAAAAAAAGGCTGAAACCAGTATTCCCGTTGATCTGACCGAAAAACCTCCGGTAATTAAGGAGCGGGAGATAGAAGAGGAGCAGCCTCAACTCCGGGAACAGCCTCCGCCGCAGGAGCAAAGGCAGGTGAGACAGGTTTATGGACTTAAAAAAGTGTATTCGCAGGGACTTGGAGCGGGAGGCGCGTCGCAGGACGCGATTGTGGGTAAACTTGGCAACACTCTCAATAAAGATTTTGACACGCTCACCGCCTCTGATGATGATCTTAAAGGACAGCCTGCCGCCCAGCCGGCCGCTTCCGCGGCTTCCGTAACAAAGTATCCAAAGTTAAAAGCTAACTTTCGTAATCTGAAGCCTCAGTATTCTAAAGAGATGCTCCAGAACCGGGTTGAAGGAACAGTAAAGGCGCGCATCATGATAGGCGCGGATGGAACTGTCAGAAGAGTGGAGATTTTAAGTGATCTTGGTCACGGTTCCGCGGAGATTGCGCGGGAATTTCTCATGGGGCTGCAGTTTGAACCTGCCATGAGAGGTGAACAGGCTGTGGCGGTTTGGATTCCGTTTTCGATTCGGTTTGAATTGATTTAGTTTATACTGAGTACTATCCGCTTCGCTGCCAATCATTTTTTAGGTATCTCAAAATGAAAATTATGCAAGATTTTTACTAAAAATAAATCAATACCGGCGGATTTTTCTAATCAGTATTTATCAAAAATAGTAATATCATTGAAAAATATATCTTTTTAAGGGACGACTAGATAAATCGTGTAAACGGATGCCGCGCTGTACCGTATAAAATTGAGAATTGGATAATTGAAGGTGAAATTAACTAAGGCGAGAAATAATAATATACATGCGGGATAGCTGTAAAATTATGTTGAAATAATTACATTTTTTAGCGCGACAGGTTAAACCTGCGCTCCTATTTACTATCTCCTCTTTTGATAACCTCAAGTAACCTGCTTTTTTGTAATCCCCTCAATCCAATCATAATTGATCCTATTCCGCAGAATAACACAATAGCAAGCAGATATACTATCCTGAGTAAACCGGAAATCTGAATCGCCGGCCATGACGCGGCTAAAGCAGGCAGAAGTCCGGCAAACGTTCCCGCAAGCGCGATAATCAGATGCTCCGAAAACAGCATGCGCTTTATGGAACTTATGCTGAACCCCTGAACCATAAGCAGGGCAAGCTCGTAGCGTCTTTCCTCAATATTACGCATGACAATTACCCCCATACCCGCGCATCCAAGCATCAGCCCCATCATGCCAAGAAGCGCGAATATCGAAAGATACGTATTTTCAACTGAGTTGAATGCGCTGAGTCTCTGCGCCGCAAGTTCCAGATTGAGGCCGGAAGCGCTGTGGATATTTTGTAAAGCATCGGCTACGGCGGCTTTCATACCTGCCGCGGGGGTTGACAAAAACAGGCGATAGCCGCTTATTGATGGGAAATAACGGATGAAATCAGACTCCGCGATGATCACTTTACCTTGAAGAACCGAATTCTTCAGACCAGCTGAAAGTATGATATTCAGCGTATCACCTTTTTCATTTACAAATTTGAGACTATCGCCTATTGATTTACCCAACCCCCATTCGATTGTGGCCGCGTCCGCTATGCCGTATATCGTATTATCATCTCCGGCGGTTTCCCCAAGAGCGAGCCATGCCCGCGATTTATCCAAACCGTCCATAACGGAAGCAAAAGAAAACGCGCCGATACTGTCAAGCATGGTTTGATCCGCGCCTAACAAAACAGGCGTGGAAGTTCTGTTCAGATTAAAGCAGCTTGCGTCATCGCCATCCTTAACGCGCATGCCAAGCGAAAGAAATTCAAAATCCTTTATGTCAACATTATTTTCCCGTAAGAATTGCGCGTTGAAATGTTCGCGCGCTATGCCTGAGTTAAGCTCTCCATACCATAAGAAACCTCCTGTACCGCTTGTTTTTATTAATGGATTTGAAACCGGCTGATGATGAAACAATTGAGTCGTCCCCATAATATACAGCGCACAGGCAAGAACCATTATCTGACCCAAAGTTTTCCTTTTATCTTGCGCAATATTGAGCGTAATCAACCTGTACCAACTTAACATACGGCTATGTGATCCGGAAAACCGCAGCTTATCTATAATCCCGGAGATAAAGCTTATAGCCGCAGTCAAAAACAGTGTTCCTGAGATAAAAAATATACCCGAAGAGGAACGCGCCTTAGGATCATCTACCAATAACAAAAGAGAAAACCCAAAAAAAATCACCCCCGCCTCAAAAACCAATCTTTTTTGGTTGTGATACGGAACGATGCGTGGAGCATATGCCTTCAATCTTTTTTGGTTATGATACGGAGCGGCGCGGGAAGTATCAGTTTTCAACTTTTTTCGCTCATTTTTTGTAATTGAAAAAATAGGGATGATCATTGAAACAAGCGCGCATATAAAAGCGGCAGCTCCTCCGTAAACAAACGGCAGCGCTCCTATATGCAAATTCAATGATGGCGCTTGAGCGGCGGCATGCCAGATAGTTTTCATCGCCTCTATGACCGCAAGCGTGTAGAGCGGACTTAACAATACCCCAACCACAATCCCAATAGAAAAAGTAACAACTCCCTCAGACAAATAAATAACCAAGATATGTTTGCGGGAGTAGCCAAAAGTCATTAAAAGTCTATATTCTGTTAACCTGGATTTAATCTGTAATGTTGACAAAAGCCAAATCAATAAAAGCGACGCTGCAAATGTAAAAAAACTCAATCCGATAAACAAAGGCGCAAAATCTATCCCGCTGTCAACCGCGCTTGCGATAGATTCACGTACATCAGTCAGTTGAATTCCGCAGTTTGCCGGAGAAAGAGTTTGCAAAAGAACAGCCTCAATCTCATCAACCGATTTAAAAGCGTCAGGAACACGTACCGCCGTGCACACGCCAAAACGGTTATCCCAAATTTGTTCAGCTCTTTCAAAGCTGATAACCGCCTTTGGAGTGCCTTCGTAAACATTCCAGTATTCCTCATCTTTGTGACGTATTTTGTCAAGATCAACAGGTATTGCCGGATCCCACTCCGTACAGCTGCCTGCGTCTGCCAGGCCGGGGTAGGGTGGCATCAGCGAACGGTCAATCCACGAAATATTTTCTTTATGGACAGCGGATACCACAAAGTTAGCGCTGTCAAGCCGTAAACCGGAAGTTTGAGCCGGGACAAAATATGTTAATGTCAACTCATCGCCGACATAGGCGTTAAGGTCTTTTGCCGCCCAGCTGCCAAGTTCGATACTGTCGCCGCTAAGCGGGTAAAGAAGCGCGGGTGTGGAAACAAAAGAGTATGGAATAGAGCGTTCAAAACCGGATTTTGAAGCGGATATTGAATTAACAAACCATGCGCTGACAGGGACAGCTTGCGGAATTGCGTCAAGTATTGCGGTTTTTAGATAATCATTAATAAAAACGTTATCAGAAAAAATTTCAAATCCAGCGTTCCGGTCAATCCGTCTAACTCTCAGTCCCGCATCCCCAATACGAAAACTTTTGTTTACAATACTGTCAATACTATCAGCTTCAAAATTAGTCGCCGATGTCGGTTTGCTGATGATAACAGCCGATGCCATTTCCGGAATATTATTTACAGATTGTAATAACTTTAAAGGTACAAAAATATTAAATATTGTAAAGTGTTCGGACTTAAGGCTGAAGTCTCCAAACTGTTCGCTCGAAACTACGGAACTCACAGGGAGCCTTATCGCAGTAAGATTATGCCGCGCCCCAAAAGGAGCGTCCATTGCGAGAGTTCCCTGAGGTTTAAACCGCAGGATAATTTGTTCACCTGGTTTTATATTTAACTTTTGAGCAAGAGCGGAATTTACAACTGCCATACTGTCGTTAAACGCTGGTAAATTTGACTGAGACGGTCCGAGTTCCCAAAAACGGTCATCAACTCCTATTATGTTAACACGGTGAACAAGATCGTTTCTCCCTGCAACGCCGCCACTGCCCATTTGCAGCAGCACTGGCGCAGCCTTAACTTCCGCGTTTGCGCTGATTGAATCCGCAACAGACGCGCGGATTTGTCCGGTTGATGAATGCAATACCCATTGTGTAGTTCCCAACCGGTTATCATGGATAGTGCGTATGCTCTCCCTGAGTGAAAAACCGGTATTCAGCGCACCTGTCAATATGAGAGCCCCTACAGCGCTTCCGGCGCAGAGAAGCAGATTGCTTCGCAAATAAAACTTAAAATTACGCAGTCCAAAATTCCAAAAGGAGTGGCTTTTAAAATTATGTTCAACAGGCATGTTTTTCATGATGTCAAGACTTAACGCTGAGCGTTCCGCTGTGAAGTTCCAAAACTCTATCCATTTGAGATGCCAGTGCTTCCGAATGTGTTACTAAAAGCAGCGCGGTCCGCTCCTCTTTGTTGATCTCACGCAAAAGCTCTCCCATCTCCATCGCGTTTGTTTTATCAAGCGACCCTGTAGGTTCATCAGCGCAGAGCAGTGACGGTTTGTTAATGAGCGCGCGGGCAAGAGCAACTCTCTGACATTCGCCGCCGGAAAGCTGCGGGGGAAAATGGTCTAAACGGTCTGAGAGGCCCATGCGCTTAATAATACTAATAGCTCTCTCTGCAAGTTTTTTTCTATCCTGCTTATCCTGATATGGTAAAGTTGGAATAAGAACGTTTTCTAAAAGCGTGCATTGAGGCAAAAGATAATGGTGCTGAAAAACCACGCCTATTTTTCGGTTGCGCATAACGGCAAGTTCTCTATCATCCATCCCGGAAACGGATGCGCCGTCAATTACTACCGTGCCGCTGTCCGGCTGTAAAAGTCCGGCGGCGATGTGCAGCAGCGTAGTTTTGCCGCTCCCCGACGGCCCTACTATAGCCGCCGATTCTCCCTTATTTAAATTTAGAGAGATCTCATTGAGGATTGTCAAATGAGCCGAACCGGATGGCGATGTATAGGTTTTGGTGATATTTTGAAGTTCACAAACCATTTACACTCTCCAACTTTTTATAATTAAGAAAAAGAAGAGCCTCCTTAGCCATATTTACATTGTTATACTTCTGTAAAACCGCCTCACGTCCCGCCTGCGCCATCGCTTTAAGCTTATCCTTATCATACAAAGTTTTTTCTAAAGCTCCGGCAAGCGCTTCCGGCGTATTCGGAGAGTACAGGACTCCGCATTCGGTTTCAGATATAACCTCAGTAAATCCGCCGTCGTCCGGCTGGACAACCGGTACACCGGAGGCCATAGCCTCGGTAATAAATCCTCCAAACGCGATACTTTCCTGTACAGGAACAGACAAAACAGAAAGCTTCGAGAGTAATTCTGTTCTGTGTGAAAGGCTGAAATGTTTATGTATACGCATCTGTCCGTCAAATCCTGCAACTTTCTTACGACTGCTTTTTATCACTGGCAAATCATCTTTAGTATAGCCGCCGCAAAACTCAAGAACTGCATTATCGCATGTCTTATCTTTTAATAATTGACAATACGCATCAGCAAGCACGCCGGCTCCCATAACGCTGCATAAGCGGCTGATATACCCTATTGACGATTGACCTATACCCGAAGATACGACATATTTTGCAGGGTCTACGCCAAGGGGTATGCACGATACACTTTCCGGAGAAATATCAGCAAGACCGCAGATCTTCTTCTTATACCAAAGGCTGTGAGTGTACAGCATATCGGCAAATTCACATTTGTCAGAAATTATTTTCCATGTTCTCTCTCTGTAAATCGGGTCTGACGCGTCTACCCAAACATGTTCATCCTGAAGCAGACAGGCAACGGGTATTGAACTTTTTGCTTTGACTGCCGAAGCGATACCAAGTAAAAACGCGTTGGGCAGAAAAATAAGATCAAAACTTTGCTTAAGAAGCCAGTCAGTAAGTTTGTCAAACTCATCCGCAAAGGGACCCTCTTCCCCTTTTATCATGTCGATAGTCATCTCTTCATGACCGCCCGCGCGGGTTGAACTTGCAAACCCGGCGGCCAGATCAAGAATCATACGATTATCAAGCATTCCCAAAAGCGCGTCCGGAGCACGTTTGAGAGATGGGAACTTGTCTATAAGGTAAAGCCTTACCGCTCCAAACATAACCGGAACGCCTGAGCCGTCATTTCCGCCGGTTTCTTTAACAGGCAGATACATTGGTACAACGCTTACTTCATGCTCCAGCGCCCTCAAGCCTGATACAAGCGCATGATCCCTCACGCAGTTTTCACAGTAGAACGCGCCGCCGGTTCCAGGGCAAATATACGCGATTTTCATAACTTCCCCTCCACGCGGTACAATACATATAAATATACTTTTTAACTATGATTATTGTCTTGCATCAGGCTTATTTTGAGCGTGTAAAATTTTTTCTGTAAAAATTAATCTTTCAATCATACCCAAAAGATAATGCAGAAATAAAATGGCAGAATGCAGAAATATTAAAAACTCTTAAAATACATAGATAGACTATTCAACTATCTTATTTGTTTTATTTCTGCATTATTATTATTTCTGCATTAAACAAACTAATTTACACTCTCCTTATTTTTCTTCCGCTGTTCATTAATATAGATGTTTCGCATAATTACCAATTCTGAAAAATCATCCCTAAACCGACAGGCAGCATTATAGTCGTTGAAGTCACGATTTTCCTTTCACGCGTATTTGTGACCGGATTGATAACAACAACGCCGGCTTCGCCAGGAAATCTTTCACCAACGTAAACTCTGACTCCATCATGCACAATACCGCCGGAACCATCTTTTATGTACCCAAAATGGGAGCTTACATCGCCGGTTTGCAGGTCCAAAGAAAATATTTTAGTACAGTAATTAAAAATACAATTTTCATCAAACCCACCTTTCCTAACGTAAGCTTTGTCAGAAGAGATGTAAGCGATACCCGAAGCGCCATCCATTTCAGCCACAATCTTAATATTTTGATTTGACGTAAGGTCAATCATCTCTATACCGCCGCTTGAAGGTTCAGACCAGTGTCCTGCGGAAGCGACAAGGAGTCTGTCATCAAAAATATCCATCGCCATAGGGTTTTTCTTGTTCAGCGTTATTTCAGCCACTACTATGTCTGTGTATGAATCAACTACGATAATAAGACCAGGATCGGCGCCGCTATCATAACCGTTATCTGTAAATCTTTGACAAGCCACATAAACAAAATTATTGTAGACCATCATACTGCTTGCGAATGGATATGAAGCCTGACCAGCGCTGTATGCTGAAAGGTCTATATTTGAGATTTTTTTTCCTGTTTGAGGATTAAAAATTATCAGATTTTTGTCTTTCTCACAACTTATGTAAGCCTTTGTTTCCGAAACGACCGCGATATCCTGAATGTTAATGTTAATACCTGAACCTAAATTTTCCTGATAAACAACGGCTCCCGCTTTTGAATCATACCTGATAATGTTGTTTTTGTCATAACGCTCCAGTATATAAACATCGCTTCCAAACGTTCTTACCGCAAGATCGTTATGCAGAGGAACCGAAATCGGATTCTTGTAAATATTATCGGAATCAAGATCTATAATCTCGATATTTGCAGCGGAATAATCGGTAGGCGCAGTGATTACAGCGATACCCCTGGTGATTGCCGGTTGATCACCCTTTGAACCCTTATCAGTGGGTGACTCACAACTCCAGCCCGCAAACAACGCCAATGTAATACCAACGTACAAATGAGTCTTTAACATACAGCCTGCGCCTCCTTAAAAGTTTAATTTGGTAGAGAAAACATGAGTTCTTCTCGGTTTCGGATTATCTAAAAAGTCAAAATTAGCGGTGTTGAGATAGTTTTCCACTCTGTAATGAAGAGTTAAAAAGGCAGCCGCTTTATAAGCTGTCCACGCGCTCAGTTCGCTTTGCGGTGAGCGGCGGCTTTTGTTTTCGATATTTATATAGCAGGAACTTTCATATTTTACTCCATGTCCCGCAATTAGTTTTTTTATGTCTATTTCAGTTTTAAGAAACCCTGTAAACTCAGGCATAAACGGCTCGGCTTTGCCAACCCAATATGGATCAGCCGCTTTTGATATTATACTTTTCAAATAAGAAGCGCTCAGATCCACAGAAACAAACGATAACGGTCTCGCGCTCAAATCAATATCCGTTCCATAAACTTTTGTATCCGCGAAGTTCATCACCTTGACAAAACTGCCTCTTGGGATGGATTTAATTTTGTCCTCAACAAGACCGATAAAAACAGAACCCGCCGCGCTATACCTACCAAGATCAACGGATATCCCCGCATCCGCCTCGCGGCGTGTTTCCTCCTTTAAATCAGGGTTTGACAAAAACGAGCTGCTCCAGCCAAACCGTTCGAAAAATGTGGGGCTGCGTTTTGAGAGGGCGCCGCTGAATTGAAGTTGTACATTACCGCTCAGATCAAAACGAAACACAGTCTCCGCGCTTGGAAAGGAGAGCTCATGTTTTTTTCCATCCGAAGACCAGTAACCAAATCCGACGAGCGATGTATCTATTTCGTGTTTGTACGCAAAGCGAAAAACCGATTCTGCCTGCCGCGCTTTAATGATTGCCTCAAGCCCCGCCTTGTACGAATACCTGCTCATGTCCGGTTTGTCTTCACGTATATTATCCTCTTGAACATGCCGCTCAAATCGCGAGCCGCCAAGAGCGGCAAGTGAAATGTTGGGGGTAAACGCATACGCAGCGTCAATAAGAAGATCAACGCTGCCGCCGTCAGACCTGGTCTCCCGCCCCGCCCCGCCAAGTGAAAACCGGCCGTCTGGATCGCTTAGAACCGTACTGCGGTAAGAACCGCCGGCTTCCGCGTTTAGTGTTAACTTTGGAGTAATCCCACCATTGTAATTTGTGTTAAATGAAAGCGTAGTCCCGCCGGTTGATCCGCTCTGATCGCGCTTATAATAGTAAACAAACAGCCCCTGTTCATAAAAACCAGCGCTTATCCGTGGAGAAATTTTGTGGTTTTCAGCAACCGTGAAGGAAAAATTATAAGCGGCGTCAACCGAGCGGTAGTAATTGTTTTTCTTGCGCATAAGCGTATCATCCCAGGTTGGATCGGGATCACGCAGAGTTGGAATAGCCGTACCGTTGTCATGTATAAAAGGATAGTTGTTGCCGCTTTTAGAGATATCGAAATTTATTTGGTGATCTCTTTTTTCATTTCCGGTACGTAAAATAGCGCTTCCGGAAAGATACCCATAACTTCCAGCCTCAAGATTTACACTTACTATCCGGCGGTTAAGGTCGCTGAAAAGCTCTATAACCCCGCCCATTCCCTCGCCCATCTGCTTAAGACCGGATGTACTTTTGGTAATCCGGATCTCCTGAATGCGCTCCAGCGGAAGTTTGCTTAAGTCAACCGCTCCGGCGGAAGCGCTGTTGAGAAGTATGCCGTCAAGATATACTCTTATCCCCTTAGCCGAACCGCCGCGTATGGAACTTTCGGCATACTGCCCATATCCGCCTGTAGAGCGGATGTCAATTCCTGACACTGTTTCCAGTACAGAGGGCAGGTCGCTGAATTTACCCTGAAATTCCTGTGATTTGATAACGCGGATGGAAGGAGAAAGAGGCGCCGCAGCTTTACGCCTGACAATTATAACTGTTTCGGAATCAGAAAATTCATCATCAAGAATTAGAACATCCTCTTCATCTTCTGATAAAGTGCAGGCAGAAAAATTTTCCGGAAGGGGTTCCTCATCAACCGAAATCTGTAAGCTGTCTGACACATCTTCGTAATTCCCGTGAAGGCGGGAATCCGCTGTTCCTATTCCATCATCATGCTTAAATGACAACCCGACAGTCTGCCCATAAAGCAAAGAGCTAATTAAAAAAAACAAACAAGAGGCATATAAGAATTGCAAGGAGATTACCCTCCGATCCCTACCGCGAGGATCGAGTTTTTTGATATGTTTTCAGGCAGGTCTCCTGGCTTCTCCCGGGCAGCGCCGCGCCTTCCCATCCCAGGCATGGACGAATAAGATTCGCCCATACCGGGCAGTGGCGTGAATTTCGGCACTCCCATTTTTTGGAAACTTCCAAAAAAGGATTACAGTGGCGGGTCCGCTCCCGATTTACACGGGATTCCCTTGCGCCTGAAAAATGAGTACTAAAATAGTTTTTGCTGCTGTTAATGTCAATGCTTTAAATAACTTTGTAATGCACGCCCTATTCTGAAAAGATTAAAAAGGCAAACCAAGGCTGAGGTATAGTTTGCCAGGAAAATTAATTTTTGGCGCTATGCCTAAGCCGTAATCAACCCTGAGAAGTCCTATGGGTAATGAATGGCGGATACCGATTCCCACGGAAAAAACAGCTGGGGTTCGTGTAGAAAAATTTTCCCAGATGAAACCCGCGTCGGAGAAAACAGAGGTCATGAAAGAGGTAGTAAAGTAGTAATTAAGCTCAAATATATTAAAAACCAATATGAAATTACCTCCGGTTATCAAATCCGGCTCATCATTTAAATCCGACAGGTCTCTCATGTTGTAGCCCCTGATAGTTCGCGTTGACGATTCACTGGTACGGAACAGCTCCCTTTGCGGTACAAATTCATCTTTGCCGTAAGGAACCGCAACCGCGCTGTAGAGCGCAAAGGAGAGTAAAAACTTGTCATTAGAAAAAGGGAAATAACTCCGCAAATCAAGTATGTACCGGGTATACTGGTTTCCGATCCCTGTCAGTCCGGCTATTTCCGCCTGTATCATTCCAAAACGGCTAAGCCCCGGAAAAAAAATACCCTTTCGGGTATCATTTACTAAAGCTAAAGCAAAAAGTTGATTTGTCGGAATGGGCCTGGCTATAAGCCGCTCTTCGGGAATACCGATTTCGCTGAATCTTGTACGCTCAACGGTAGACCAGATATTATAAATCCAGTCCGGTGTTATATTACCTCTCAACGCAATAACCGATCCATTGGATGTCCCTTTTAAAAACTCATCATCCCACCGGTTTGCAAATACTGAAAAATTCGCCCACAGCTGGCGATTAAGAAACCATGGCCAGGAGTAGGTAAGCTGCAAGCGCCGCTGTGGCTGCGAAATATACCCCATGAGGGAGACTCGGTGACCGGTCCCAAAGAGGTTTCCATACTCCGCGTCGCCGTTCAAAAATGTTCGACGGTCTGTTTCATAGCCAATTCCTATTTGGAAAGAGTACTCAGGGGTTTCTTTTACATTTATGTTTACAGGCAAAGTAGCCGTATCTTCCTTCATGCTTTTACGGGATGTGTCAGGATATATCTTTACAAAATCAAAAAGCGCCGTTGAGTAGATATTGACAATAGACTTATTGATGTGAGCGCTTGTGAGAACCGTTCCGGAATCAAATGCGACCTCCCGCTTTATTACTGTTGTTTTTACCTGCTTAAGGCCGGTTATCAAAAGCGATCCCGCTTTTATGAGAGGACCTTCCTCTATGGTGTGAATAATTTTTGCTGTTTTTTTTTCCATATTTAGCATCTGTACGGATCGTACATTTGCCTGAAGATATCCCATTGCTCTGAGGTTGTCTCTTATCAGACGCATATCTGATTGCACCATCGATGGATCGAGCGGTTTACCCGGAACAAGCTGTATAAATTTCTTCAGCTCATCTTCGGTTATCACATTCAAATGACAAAAACCAAGAGAATCTACAATATATAATTCACCTTCGTAAATATTAACCGTTATTATGACCCTGCGCCCTGCGCTTATGCGCTCAATATCCTCTATAGTTGCGCGGGCAAATGGAAATCCACGGCTACGGTATAATGTTTCGATGCGCTCAAGATCTTCATCTAAAACAAATAAATCGAAACGTTTTGGAAAGATAGTGCGCGGCGGCCTTGTTTTTATGCTTCTTAGAAGATCAAGTTCGCTTATCGCTTTGTTACCGGTAAATTGAATTTTTTCTACGTTCCAGCGCTCCGCTGCGCCAACGCCATTGCTAAATAATAATAGGAAAAGCATCGGCGCAGCCCTTACAAAAACTATCTTCTGAAAAAAAACCATAATCCCGCGCCTGAATTTTTGGTTCCCGCGGTGCCTGAAACAAAAAAGCGAGGCATAAAGCGGTAGATAACGCTGAGGGCCTGATCTTCGGGTCTGCCTAACTGAAGTTGATAAGAACCGTATACTTTCTCCGTAAAGCGTTGAAAAAGTGTCAGGCGCGGACCGCGTTCCTCTGTAAAGTCACTAAAATCGCCGTTTATATCTATAAAAGTAATGTCAGTCAACTCCATCAGCTCCCACGCTATCCATCCGCCGGCATATACGCTTGCGATTTCAGCCGGACTGTAAAGTGAACTGGGATTTAAGGCGATGGAACCGGCGGTTAAAAGATTTATGATGTGTTCAGTTTTAAGAGGGGGGTGAGAGGTAAACATAGCCTTAGGTTCAAAAAGACTTCCTTTAAGCGCAATGCCAATAATAAAATCTTTTTGCTCGTCAAAAATAAATGACCTAATAGCCTCATCATTGACAGGAGAAATGAGTCTGTCAATCGCCACCGGACGCATGCGGCGTATGTATTCATCGCCGATGTTAAATCTTCTGTCAAGATAACGTATGTGAGCCTGCACGAGACGCACTTCTCCGTCAATAGTGGGCTGCGCCACAGTTCCCGCAAAAATAAGTCTGCCTGTAAGGTGCATCCGGCCAGCGCTGGTAATAACAATAGCGTTGCTTTTAAGACGCAGATCAAAGCGCAGGCGCGTATCTTCCAAAAGAGGCGGCACTTCACGAGCCCGTTCTGTTTTTATAGTAAGAAGCTGCTCAAGAAGATCTAAGATTGCAAGATTTCGGTAATAACGGGTTTCTCCCAGATCAATAACACCGGTAATACTGTCGATTTTGTTGCCATGACCACTTGTCAGGAGTTCTATTTTGCCAATACCAAGGTCGACATTGTTTCCATATCTGAAACGGATATTTCTACCTTCCGCAAATATACTTATGGTTTCGATTGTCTTATCTGCGCAGGTAATACGTCCCTGAATACTGAATGGGCCGCCAAGTCTTCCTCGCAAATACGGCAAAGATATTTGTTTGTTATTATGTGTAATGGTAGCGTAAACAGGGCCTATGGGACGGTTTATTTTTTGTTGATTGATTATAAGTGAATCAATTCTTAATAACCCGTATGAAACCACTGTATCGCCAAAAGCTATTTTACCTTTCCCAGTAAGCGTCCCCGACTTTATTTCAGTTTGATTCAAAACTGAACTTAGCATAGGGAGGGGAATTTTTTTTAACTCGTAAGTTGCTCTAACTCCAAGTAATGGCTTTACTTTTTTGTTAAGAGGATAACGCGCGGATATGAGCGCGTATCCATCCTGATCAAAAGCAAACTCCAGCGTATTTATAATGATCTGCTGATTGGAAATTGCGGCTTCAATATTGATAATCTTCGCTCCGATATCCTGGTACTCCATACTGCCTCTTTTGGCGTCAATTGAGACAAAAGGATTTTTCGCGGTTCCGCTGATTGAAACTTTAACCGGTAAATCAGCGCCGGAGAGTTTTTTTTCAGTATGGAAAAATGTGTCAATTTGAACAAAAGTGTTCCCAGAAAGCGTCCATGTATTTTGCTCATATTTAGTTTGCATGTCAATGAACGCCGTTGCGTTCGCATTTATCTTATGTGAAGCAGATGATATAATTTGACCCACCGGAAAACCGGTTGAATTTATTTGTGCCTGAGCTCCGCTTGAGATTTTTTTAACAGATGTTTCATAACGCAAAGGTATATTTACAGTAAAGAATATACCATTTGTATCTGTAAAATCTGACGCGGACAACTCAAGTTTTCCGTTTCCGTTGATAGTGTCATTTAAAAGATGAAAGCTGCTTTTAAGCGATGTAGATACCTCTTCATTTATATGCTGATTCAATAATATATTGAGGCTTGCTTTAGGGGATGATTTTGAACCATCGGCAGCAAGGTCTAATTCTATTGTTCCATGATTTCTGTTTATTAAACCGTTGAGGTTTGTAAAAACAGGTAATCTGGTAAACTGTAAAACCGCGGATGTACTTATCTGGCGTCCCTGTAGAACAGCTGAAACCGAATCATTACCTATCTTACCAACAGTCTCTAAATATCCGGCTGCCTCTCCTTTGTGTTCAAAAAGCATATTTGAATAAAAAGATAACAAACCGCTTCTAACGCTAAGCTTTCCCGCGTTAAGTATTGCAAAATCCACATTCTTGAATTTTACATCTTCCCATTTTACAGTATCTGAATAGTAAACAGCATTCCCCTCAATTATGTCAAAATGAATGATGTTATAATCAATATGCTCCGCTTTAAAATCAGCATGAGCGGTTATATTATCAATCGACCCGTTAGCCTTTACAGCCGCCTCTACCTTACCCCTAACGGGAGAAGAGAACACTTTTTGCGTGTCAAGATCAGTACTTAATAAGAGCATGCTTTCGGTGATAAAAATTTTATTTTCGCGTAATACTGCTTTCGCGTGAAGAGTATCCGCGTTAATGCCGTTCCAATTTAGGCCGGAAGATGTGACTGCGGCACGAATGTTTGGAGAGGAGAGCGGGCCGTCAAGAAAAGTATTCAGAGATAGTTTACCGCTTATGGGGGGATTAATAAAGGGTGCGCTTATTAACTGCGGATTGAGAATAACGGCGTTAAACTGTCCCGATATACTATCTTTACAAATCGTTCCCCCGCCATCTAATTTGTTAAGCATTCCAAGAAGACCGCTTGCCGTCCAAACTTTATTTTTAACAGAAATATTCAACCTCGCCGGTTCTATGGCGTATGGTTTCGGCAGATCAAAAAGTACGCTTATCTCAGCTTCCCGCGGAAATTTATTCTGCAAATCTTCACCGCTCCCAGTAACAGTTATAATCGCGTTTGCCTTTAGTGTTTGATCCGGAGAGTTAAGCGCATTTTTATTTAAAAATTTTAAAATACTAAGTTCTTTCAAGACTGCGTCTAACTGATAACTTTTTATAGACAAAGTATCGGGGAGATTTCCGTTCAGCTCTATTGAAATATTTCCCTGACCACTGCCTGCGTCTGTCAATAAAAACCAGTCCGTTTTAAGCGACTCCGGAATCGAAAAAACCGTGCGCGAATGCAAAGTATCAATTTTTACATTGCCGATATTCACTTTACCGCAGTTAAGTTTGAGTTCCCCAAACGGCTTTAACTGCGCTCCATTCATCTGTAAAAACACTTCAAGCATTCCCTCCGGCTCGATTGTCGAGCCGTTTATTGCGGGTAAAGCCGCATATTTCAGAGGTATTGATACAAATGTTATGAGATCCCAAAATTCATCTTCAAGGAAAGGTATGACCCCTTTAACATCAATATTTGTGGAATCGGAATGTATTACTAAATGTTCAATACGCAGATGCTTGTTATCCTCAATACGCGCATCCACAAATACTGTGTCGATATACCAATCTAAAACAGGCGTTAATAATTTACCGCTCTCAGCCATAATCTTAATGTTGATAGTGTCCTGTTTTAACGCAAGCGATATATCTGTGTGCAGTTCAAGTTTTGCGTGAAATTTTGAATCACTGAATGATAGATGTGAATTTTTCAGCAGTATAGAATTTAATACAAATTTCCACGGTCTCCGCTCACTCTTTTTTTCCGGCGCGGGCGGCGGCGTTTTGGGTTCTGGTTCTTTCTCTTCCGGTTTTTGAGGCTCAATGGGCATAAGAGGAAAATGCAGCTTCCCCTCCCTGTCTCTGAGCGCGGATCCGTATAAAGTTGTTATTGTTATATTGCGTACTTCTACACGCCGTTTTAAAAGCGCCGGTATCCGCCACTTAATCTCTATTCGCTTTATGTTTAGCGTGTCTTCATGCGGCGAGTGAATGTTCCTTGCCGTTACACCATAAATTGTAAGATGCGTAAATATGTCCGTCGCAAAATCCTTGATCCGTACTTCACCGACAATTTGCCGGTTTACAGTTGATTCTGTGTAGTCAAGAATCACACGCCTTGCCTGAGGAATAGAAAGAACAAAATAAATCAGGCAAAAAGGTAATATTAACAACAATACCGCGGTCAAAAGTATTTTTGACCAGTTTTTGCGGATAAATACAAAGGCCATAGTTTCTCCAAAACGCGCGAGTCTGCCGCAAAGGCGGTATAACTTTGTTTTTGGAGTGCAAAAATGGGGCCAGAGTTACTCATTCAGCAATACGCGTAATTTAGTTAATGGAGCTGATGCTTTAATCTCTTTCGTATCGCAACGCTTTTTTCACTATACATTATATATTACAAGCAGCAATCAACTATTTTAGTAAGCTTAACAATCGCCCGCGCCCAAATAAAACCGCCCGCGATGCGTATACGTATCCGGCCAGGAGGACGCCAAACCTTTCAGCTTGTACTTACGGAGACAAAAGTGAGCACTGATACCGAACTTAATGAACAAATGCAGGTGCGTCTTAACAAAATACCCCTTCTGCGCGAAGCGGGTTTTCACCCTTACGCCGAGCGTTTTGAAAAAAACCACTCTTTGGCAAACGCTCTTACACTTGATGACGGAATCAGCGGCGTTAAAGTTGCCGGACGTGTCGTATCACTGCGTTATTTCGGCAAGCTTGCTTTCGGGCATCTTTATGATGTAAACGGAAAGCTTCAGTTTGCGCTTCAGAAAAATGAGTTGGGTGAACAATTTGACCATTTCAAAAACTTGGTAGACATCGGCGACTTCATTGGCGTTGAAGGTGAAATGATTACTACCAAAACCGGCGAGAAGACTATCAGCGCGAAGTCGTTTACTTTTTTGTCAAAGACGCTTCGCCCGCTGCCTGAAAAGTTCCACGGACTCACAGACCCTGAGCTTCGCCTTCGCCGCCGTTATCTTGATCTTATCACGTCAGATGAGTCACGGGAGCGTTTTAAGAAGCGCACAAAAATAATCCGTACGATCCGTAACTTTTTAGATGACAATGATTTTACAGAGATTGATACGCCCGTACTCACCAACAAAGCGACAGGCGCTCTTGCCCGCCCCTTCGTCACGCACAATAACGCTCTTGACATAGACGTATTTTTGCGCATCGCCCCCGAAACCTATCTGAAACGGGCGATAGCCGGCGGCTTTGACAGGGTATATGAATTCGCGCGCTCTTTTCGCAACGAAGGGGTTGACGCGTCGCATCTTCCCGATTTTACGCTGCTTGAATTTTACGCCGCCTACTGGAGCTATGAAGACAACATGGATTTCACCGAAAAGCTTATCAAGCATCTTCTGCAAACCGTACACGGCGGCATGAAACTGACTTATGAAGGGACAGAGATAGATTTTGACGGCAAGTGGCCCCGCGTCTCTTTCCGTGACCTTATCCTTAAAGACTGCGGCATTGATATAGACAAATTCACCACAAAAGATGATTTACAAGCTGAGTTAAACCGGCAGGGTATAAAATTTGAAACAGATGTCAACGTGGCTAAGGCGGGGCGCGGAACGCTTATTGACCTTCTTTACAAAAAGGTTTCGCGTCCGGCTCTCATAAATCCGGTATTTATAACTCATCACCCGCTTGACCTTTCGCCTTTGGCCCGCAGCAGTGACGCTAACCCGCAGGTTGTTGACCGCTTTCAGCTCGTAGTTAACGGATGGGAAGTGATCAACGCATATTCGGAACTTGTTGACCCTGTTGATCAGGCCGCGCGTTTTCGTCAGCAGACGGACGCGCGCGCGCATGGAGATACCGAGACAATGGATATTGACAACGATTTTTTGCTCTGCATGGAGTATGGAATGCCGCCGATCTCAGGCTGGGGTATGGGTATAGACCGTATAATCGCGCTCCTTACAAATTCCAGTACTCTGCGTGATGTTGTGCTGTTTCCATTGCTTCGACCGGAAAGTAATTAGATTTATGAAAAAAGGTAAAATGGAACTGTTTGTCGCCTTGCGCTATCTCAGAGGTAAACGCAAGATCGGGTTTGTTTCCTGGATTACATACATCAGCGCCGCCGGAGTGTGCCTTGGGACATTTGTGCTTGTCATGGCGCTCTCTATCGCCGGCGGATTTGAAAAAGAGGTGCGCGACCGCATCATAGGCACTCTTGCCCACGCGCGTGTAACGCAGTATCATAACTACCAGATTGTCGAACACGAAGCACTGCGTGAACTCATCCTCAAGCATCCGCAGGTGCTTGGCGCGTCTCCTATTATTACAGGTAAAGGCGGTATCGAACACGACCAGGTTCAGGAAGGGGTCATGATAAACGGAGTTGACCCCAAACTTGAGGTAACTGTTACCGACATACACAAAGCGATTGTCAGCGGTTCTTTTGACCTTGATACAATAGAATCCAATCGCGGCCGTCAATTCCCAGGTGTTCTTATAGGTAAAGGTTTATCTGATAAGATGGGGGTACGCGAAGGAGCCGAAGTGGTGCTCTACTCCCTTGCCTCCGATGACGAGCTGAATCCGGTGCCCAAAATGGGACGCTTCACTGTAGCCGGAGTCTTTGAAACCGGTATGTACGAATACGATCTCAATTTGGTTTATATCTCCATCGCTTCCGCTCAGAACATGCTTAATCTCAATGGCGTTGAGGGTATACAGATCAGAACTGCAGATCTGTTCAAGGCGGATAAAATTGCCGCGAGCGTTAGGGAGTCGCTTGGCGGGTATCCATACAGAACGCTTGACTGGCAGACACAGAACCGCTCCCTTTTTCAGTGGATGAAGCTTGAACGTCTTATAATCTTTATTGTCATCTCGCTTATCATGGTAGTAGCGGCTTTCAACATTATCTCATCGCTTATCATGACTATTCTTGAAAAACGCCGTGAGATCGGAATTCTCATGAGTATGGGGGCGACAAGCGGCGCTGTTATGCGTGTGTTTATGCTAAATGGAATAGTTGTGGGATTTATCGGCTCCACAATAGGTACTGCTTTGGGCGTAACGCTTAGTTATGTGCAGCAGCGCTGGCAGTTTATTCCCATTCCCGGAGATCTGTATTTTATAAATAAACTCCCTGCGCTGGTTAGCTTTACAGATGCGCTTTTAGTGTACGCCGTTGCAAATATAATCTGCTGGGTTGCCACAATCTATCCGGCCAGAAACGCGGCGGCCCTTTTACCGGCGGAGTCTATACGCTACGACTGATCGGGCGGACTACCCTCATTTTGAGGTCTAAGATTATAAGGGCACTCTCTCGCGAGTTCTCCTGACCCTGACAAAAAAGGAACTTTTTAATATGGAACTTATGGTTGATGTAAAAGGTCTCAGCAAGCGCTTTAATGATGACTCCGGCGGTTTTTATGTGCTCAAGGATGTAGATTTTTCCGTAAACACCGGAGAAATGGTCGCGTTAGTGGGTATATCCGGGTCAGGCAAAACCACTCTTCTGCAGATTCTCGGCGGTCTTGATAAATGCGATGAAGGAGCCGTATGCGTAGGCGGCAAAAACATTGACAAACTTAATCCTTTGGAACTTGCCGCCTTCAGAAACCGCTCTATCGGTTTTGTTTTTCAGTTCCATCATCTGCTGCCCGATTTTACAGCCGTAGAGAACGTATTTATACCAGGTTTGATTTCGGGTAAAAGTAAAAAAGAATGTTACAAACGGGCATCGGAACTTTTGGGAATATTTGATCTGTCAAAACGCCTCAACCATTATCCTACTGAACTTTCCGGCGGTGAACGGCAAAGAGTGGCTCTAGCAAGAGCGATGTTTAATGAGCCTGCGCTTGTCCTTGCAGATGAACCGACCGGCAATCTTGACCGCGCAAACGGTGAGCTGCTTCTTGAACTCATCGAAAAAGCTAACAAAGAGCTCAACCAGACTTTTTTGATAGCCACTCATAACAGCCGCCTCAGTCTTGCGCTAAATCGTGTGTTGTATTTGAGCGATGGCAAAATTGCGAGCAATGATAAGGCGGAGACTGTCGCTGATGAGTGGTGATCTGCGTTTTTGAGGTTTGGAGGCATTTCTATAATGACACCTATGCAGTTATTGGAAACTCAATTTTCGCCTCTGCCGACCCATCGCTAAACCGTATTTTAACATTATCACCAGCTTTTAACGCTTTCGCGCTCTTTACTGCCGACCCTTTTGAATCCTGCACAACGCTGTATCCCCTGTTAAGCACCGCAAGAGGACTTAACGCATTGAGCCGTGCGGCGGCTGCTTGCAGTTTTTTGCTGTTATCAGACATAACCGTTTTCATATTTTTGCTGTAGCGGCGCTCAATATCATCATAACTTTGAACAGCGTCCTGTAAAAGCCATATTGGTTTCAATAACGCTTTTGATGATTTAATCCGGTCAAAATTTTCGCATACGTCTGTAAAATAATCATTGAATCTGTTTATAAGCTGCCTCGCGCAAGCCTGAAAAAAACGATCGCTTTCTTTGCAGTCGGGAACAGCCATCTGTGCGGCTGCCGAAGGTGTGGCAGCTCTAACATCCGCTACAAAATCAGCTATCGTATAGTCTATCTCATGTCCTACAGCGGATATAACCGGGATTTGCGAATCGTATACCGCTCTCGCTACAACTTCTTCATTAAATGCCCATAAATCTTCAATGGAACCCCCGCCCCTGCCCACAATCATCAGATCAACCTGCCCAAAACAGTTCATCTCACGTATCGCTTTTGCGATTTGCGGAGCCGCTTTTTCCCCCTGTACCGCGGTATCCATTATTATAATATCGGTTTGCGGGGCGCGTGTCGCAACCACCCGCACTATGTCCCACAAAGCGGCTCCGTTTTTACTTGTAATAACACCGAGTGTACCGACAGAGCGGGGGAGAGGTCTTTTATGCGCCGCGTCAAAAAGTCCTTCTTTAAGTAGTTTCTCTTTGAGTTTTTCAAACGCAAGATGAAGCGCTCCCACTCCTGCAGGCATCATCCGGTGAACATCAAGTTGGTAATATCCGCCTTTCTGATAGACTCTCACCGAGCCAATAATCAAAACCGCCATATTATCCTTAACATCAAAATTAAGCTGCGAAACGGCCGATTTCCACATGACGCCGGGTATAGTACTCTGCTCATCTTTAAGCTTAAAATAGCAGTGTCCGCTCGGGTAGGATTTAAAGCCGCTGATCTCACCCTCAACCCATACAAGAGTATTACATTCATCGAGAATCTGAGCAATGCCTGCGTTGATCTCGCTTACGGTGTAGGGGAATTCGGATTGTTGTGGAGTATGAAAATTAAACATATTTATTGTACAATCAACCTTATGCGCCCATCAAAAACAATTCATTATTTGTACATGTACAGGCGTACCCGCGAGGGGCTGCCCCTGCGTTTAATCAATCAATATTATCCGCTCAAAAATTCGTTGAATTGATACTGTTTTTCCCGTCCGGTCATTCACCTCTATCACCACGCCGTTTATTACCGGCTGATCCTCGCTTGGTTCAAAGCGTACATAACTTTGCAGCAGATACTTTTTTATCACCCCTTCAGGTTTCATACCGATTATGGAGTGTTCAAGCGGGCCCGTCATACCAGCGTCTGTGATGAAGGCCGTACCATTTGGCAGAATACGTTCATCTGCGGTTTGTACATGGGTGTGGGTGCCTATTACGGCGCTTACGCTTCCATCTACATACCAGGCGAATGCGGTTTTTTCGCTTGACGCTTCGGCATGAAAATCAACTAAAATAATTGAAGTTTTTTCCCTTAGCTGATTAATAGCCTCTGTCCCCATACGAAAAGGGCAGTCAAGGGATTCGTGCATGAAAGTGCGTCCCATGAGATTTACAATACCTATAGCGCGTCCATCATCAAGAGTAAATAAAGTGAAACCGTGTCCGGGATTGCCCGGTGGAAAGTTAAGGGGTCTTAATGACGCAGGTTCATCCATAAACGAAAAATCATTATCAGCTACGCTAAAAGAGTGATTCCCGCCTGTCACCACATTTACACCGTATTTGCGTAGTTTACGGAATAGATTTTTAGTGAGTCCGCGTCCGCCTGCCGCGTTTTCTCCGTTAGCAACGCAGACGTCAGCTCTATGTTCTTCGATTAGAGAGGGTAATCTTTGCGCGAGAGCTCTTTTACCGGAATTTCCGAAGATGTCGCCTATGAATAATATTCTCATAATATCAATCCATTATTTGCGGGTATGAGGGAGGGAGGAAGAGAGCGGCCATGCGGGACTGTCCGTACATGGATTGTCAAAAGGCAGGGAGCGCGCGATGCTTGTATATAATATATGCGCGTGAGTGTACGGGCGGCAGGGTGCCGCCCGTATATCGGATTCATCGTTTTTTTGTCCTTCCTTAGCCCCCTGGGGGGTTGCGGGGTGTCCGCCCACCGGGGGCAGCGGAGAACAATTGTAAATATGGCGTCTTTTTGTCATATTTACAATTGGCCGGAGCTGAGGGGAGACTTCTCCCTTTATATTAAGCTTTTGACTTTGATTTTTTTTACTTCGCAAACTCAGTAAACCTGCTCTCCCGAATAATAGTCACTTTAATCTGCCCAGGATACTCCATCTCATCCTGAATCTTCTGTGAGATCTGGCCCGCAAGCTCTTGAGCCTGGGCATCGTTGATCTGCTCCGGTTCAACCATAACCCTTATCTCGCGTCCTGCCTGTATGACGTAGGCTTTCTGAACACCTCTAAAAGAATCTGCGATGTCTTCAAGATTTGTCAACCGGTTGACATAGTTTGTCAAAGTCTCGCGTCTTACGCCCGGGCGGGTGCTTGATATGGTATCAGCGGCCTGTATAAGGATCGGATACATGGAGATTGGCGCTACATCTTCGTGGTGAGCCGCGATTGCGTTTATAATAATCTCGTTTTCGCCGTTTTTGGATGCTAATTCCGCCCCAAGTTCCGAGTGTGTACCTTCAGTTTCGCGGTCTATAGATTTTCCAATATCATGAAGCAGTCCGGCGCGGATCGCTGTTTTGGGGTCAAGACCGAGTTCCGTTGCCATAAGGCCTGCCAGAATGGCAACTTCCTTACTGTGCTGCAACACGTTCTGACCGTATGAGGTGCGGTATTTTAGCCTTCCCAGAAGTTCGGCAATTTTTGGTTTTATTCCGTGTACGTCAAGCTCAAAGATCGCCTCTTCGGCAGCTTCCTTCATCTGCTTTTCGAGGTCTTTTTCGCTCTTTTTTATAAGTTCCTCAATGCGTCCCGGATGAATTCTGCCATCTGTAATAAGCTTTTCAAGCGCTAACTTCGCTATTTCGCGGCGGATCGGATCAAAACCTGAAAGGATGACAGCCTCAGGTGTATCATCGACAATTACATCTATGCCGGTCGCTTCTTCAAAAGAGCGGATATTTCTTCCTTCACGGCCTATGATCCTGCCTTTCATCTCATCATTTGGCAGATGAACTACAGATACGGTTGACTCGACTGTAGTATCAGCCGCGCATCGCTGGATTGACTGAATGATAATTTCTTTAGCCTCTTTTTCGGCCTCAGCCTTTGCCTGATCTTTTATCTCTTTTATCATCTGCGCGCATTCGTAGCGTACCTGTCCCTCAAGATTTTCGAGGAGAAGTTTTTTGGCTTCCTCCTGAGTCATATGGGAGATTCTTTCCAGTTTATCATTCTCAAGAGCGATAAGCCGTGTGAGTTCATTGTCTTTGGTACGAAGTGTTTTTTCTTTAGAGTTGAGAAAACTCTCGCGGGCGTTAAACTCCGTTTCGCGCTTATTGACGAGTTCCTGCATTCTATTGAGTTCAGCTTCAGATTCTTTAATGCGCTGCTGTTCCTGGCGGATCTGTTCGCGGGTTTTGCCCGCTTCGCGTTCAAATTCCGTTTTTGCCTTAAACCACTCATCCTTTGCTTCAAGAATAGCGGTTTTTTTCTGGATTTCAGCCTCGTTTTTAGCTTCTTTTAGTATCCGGTCAGCCTCTTTTTGCAGTTGTGCTTCCTGCGAGCGTTTAAAATTGCGGTCTACAATTGAACGCCAGAAAAAACCGCCTGTACCACCAAGCGCCAGCGCTGTTGCTATTGTTATTATGATATATGAAAGATCCATTAAACCCCTCCTGAAGGTTTGGTTAGGTCGTACATTAATATATAAAGATCAGACTTTTTTTGTAGATTATGTAAGTAAACCCTGCAATCAACCCGAAATTTCCATTTACAGAAAAAATAACTACTAAAACTGTTACGCTGAAGCAGAGAGCTTATAAATGAGGAATTTTTAAATCATGGACTTGTTAGACCAAGGCTTGTTGAGACAAGACATGCCCTGCCTGTACATAATTTTGGAGAGAGGGTATATTGCATGAAGTAAAAGAAAATTAAGAAAGGTGTCAGCAAAATGTCTCAATTTTGTTATTAAGAGATTTGATTTTATCCTGACATTGCTGTACTTTCTTTAATTCCTCCTCATATTTCGCTTTGGTTTCAAACAGTTCTCCCGCAATGTTAAGTGCGGAGAGAACCGCTATTTTCATGTTATCCCTTGATGCGGTCATCTCCTGAATCTCCGCTATTTTGGAATTTACATATTGAGCGACCAGTCTGGTCGTTTCGGTATCCGCATCGCCTTTGATGGAATACTCTGTTCCAAAGATCATTACCCGAATACTCTCCGAGCCCATTAAGCTCCCTTCCCGCTGCCTATCCCAGACAGTTATACCGCGTGCTGCTACCGTGCAGCTTCAAGCTTTGCCAGTATCCCCTGTATTCGTTCTGACGCGGCATTAATTTTTTCCCGCTGCCCATCGGAGTCTGTTTTAAGCGAGTTTAATTGATCTTTGAGATTCTTGTTTTCGCTTTCAAGCTCTTCTATACGGGCGCTTAAATCCTTCAACTGCTCATTTGACTGCTCTTTTGTTTGCTTGAGAATAATATTTTCATCTTTTGCCTCCTCAAGCGACAAGAGAAGAGTCTCTACTTTATTTTCCAACTCCGTGAGAAATTCAACAGGCAAATTCAACTTCCTTTCCGTTAGATCTATATATTAAACAGCAACCCCAAGCTTTTTGAGAAGGGATTTCTGCGGTTTTTGTATCTGAATATATATTTAACTTACTATACAATATACTTACTGCCGGGTATGAAAACAATTATGTTTTAAGGTGCGCGCCGGAATCCCAAATAAAAAGGCCTCACCGTTTCGGCGAGACCCTTTTTATTTGGAGCTGAGGGGGTTCGAACCCCTGACCCTCAGACTGCCAGCCTGATGCTCTCCCAACTGAGCTACAGCCCCTTTTGTTAGTATGGCGTACATAAAAGTACACCCATTTTTAATTTAACTATATAAATTACTAAAATGCGGCCGGCAGCGTCAAGTCTTCTTTTTTATGGGGTCCTTCGAAAATCTCCTCAATATAGCCCATACATCCTTTTGCGGAGCGGTCAAAATTTTTGATCTCATCCTTTTGTCAATGAGATCAAAATTTTTGATCTCATCCTTTTGTCAATGAGATCAATCTAAGCTATTTTTTCCTGTGTACCTTGTGTTTGAATTTAACCACTGCAAAATTGATTTCTATATCTGTTTCCGTGCCTGAAATATTCAAATCGTCGCCCAAGATGTCTGAGATAATCTCTCCACTTTTTTGCGTCAGAGCGTTTTGTTTCATTTTTTCAGGTTTTTTTGACAGTTCACCGATGCTGCGGGATAAGTCCCGTATTTTTGCAAAAGTTTCGACAATCGCTATTGTTGTTTGAGTTGCTTTTGGACTTTTTAGAATTGTGGCAAGCATATAAAGACCTTTTTCGGTAAAGGCTTTTGGGGTGGTATTCGAGCGTTTTAGTTTATCAAAGCGGTCAAAATTTTTGATCGCATCCATTTTTTCATTCTGATTCAATTCAATTATGTATCCGTCAGGAAATTTTTCAGGATTATTTTTGACCGCCTGGTTGATTTCTCTTGTTTCAACCCCGTAAGCAGCGGCTACATCAATATCCATAATAACCCGTTCGTCGCGAATTGTTATAATAATATTTTCTACTTGACTGCTTTGGATAGTATTTTTCATTAAACTCTCCATGCCATGCGTTTAAATAAGTATTTGTGGAGTGAACGCCGGAAATACTGCTGAGTACTAAAGATTGAAATACTGTTTGAAACAGTGCCGGAAACGAATTGCCGCAGAATAAACAATATATATCATGGCAGTGGAATAAGAAAGTTGTTTTTTATAGACGAAACTTTCGTATATTCTGTTGATCAGTTTAATTTTTCGGTTCATTGTGTTCGGCGCGAGCAGTGGCAGAGGTGATTATGCGTAAAATTATTTTCCTGCGTTTACCAAGCCCGTTTTTCATACTCTTTGCGGCAATACTGCTTATGCTATTCAAAAAAAAGAGGCAAATTGCGGTTAGTGATGATTATAATAGTTCACCTTCAGAATAATATTTGAATTAAAATGCCGGAACGCTTTCCATGTACAACGTATCGGGACAGTAGTCTATATCTTTTAGCCGCAACACCGAGCCGTGATTCATCTTTACCATCTCAAAGAACGGTTTTTTTGCAGCAGCTTGAACACAGGTATTTTGAAAAGCGGTTTCGCATCAAAAATACACTGTTTTTAAGGAATCCGTCAAGGTTGCAACGAAAATGTTTTATGTGAAATCATCACCCGCAGCAGTTTGTGGCTGCATGCTGTAAGCTGCCGCGAGAGCGATGAGTTTTTCCATCTCTTCGGCAGTTTGTTTTATAACAGAATCTTCTATTGAACCTAAAACGCATCTCATCTCATCTTCAGATTGATAAACAATGGCGCGGAATGGGTCATTAAAGTCTTTGGCCCTTGAGGAGAGTGTAAGCTGGCCGATTGTTCTGCAATCTTGAGAAACTGTTTGTAGAAATGACCAGAAAATATCCTCCCGCAGCTCCTTTAGAGTCATTCCTTCAAGCTTTGCAAGGCTATGAAGGGCATGGCAGGTTTTTATGGTTTTGTAACTTGATGAAAAGGAGTCAAACAGTGAATGTATATCAGTCCAGGTCTTAACGCTCTTTTCTTTGATTAGCTGAATAATGCCGGACAAAGCGGTGTCGGTTATCACCATAGAGCCGCAGTTTAGCCATTCTAGTACTGATGCCGGGCTGCTATTCAGTTCATTTGAAGTTTCAATTAGTGACGCTAAGTTGCTTTTAAGTTCATTTAAAGTAGTAATGTTATTTTCCTGCATGTAGGGCAGAAGGTTTTTCACGCAGTAATAACGAACCATCATACGATACATTCTATAAGCTTCAGCCGTATTTTTAAGTGAAGTCGCGGGTCTGCCTCTCTCAACATTCTCAGCCTTAATGTCAAGCGTTGAACAAAAATGCGGATCTGCAAGCAAAACAGTTTTTCCTTCGTGCGTCAATTCCAGGGCGTTTTTTTCAGCTGTGGAGATACCTTTGGCCGTAAATGACGCTTTTCCTGTCCACAGCTCAATTAAATAAAGAGCTTCAAAAATTTCGCTCACGGTATCAGGAGCTAAAATGTTGTGCTCAATAAATTGACGGCGGTGCACTCTTTTGTCTCTTTTTGCAAATTTTTGTTCGCTCCGCATAGCCGCGTACATATCATGAGTAAACCAAAACGCGGGAAATATTACCGGAAATCCGCTCTTTTTATCGAGCGCAAGCAGGCTGAAAGGCAGCTTTAAATCAAGTTCAGCCGGATAATCGCCTTTGGCTGCCATTGTAAATGACGCGAAGCTGCAATTGTGTTTGAAGCTTGTGCAAAGTCCGGGCCAAAAACCCCGTTTAGCCCACAGCTCTCCATCGCAGGTGCGGCTGTTATGGTTTGATCCTACGGTGGCTCCCGCGGCAATATTACTCTGTCCGCCTATAATCGAGGCGATAAGAAAAGAATTATTATGATGTTGACAGTGAAACGGCATGATAAGGCTGTTAGCGATTTCACAGCAGGAGATAAACGCGTTATCGCCGATAAACGAATGGTTGATGCGAGCGGCTTGCGAAATCGAAACGGCTGTGCCGGTCATAACAGAGGAAAGCTGAGCGGCAGAATTTATTTCGTTTCCATATCCGATAATAGAGTTACGGATTTGAATAGCAGCCCCTATTTTAGTCGGTTCTTCGGAATCACTCAAAATAGTTGAATTGAAAAGCAGTTCCGCTCCGTCAATAACAGCGCATGGGCCGGTAAGCGTATTCCGCATAGCTTTTACATTTAGGATCACTGTATTATCCGCTATGACAGCCCTGTCCGGACATATCTCTTTGCAGCTGTGGTTTGTGATCTGGCTTAGCCTGTCCATAAGTTCGCTGTCCGCCCGAAATCTTGACCAGACAAACGCGTCGGTACATGTCATACCAGGGAAGGGGAGAACCGCTCTGCCGCCGTTTTCATTTACCAGTTCTATTACCGGATTTTCATCATTTTTTATGATACCCATTCCGAACGCTGCGCCCGCGCTGCAGGAGATTTCGGCAGCGTTGGATATTATCACATTGTCGCCTATAAATTGTCTGCTGCAGTAAAGAAGATTATGAATAGCCGCGTCACTGCCTATAACCGAATCCCTGAAATGACTTCCGTAAAGCCCGACCTTGAGAGCAACTGTCCCATAGCGCAAAAAATCACGTTTAAAAGCTCCTATCTCAATGCGCCCTTCAAAGCTGCACCTGTGAACTTTGCCCGCGTCAAACCCATCGGCAACGACGGTTATGTTATTCCAGTCGGAGGCAGTGTTAAGCTGCGCGGCAAGCTGCGCAATTTCATCAGACCGCAAACTGCGCAGCTCAACAGCTTTCTGAGAATGCCACTTTTTAATGATTTCTTCCATATATTATAATCGCGTCCTTTGATAAGGTTAAAAATACATAACGCAGAGTTGAAATTGCCAATTGCCGGTTATCATAAAAAATGATTAAACAGGTTAAACAATCGATTTTCTGTTATGAAAATTGATTGTTTCTTGCTTTAGCCCCCTTGAGGGGGTGGGGGGTGATAATGTGGCGGGGCGTTACGGGGTGTCCCCGTAGAGGGGGTAGCGGAGAACAAAAACCGGACGTCTTTTTGTCCGGTTTTTGTTCGGAGCGAGGGGGAGACTTCCCCCCTTATATCTTCTTCTATCTTTATCTTTTCAAATCTCACTCTGTATCTCCGGCACATCCCCCGTAAGTTCCGGCCCGAGATGCAGATACCTGGTTGTGCCGCGCTTTACATCAATATCTTTAAAGACATCCTCACTCTCTTTGGGGCTTAAGCCCGTGGCCTCACATACGCTCTCATGGCTCAGGCCGTTATTCTTTGCGAAAAGGCACAGATCCATTTTCTGATAGGAGAGGGAAAAGTAGAACTCCTCCTGTGACTGCTCCATCGGATAAGTATCGGTTGTGGGGGGGCGTGATCTAATCTCTTCAGGGACCCCAAGGTATTCGGCAAGCTGGTAAACTTGTGTTTTATAAAGATGGGCGATCGGTTTTATGTCCGCGGAACCATCCCCGTTTTTAACAAAAAACCCCTGATCGTATTCGAGACGGTTTGGACTTCCGGCAACAGCGTAGTTTAGTCTGTCCGCGTGACAGTATTCAATCATTTTGCGTACGCGCTGCTTGAAGTTTGTGGCTGCGACAAGCTGCAAATAAGCTTCATGGTTCATGCGCGTCTTTATGATTTTGCCGTCTGGAAGCTGCGCTACAAGAGAAAAAAGCTTGTAACCGCCTTGCGCGGGCAGAACGATTTTAAAGGGTGACCCTGGAATATAGGAGGGGATTGCAGATTTTACTGCGCTGTTTTGCATCTGATAACATCCGGCCGCTTCAAGTACTGCCGAGATTTCGTGCAGCTGCGCCTCGATACCAAGATGATTTGCGAGGCATTGTCCAAGAGCCGTAGTCTCGCACGAGCTGTGACGCTCAGGCATAAGTATGCCAAGCACCCTCTCCCTGCCAAGGCTTTTAGCGCACAAAGCGGCGGTAACGCTTGAATCTATCCCTCCGCTAAGGCCTATAACCGCGCCTCTTCGTTTAACTTTTACCATAAATGCCCTGATTTTCGCGCATATTCGTTCGGTTTCAGCCGCGGCGTCTATGCGCAGATCATCTTTACATACGCTTTTTTTATGGGCGGACGCGGCAGGGATCACTTTTGGTGAATTAGTCGGCATCATAATATACGCCTCTCCTATAGCTGTTTATGAAGCTGTTGTAAAAAACATCCGGTATGTGCGGACGGCAGCGCGCTTGTTTTAAAGACGCTGAAGCTGTTGTTTTCTGGCAACAAAAGCAGCTATGTTGCTGACTGAATCCAGATTTTCAGGCACAAGCTCACTGTCCTCCACAATAACCGCGAATCTGTCCTGGATAAAACTAACCATCTCAAGGACTCCTGTAGAATCAACGATTCCCTTCTCAAGCAGCGAATCGTTTTCTTCATACTTAATCTGACTCGTACCCATAAGAAAATTGCGGTTAATGAACTCAATGACCGCTGTTTTGACCTCCGGCGTATTTTCAATCATTATGAACTCCTCCCGAATAACACTTGCGTTTTGCGTTAAAGGTTTCATTTATTGCGAAAACAATTTTTGTGCCAGAGTTTCTAACCGTTGAAAACATCTTTTGTTGTTCCGGCAGATATTATCTTAATTTATGTAAGAAGGGAAGTAAAATGATAATAGCCAACCCCATCTACGACGCGACATTCAAGCGGCTTTTGGAAAACGACCGCGCAGCGAAGTTTTTCATTGGAACTATTCTCAATTGCAAAGTACTCTCTCTTAAACCGGACGTCAGGGAACACACTGAGCTTGACAAAGATACCGGAAAGCTTACACTTTTTCGCATGGATTTCGCGGCTACGATAGAAACCGGAAACGGCGGGAAAGATGTAATAATTGAGATGCAGAAAGCAAAGCATCTTGGCGATGTTTATAGATTTAAGAAATATCTTGGCGGAAAATACGTTGACTCAAAGCTCCCGATAATCTCAATTTACATACTCGGCTTTAATCTGTCGGTGGATTCACCGGCTTTCGGCAATGTTCCTGTTTACCGTGACTTGCGTACTAACGAGCGGCTACATTTCCGTGATGCTTTTGTTGAACAGCTGACTCACAGCGCGTATTTTGTCCAAACACAGAGAATTAAACCGAGTTTGAATACAAAGCTTGACAAATTACTTTCTATATTTGAACAGGCTAATTTTGTAGGCGGCAATGAGACAACAAAAGAGTATCCGCTCGAAGTTGACGACCCTGAAATCAAAGTTGTACTTGATGTGCTGCATTATGTGGCAGCCGACGCTCAAGCCCGCAAGGAATTAGACAGAGAGCAGTACTATCAGGAAGCAATGGAAGAGATGTTTGGGGAAAAAGACAGGGAACTTATTAAAACAAAACTGGATTTCGAAGAAGCCAGGCAGCGCGAAGAGGAAGCCAAGCAGCGCGAAAAAGAAGCTAGGCGGCGCGAAGAGGAAGCCGTACAACGCGAAAAAGAAACTAAATGCCAAATTGCAAAAAAACTCAAAATCAATGGCATGCCAATACCTGAAATCGCGGAAATTACCGGACTGAGTGAAGATGAAATTGACAAAATCTAAGGTCAAGCATTTGGAAAATGTTGATTTATAAATACGAAAAATGAAGTGCGATATTAAAAGATGGCTGAATAGTTGACGGGGAACAAATGGTAAAAAAGAATTTGTGCAATTTTATTGACGTTACCTGCATACATTATATTTGAATAATACTTCAAGCTATCATTCACATAAAAAGAACGATAATTAAAACAATGAAAAAGGCGATAATCACCGGAATCACCGGACAGGATGGCAGTTTTTTGGCGGAATTTCTTCTAAAAAAAGGCTATGAGGTTCATGGTATTCTCCGCCGTTCCTCTTCATTTAATACCGAACGCATTGAGCACATGTATTTGAACGAATGGGTGCGCGATATGCGCCATGAGCGCGCTATAAATCTTCACTACGGCGATATGACCGACTCAAGTTCGTTAATCCGTATTCTGCAGCTTGTACAACCTGATGAAATTTACAATTTAGCAGCGCAGAGCCATGTAAAAGTGTCCTTTGACGTTCCGGAATACACCGCAGAAACCGATGCGTTAGGAACGCTGCGGCTGCTTGAAGCAGTTAGGATCCTCAGTCTTGAGAAAAAAATTAAGATTTATCAAGCGTCAACATCCGAGCTTTACGGTAAAGTTCAGGAGATCCCGCAGAGCGAGACTACTCCATTTTACCCGCGCTCACCTTATGGCGTTGCGAAACTGTACGGTTTTTGGATCACAAAAAATTACCGTGAAAGTTATGGAATGTTTGCCGTTAACGGCATCCTTTTTAATCATGAATCTGAACGGCGCGGCGAAACTTTTGTGACACGCAAAATCACGCTTGCGGCCGCCCGTATTGCAGCGGGTTTGCAGGATAAACTTTATCTCGGTAACTTGAACGCTCTGCGCGACTGGGGGTACGCAAAGGATTATGTAGAGTGTATGTGGCTCATGCTGCAGCACAATGAACCCCAGGATTTTGTTATTGCAACAGGTGAGCAGCATTCGGTGCGAAAGTTCGCCGAATTGGCATTTGCAAATGCCGGGCTTAATCTGAAATGGGAGGGAGAGGGCATTAATGAAAAAGGTATCAATACTGCCGATGGGCGCGTATTAGTAGAAATAGACCTTAAGTATTTTCGCCCTGCCGAAGTAGAAACGCTTCTGGGAAACCCAGCCAAAGCTAAGGAACTTCTCGGATGGAATCCACGCAAAACATCCTTTGAGGACCTTGTCAAAATCATGGTAGAAAATGACATGCAATACGTAAAACGTCAGATTCAAGCATAACATAAAAGGGCAGAGAAAGGGGATTGAGAGAGGCATGTTTTCTGCAAGTATCAGGCACAGCAACTCAATCTAACAAAAATGGATAAAAAAGCAAAAATTTATATTGCCGGACACAAGGGGCTTGTCGGGTCTGCAATATGGAGTAACTTAGTATCCAAAGGTTACACAAATCTTGTCGGGAAGACTCGCAGCGAGCTTGATCTGTTAGACTGTGTCGCAGCGCAAAAGTTTTTTGATGATGAACTCCCGGAGTATGTAATCCTCGCTGCCGCCTGTGTGGGAGGCATAATTGCGAACAATACTTACCGCGCCGATTTTATCTACCAAAATCTGCAAATCCAGCAAAACATTATTGGAGAAAGTTTTAAACACCACGTAAAAAAATTACTTTTTCTCGGCAGTACGTGCATATACCCCAAAAACGCGCCCCAACCAATGAAAGAGAGCGCCCTGCTTACAAGTTCGCTTGAATATACTAACGAACCTTACGCTATAGCAAAAATAGCCGGACTTAAAATGTGCGAAAGTTTTAATTTGCAATATGGGACGAATTACATAGCCGTTATGCCCACCAATCTGTACGGCCCACAAGACAACTTTCATTTGGAAAACAGTCACGTAATCCCGGGTGTTATGCGTAAAATACATTTGGCTAAGCGTTTGATGGAGAAAGATTTTGATGGTATTCGTAAAGACCTCACCGCACGTCCGGTAAACGGTGTAAACGGAAACGCTTCCGACAGTGAATTAATCTCCGTTTTGGCAAATTATGGTATAAGAGACAGTGCGGTCTCACTGTGGGGAACCGGCAGCGCGATGCGAGAATTTTTGTGGAGTGAAGATATGGCTGATGCCTGTGTGTACATATTAGAGCGTGTTGATTTTACAAACATAACTCGGGCGACATCATTTGACAATGGTGAAATTCGCAATTGCCACATAAACATCGGCACCGGAAAAGAACTGTCTATCAAAAACCTCACGCAAATAATCTCACAAGCCATTGGCTATACAGGTGAGATCTGTTTTGATTCATCAAAACCGGACGGCGCTATGCGAAAGTTGACTGATGTTGGCAAATTACATAGTTTGGGCTGGCATCATAAAATTGAAATTGAAGAGGGAATAGGGCGGCTGTACGAGTGGTACAGAGAGTCAAATTGTTAAAGTACTCGCGGAAATTTTCAACGTCAAAGAGTTCGTTTCATAGACAACAAAACCATTAAAGGCGGTTTTGATAAAACACTGCCAGGAAACGACATATAGCTGAGGGTTTCAACGATTTCATTTGACACTTTGACACCTGCTTCAGAAAGCTTCATCTGCTCAAGCTGCTCTTATACTGATTTGGCTTTTTCCCCTGGTAGCTTTCTTGTTTTTCTGAGCATGGATAGCTTTTAACATGATAACTGCCGTATATCACGTTCAAAAACATCAAATTCTAAAAAAGCAGGTTCTTTAACTAATGGAGAATATACGCTACACCCCGCACAATTTAAATTGCAATGATGTGTTAAATGGAATTGAAGTGAGTGAATTATAGTTTGTGGAGATAGTTTTTTTTCTTCGGAAAAGTTTTTTTGATGATGTTCTTTTCTTCAATGTTTATAATATCTAAATCTTTTAGCATAGAAGACCGGTGAATATCCGAGTCAATAATCCAAAGTGCATTAGGGTATTTTGATACTGCTTCCGATGGAGACAAAATATTTCCCCTCACAAAGGGAGTTGTCTGCAAAATAACACGTCTTTTCTGCAAAGAATGATTTAATCTCGAATTGTATCTGTTTTCCCACGTTTCCTGCCCCAAATATGACAACAGTATCGCAATTTTCTACTTTATGGTAAAATATTGTACATATTATCGTTCCTCCTCCTTGACCACTTGTGCAAATAGTTTATCCCTCAAATGCACTATTTTATAATCAGGATTTGCTTCCAAGATAATACTTTCCAACACTTGCGGATCGTCAGGCAAATGATATGTGCAAATAGCAAGCTTTGGAGCGTAATTTTTCAGAACCCAAGCGGCACCCTTTAGCATATCCCGTTCTGCTCCTTCAATATCTGCTTTGATAAAGTCAACCTTTGAGATATTGTTCTCTTTAACAAATTCGTCTAAGGTTGTAATTGAGATGGTTTCGGCATTGTCGGAACGATTTATAACTATTGAGTTAGCTACACCCCATCCATTATGTATACTAAGAGAAGCTTCTCCGCTTACATTACTCAAACCCTGTTTTAGAGAATAAATATTTGAATTTAATTCTGCTGTTTTTTGAAGCAATTCATAAATAGAACTAGTCGGTTCAAAGGCATAAGATATTGCGCCTTTTGTGCTTGCATACGCGCTAAAATCTCCTATCCAAGCGCCTGCATCTATAACAATATCCCCTTTTTTTACACTAACATCAAAATTGCCATCTTTGTATCCATATGAACCTCCTGAAATATAAATATCAAATATTTCTGCGAGATGCTTATCATAACGGTCATTCATAAAGTACGAAAACAAAAACGTCTCTGGTGCTAATAAAAACAACCCTGTCATTTTTTCTTGAGAATATCTGACATCAGGCAATTTTGCTCCCGCTATTTCAAAATAACATTCGCCATTTTCCTTTGTTTTTAGGAAATGTTTGCAGAATATATCTACTTTCTTTTTTGTTTCTTTATCCCATAGTCTTTGCGAAAGCTCAAAGTCTATACCACATATATAATTACGTTCTATTAATTTTTCAGCTATTTCCTCCGATTTTAATATAGCAATAATTATTTTACTATCCCTCGAGTTTTTGTCAATTACCTGTTCTGGAGAGAGTACTTCATATCCTAACCTTTTCTTCCCATACAGATCTTTATTGCTGTCTATAAACCCAGCAATAGGTTCACCTTTTATTTCCATATCCAAAGCGGTCAAAGCACCATAGTATCCTGCACCCCAAATATAGGTTGTTTTCATTTTGAAATCTTCTCCAAAAAATAAATTTGCTTTTTTAACGAATTTGAAAAACCTTCAAAAACAGCATTATAAACAGACTTAGTTTTGACTGAGAATATAATTGCTATGTCATTTTGATCTCTCCTATTAAAATTTTTATCCTTTTTACACTGGACTCCAAAAATCTACCCCTTTTTTCAAACCATAACTTTTACAAATTTTTGCCATTTCGCCCGCATATTTTGTTGATACAATAAATATGAAAATATTCTTATTTTTTCCATTCAGAATTTGCTCAGGACGCTTAACTTTGTAGCCTAAATGCTCCGACATTTCCTGTCTATCTAAGAAAGCTGTAATTTTATACTTTCTCTTGATTAAAAATAAAGCGTTCTCAGCAAATACACCTGTTCCCCATAAATAAATTTTTCGTTCACTCTGTATTTTAGGAGGATATAGAAAACATTTTTCCATATAAACGATATTTAATTCATCTAATAACGTTTGATTTGTTTTTTTATTCTTAGGGTGCTTTAATATACTCAATTTATAGGTTTTTGTATTTACCAACGCATTATTTGCTATAGTATGTGCCCCTATAGATCCAATGTTTTTAGTCATGTTTTTTTGCGGCAAAACATGCAAAGCATTACATCTTAATCCAATTGTAAAGAATGGTATATCCCAAGTAGTCAATTTGTTTTGCTGGCTCCGAATTGCTTGTACCCAATTATTTCTAATATGCTTGTTTTTTGTGTAAGAGTCATAAACTTTTTCATCCATATTTTTGACATCAAGATGAAAATGTTTCCATCTATCTCTCCAAGTTGCCCAACCCCAACACAAAAACCATTTAGTAAAAGTGTAACTTTTATCAATCGCAGAAATACCTTGCAGGTTATGACCGCCAATTGTCCATATATTTTTATTATCTTTGTATTTTGAGAGTAACTCGCTGCAATATTTGAAAAAACTTTGGTTTGCAACTACATCATCTTCTATAATTATGCCTTGCTCTTCATGCTTAAAAAACCATGAAATACCTGTGGACACACCTACGGCACAGCCTAAATTTTTCTTTTGGAACAATATTTTAACTTCACACTCCCAATCAATGGAATTCAAAATAAGTTCTCTAGTTTGCTCGCAAAGTTCCTTTTCGCCTACTTTGTCTGCTCTTGGGCCATCTGCTGCAATGTACAGTTTTGATGGCTTTGCCTTGCGTATAGCGGCAAATGATTTTACTGTGTATTGCGGCCTGTTAAAGACTATAAAAAGAATTGGCGTTTCACATTTCATCAATTTTGTCTCCATAAATACTTTTTTAGAATATACAAATCATAATTTATTGGAGCAATCTCCTGATAATCATATTCATGTCTTCTATCGTTTTAGGCTGCATCTTTTTTCTAATTTTGTCATAAAGCATAGATACCCCCTGCATTAAAGAAGGTTTTATGTATATATCAATTCTTTTTAATATTAAAGATTGCCTTAATTCTGTAAAAATATGAAATCCAAAAATATTAAGATATTCTAAACCAAAACTTTTCGCTATAAAACGCAATGTCTTTTCGCTGTAAAAAGATATATGCTGCCCGGATTGCGGTGCATAATACCACCAATCTTGCTGGACAGGAATAGGTTCCGGCAAAAGAATTGTGGAAAAAATTAAAGTATCGGATAATTTTAAAATGGTTTCAATTTCTTGTAATGGTAAAACCAAATGTTCAAAGCATTCAAAACAAGTACACACTTCGTATTTTTTATTTAAATCACCTTCAAAACCATTAGCCATAAGATTTTTAGTATATTTGTCCTGCCAGTAGAAATTAAAACCAACATCTCTTAATAATCTGGTAAAAATTCCATATCCTCCGGCATAATCAAGGCATTCTGAATTTTCTTTATCTTTCAGGAAAAAATATAATAGTATAGACAGCTTTCTGCTATTGATATTGTTTCTTAACATAATGCCAGTGTCCATTGAAGCTATTGATTCCTTATATGCATGCTCCAACCATCTTTCCGGATCTTCTGCAAAAAGAAAACCACATTTTTCGCAGTGAAAGTACTTAGTTTCATACTTTCCTAATATTTTGCCATTAAAAATATTTTTGCTTTCACAATTGCAGATTTTACAAAGCATAACTTTCAACCACCGCCTTTAAACTATTCTCTAAATCAAATTTTGGCTGCCACCCAGTATGCTTTTTTATTTTTTCAAAACAGCCAATAATAATTTTATTGTCAATAGGCCGAACTTTTTTAGAATCAGTTTCCGTTATTACTTTGACTTTGAAAATTTCAGCTAATAAGTCAATAATTTCTTTCAAAGAATGTCCTTTGCCGCTGCATACATTATAAAGCTCCCCTGTTTTGCCATTTTTGAGTAATGCAAAATAAGCTGCTGCAACATCCCTAACATCTATAAAATCTCTAATAACAGAAAGATCACCAGTGGAAAGTTTAATTTCCTTTTGACCTTGCTTAATTCCATCTGATATTTGCTTTGTAAAACTTGGAATTGCAAAATCGGTGCGCTGCATAGCTCCAACATGGTTGAAAGACCTTGTTAGAATAATATTAAGTCCGTAAGCATCCACATAGCATTTAGAAAGCATCTCCTGACTGACACGCGCAACCGCATAAGGGTTTCTGGGATGCAAGGGCATATTTTCTTTTAACGGAATATGGTTTTCTTTTACATTGCCGTACTCTTCGCTGGAACCAACTGATAAAATGCGGCAAGCAATTTTGTTATGCCTAACTATTTCTGCAATATTCAGAAATATATTTGTGTTGTTTAAGAAACTTTCAAGCGGCATTTCCCAGCTTTTGCCAACGCTTGAGAAACTTGCCAAATGCACAATATAATTAGGATTAAAAGAAACAACGGCTATCCCCAAAGCTCTATATTCCAAAAGATTCAATTCAATAAAACTTAATTTTACATTCTTAAATGAATAATCGCTGATATGCTGCGGAATTTTTAAATCTAACCCCAAAACCTCAGCTTCTTCGCCAAGCCCATTTAAGTACTCCAAAAAATGATATGCCACAAATCCGCTGATACCTGTTATTAAATATTTTTTCATATTTTATTATACCTCGCACTTTCATAAACTTTTGCTGTTTGCTCAGTGCATTTTTGCCAGGAAAATTTCTTTAATCTTTCAAATCCTTTACTTACAAGGTCTTTTCGCAAAGTTTCAGAACAAATAACCTTATCTATTTTTACCCGCATATCTTCTATACTGTTAGGGTCAAAATAAACACCGGCGTCAGCGGCTATCTCCGGAAAGCAACTTGTATTTGAAAGCACAAGCGGGCAGCCGCAAGCAAAAGCTTCCAAAATTGGAATGCCAAAACCTTCGTATAAACTGGGAAACACAAAACAAAGAGCGTTTGTGTAAAGTTCTTTTAATTCACAATCATTTACAAGTTGAATGCTTGTTCTGTCAAAAATTTTTTGTTGTTTCAACAAATCATTTTCTGCATTAGTAAATGACCTGCCAGTACATTTTAAGTACAAATTATATTTCAATAACAGCGGAGCCACCCCTAAAATAAAATTGGTAAAGTTTTTATATTTTTCGCGATTTCCGGTAAACAAAATATAAGGAGAACTATGTGAGGCAGGGAGCATGTTAAAATGCGATACTGATTGTAAATCTATTGAAGTGTTCCATGAGGTTCCAAGATAAATCACTGAAACTTTATCAGGATTTATATGCGGATAAAATCTCAATAAGTCATTTTTTGTACATTCGCTAATTGCAATTATTCTGGTAGACTTTTCTATAAAAGTTTTTTTATTTAGAATCCCCAAATCTTGCGGGAAAAATTCATGTATCATATCATAAACAGTAAGCACAATTGGCTTGTCAACTTTATCAATAAACATAGGATTATAATATGTTGGGTGGTAAACATCGTAACAATCTTTTAGCTTCGTTGTAATATCTTCTACGTTTATTTGTTTCTGTAAATCCCATTTACCTTCAAAATCTTCTTTTACAGGATAAGATTTATGAAAACCAATCTCATGCGCATAAATATTTTCACTAAAAATCCCACCTATCGAGTAATTAAATAAACCAGTGCTGTGTTTTATAAGCTCACAAAAATAACGGCTTACACCACCAATTTTTTGAATAATAAATACTTGATTATCGTAGAAAATTTTCATCACAGAAAAATTAAAGTCCTCTTTTTAAGATCATAAGCGGTTGAATATTCCATGCCCCAAGAGGTTGCTTATTCGGAGACTCCTGCTCAAAAACAGCCTCTATATTCCATCCTTCCAATAAAAGCGGCAATCTCTTTCCTCCATAAATTCTATGAGCATTCCAAACAAGGCAATCCTCTCCCTGCGGAACTCCCAGCCACAGATAACCGTCATCTTTCAAAAGATTCCCAGCAACTTGCATTGCCCTTAAATCCCCATTAGGGTTCAACGGATCACCGTATCGTCCTAATCCATCATGTTCAAAAGAAGAAAATGAAATTGCAATGTCTGTTTTTATTCCGCTTTTTACTAATTCCTCATGGTTCATAACGGTTATTCTCTCATGTTCACAAACAGGCTTGTTATAATCCACAACATAAACGTGTTCCGCACCCTGCCAAAGAGCCATAGCTTCGCAGTTTAATCCTGCCAAACCCCATATAAGAACAGACTTACCATTAAAATTGTACTTTTCAAAAGCGGCATAAAAAGAATTTATATCTTTACCGTAATATTCAAAACTCCTATTTTCAAAACGTTCGAAAGCTTTTTTATAGTCTTCCGCGGAATTATGGAATTTAGAATCGTTTCTTTCGTCTAAATACCAATATAAAACCGGAATTTGGCCATTCATTGTAAAATCGTTATATAAATGCTCCGGAATTGTGCTTGACGGCGGCGGCTCTTTTGAGTTTCGCTTTGGATTTGTGTAGTAATTATAATTATTTTGTACAGGAAACTTAAAAATTTCAAAATCCAAATTTTTAGTTTTTAATATTTCAGATATTTGTTTAATAGCTTTCTCATTTTGGATAGCAATAATTATTTCCGGTTTTATTGTCAATGAAATCTGCTCAAAAGTTAATACCGGCAATCCAAGCCTGTGTTTTATTTGACTTGCATTGGAATCTATAAATCCGGCGGCTTTAATGCCCTTTTGTTCGCAATCAAAAGCTGCTAACGTACCGTAATACCCGGCGCCCCAAATATAGGTTTGTTTCATTCTGGTCTCCTGTGACAATCTTTAAACGGTACAACAAAATCCTTACCTTCAACCAGTCCAGCAGCCTTACAGGTTTTGGAAATTTCTTCACAATAATTCCGGCTTGCAATAACTATGAAAAAACCTTGTGTCTTATTTTCAAAAGTGTATTTCGGCGCAAAAACAGGTCTGCCTAAAAAGGAGTATTGTTGTTTTATCTCATTGGAGTCTATAAAACCATATATGAAAATTTTATTTTCGTTACAATAATTGTAAATTAAAATACTATCCGCACCTGTACCCCAAACTAAGCATTTTTTATTTTTTGGGATACGGATTTTTCGTGGAATGAATTTTTTGTTAAGTTGTTTAAGACTAAGAGCTTTGGAATTATTATAATAGAAATCTTTGCCAAAAAATCTTTTGACTTTAAATTTTAATTTGTCTGCAGCATTGTAAAAGTTATACCATGATTTAACAAATGGTGTGTTCCAAACTTTATCGTAAAAGGCGATAGATTTTATGGAATTACGAAGTGCAGTATACTTAAATAATTCCAATGAAACATTATAAAACTCCCGTTGATATTTTTCTTTGTTTTGACTTGACATTCCGTTAATATCATAAATACTAATTATAACCGGAATATAGCGATAAGTCGCTCCATATTCAAATATAGCTTTCATAAAAAAAACCTGATCCGATGTAATGGATAAATCGGTTCTATATAAACCCAATCGGGAAAATAAACTTAGCTTTATAAAAGAACTTTGATGATGTGTAACAAGAACGTCTCCTAATCCGCAAAAATGGAAAATAGATAGTGAACGATTACATAATCGTAGGCTTTTTTGATTTAAATCATTTTCTAAAACAATATCTCCATAAACAATATCCTCGAAAAAGCCATGAGAAAAAGCTTTTTCCAATACAGAACTTGAACTTAAATAATCTCCTGAATTTAAAAATAAACAATACTCTCCATTCGCAACCTTTATACCTTTATTCATTGCGTAATAAATTCCATCATCCCGCTCACTGACAAAATATGTTATATGTTGAGAATATTCGTTTATTATATTCGTACTTTCATCTGTACTTGCGCCATCTATAATTATGTATTCAAATTCCTTAAATGTTTGACAAACGACACTTTCTATGGTTTTCTTTAAACCGTTATCGTTATTTCTATTTATTGTGATTATAGATAGTTTCATAAATATTTCTCAGATAACCCGTTCCGTATGCTTTACCCTTATGGTAATATCGAAGCTGTATGCCTTACCCTTTAATATGCTTATTCAATTTTTACTTGCTTGCCGGGGACTACAATTTTGTTATTTATAGGCCCGCTGCCGCCGCAATATTGACACATCTCCGTATATCCGCTTTCTGTGTACCCTAATAGGCTTTCCAATATTACATGCTTGTTACTTTCACCATCAAGAACAATAAAGTCATTAAATTTTTCTTCATCAATTTTCATAACATCTTTATGTATTACATAGCTTGATAAACATGGCAGCAATATTTTCCCAGTCGCATGAGAACATCTACTATAACAGTTATTATATACCGTACATAAATCTTCCTTTAGTTCATTTCTTTTTTGACCGTGTTGATAATCAGACCATGATAAACAGCGCCGCGAAACATTTATCCCATGTTCATTGAAACCTTTAATGTTTTTATTAATTATTGAAACTGTCTGCTCGTCTTTAATTCCTTCCCTATAATCTGACCACTCAATAATAATTTTTCTCTCAAACAATGTTTGCATAGTTTCTTTACTTAAGGCTGAATATACACCATTAGTAAAAATACGGCAAAAATTAATTTTTTTGGAATAGTTCTTGAAGACGTATTCAATTACATCACAAAGATACGGATACAAAAACGGTTCGCCGCCAACCAAATCAAAAGAATTCAAAAAATCAAAGTTATTAAAAATAGTATCAATGTCTTTTATTAAGTCGCTATAATCAACATGTCCTTTATGTTGCAAAAAAGGGATATAGGCGACACAATGCTTACATTTAAGAGAACACACGTTTGTGACTTCGAGATTCATTCTGTCAAAATATAGTTTTTTAAAGCGGTACAAATAATAAATGTATAAATACACATTGGCAAACGTTTTGTCGTCAAATAGATCTGTACCTTCGTTAAATCCGGCATATATTAATATCTTTTTTACCTGCACAAAATCAGCCATTGCAATAATAACAATAGCATTTTCATGATTCATGCTTAAAAACTCTTGTTGGCTATATACAGGTTTTCCCATAAGTCCTTGGGGAAAATTTGCAGCTTTATAATCAACAAAAGCAGTTACACAATCACAATAAGAAAGTTTATAAGCCAACTCTTTACCACGCATACCACAACCATAAATATAAATTTTATCAACATTAACGAATTTCTCACCAATAACGTCAAATTCATGTCCTTTATTTGCCCACTTCATTTTTATAAATCCTCCATCTGCTCAAATACGTCTTATTAACGCCACAAACGTCACATTAAGCTAAGAATACACCCCAAATATTCTCTTCTGCTATACCCATGGCTTTCAATTGATTGAAAATCCTATCTGCGGTATCTTGGTTTTTTAAAGCAATAATATATTTACCTGGCATAGTAAATGATAGTTCAGGGCTTATTATTTTAATATTGTTTTTACAACTCACATGTTTTGATCTGTCGTTGTCAATATAATAATCTATAGTTATGTTAAGGTTTTTCAATGCATTACAAACATCAGCGCCATATTTACCTGCGCCAAAAATAAAAATCTTACTATGAGTAAGTTCCGATTCTAAAATTTTCTTATAGTTAGATATTTGATAAATCAGCAATTCCATTCTATTAGGAATTGTCAATGCATTACTGATACCATCTATCCACTCCATTTTTTCAAAAACAGCAACTGATTCATAAAAGGACATGGAGTAAGTTGAATCTGCGAATGAACGGGAAAGAAATCTCTCATGAATGTTGCGAGCATTTAATAAGTCTATCATATTTTTACATCGTTCAATAAAAGTACCCTCACGAGTTAACCCCCCAACTCGTCCCAATATGCACAGCATAGATCTTCTACCATGTAAACTCCGTTTTTAGTTACTTTGTCATATAGAAAATCGAAAGTTGCACATACATGTTTCATAACATGGCTGCCATCATCCAATACTACATCTGGCGGGCCATATTTATCTATTATGCTTTGCAAAAACGCAGTATCCGTTTGATCTCCAATACAGATATTAATCTGATTTTCTTCATAAAGTTTACAGTGGCGACTTATATCAATACCAATAATTTTAGCGAAAGGGCCAAGGTATCTTTTCCACATTTGAAGAGAACCTCCTCTATGAACACCTATTTCCCAAAAATTAACGGATGAATTTACAATTTTTTTTAAATGTTTTTCGTAGATAGGAAAATAATGAGAGCCTTTAGACAACACATTCTGTTCATTAGTTAAAAAATCGTGAAATAGCATTATGATTCCCCTTTGAATTATAAATTAACGATATTTTTCCAACACTCTCTTTGTCGCTTCCAAATACTTCAAACCCCATTTTAAATCAGGTTCCAAATGATTCCCCTCTGCCCATTCATTCATAGCGTTTATAAACACGAAATTTTCTTCTTTAGAATAAGGTTCAAATTTTTCGCATACATGCTTAAGCCATTGTTCGTAAAGATCAGGTGTAGAATCGTGAACAATAAACGCTTCTTTTGCTCTCCTTGGAGTATTGTCCCAACCCGGACAAACACCTGGATATTTTTTGAAAGGCCTATGTACAGGATAAGTATCTAATGCTCTTTTAACTATATCGCTGTATAAACTTACCCGGTCTTTTGATAAATTCAAAGTTTTGCTTACAGTTTGCGGTGAAAATATATATGGTAAAAAATCCCAAACGCCATCAAAGCCGTATTCTTCCGGATTGTCATAAAAACGTTGTCCGGTAGTAGCTAAAAAATAAATTCCATTTTCAAAACCAGCTTTTTTTGCTTCCGTATTCCAAATATTTACCATATATTTGGCATCGGGAATATCAAAGAGCCTGTATACAATAAAAAGCGGTTTCCCATCCACTTTAATATATCTTTTGTCTTTAAAAATATTTAACAGGTAATTTATATGTTCAAAATGATCTGGTTTGCTGTATTTTTGTTCAAGAAGGACTTTGTTTTTTTGAAGATTCCAATTTTTATTCCAAGTTTCGTTCGCCCAGCATAAACAAAATGGAAAATCCGGTTTGCCGCTCGCGGCAATTTCACTAACAGGTCTTTCTAATAGTTGCTTGCCATGAAGCCAGTAATGATAATAGCAAAATCCGTAGATGCCATATTTTTTAGCCAGTTCGGCTTGCGCAATCCTTGATTCTTCTAACCGCAAATCATAAAATCCTAAATCGGCAGGAACATGCGGCTGATAATGTCCTTTAAAACGCGGTTTTGCTTTTGCTACATTTGTCCATTCTGTAAATCCCTTGCCCCACCATTCATCATTCTCGGGAATTGGATGAAACTGGGGTAATACTACAGCTAGAGCGCGAAGATATTTAGAGCTCATTTGCTTCCTCTTACTAATCCTTTTCTAAGATAAGGCTTCTTCAATTTTTTGTCACTCCAAAACAGCATATATCCTTTTGAATATTCGGTTGTAAATCCATATTCTTCTAGAATTTCTTTGAATACTACTTCATCGTTTTCTTTATGATATGTACACAAAAGGATTTTCATATCATTTTGACACTGTAGAGTGTTTCTTGCGCCTAATAAAAGCTCTCTCTCCGCCCCTTCAATATCAGCTTTTATGAAGTTTATTTTGCTTGTTTTAAAAAAATCATCGATTGTAATTTTGCTTTTTGCAGTTACATTTGAAACGAACTTATTTACTATTTCTACTTTTTCCTTATATGGCTCAAATGTTTTTTGTAAAGCTTGTATCCATATCTTTTCACACTCAAACAAATATACTTTTGAAGCTTTTTCTACATTTTCCAATGCCCATAAACCTTCCGCCGTTCCTATGTCTGCTATAACATCGCCTTTTTTAACTTTGTAATTCTCGGTTTCGTATTTGTGCGGTGAATCTATATCCTGCTCTATACAAAGCCATCTGTAATAATCCGCAGTCTGTTCTTTATCCCACTCTGCGGGCATATATAATTTTTTATTATAATGCATAACGTAATACATTTTGCAATCATCATCACGAAAAACATACGGGCAGTCATATTTGTAAATAAAATTATATGGGTATACAGAAAAAGGATTTTTTTCAAAAAATTCTACAATGTTTTTTATTTCTTCAAATTCTTCTTGTTTATTTAGTTGTAAAAAATAATTTCTTATTTTGGTTCCCGGCATCAGTTCAGAATACTCATAATCTTCATTTTCTTTCAGATTAGACTTTTTTAAAAAATCCGCTATTACATTGACAGCGAATTTTTTCTGAACAGCAACGATTATGTACGGTTTTATTGATGATAACGCTTGTTCCGGCGTAAAGACCGGCAGTTCAAGCTTTGTCTTAATTTGGTTTGCATTTGAGTCTATAAATCCGGTAACTTTTATACCTTTTTGCTTGAAGTCAAGAGTGGTTAAAACACCGTAATGCCCAGCTCCCCATATAAATGTATTTGAAGATTTATTGTAGGACATAGATTACCTTACCCGTTCAATAAATGGAAATTTTAGTGAATGTCTTGTATAGATTTCATTTTTATTCATATATTAAAGTTATTCTCTCTGGTCGGCAACACCGAAAATTACTCTTCTGTCAATCTTTGTTCCGATTGATTTTACATACAAATCTTCCGGTAATTGTATATTAATAATTATGTAATTACCTATATTTCCAAAAGGCTTTAATCGGATGTTTCACTTCAAGTTCTTTCTGTGATTTGTTTCCCCAATTTTTATACCGCCGCGCAAGATATTCGCGCCAATCCTTTATTACCGAAAATTGTTCGCCTTCAAATTCAAGTGTTTCACCATATCCAAATGAGCTTTGCGGAAGAATCCATGGCTCATCACCCCTTCCAAACTCAGACATTTCCCCTGCCATGGGGCTTTCATCAAACGGCAGTTCACATTTTTGTTTCCACACTTCCGCGCGTAAGTCACACGCTTCAAGGCCTTGCACGCCGCGAGCGTTGTAATACCAGCGCCATTTTCCTTCAAGATAAGGTATAAGCTCAAATCTGTACCGCAATTCATCCTCCTGCTCAGGAAAACCGACGAGCGGAACAATATCTATAAATACGCCTGTCAAAAAGCTTATAGGAAAGCTTCCATAAATGTTTACAGTACTGTTGTCTATCATACGTATATAAGGATACAAAAAATCGTTATGTTCTTCCCAATACACAATTTTGTACCTTCCATTTTTTGGGTATGTTTTTACGAGAGCCATAAAATCTGCATAGGGCATAAAAATGTCAATATCATCATCCCAAGGTACAAATCCCTTGTATTGTACGGCTCCAAAGCAAGTTCCTCCGCTTAGGTAATATCTTAATCCCTGCGCATCGCAAAATTTTTTGAGAGCTTTCAATATATCAAACTCGCAAAGTTGAAGCTCCCTCAAATCCATACGCTTGAGTCCTGAAATCTCATTTTTAAAAGCATCTTCAGCTTTATCGGAATACTTATATGGCGCAGGAAATATTTCTATCTGATTATCGTTAAGACCAAACCCTTTAAGCTGCTTAACCATACTTTCTGTGTGATTAGACAGGACAAATACAACAACTTTATCAATATTTGTTTTTATGGTGTATTCCGGCGGGGAAATGATTATACCGTTAAAAGACACGCGTCCCCATTTGTGGCGCGCGTTATCCACTACATAGTCAATGCGTTGATTGCGCAAGGTTAAAGCGGCATGAAGAGAGTCAACCCAGTGAGTAATATCGTAGCCGAACCAAACAATCAGTTTTCCAGGATGCTTTGAAATCCTTTCTGACACATTTTCAATTACTTTTGGCATAAAGTTTACTGATCTTATCTGAGCCATCAATTTCCTTATCTGCTTTCTAAAAATTTCAGTCTGGAAACAGGATGTGTTTTCCTTTTCTCAATGGAGGGCAATTCACGCCAGTTCCCAAATTTGAATGTCAAATACTCATCATGATCCGCAATTCCCTTGAACCATTCACTTTCAAATTCATAGTCAGCCCGGTTTTCGTACCACCGTCGCAAATAGCCATGCGCTTTGTTGGGTGTGGGAAAAGTTAAAATTCTGACCCATTGCGATTGTACGGCATTGTGTTTTCGCATAAAACTCTCATAATGCCTCAAAACCGCTTTAAGCTGAATTATTGCCAATAATCCATAAATAAAACGCAAAAACCTGTTTCTATCGGTAACTTTACCTGCTTCAGACCACAAAACCTTGCGTATTAAAAAGCAATGGAAGTTGTGCAGCCGTCTTGATATTTTCCCATCAGGTACATTGTCAAGAGGGAATATGTCTATGAATATACCTTGCTCGTAAGGCATATGTTCCTGCCCGTTTCGCAAGAATTCAGTTCCAGCCATGCGCAGTTTTCCGTAACCCCACCTGTACCCGAAAGTAACCGTGTGATCCTGAAAGTAGTATTTTTCCAAATTGAGTTCTGTTTTGCAAACTTGACGGAAACGTTCGTATTCAGGCCGTAACATGGCTATATCGGCATCATCATCCCAAGGTATATAACCTTTGTGCCGTACAGCGCCTAAAAGTGTTCCGGCGATGATGTTATATTTGATGTTATTTTTCTCACATATTCGCCGTACCTCACATAGGAGTTCAAGTTGCGTTAGTTGTACGCAACGCAATTGTTGTGGAGTAAGCGTAATGGAGTTATTCATCTTACAACTTTCTATTCTCCAAAAATTTCTCCATAATTTCCGCAATAGCGGTAGATTCCCCGGCTGTAAGTTTAAATCCCTTCTTTTCTGATGAGTTTATCATTGTCGCAAACTCATTTACTTCGTATCTTAATCCTTCGCCTTGAAACTTAAAAAAGTATTTTTCGTTTTGGGCAGTATCTTCATAACGCGTTTCAAAACTCTGAGTTTTCCACCAGGGCGCGTCTGCGATTATGTATCCTTTTGAACCTGAAATAATTAACTGTCCTTCTGACTTTACGCCAAGACCGACTTTAACAGTAGCAAGGCAGTTTTTGTATTTAATGTACGCTTTTGCGTATATGTCAAGATCTTTTTTATTGTTAAAACTTTCAAATTTTACCTCTTCATAATCACTCCCTAAAATCTTTACAACAGCAAGCAGGGGATAACTCGCAAGTTCTGTAAAGCTGCCGCCATACTTAACATCCTTAAGTTCGCGTGTATTTTCCGGGGCGAGCTTCGTAAAGCACGCTTCCACATCATATATCTGTCCTATGCTTCCTATTTTCGCGATACTTAAAAGCTTTATGAAGCCGGGTGAGTATGCGGTCTTTATAGCTTCCATAAGAACTAATTCTTTTTGCTTTGCGAGGCTGAACAACTCCTGTGCCTGAACTTTTTGCAGTACCATAGGTTTTTCACACAACACATGCTTACCAGCATCTAATGATGATTTTATATATCCGTAATGAGTGCCATGAGGGGAGGCTATATAAACCGCGTCGATTTTATCTAAAAACACATTCCAATCATCAGTATATGTGTCAAGTTCATAAGTCTCACCGAAGGTTCTTGCGCTCTCTATGTTGGGATTATAAACAGCTTCTATATTAACACTGCTCACCCGTTTTGCTTCCGGAACAAACCGGTTGGCAATCCTCCCTGAACCGATTATTCCTATTCTGATAATTTTTTGGTTTCTGGCGCGTAGCATTGTGCTTGAAATGTCACGTGTGCGTTTAAGGTATACTACATCACAGAGGCCTTTCAAATAATCGAACGCGCCCTGCCAGTCGGAACCCACTGTAAATATATCAATTCCGTATTTCTGTATATCCTCTATCTTTTGTCCGATATGGTCTTCAACTATTATCTCATCCGCAAATCCTGTATGCCTGACGTGCTCAATTCTTTCCATGAGTGAATCTATGACATTAACCTTGCCCCTGTATTCATCATACTGCTCGGTGGTAACTCCAACTATCAGATAATCCCCAAGAGCTTTGGCGCGTTTAAGCAGGTTATAATGTCCTTTGTGGAACAGGTCGAATGTGCCGTATGTAATCACTCTTTTCATTTGAGATTTCTCTCAAACACATTGTTTTTACAATGCTCATAAATCTCTTTTCCGGCCGTGCCGTCTGTATTGCCGCTGATTTGCCTGAGCGCCTGTTGACTATTGTGAATAGCGCGCGCTTTTACAATGCGGTTGATTAGAGCAGGTAAAGTGATGAAAGTATCTTCGTTATAAACAATTGCCTCTGCCGATGAACTTTCAAGTTTCTCTCTTAATTCAGTAATTACTTCCGGCGAATATATGATGGGGCTTTCTTTACGCTCTTTGGATAAGCAGTCATATTCTATCAAATTACCTGTCACACCAGAAGCGGCGTATATGGTTTCATTTGCAACGAAAACATGGTAATATGTACACCAGGAATAAAAAACATCTTCAGGGTTTTTGACTTCCTGAGCAAATTCATCGGCATCATAAACGGTATCTGTTTTTACATCTATTTTTACAGCTTTTATGTTGATTGAAGAAACTTGATACGGAAGCAGCCAAACAAAGCCGCCGCAGTATGCCGAATAGAAAGGATAGCATTTTTTAGCAGCATCGGCACAGGGATTCGGCAGCTCGCGCAGCACGCCTTTTTGAGGGTGCCATTTTACAACAGGCGTATCATAGCGCGGCGTTAGCCAAAAATTTTCACCATCAAAACAGATACCGCCATACTGATAGCTCTTGCGCCCTGCCGTATGAACGACAGACACAAGCGTTTCGGTATCAAAAGCGACTACCGCGTTGCCACAGTAAGCCGGCAGCCAAATCGTTTTACCATCGAAATAAGGGGCATGAAAGAAAATATCTTTTTCATTATCTACGGTGTTCGTTATTAGTTTTTGTAAAGGCGCAAGCCAATCATCGAAAAAAGCAAGTTCATTCGTTTGCGTGTCCAATCGAATGATAGCGGGATATTTATATGGCGTAAAGAATATGTATTTCCCCTTTGAAAATGCGGTTAAAAAACTCCTGTCTAAATTCACTTCTTCCGATTCTTTACGGAAAGAAATTTTTTCAAAGGTTTTTGTTTTTATATCAAATACGGCGATCTCCTTTGCCATCCAGGGGCTAAAATAAAGTTTGTCTCCGTTTTGCGCCGCTCTCACATACGGACGATCATCAAATCTTTCATCAGGAAAGGAACCGATATATTCCGGAATTAAACTTACTTTCGGCATTTTGAAGAGCGCGTTAAATTGACCATGCACAAACCAGAAATTCTCTCCGTCATCATACCACCATGAACATGCCGCGCGGTTTACAAAATGTTCACTTGTCTTATAATTCTGATACATCATCGGCTTTCCGGTACACTGATACAGCGCAACCAAAGACCCCCCATCCCCATAATAAGCGTCACTGCAAGCTATAGCCCTGTTCAAATCCGCCGTATCATCATAAATTCCCCAGCCCCCGCTCTTATAATCCGAAACAGTCTTTTCATACTGCCCTAAAAGATGCGGACACATAGTCCTGAAGTTAAGCTCAGTATTAGGGTGCGGGCGCCACCAGAGAACAACATCGTCGCGCTTACTGAACGTATCAAAAACATCTCTCAATTTCTTAAAATACTGCGCTCCGCCGTTTATCCATGTGAACATGTGGGTATTATACAGTACTACCTTTTTGGCGCTTCCATCAGGCTTACGAATCAAACGTTCCCACTCCTGAGGAATCACAAAATCTTCACGCTTCGCGTTTATAACTTTATCAAACTTAGGCGAACCGAGAGCAATAAACTTTTCTTCAGGCTTTCCGAACTGCCCTTTCCAGCCGTAATCGTAGTTGTACTTTTTAAATTGATCTATGTACGACTGTCTGATTTTTTCCGACTGCACGATAACATGGTTTGAGAATAATACTCCCGGCAGGGCGATGTTGTACTCCGGCACGGTATCGCCTGCAGAAACGAAATATGGAACATAAATAAGCAAATCACAATACTCCCGCAGCCGTTTGGCATAAAAATCGGGCTGAACAGTCGCGTTTTGCGCGGCATCATCATAAGGATAGTGAATAAAGATAACATCGGGACGGCGCTCTTCAATATTATATTCCTGCCAGTCGGTAACAGGGACATAATCTGGGTACTGCTTACCTTCGTAGTGCATTCTGCCAAGTTGTTTGTCGGGAAGCAGATCGTAATAGGGGATAGGCACAACATACGCGTCGCAGGCAGGATCATCCTTAGCCGCGAACCAGATAGACTCAAGGGAATCCCACATGCTTGCTTTATACGGAAAAAACGCGATCTCAATCTTATCTGGTTTCAACTCACTGTTAACGCTGTTCTCTATCTTAAAAATCTGCTTCTGAAGTTTTTTGATAACACCGGCTCCGCTATCCGGTTTTGCCAGCTCATCATTTGCGTAATAGAGAAGGTCGCAGTATTCCTGAATATATTTAACGGTTACTTTCTCACTGTTTTCACTGCGCTGTATAAACTCGCCGATTTGTATAGCGGTATCCTGACAATCGGCAAGCAGGTTCGTAAGAGTCTGCGTCTCTTTTTTCTGGAGTAATTTTTTCGCGTTGTCGTTGGCTTCGCCTAAACTTCTTAGGAGGTCAAGGATCATTTTCTGGTGAATTTTTCGCATAACTACCTGACAATGAGTTAGTAATTAGTGATTAGTAAAGATTTTGGCAGGCCGTTTCATTGGTTTAGTTTATAACTAAAGTTCCTTTTCAACTAACCGCCGGCCGCTAACCGCTACTCTATATTATATAAGTATACCTTATTGTCATATAGAAATTCAATTGAAAACCACCTTTGAACTTCCTGATTTAGTATATTTATAGTTTACCTGTTATGGTTGATCCATTTGAAAAGATCCGCTTGATGTCAAGCCCGCGAAGGTGGAGGCCTGCTTCTCTTAATTTGTGGATTTAAAACTGGAAGAGTAGATCCCCGCCTTCGCGGAATTTTTGGCGCGGGAAGATATGCTCTTACGCAATCAGAGTTTTTCAAATAGAGCAATTGTATTATCAGAGGAGAATCGATAAATGTTTTTTAAAAATGTTACCCCTCTTGAGCAGGCTCTGAAAGAGAACGTTCTGCCGCAGCTTGAAACATTTCCATGTCCATATACGGACGCCTCTGTTCAAGCCGGCTGCATCAGGATTGTGTTTCCTGAATTTACCTGCGTATGTCCAAAAACCGGATATCCGGACTTTGCGTCCATATTCTTGTGCTATCTTCCCGACAAACTCTGTCTCGAACTCAAATCATGGAAGCTCTACTTAAACTCTTTCCGCATGGTAGGAACGTTTCATGAATCAGTTACTTATCACCTGTTTGAAACTCTTAAGAAGACGCTTTCGCCAAGATGGATGGTCGTAGCCGGCGACTTTCTCCCGCGCGGGAACGTTGACACAACAGTGGTTTTTGAAACCCCTGTTCCGCGCCCGTCAGGAGCGGATCTCTTGATAGGGCCGTTTATGGCGAGATGCCGGGAGTTATAAAACAAATTGCAATGCACAAATTACAAATAAAAACCTGCCTGACCCCAAAGCAGTTTCTTGGCTCCCTGTTTTATTTATACATTGTAATTTGTACATTGTACATTATTAAAACATTTTCACCCGCAGATGCTTCTTCCCCAACAAAAGCCCCGCCACCGCGCCAAAAACAGCCCCGAATCCGCGGTTTAGTATAAATCCGAGTATCATTATAAAAAGCGTTACTCCTGTTTTTACTAAGCTGAAAAAGATGGAAAAAAGGGAGACCGCGATCGCAAACGGAATCATGATAACTCTGATAATCATCTCTGAAAAGCTCCTATTTTGAAGTTAGTCTGTGAACTCCGTCCCACTCCGGCCCGGGCGGATGTTCTATAAATTTTCTGCACATCTCCTCAAATCTTGAGGATGGAGTTTTTTTACTGAGTGAACCGGCAGGTTCCATATCCATAGCCTGAGCAAAACAACTTTGCGCGCCTGTAAAGTCATGAGCGTAGTATTTTTCGATGCCGCGGTTATAAACCGCGAGCATTGCCGCCATCTCTCGCGAAAGTTCCCCTTTTTTGCATAATAGCTCATATATTATTACAGGTTCGGATTTACCAACAACAGTGATTTTATCAAGCATTCGCGCCTCAAAGGTATCTTTTACCATATCATAAGTGTAGTGGCTTATTATAGTGTAAACGCCGTAGTTCTTTGCCGCGCTCTCAAGCCGCGCCGCCAGGTTCACAGAGTCGCCCATCATGGTGTAGTTCATCCGTACCGCGCTGCCCATATTGCCGGTGGTGATAGTTCCTGTGTTAATACCGATTCTCATGCGCATGTTGTGTACGATTTTTGGCCACTTATCCCCCTCGCTGTGCCACTTGCCGCGAAGCTCATTAAGTTTGTGCTGCATGTCAAGGGCGGTATGGCACGCCTGAAGCGCGTGATCCGGTATATGTACAGGAGCTCCCCAGAAAGCGATTATCGCGTCTCCTATGTATTTATCAAGCGTACCGTAACGGGAGAGGAGAATACCGGTCATTGCTGTAAGATACTCATTAAGAAGCTCGACAAGCTTGGTAGGGGATTCGAGTTTTTCGGAAAAAGTGGAAAACCCTTCGATGTCGGTGAAAAAAGCGGTGCGCGTTCCCTCTTCGCCTCCAAGCTGGGGTTTTTGCTTTTGAGTATACATAATGTCAATAAGCTCGGGAGAGAGATACTGCTTAAAGGTGCTTTGCAGGAATTTGCGATCCTTCTCCTCTGTCATATACCTGTATGCCATAATCGCGGTAAAGGAGAGGATAATGGCGAGAACCGGACGCACCATTTCTATCCACAGAAGTGATTTGTCAAAAATATAAAAAGCTGTAAAACAATAAAGAAGCAGTGATGAGGCCGCGCACAAACTTCCCCAAACCGGCTTAAAGAAAAACGCCATCAGTGAGACCGCGATTCCAACTAATATAAGAAGTAAGAAATCCTGCCTTGGCGTCAGGCGCTGTATAAAAGTGTTGGTGAAAATGGAGTTCATCACCGAAGCGTGTATCTCAACAGCCGGAAAATTCTTTTGATGCGGAACAGGCTGTATATCAAACAGAGCGGGGGAGGTTGAACCTACAAGAAAGATTTTTCCTTCCAAAGGATAATTTATCTTATTATCCATAACGTCGCAGAAGCTGAAATATGGAAACGGTTTTGAACCGGGGCCGAAATAAGTTACGATATGGCGGTTACCCGGCCGAAGAGGAATTCTTACGGAGTTTCCAAAATCACGGCGTTCTCCCTTTTCAATCGCCTCAATATTTTCCATCCCCCCTTCAATTATTTCAGATAATGACGCCGCGCGTAAAACAGGCAGCGGCGATACAAGAATGCCCTTCTCTTTCTTTACCCAAAAATCGAAAAACAGAAGCTTTCTGTTGACGGACGGCTCCAGGTACAGATCATCTGCCGTGAGCCCCCGCAGAGTTTTAATATCAAGACCGCTAAACCAGAAAGATTCTTCATCACTGCTTAATTCCCATTCCGAATCGCAGTCGCGGACTATAGAAAACTGACCGTTCAGATCAATTTCACCGCCGATATCCATATCCGCGATTCGTTCTATCGCATTGAGCAGTAAGGCAGCGGCGGTTTGTCCGATTCGTCCCGCGCGCGTCTCTAAACCGATTTCTCCATCGTGATCTCTGAAGAGCGCGATATATGATGAAATCTCTATTTTTTGATTCTCTTTGAGTGAAAGCAAATCTTCGCGTTTGTTAAAAATTAATGAAAGCTGCTTCATGGTAAAATCAGGATAAGAGAAGTTAACCTCTCCCGCGTCATTTTTGAATATCTTAAATGGTTTTCCAATTTCAATATATTCATGTGGTTTTAAAACGATCTCTTCATTCGGAGTGCCGAATAGAGTCGCGGCGGTTCTTACGCTTAAGGGCAAATAAAGGGGTGTAAATTTCCCAAAACGGTAAAAGAGCGGTATCTCTCTTATCACCTCATCTACCGCGACAGCGTTTACGTGTCCTATATCTCTTGCTCCGGTCGCGTTTTCCGGATAGATACCGTCAATAATTGTTTTTATGCTTGAAATTTCGGCTAGTATGGAGTCGGGAAGCAGCAGCGCGGAAGCAGGTTTTAATGAATTATGCCAATCCATATCCATACGGTGAACCACCTGTGAAACAAGCCCGCGGTAATCACTCTCATCGGCAAGAGAGAGCCCCATAAAAACCCGTCCGCTAGCCTGAATAGAGTTTTGAAACTGTACATCATAATCTATTGAGGAGAGAATCCGCTCTCTTAGCCGCGGCTGCTTAAGAAGCAAAGACTCCGGGCCGCCGCTTGCCGCCCTGTCAAAGATATGACTGAAACGCGCCTTGTGGTTATGATCTTCGCGGTTAAAAAAGAGCACGTCAAATACGATCGCGGCCGCAAACCGAAAGGAGAGCGAATCCACCATTGTGCCGTGAAATCCGCGGTTCCAGTTCCAGTACATACCCATTTTTTCCATGCTCCGCTCATCAATATCCACTATGTGAATTCCATAATCAGGATACAATACATTATCACTCTCCGCACCCATTTCGTTTTGATACTTGAGGCGGTAACGCAGATCGTAGGACGCGTTTTCAAGCTTCTCAAAAAGACGTACAACATCTACCCAAAGAAAAAAAGCAACTCCCACGCCTATAAATGCGCTTATAGCAAGCTTAGAGGTAATTTTTTTGATCGCTCTCATATTTTATAATATAAACTGTACCTTACTGCTGCCCCAAACTATTTTAGTAAGGTTGAGGCGCTGTGCGTGGGTTGTTGCATATAGGAAACTTTCATACGGCAGTGACTATATGATTATAGCGGCGGGTAGGATTTTTGCGTAATTATAAAATAAATTTTGAATTATGAGTTTTGAATTTTGAATTAAAACACGGAATTCATAATTCAGGAATGAAGAAATTCCGGATCAAGACTCAGGATTCTGTAATTCAAAATTCAAAATTATTAATAAAAATTAGAAATTAGAAAAACAAAATGAATCTTGCAACGTTTTTTACAATTTCGCGCGTAGCGATAGCCCCTGTATTTGCTTTTGTGTTTGTCGCGGGGTATGGCAGCGCTGACAGCACATGGATTTGGGTTTGCTTTACGGCGGCTGTACTCATAGAACTGTCTGATTTGATGGACGGAACGCTCGCCAGAGCGCGCAAAGAGGTAACTGATTTTGGCAAAGTGGTTGATCCTGTAGCGGACAGCGTCTCAAGGCAGACGATTTTTATCTCGTTTATGCTAACCGGGATAATTCCGCTCTGGATGTATCTTATATTTTTCTACCGTGACGCGTTTATGCAGCTGTTAAGAATTGTCTGCGCGTCAAACGGCATTGTCCTGGCCGCGCGCAAATCCGGTAAATTAAAAGCGGTGCTTCAGGGGGCCGCGACTTTTGGTGTACTCATCGCCATAATTGTTATGCACAAAAGTACAACCGGCGTACAGGCAAACATCTGGTGGGGCCAGCACCCCGGTTTCTGGATAATGCTTATACCCGCAATCTACACACTGCTCTCAGTTATCGATTATGTTGTTCCCAACCGTAAGCTTATTATTAAAGCGGTGAAAAGGAAGTAACAATATACGAGATTTTTAATTACTATTACCCCATATAGGTTGAATTGACTGCCTCCACTTTTGAGATATAAAAAAACATCACAAAATCCATTGGCCTTTAAAGATTCTCATCGAGAAGTTCTTTATTACGCGGATTAGCTATACTTTCCATAATCCACTTGTATTCAGTATAGCCCCCGGAGAGTCCGGCAAGCTTACAGATTTTATCCTTTGCCTTAATAAAATCTTCCTGAAGCCTCAGCTTGCTTACAGGATCCGCGACCGCGAAAGAATCCTTATAAAAATAGGTAAGAGAATCTAGTACAGGATTGCAGTCTCTCCATAGTCTGAATTGTCTTACTGTTATGGTGGAATCATTTGCAGGAACGAATCTTGGCGCGGCAGCCGCGCGAGGCCTTGGCTGAGGCTGTTCAATGGGAGCGTCCGTTTCAGACCGGCATCCTCCAAATGTCAAAACTATCAATATGGCGCTTAGAAAAATTGCTTTGTGCATGGCAGATTTCCTCTCATGGTCTTGTTGCCGTCAATTGAAGAGATACAGTTATTCTACTTGAAAATCTCTGATTGCGCGAGAGCGTATCTTACCGCATCGTCATCTCGTGTAGAGGAGGATTTAATGTTCCTGTTCTTTGCTTTAAATTCAAAGAGTAAGAACAATAAACCCAGCCTTTGCGAGGGTGATGCAAGGCAGACCTTTCAAGCAGATCAACAAGTATTATTCTATGGGCTGCCCCTATGGCAATAATTTAATTTATTATAAGCAGCCATATCTTTAAAATAACAATTGCATTCAACAGCGCGCAAAACTAATATAAAAAATGGGCCCCAAAAAACATCTCGGTCAGCATTTTCTAACAGCTCCCGCTTTCGCCAAAAGGATCGCCGAAGCTGTACCCGCTTCCGGCTCTCAGGAAAAGGTGCTTGAGATCGGGCCGGGCCGGGGCGCTCTGAGCGTTTATCTTTTGGAGCGTTTTCCGAAACTTCATCTTGTTGAAATCGACAAAGACGCCATAAGCGCGCTTAGGGGAAAGTTGGGAGATTCAGGCGGGTACAGTATCCATAATGAGGATGTGATGAAGTTTGATTTCTCTTTAGCGGGTTTTCCTCTTCATGTGGTTGGGAACCTGCCGTATAATATCGGCGCGTTGATAATAAAGAAAACCCTTTTGTACACTCCAGGAATTCTTTCTTGCACCTTTATGGTACAGAGGGAGGTCGCGGAGAGGATTGTCAGCGGGCCTAACAGTAAGCGAAATGGCTTTCTGTCGATATTTTGTCAATTCTTTGGTAAGGCGAAACTTCTCTTTCACGTGCCTCCGGGCGCGTTTTTTCCCCGTCCCAATGTTGATTCCTCGGTATTTCAAATAATTATTGATACGAATGTGGAGAGTAAGCTTGAATCCGCTTTACTGAATGATTTCTTCTCATTTGTAGACAACGGCTTTTCAATGAGGCGAAAGCAGCTTGCTAAAACTCTTGCGGTTAAACGGGGACGCGATAAAGAATTTTATTGCGGTGAACTAAGACAAATGGGTATGGATCCCGCCTTACGTCCCGAAGATCTTGATGTGTCGGGCTGGCTTGATCTTTATAAGCGGACGCATCCGCAATGAAGCAGGTTAAGTTGATTGTATGTTTGATGTTTGCGTGTGCGGTTTTGGGTTATTCGGAACCGCTGCCTGATGAACTTTTATGGCCCCGTCCTGTACATGGGAGCGATTCGGGCGCACTTTCGTTTTCTACAGATCAATCTCTTTTGGATAATTCATTCGCCGGTATAAATAACATATTTTACAGAACGGAACGGGGATCTGTATTTATTGAGCAGGGTTTGTGGTATGAGATGCGGCGCGATCGGCTTTCAAATACAAGACATTACCTGAACACATCCGGGGCGTTAAGCCGTACCTTAGCGGGGTACCCATGGATAACGCCGGGGCTTGACTGGACGCCTGTAGCTCAGCACTCTACTGACAAAAGCGGCAGCAGCGCGCTTACAACTATTGATATTGGCCCTACGCTCAAACTGGATTTAGCTGGAGTGCCTGTTAATTTACGCGGAGGAATGCTGGGGCGCAGAGTGGATGAACTGAGCAGTTGGATAAAGGTTGGTGAATACCGCAGCAGCGTAGGCGCTTACGGCGGTTTTAAAGTTGGCAGTGAGGAGCATCTTTTACCGTTTGGCCCGGTTTATTTTTACGCGGACGGCATAGGGCGGCAGATTGAAAAATCGGGAATGGCCTCTCTCACGAGTTCAGTTTTGGGCGCGCTTAAAATGGGAGAGTCAGACAGTATATATATATATGGCGGGGCGTCGCTATTTAATGGGCGGGCGGGGTATCTTGAGGAGAGCGCTGACGCCCGGGCGATGCTTTTTGCAAACACTCCGTGGCGTATAGAGCAAAACACTAAATTTACGGCAGGCTATAAAGGCGGACGGAAACATATATTTAATCCATCAGCATATTACACTGTTTCCGAAAACAAATTGGAATTCCCTGACGGCTCTCTCAGGCGCGATGAGAAAACTACCGGCCACACGCTATCGGGAACAATATTTACCGACACAACTATGAACATGTACTATTCCGGTAAAATTAGTTTTGAGTGGAAGGATCATGACAAGCTGTTTAAAAACGAGCTGCCGCTTACCATTACAGCCGGCAACGCTGACAGCCTTGAACTTAACCTTTGGGACTATAAGGCTTTCATACCGCATACAGCGCATCAGATTACTGTAAGGCTGCCACGCTCTCTTGCGCTAAAGTACGGTATCAGTCTAAATAGATTTCTTACAGAATATCCCAATTTTTATCTTAAAGACAAAGATACTGTCGCGAATAAGGATGACAGCGACCGAAAGACGGAAACGCACCGCCTTGCCTTCGAGTATAATAACGACAGCACTTTAAAGGCTGAAGTTTACGGTGAACTTGTTGATTATACATTAGTTTTTCTAAAGCAGGCCAGAAGCGGCGCTAACCGTACAGATAAGACTCAAAGAGTTGGACTGCTTCTTGAATGGAGCCCTGCAGCCTCGCTTCTGCTCTCTGAGGCGGCAGGCGCGGAGGCTAAGAAAGGCGACTTCCATTTTCCGCTCTTTCATCAGGAGGCGCTCCAGAGGCCGCGTTTCTCCCGCGCTCTCACCTCTGTTACCGCCGCTCTCTGGCAGTTTACTTCTCAGATCGGCTTAAAGGGGGAGTGGAGTATTAAATATTCCGATTATGGTTTTTGGTACGGCAAGGAGTACATGGAGGAAATTTTGGCGGATGACAGCCGCGCAAAAACAGATTTTTATGCCATAGCAAGCAAATCAATTTATTATACAATAGATATTTCGGTTCAATTGCGCTTAAAGCGGACAATGTGGGAGATCGGTAACGCGTTTACCGACGCGCGCGACCGCAATTACAGCGGCGGCAGTTACATCGTAACAAATTATAACGGATATACCGCAAAACCGTATTTTACCTGCCTTGCGCAAATAGGTGAAAAAGTGAATATGGCGGCTCAGCTCAGCCACACTTTCGTAAAAACTCCGAACACATCGGGGTATTGGGATTTCAGATTGCAGATGGAAGGCGGGTTTTGGTAATGACACAACGGTTTATAACATGCGTTTGTATGAGTTTTTTAATTGGGTGTTCGGTTTTTGATTTAAAGAATCCGCAGGCTCCCTCTTTAGACAGTTCGGCTAACGATCCTCTCAATATAAGAGATATTCTTATGTCGGTAGCTCATGATGTCGCTGATGATATGGATTACGGAAGTTATTTTACTGATGATGTGACATTTACCAGTTTTAATTTCCCGCCGCAGGGTAAAGATAATATATTGCGCATGCTTGAGCGGTTGCGTTTGCAAGGATCAACTGTTGACTGGGAAGTTGAAAAAGCGCAAAAAATACCTGAGGGCAACGATCAATGGATTGTTAAGGAGATGCCCTACATCGTATATTCCAAAGATGGGGAACCAATTAGCGCCGGGAAAGCGGATTTTCGTATTGTAAAGAATAACGGATGGATGATAAGCCAGTGGAAGGATATGCCGGAGAACAATGCAAACGCGTTTTTTGAGCCATATTAAACACCGTATTATTCTAATGTTTACCGCGGCGGCGTTGCTTGCGGCAGCGTTCTCCTGCGGGTCATTGCTTCTGCCCTCTGTCGGTTTTCCTGAGGATGTCCCCAACTTGCGCACCACTCCAAAGGGAACGATCGAATATCTCTTCCGTGCCTATGAAGACAAAAGAATTGACCTGTTTATAGAATTGCTGCCTAAAAACAAAAATTTCCGCTTTTTTATCTCACCCGACTATTCTAATGAATACGTTGCGACCCGCGGCCCCGAAGCCGCAATACAAACAATATCCGATTCACAGTATCACTATGTAAGAGACGGAAACTACTATTACTGGGGACATGAAAGCGAGCTTGCCAAACACCGCAATCTGTTTAATCTGGCGGATGCGATTGAGTTCAGGGAATACCCGATTATTGATGATGAAAGGGATTTCCGCTACCGTGTGAATAAAGATAATGATACAACTCATGTAGAGGTCAGGATGACATCAGGGGAGCTGTGCATAGGGTTTCGGGATACATTGTACTGCACTCAAAAAAACGGACAAATGCAAGTTTTCCTTCTTGAGAGAGAGGTGGATAGAACAAGCGGAGAGAAACTCTGGGTTATCCGTGATTGGTTTGATTTAAATAGTATTTAGGTTAATGCGGAAATAACAATGCAGAATGCGGAAATGTAAGACAAGGAACTTGAAAAAATTTGTTATTTATGGTTTCTGTATTCTGCATTACTCAAAACCCCGCATATAAATAAAGTCTCGCCCACGCTTTTGTTTCCTTATTTTGTCCATAGTATGCTACACTCAAATCTCCTGTAAGAGCTATATCCGGCGGCATTTTTAACCGCAGATGAAATGAGTAGTTAACGTTTGAGTGACGTTCGTCATTATACGCGGTAATCCCAAGTAAATGGCTGGTCTCCCTGCTTCTTATGAAACCGCTTAAAACTTTGGTTTCGGAGATAATAAAGCGGGGGCCGCCGCATAAAAAGGTTGTCGAATCGTTTGGTGAGTAGCGTTCCCCATACATCTCAATACCGGTCAATAAACCGTTTTTCCAGCGGTGTTCGTATATGGAACTTGCGGACAGATCAAGCGGATCGTAACCATTGCGTTTTTGAGCTCTGAAGTTGGCTTCTACGCTGCTGCCGCTCTCAAACCAATATTTTGCGCGCTCACTTGTAGAGTAGTCAGCCTGGTCAAAGCCGCTGCTGTATACTTGCCATCTGGTTCTTGAATTGACAGCGCTTAACAGTAAATTTCCTGCGGGAAAAAAGAGCAGGCCCGCTGATTCGGTGCTGCGCGCCAGGGAGTTTTTATCAGAGACAAAAGCGTACTTTGTAAAGGAACCGCTAAGCGTATCACGCGTTTCTATTCTTTGGTCACATCCCAGATAAAGAGCAAATTTGTCAAGAGCGCCGCTGTATGTTCCGGGATAAAAGAACCCGGAGATTCCTCTTTCCACTATAAATTCATTACCCCCGTTGTTACTAATTTCGGAGTGATGAGCGGAGTATATGCCTTCAATATCAAATCCTGCCGGAAGATCACGTGTATTGATAGTAATTGATGGAGCTGTCTCTCTGGAGATATGGTAATTTGAAGGATTGATACGGTACATCCCGCTTCCTGCAAGAGTAAGCTTGTTTGTCGGAGAAACGCTGCCCCAGCCATACATAGTGCTGCCGTTTTGTTCATCATTTGTCCAGTATTCGGTAAACGAAAAATCGTAGCCGATGTTATGCATGCCGCTTACTCTGTTTAAGTATGTTGATGACATATCGGAAATGCGCAGGTTAAACGTCTCTTTACGCTCCCTGGTTGGCATATCGTAATTTTTGTCAAAAAAACGTTTGGATACCGACATCTCAACATCAGGCAAAAAATTTCCCGTATACAGGCTTCGCAGTTCATACATTGAGATACTGCTGGTGTCCTGCGCGTTATCCCTGTGCATCTGACGCCAGGCTACTCTGAAATCATCGCGCAGGTCATAACCGAAATCGATATCGTGCTCTTCTCTTATCATTGCCCGTGAATCGTTTATCGAGTAGGGAGGGGTAAAATGAGGTTGATCGATACCCCAGTAATCACGGCCCGCCCAAAAGCCCCTATAGGATCCAAACGCCCGGTTTTCTCTGACCCCTACAGAAACGCCTCCCGAATGCGCGCCCCAGATGTTATCATAGGCGATCTCTGGGTAAACAAGAAGAGATCGGTTTGCGTTTGCGTCGCGCCACTCTACGGGCGCTCCCGCGAGAATAACGGTATTTACTTCAGGCGCGTTCCAGGTGTTGCCCCATGGTATGCTGTTAGCTCTGTCAATACTCATAACGCCTGCGCGCGCGCTAAGCCACGAACGCGGAGAAACGCTGCTTTCCATATAACTGTACCTGCCAAAGTGGTCTTCCTGAAACAGTTCAAAATTATCCAGATCAGAAAGCATTTTTACAGAGTAACATATTTGTATAATAGAAGCGGGATCCGCTTTGTCACGCCGCAATAAACGGACGCTGCTTAAAGCCGGGTCGTACCTGTAATCGGTTCCGGAAAGCTCAACTCCGTCAATGTACATCTTAACGCTTGCCGGAATAATTTCAAGGGATTCGCGTTCCCGCAGAGGATAGATAGCCGATGGACGGTATCCGGAGGATTCCCACAGTATTTTCGATATAACGCGGCCGCCTCCTGCGCCGGCGGTCACGAAGCTGCGGTCACGGTTTTCTGTTTTTGTTTTACTTGCAAAAGTTGCGTTAACGCCCTGCGAGAGAAAGTCAGGAGTAAGTTGACTTGAGGCTAATCCGGAATTCTGTACGCCAAACGACGCGCTTTTGATCCGGTCGCCCTCAGCTCCCTTGTAATAAAGTCCTGCTTCCGAACGCCACTCGGTTGCGGCTCCGTTATCAATTGTAATGTCAAGAAAACGTCCGTCACTGTCTTTGGTATGCAGATTTAATGTGGTATTGCCGCGTTCGATATCAATAAGAGTAAATTCCGTGGAGCTGCCTTTGGAGCGGTATGCTTCCGTGTTGTTCCCAATCCCTATCCGGCCGTGCAGGGTAGATCTGTAATTTTCTGTCGAATGGACGGTTGTTTCGCTGTTTTCGTTCCAGCCGTTTATTCCGCTGTTATCTTTTTTTGAGCGGTAGACGCGCATCTCTTCCTCATCCCGCAAACCGCGTGTGTCACTCTGCGCGTTATTTCTATTTATAATTTTTACAATGCTCCAGAGTCTGCGTTCCGGATGGTGAATTAAGAAGTTGTTATTTGTATAGATAATAAAATTATTATCATGGGTAAAAATGAAAGCGTTTTCACCTAACCTTATGTGTTCCGGATATTGGACGAAGTCGAAATCAAAAGAGGATCTTGAAAGAGCCATATCTTTAGTGTAAAAAAGGGCTAATCCCTTATCAAGAGCGCATACTGTGCGGTTATAGTAAGACATTATTGAACGGATACCACGCAGCATGGGAATTGACGCATGCGGCTCTAATGTAAAGGCGTTCGGGCTGAAATTGTATGTGCGGTTTTGAGCGGCTATGGTTATCGCATTACGGCTGAAATCCACGGAACGTATAGAATCGCGGAGAGCGGAGCGGTTCCAGAGCCTTTTGGCGGGATCATATCTGTAAAAAGTATTTCCCTGAATAAAGAAACCGGTATTTTCAAATACACGAAAATCACCGCTGTTCAAAGTGAACTTGCCGTGGGGTACAGTTGTCCAGTCTTCGCTTGCGGTTCTGAAGATATGAACGGCTTCTGAGGAGATAATGTGTATCTGATCGTTAAAACTCATAACTCCATGGATATTATGAGCGTTTTTGTTTATAGGGATAGAGATCCATTCCCCGCTTGACAGCTCCATCCGGTGGAGCGTATCATTTGAGGCGCGCCACAAAAACCTTCTGTCAACATCTATATGGCCGCCTGTGATCCCCGCAAATCCCCGCCCCCATTCCTCTACGGTAGAAGTTTTCATGCTGATACTCATCACAGCGCCGATATTGTTGGTTGCCCAGATAATATCGCCGCTCTGTACTGCGCTTGTGATAGTAAACTGTTCCTCCACAGCGGAGTAAAGATTGCAGGAGGTTCTTGTATCCATAGAAAGAAAAACGATACGCTGCGGTTCGACAAGAAACAGGGTGTTATCTCTGGAAAATACACGCGGCTCAAAAAGACCGCCGGCCCTGATCTGGATACAGACGAGTAACAAAATAAGGATAACAGTCTTGAAATTAAGCGCTTTAGACAAAGTGTTAAAAGAACTGCTTGACATATTTACCTCACTGCCGGTTAAGAAAGCAGATCGCTCGCAATGCTTTTGGCCGCGGCTTTTCCCGCGCCCATTGCGAGAATTACCGTAGCCGCTCCGGTTACGATATCTCCGCCGGCGTACACAAATTTTTTGGACGTACGGCCGTCGCTCTCATCGGCCGCTATGGTTCCCCGTTTTGAGATCTGCAGGTCAGGCGTGCTTTCAGGTATAAGTGGATTTGGACTGTTGCCGATTGCGATAACTACCACATCGCATTCAAGATCAAATTCACTGCCCTCAACCGCGGTCGGCTTTCGTCTGCCGGAGGAGTCCGCCTCTCCAAGTTCCATACGGATACATTTGATTGCTGATACGGATCCGTTTTGTTCCGCAAGAATCTCAACAGGGTTGCACAGGAGATGAAACTCAACACCCTCCTCTTTAGCGTGATGGATCTCGGCGCCTCGCGCAGGCATCTCCGCTTCACCTCTGCGGTAAACAATCATAGATTTTTCCGCACCTAAACGAAGCGCGGTTCTGGCGCTGTCCATCGCCACATTTCCTCCGCCTACCGTTACTACGCGTTTACCCTTCATAATAGGGGTTGAGGGGTTATCTATAAAAGCTTTCATGAGATTGCTTCTTGTCAGGTATTCATTTGCGGAATACACGCCGATGCTGTTCTCACCTTTAATATTCATAAACAATGGGAGTCCCGCTCCCGAACCTACAAATACAGCGTCGAATTTCTCTTCTGTAAGCAGTTCTTCAATCGTAGCGGTTTTGCCCGCAACGAAATTTTTACAAATTTTTACACCAAGCTCTTCAAGGTATTTTATTTCGCTTTTTACAATCTCTTTTGGCAAGCGAAATTCCGGTATGCCGTAAACAAGCACACCGCCCGCCTCGTGGAGCGCCTCAAAAACAGTGACCTCAAAACCCTGTTTGATAAGCTCTCCTGCGCATGTAAGACCTGCGGGGCCGCTTCCGATAACAGCGACTTTCTTACCGTTTTTAGTAAGGTTTACAGATGGATTGCAGCCGCCTTTCTCGCGCTGCCAGTCAGCCGCGAACCGTTCTAAGTTACCGATTGCGACAGATTCCCCTTTTTTGCCGAGAATACAGCGTTTTTCGCACTGCTCCTCCTGAGGGCAAACCCTTCCGCAGACAGCGGGCAGCGCGTTTGTCTCTTTTATTTTGAGGGCGGCTTCCTCAAATTTTCCTTCAGCAAGAAGACCGATAAACTCGGGGATCTTGACATTTACAGGACATCCTTCCACACAAAGAGGATTTTTACATTTCAGGCAGCGCGAGCTCTCTTTTTTAGCTTCCTCTTCGGTATAGCCATAAGGCACTTCCTCAAAATTACGGCTGCGTACCGCGGGATCCTGCTCTTTCATCTCTACGCGGGAGAATCTGTTATTTATACTCTCTACACTCACTGCACACTCTCTAATCTGCAAGCGTGTTCCTCTCTTGCCTTATTCTCAAACTCTTTATACCCGCCAAGTCTCAAAATCATCTCATCCCACTCAATTTGTGAGGCGTCAAACTCCGGACCCTCAACACAGGCAAATCTCGTTTGTCCGCCAACAGTAACCCTGCAGCAGCCGCACATACCGGTGCCATCAATCATTATTGGGTTGAGCGAGGCATAAGTTTTAATGCCTGCCGCCACTGTCAGGCTGCATGCCGCTTTCATCATCACCGGAGGGCCGATTACAAACGCGGCGTCAAAATGCTCCCCTGACTGGATAAGACTTTTAAACACATCTGAAACAAACCCTTTTGTCCCCTGCGACCCATCATCCGTAGCGATAAAAAGACGGCTGCTTGAAGCCGCTATGTCATCCTTTAAAATAATAAGATCACTGCTGCGCGCACCAATAATAGAGGTTACATCGTTTCCCGCCTTAAACAATCCGCTTATTATAGGGTAAAGCGGAGCTGCGCCCACGCCCCCCCCGATGCAAAGCGCCTTGCCAAAATTTTCGACATGTGTCGGATTGCCAAGAGGGCCAGCCAGATCAAGTACAGAATCCATAACCTTAAGATCGCGCAGCTGCATCGTTGTCTTACCTACAGCCTGAAAAATAATCTCTATCCATCCTGCCGCCGCATCCGCGTTAGCTATAGTGAGAGGTATCCGCTCCGAATCAGCAAGCGGTCTTAATATTATAAACTGTCCGGCTTTTCTCTTTTTAGCAATCGCCGGAGCGTTAAGCCTGAAACGCCACGCCGCACCCGACAACTGTTCTTTTTTCAGGATTTGAGCCATAAGGCAACTCCATATGTAATAATTCAACATCAAAATAATAGTGCGGCCGTGTTTACCGAGCCGCAGGGAAACGCGGAAATAAAAATATCAAAGTTCAATCATTTTTTCGTTCCGCCATTTTATTTCCGCATTAAAAACGCCCGGCGACCGCCTTACAACTGGTGATGACCGGGCGAATTTTTCAAATTCTTATTCTTATATCTGTTCTGAAGCTAAGCTCTGAGTTTTATAATCAGAGCTTAGCTTCTTTCTTAATTTTATCAACCATGTCAAGCTTCTCCCAGGTAAAATTTGGAAGCTCTCTGCCGAAGTGACCGTTACGCGCTGTTTCCCGGTAGATTGGGCGCTTGAGGTCAAACTTCTTGATGATGCCTGAAGGCGTCAGGTCAAAAAGCTTACAGATAATTTCACAAATCGCGTGGTCGCTGATTTTTCCTGTTCCATAAGTATCCACATGAATTGAGATCGGTTTTGCGACACCTATCGCGTAAGATAGCTGAATCTCGCAGTGAGAGGCCAGCCCCGCGGCGACAATATTTTTTGTTACCCAGCGCGCCGCGTATGCCGCGCTTCTATCAACCTTGGAGGGATCCTTACCGGAAAAAGCTCCGCCGCCGTGAGCGCCGTAACCGCCGTATGTGTCAACAATGATTTTGCGTCCGGTTAACCCGCTGTCCCCATGTGGTCCTCCGATTACGAATCTACCGGTCGGATTGATGTGAAAAATTGTTTTTGAATCAAGAAGTTTCGCGGGGATAACTTTTTTGATAAGAAGCTCAATCATATCTTTCTGAATAGTTGAGTGTTTTATATCGGGGTCATGCTGGGTTGAAAGAACAACAGTGTCTATCCGCTTGGGCTTGAGACCGTCATATTCTACGGTTATCTGCGATTTTGAATCGGGACGCAGGTATGATACTCTGCCCTTTTCCCGCATTTTTGTCAGCTCTTCGAGCAGCCGGTGAGAGTAGTAAATGGCAAGGGGCATATAGGTTTTGGTTTCGTTGCACGCATAGCCGAACATTATCCCCTGGTCGCCCGCGCCCTGCTCCTTGTAAAGCCCCTGGCCGACGGTAACTCCCTGAGAGATATCCGGAGATTGTTGATGGACAGTGATCATCACCCCGCAGCTGTCGGCGTCAAATCCAAGTTCCGGCCTTGTGTAACCGATTTCACGTATCGTTCTTCTGACAATGTCCTGATAATCAACGACAGCTTTACTTGTGATTTCACCCGCGACAACCACAAGTCCGGTTGTTACAAGTGTCTCGCAGGCCACTCTGGACTCGGGATCCTGAGCGAGCATGGCATCGAGAATCGCGTCTGAAATCTGGTCGCAAACTTTATCGGGGTGTCCCTGGGAAACACTCTCTGAAGTAAAAAAGCGGCGCATCTGTCCTCCTGAAAAATGTGATTTCGTAAAAGAGCTTTAAAATAAATTATAGGCAGGGGTTTCTTCAATATTTTATGGTATCGGGCGGAGTGTAATTTTTTCGTATCCAATCAAGTAGTTTTTTAGCTTGTGAATGATTAGGGTCCAGTCGTAGTACCGATTCAGAATCCGTCATTGCGTTTTTGAAGTCTTTTTTATAGTAATACGAGGTAGCTCTGTTATTATAGTGGGTAGCATTTGAATGCAATTGGATAGTAGCACTTAGATGCAATCGGATAGCTTCGGTAAAATCGGCGATAGCTTCGTCGTAATCTTTCTTTTTAAAGTAAGCGCGGCCCCTGCCATCGTAACTATTACAATCTTTGGGATCAAGCCGTATCGCTTCGGCATAATCGGCGATAGCTTTGTCGTAGTCGTTTTTCTGGTGATACGCATCACCTCTATATTTGCGGTATGACGACTCATTTGGTCTCAGCTGTATCGCTTTGGTAAATTCAGAGATAGCTTTGTCGTAATCTTTTTGATCGGAATAATTTTTTCCGCGGTTCCAATGACCTCTCGCGCTTGCTATATCTTCTTCAAGAAGAGGGTTGTCCTGTCTTTCTTTTATCAACTGAAGCATTGATTTAGCCCCACTATTATTTGGCCGCAGCCGTAATACCGCTTTATAATCCGCAATGGCTTTGTCACAACTGCTTTTGGTATTATCTCGCTTCCATTTCCAATAGTATGCTACTGCTCTTGCGTAATAATAGTCAGCCGCATTAGGCTTTAGTCTTATCGCGTTATTAAAGCAAGTAATGGCGTTATTGTATTCGGTAAAACAATATGAATTTAATTCACATTCTTAGCGCCTTTATTAATCATAGAAATTAACGTTTCAGGATGAGGGTACGTATTTTTACCTGCATGTTATAGCCATTCAACTTTAAAAACAACTTTACTAATGCAAAAAACAGGCGGCGGAATGCGGAAATTATTGAATTTTGATGTTTTATTTTCGCTTCCGCCGTCTGTTTTGAAATTGAAGCAGTATAATATCATGAATAGATGAAGCAGGTGAGGGGAGTTTATAGTATACTAAATTCAATCGTGTAACTTATTGATTTTAAATGATTTAAAAAGTTAGTTTGAAATATGGGGGCAAATATGGGGCAAAGCAAGATTTTTTAGAATGTTTTTATATCAGTTCTGAAATTGCGTTGAAATTGCGTTAATAATACTCTCCACGGAACCTTTATCTATTTTGTTAAAAGCAAACCAGCTTTTACCTAAATCTTTTAAACTTGCCCCAAAGTGATATACTTCTTTCCCGCCGTCTATTATTAAAAAGCGGTCGTGGCTTTGTGTGAATACCTTAGCCTCAAAACCGCCGTATTGCTCGTTTGCTTTTTTAATGTCTAATTTCAACTGCTCGGTTATTTTTTTAGTGAGGAGCAGAACAGTAACACCCTTTTTCTTTTTGGATAGATGTATAAGCGTAGTATCATCTATATAGTTATCAATCAAAACAATACTTTGTTTAGCGGAACGGATAATTTTAGAAGTAAGCTCATAGGCGTTAAATACTTGTCCGTTAAAGAAAACGCATTGGGCGGGGATAGTGTCGCCCTCTAATGCCTTAAAAACCCGTTCAAATTTTTGGTCGGTTTCAAGCTGCTTTTGCTCCAACCCGTCCATTCGCTGAATCAGACCGCTGTGACTTGCTATTATTTTTCTCATAGCGGCAAAGGCTCGCATAATAGCCACATGCGCTTTTGCCGCCGCTTCGCTTTTTAAAACACCCGATAATCCGGCTACTCCTTGCTCTGTAAATACGAAAGGCAGGTATTTACGATGTTTTCCATGCGTACTTTTCAAGGTCACATTTTGTGACCTTAAAGGAATTGTTATCTCATTTTCCGATTCCAAATATGCGTCTTCTAATCTTAAGGTCACATTTTGTGACCTTAAGATTTCCCATTCAGATTCAGTTAGTTGAAACATAAAGTCATCTGGAAACCGATCAAGGTTCCTTTTAACTTGCTGGTTAAGCTGCTTTATTAATACGCCGTACATCTCCGCTAAATCACGGTCAAGCATTACCTGAACGCCGCGGATCGTGAAAATTCGGTTCTCTATTGGGGTTTGAGATATGATTAGCTCGTTATTCATACAAGTGAATATAATATTTGTTTGGGATTGTGGTAATAGTATAGGCGTGTGGTATAGTACTGCTGCCGTTCTGAAAATGTGAGTGTGGTGTATTTAGCGTTACTTGTGTTTATTCAGATAAATAAAGGTCAATACTGATTTAAGTTTTATAAAGTTCTAATTCCTGTTCTAAGATTGTAACAATAGAGCCTCAGAACGGATCTATTATTACAAAGTAAGTCAGGTTTCTATTAAATGCACAATCTATGAAGCCTCAGTAAGCTCGGTAATACCTTGATTTGTCTGTTGTCCGTCAGCGCTAATCATTATCCCCGGTATTTCCGACGTTTTCTCCCCGTCACCCACAATTTCTATATCTGTCTCAAAAGTATCGGTGACTTTGTATTTTGTGTTGCCATCGTAGTATTCAATGTAGTTAAGAGGGGAGTTTATAGTATATTAAATCCAATCGTGTAACTTATTGATTTTAAATGATTTAAAAAGTTAGTTTGAAATGTGGGGGCAAATATGGGGCAAGAAAAAAACGTGATACGCTCATTCACCGTTTTATTTTACCCTTCATAATAGTCCTGAAATCGCGTTAACAATATTCTCCACGGAACCTTTATCTATTTTATTAAAGGCAAACCAGCTTTTACCTAAATCTTTCAAACTTGCCCCGAAATGATATATTTCTTTGCCGCCATCTATGATTAAAAAGCGGTCATGGCTTTGGGTAAAGAGCTTCACGGTAAAACCGCCGTATTGTTCGTTTGCTTTTTTAACGTCTAATTTCAGCTGCTCGGTTATTTTTTTAGTGAGGAGCAGAACAGCAACACCTTTTTTCTTTTTGGATAGATGTGTAAGCGTAGTATCATCTATATAGTTATCAATCAAAACAATACTTTGCTTAGCGGAGCGGATAATTTTAGAAGTAAGCTCATAGGCGTTAAATACTTGTCCGTTAAAGAAAACGCATTGAACTGGAATAGTGTCACCCTCTAAGGCTTTAAAAACCCGCTCAAATTTTTGGTCGGTTTCGAGTTGCCTTAATTCTAAACCCTCAATTCGTTGAACAAGCCCTGCATTGGCAGAGATCGTTTTACGCATTGTTACAAATGCCCGCATTATATGAACGCTTATTTCTACGGCAATATCGCTCCTCAACACCGCAGAAAGCATAGAAACCCCCTGCTCTGTAAAAGCATAAGGCATCTTTCTTACGCCGCCGTGGGATCTTGAAGTCGCAATTTGCGACTTCAAGATTAGTGATTCAGTTTCATTTGGAGCATTTTCAGCATTTAAGGTCGTAATTTGTGACCTAAAGTTCGAGTCGTCAAATTCGTTTTTAGTAAGTTGAAAACAGAAATCCGGTGGAAACCTGCCAATGTTTCTTTTAACCTGTTCATTTAATCTTTTAACTTCCACACCGTACAACTCCGCTAAATCACGGTCAAGCATTACCTGAACGCCGCGGATCGTGAAAATTCGGTTCTCTATTGGGGGAGGGGATATTAAGTTGTTACTCATTTTTTGTGCCAATATTGTAGTTTTATTTATTCTTTGACTTTTTCTTCAGACTTCCACTTTACTTTGGCCACACGCTAAACTTTTACCGCAGTGAGGGCATTTCTTTTCATCATCAAACCTGTTTTTCTCCGCTTCCATAAATCCGGCACTGATAATACCCGTGGGAACCGCTACAAGCCCAATTCCGAGCAGGGCAACTAATGAGCTTAGCATCTTACCCAACATTGTTGCAGGGTAATTGTCACCGAATTGAACCTGCGTAGTCACTGAAATCGACCACCACAAGCCTTCAAAAAAATCTGTGAAGATATCCGGTTGCTCAACGTGTTCCATGTTGTATAATAGTACAGATGCGGTAATGAGTAGCAAAAATAAAACAAGGAGAGAAGAAACTAATTGTGCAGACTTATTACGTATCACACTCCATACTGAGGCTAATGCGTTTGTATACCTGTTGATCTTTAACAGGCGCAGTAATCTTAGCAAGCGTATAATCCTTAATACCCGTAAATCTATTGATATTAAAAACGGAAGATAAAATGGTATAATAGCAAGTAAGTCAACAATCGCCATAAAGGAAAATACATACTTCAATCTTGCTTTTATAGGATTGAGATTCGGGTACATCAAATTAGATGTCCAGAGCCGAAAAACATATTCTATAGAAAAAACCGTAATAGATATAATTTCTATTTTATAGAAGACTTTTTTTATGCCATCAGAAAACGGGAAGGTGTCAAGAATTACAAGCAGTACATTTGTTGCAATGAGTAATATAATAAACCAATCAAATATAGTGTTTGAAATTGTTGGTTTTGTCGTCCGCTCAATAACATTAAAAACGCGTTGCTTTAAATCCTGTATCATTGTAACCATCATCACTTTATTGAGGGTTACTGTTAAACATAGCCGAATCTTCTACAGCCTCAAAACTACTATCATCCGGGGTTTCTTCTGTCGGCTTGTTGACTTCTGCGGAGGTATTAACCTCAAGTTGCTTATTAACAGGAGCTTTTTTTGCAGGGATATTTACCTTTTTGTAAAACTTACTTATCCGCTTCTTTGCCACCTCTGCCTCTTCCCCCTCTATAATCTCCCGCTTAAACACAGAATGCAGTATTATATTTTCTATTTCCGGTATTTCTACCTTAATACCAACAGCTATTTTTTTAAGTTCTTTTCGGACAACACTTAGAATTTCCTCGCGAAGCATAATGTTACCAACCATAAAACGATTTACACTTTGTATTTTTTCATAATATACCTCTCGCGAATTACTACTCAATCCCTCCTTAGATAACGTAAAGAGCAAATCAATATCGTTCTCGCTCTTCAAATTAATATCAGGAAGTTTAAATTGGTAAACCATATCAAAACCTATCGGTTGCTCAAATCGTATTCTGTATACTTTCCAGTCAATACCATTTGTTAAAACAACCCATTGTACCCCTTGATTGGCTCCATAGTCACAGGCTTGTTTTATGTGCTGATCTTTTAGCTCTATTCCTACCGCCTTCACTTCGATTATGAACTGTATTTTGTCATTTATCTTAACAGCTAAATCACAAAAAGTGCCTTTGATTGCGAACTCGCGTGTAACTTCTAAGTATTTGTCATATCCTAATATATCCGCGAAAATATCGGATATAATAACAACAGTATCGGATTCGTTTACATCACGGTCTCTTGCGTTTTTTACAATTTGCTGAAATCGCGGTAGTAACTTTGTAAATCGCTCTATTACTTTTTTTGATGCTGGCATAGTGTATATTCCTTAAAATACGAATGTGATTATTAAAAAGTTTTACTCTCCCCAACTCCCTAAGCCACCATGCCTTGCGTCTGATCAGATACCATCTGCTGATATGGTGGTTAATTAAGCCTTATGAATATTGTAAGTATCCAAACTTCTCTTTGTTTTTTTATCATTTATCAGAAACTCGCGTATCGTTTCCTGTTGCGATTTAATAGTTTCCTGTTGCGATTTCAACATGTCCATCTGCGATTTAATAAGTTCCATGAATTCAGATGTATCGCTTTGTGGTTTATTGGGCTCCATCGGTACATCATAGCCCATCAACCAGTGCTCACTTACGTTTAGGGCGTTGGCCATTTTAAACACCTTGTCGTTACGTGGGTTTGTGTTGCCGTGTGTTCCCTTTAGATAACCACTAATAAGGCCCTTATTAAAACCAGTGAGCCGGGCTAAGTCAATCGGCCTTATACCCCCTAACTTAATTGCCTCAGTCAAACGTTCCGCGAAACTGGATACTTTTTTCATGTTCTTTAATAGCTCCTTGTATAATATAGATATTGCGTTACCTGTTTACAATATCGTTAAAATTTTTTACTCACTTTAATAAAAATGTGAAATAGTTAAAAAAAATGTTGACATTAATGTTTTTTTATTGTATGTTTAGAATGGTTCAGTAGTTATTACTAATATAACCATGCAAAAAAGGAGTTGATAAGCGGAGATATTAGAAATACTCAAACCCGACACAACCTTTAACAGTGCGCATGCTAAAAGAGTAATAGATAAGGCTTTAGATACACTACAAGCCTATAGGGGAAGAAATGAACAATAAACAATTGACTTATCCACGATTGCGCGGTAAGATCCGCGAAGTGTGCGGTACTGAAGGCATTTTCGCGCGGGAACTGGGCTTAACACATAAAACCTTGATTCAGCGGCTTGCCGGACGTACACCTTTTTCTATCAACGAAGTAGAAAAGGCTACGACCATTTTAGGTATCGAAAAGCAAGATGTAGCAAAATATTTTTTTGTCAAATAGTTCAATAATTAATACCTATAAAACCAGCAAAAAGGAGGAGTGTGATGGATAAAACATCACTCATTACAGACGAACTGAAAACCGGCGCGAAAAAAACTGTTGCACGCACATATATCCGTACAGGTGTGAACGGCTCAAATTGAGCCTGAATTTTTCAAGCAAATTGGCCTTGAAGACGTTTATTGGAAAATAGAAACAAAAAATAACCAATGAAACCAAACAAAACCTTAACTATCTGGTGTTACTTAGACTGCAAACCCCATTGTAACGCAACACAATGGAGTTTGAGAGCCAACATCTCGCTTGACGAAGCAAAGAGGCGGCTAACTGTCAACCATCCGGATCGTTTTGTATCGTTTAAAATTTCGTTGGAAAACCCATACACCGACCTTATAGGGAAAGGAACTAACCATGGATCAACAAGCGTCAAGATTTGACACCGGATTTTCACTCAATGCGATAAACAGGATCCTTGCGCGACCGTCAATAGAAAGGGCGACCGACAAGCGCAGTGAACTCGCAGAACGCCGCGAAGAAACAAGATTTAATGAAAACACAGAAAGTAATGAGTCTTAGAGAAAGGAGGTATTAAAAATGGAAACCGAACCAAACCAGTACATGAGGCTCCACCCTGACGATATTAACTTATTAGCCAACCAAATAGCTGATAATATGCGTGAGGTTAAAAATGAATCGGAAAAATTGTTGAATAAAAAAGAGCTTGCTAAACGGTTGGGTATTCCATACAGTACTTTACTGCCTAAATCCCTTCCGTTTCACAGGGTTGGCCGTGGCGGTAGAAAGATGTACCGAGAGAGCGAAGTTGTCAAATTCTTTAAGCGGTGACTATGAGCAAGCGCGAATCTTGTTCATCTTGCGGAGCCGATATGTTTTTTTTGACGATTTAAAGCGTTGTTATCGCGGCAAATCTGTCATATACGCGCAGCGGTGTTCTGTTTGCGGCCATGAGATTCCGTGTTATTATGAAACAGCTCTTGTCTTTTAGGGAGGCATACAATATTCATTTCAACCTTGCCAGCCACCGTACCGCGTTTATTTTTTGTATCCCCTCAATCTGCGTATCCGGATCATCATCCAAAGTCAGCAGTAATTTTGGGTGATTGTCTTTTATTTTATTCAGAGGGCGGATTTCACGGCTCAACGTTTCGCTGTTCCTTACTGTAGCCGCAACTTGAACATATGTCAGTCCTTCGTGGTTTTTTGCCACAAAATCTACCTCACATCCGTCTATTACTCCAACCGATACCTGATAGTTTCTGCGCAGAAGCTCAAGATAAACTATATTTTCAAGGATATGCCCGATGTCAAATTTGTGTCCTAATAAGATATTTCTCAGCCCGATGTCAACCACAAAGTATTTCCCCAGAGTCGCGAGGTGCTGCTTCCCTTTAATATCGAATCTTTTTGCGTGATATAAAATCAAGCTGTCCGTGAGTCCATGCAAATATTTTTCGACAGTTTTATTGTCTATTTTTCTTCCATGCGATCCCATAGTATTTGCTATTTTCGTGCTTGAGATCGGACTTCCGATAGAGTCAAAAACAAATTTCACTACACTCTCAAGCATCATAACATCCGCGATTTTATGTCTGGCCACAACATCTTTAAGCAAGACGGAACTGTATATGCCGTTAAGATAATCGGATATCTCTTTTTGGCTGCCATTCAATTGAAGCGCGTATGGAAATGAGCTTTCCTGTATATAGCCGTTAAACATTTTTTGCAAAGACGCGTTTTTATCTCTATATAGAGAATACCCTTCGCAGTATTCGGAAAAAGAGAATGGGAACATCTTCAGCTCAATATAACGCCCTGAGAGAAGTGTAGCCAGTTCCCCGGACATAAAATAGGCATTTGAGCCTGTTATATAAAGGTCTGTATTTTTATGGATAAATAAGCTGTCTACCGCTTTTTCAAAATCCTTAACATGTTGGATTTCATCGAGGAAAATATAATTTTTTTCGTTTTTTTTAACAAGCTTTTTTACGTGGTCGTAGAGTTTACGGTAGGAGCGTATATGCTCGTATTCCAGATCTTCAAAATTCATAACAATTATTTGATTTTTTTTAACGCCATTTTTCAGCAAATACTCACGGTACAGATCAAACAGAGTAGATTTTCCGCATCTTCTGACTCCTGAAACGACTTTAATTATATGCCTGTCTCTGGAACGGATAAGAAAATCCAGGTCTTCTTTTCTGGCTATATTTTCCACGGCGTTCTTTCCTTGTGTTTTCCTTTTGTTATAGATGAATATAATATTTTAACGAACAGGTAAGTAAAATTTAAGGAACAAATTCCTAAAACAACGCAATCATTTAGCTTTTAAGTATCATATTCCTTAAAAATTAATAAAATGTTAAATTTATGGAAATCATTCCTGAAACAATACTTTTTTTCAATGTTTAAGGAATATAATCCATAAATTTTGTTTAAATGTAGTGTTTCAGGAATATGTTCCCTGAATTGAGCGGAACTGTTAAGTTTCTGAAATGGATTTTTAATTAAGTTAAGATATTGGGGGGATTTGTGGAACTTATTCTCAAAATATATTGAAAACTTTCTACACATAATACTATAAATATTAAGTTAAAGACAGGTATGGTCAGAAATTTAAATTCAAGGAAATTTGCTACTTGCGTCAGTGTAACGGATTAATTATATTAAACCTTTATCATTAAAATAGGGAAAAAGTTATTCTAACCGGTTAAATGGCAAACTAAGCACTGTCCACCATATATTGTTCAGGGGAATAAGGTCTTATGGAGCAGAAAATCCAGGAACTGACGGAAAAGATTTATCAGGAAGGCGTTGAGAAGGGTAACGAAAAAGCAAAAGAGATCGTATCTGATGCTGAGAAAAAGGCTGTCGAAGTTGTGAGCGAGGCCAAGTCTCAGGCTGAAAAGATCATTGCCGACGCTCAGAAGCAGGCTGCCGAACTCAAGCGCAACACAGAGTCTGAACTCAAAAGCAGCGGCTCTCAGGCTGTAGCCGCCATAAAGAGTCAGATTGTAAATCTTATCACAAGCAAAGTGATAGATGACGCTTCAAGCAAGGCGCTCTCTGATCCAGCGGTGCTTAAGGACTTTGTCTCACAGGTCATTTCCAACTGGAAAATGGGTGAAGATGAGGCTCCCGCTCTTGAGGTTATGCTTCCAGCCGCAAAGCAGGAAGAGCTTAACAAAAGTTTTCAGAGCGGCGTAAACGCTGAACTTAAAAACGAACTCAAAGTTTCGTTTTCAAAGAATATTAAATCCGGCTTCAGTATCGGCCCGGCCGGCGGCGGATACAAGATCAATCTTACAGATGAGGATTTCAGGGAGTTCTTTAAGGAATATTTGCGTCCAAGAACACGTACCTATCTTTTTGGCGAGTAATCTGCTATGGCTAACTATTACTATATAGTCGCGGGTTTGCCCAGTCTTGTAATGGAGGAAAACAAAAGCGTTCCTAAATTTCAGGATATTATGGGTAATTTGCGGATGGAACTTTCTGAGGCTGATCTTAAGATTATCAACACGCTGAGGCTTCCCATTGACAATAAGAACCTTGTCAACATACTGGAATCCAAAAATGTTGAGTTCGATAGCCGCGGTAACTACTCAGCCGTTGAGCTGGGCAATGCTCTAAAATCGCCTGAAAATTTCCCCGCTTACATGCAGGAGTTTCTTGAGGCTCATCGGGCGAACCGTCAGCTTTTTCCGAGCCTTACCGCTCTCGACCAGCTCACGCGGCTTTTCTACGATGAGGTGACGCAATCCAAAAACGCGTTCTTAAAAGAATGGTTTCAATTTGATCTTGACTTGCGCAATGTGGCTGCGGGTATAAATATCAGAAAAAACCTTGGGCATTTAGAAGCTCTCGCTACAGAGCGCGATCGTCCCGGTATGTTTACAATTATTGGGCGCAATGATGTAGCGGAGGCTGTTCTGCGTTCCGCCGCGCCGGATTTCGGTCTTGCGGGGGCGTACCCATGGGTTGAAAAAGCTGTTGCCCTGGGAAGAGGCGGCCTCACCGAAATGGAAAAAGGTCTTGATGATATTCGCTGGGATAAGCTCAATGAGTTGATGGGTTTTTTGGTTTTTGAGATTGAGGTTATAGCGATTTTTGTTCAAAAGCTTTTAATAGTTGAGCGGTGGATGAGGCTTGAACCGGTTACTGGCAGGGCGAAATTGGATAGGTTGGTGGAGGAGTTGAGGGGCAGTTTTGTTATGCCTGCGGGATTCTGAGCGACGGGCTTCACCCATCGATAATGTATTACGCCCCTTTGGGGCTGGCGGGATGGGGCGAATGAGTTCGCCCGTACAAATGGCAGGGTGATTTGTGTGCGGGATAGGGAACTCCTCGCGGGTGCCCTGGAATAGTAAAGATGATTTTGATATGAGTGGGGGCTTTGCCCCCTGTCAAAGGTCGGCGAAGCCCGGCCCCCATATTATAGATTTTGAATTTGATTTTACATACGGCTAAACGGAGGAAAACAGAAACATGAGCACCAAGGGAAAAGTAACGGGTATCGTAGCGAACCTTGTTACTATTGAGGTTGACGGCCCGGTTGCCCAGAACGAGATCTGTTATATTGATCTCAAGGGTACTAAGCTTATGGCCGAGGTCATCAAGATCACCGGCAAGAACGCTTATGTGCAGGTGTTCGAGAGCACCCGCGGTCTTTACGTAGGGTGTACAGCGGAGTTTACCGGACATATGCTTGAGGTGACGCTTGGTCCCGGTATGCTGTCAAAAAACTACGATGGTTTGCAGAGCGATTTGGACGCAATGGATGGCGTTTTTCTGAAGCGCGGCGATTATCCGCCGGCTATTGACGTAGATAAAAAGTGGAAGTTTACTCCGCTTGCGAAAGTTGGCGCGGCTGTAAGCGGCTCCGATTGGCTTGGTAATGTTAAAGAGGGTTGGATAGACCATAAAATTATGGTTCCGTTCGGCTTTACCGGTAACTATACGGTTAAGAGTATCGTAAGTGAAGGCGAATATGCAGTTAAAGATACAGTCGCCGTGCTTACAGACGCGGATGGCAGCGACCGTGAAGTCAGCATGATGATGAAGTGGCCTGTAAAGGTAGAGGTAAAGGGTTACAGGAGCAAGCCCCGTCCGTTCAAGATCATGCAGACAGGCGTGCGTACTATTGACACATTAAACCCAATCACAGAGGGTGGAACAGGATTTATCCCCGGCCCGTTCGGATGCGGAAAAACAGTTCTTCAGCACGCGCTTTCAAAGTACGCTGAGGCCGACCTCATTATCGTTGTAGCCTGCGGTGAGCGCGCCAACGAGGTTGTGGAAATCTTTACAGAGTTCCCTGAGCTTGACGACCCGCGTACGGGACGTAAACTTATTGAGCGTATGATTATTATCTGTAATACTTCAAACATGCCTGTCGCCGCCCGTGAGGCCAGCGTTTATACGGGTATGACGATCGCCGAATACTACCGCATGATGGGTCTTAGGGTTATGCTTCTGGCTGACTCGACTTCCCGCTGGGCTCAGGCTCTGCGCGAAATGTCAAACCGTATGGAAGAACTTCCCGGCCCCGATGCTTTCCCGATGGACTTACCCGCTGTTATCGCGAACTTTTACTCTCGCGCGGGGTTTGTTTACCTCAATAATGAGCAGAGCGGTTCGATCACATTTATTGGTACGGTCAGCCCCGCGGGCGGTAACCTTAAAGAGCCTGTTACCGAGTCAACGAAAAAGGCGGCTCGCTGTTTCTTCGCGCTCTCGCAGAACCGCGCGGACTCAAAGCGCTATCCAGCTGTTGATCCGATTGACAGTTACTCAAAATATCTTGAGTATGCGGAAGTTGTGGAATACCTTGACAAAACGATTGAGCCCGGCTGGGTGAACAAGGTAACGGAGCTTAAAGATATGCTTCTGCGCGGTAAAGAGGCGCGTGATCAGATTAACATTCTCGGTGACGACAGCGTTCCGCTTGAGTATCATATCATTTTTAACAAAGCGGAAATTATTGACTTTGTTATCCTGCAGCAGGATGCGTTTGACAAGGTAGACGCTAACTCACCGCTTAACCGTCAGCAGTATACAGCTAACAAAGTGCTTAGCATCTGTGAAGCTAAGTTTAACTTTGACAATTTTGAGCAGATTGGTATCTATTTTAAGAAAATAATTAACCTTATGCGCCAGATGAACTATCTGGAATTTAAGAGCGGTGAATTTAATGAGCTTGAGCAGCAGCTTGACAGCTTGCTGGCAGAGAGAATCGTTTCGGAAACCTTAGCCCAGACTGCAAACGCGTAAGCGGCCGCGCGAGGAGAGTACATAGATGAAAACCAAAGCTTTTCAGAAAGTTTATACTCAGATCGAAAACGTAACCAAGGCCACCTGTACGGTTCAGGCTGAAGGTGTAGCCAACGATGAGATGGCGCAGGTTGACGGACGTCCGGCTCAGGTTGTTAAAATCATGGGCGACAAAGTGACATTGCAGATTTTCCCAGGAACGCAAGGGATCGCAACAAACGCCGAGGTTGTCTTTTTAGGCAAACCCCCGACAATCAAGGTTTCCGATGAGTTAAAGGGACGCTTCTTTAACGCTTACGGCCAGCCTATCGACGGCGGCCCAGAGGTTGAGGGAGAAGAGATTGAGATCGGCGGCCCCTCAGTGAACCCTGTTCGCCGCAAGCAGCCTTCGGAAATTATCGCTACCGGTATCGCCGGTATCGACCTTAACAACACTCTGGTTACAGGTCAGAAGATTCCGTTCTTTGCGGATGCGGATCAGCCGTTTAACGCTGTTATGGCGGATGTGGCTCTGCGCGCTAAAGCGGACCTTATTATCCTTGGCGGCATGGGTATGTCGAATGATGACTACCTTTACTATAAGACCTTGTTTGACAACGCGGGAGCGCTTGACCGCATCACCGCTTTTGTAAACACAACGGATAACCCTCCTGTTGAGCGTCTGCTTGTGCCTGATATGTGTCTTACCACCGCGGAGCACTTTGCCGTTAAGCAAAATATGAAGGTGCTCGTTCTTCTCACAGACATGACGCTGTTTGCTGACGCTCTTTCCATTGTGTCAAACCGTATGGATCAGATTCCGTCTAAGGACAGCATGCCCGGATCGCTTTACAGCGACTTGGCGCGTATCTACGAAAAAGCGTCTCAGTTCCCCGAAGGCGGCTCTATTACGATTATCGCGGTAACAACGCTTTCGGGCGGTGACATTACGCACGCAATACCTGACAACACCGGTTACATAACCGAAGGGCAGCTTTACTTGCGTCGTGATACGGATGTTTCCAAGGTTATTATCGACCCTTTTAGAAGTTTATCGCGTTTGAAGCAGCTTGTTATCGGTAAAAAGACAAGAAAAGACCACCCGCAGGTGATGAACGCCGCTATCCGTCTCTTTTCTGACGCGGCGGGCGCGAAAACAAAGCTTGAAAACGGTTTTGACCTTACCGATTATGACAGACGTTCGCTCCAGTTTGCCAAGGAGTATTCAAGAGAGCTTTTGGCGATTGACGTTAACGTTGAGATTGAATCGATGCTTGACACCGCGTGGAGACTTTTCGGTAAGTACTTTACGCAGGATGAGGTTGGTATCAAGAAAGAGCTCATGGATCAGTTCTGGAAAGCGTCAGCCAGTTAAAGAAAAATAACTAAATAAGGTAACTAAAAAAATGTCTATGACCGCATCTGAAATTTTTGAGATACTGAACAAAAATCCCGCGTTTACTCTTGCAACGGTTGAGGGAACGAATCCGCGTGTCAGGGGTATGCTTTTGTATAAGGCTGATGAGAGAGGAGTCGTTTTTCACACCGCTTCCGATAAGGATGTTTGTAAGCAGATTATAAAAAATCCCAATGTGGAGATGTGTTTCTTTGATCAGGCGCAGGGTATTCAGGTTCGTGTTCGCGGTACTCTTGAAAAAGTTGATGACCGGAAGTTCAAAGAGGAGATAATGAATCATCCCAGCCGCGCGTTTATGCAGGGTATGAAAGCGCAGTTTCCAGCTGAGGAAGATTTTTATAATTATCTTACTGTTTTTTGTTTGAAAAGCGGTATGGCTAATGTCTGGACTTTTCAAACGAATTTAACCCCTAAAGAGGATATTGCGCTTTAATAATGTCTGTAAACCTTATTTAAGGAGGTCATCGTGAGAGCCAAAGTTACGTTTGCCGCGGTGAGTTTGTTTTTGGTATTGTGTCTTTCGTTTGCGTATGGTCAGGGCGGTTTTACAGGACCGTCGGCTAAACCAAATTCATGTGAGAGAGGCGGATTTACAGGGCCTTCCGCCGGAGCAGTGACGGTTGCTGAGGCTAAAGAACTCGTTGACGATACGCCTGTAATATTGGCGGGAGCTATCACGCGCTCTCTTGGCAACGAAAGATATACATTTGCGGATAATACCGGAACAATAACTGTTGAAATAGAAAGTAAAGTATGGGGCGGAATTTCGATAAGTGAAAAAGATAAGGTAGAAATATCAGGTGAGATTGACCGTGAGCGCGGCAAACTTGAGATAGAAGTAAAGAGCATAAGGAAACTATAAATGGCTTTAAAATTCCAGTACAATAAGACCTACATGCAGCAGCTTAACCGCGAGCTGAAAGTGCGGCAAAACGCTCTTCCTACTCTTGTCGCGAAGGAATCGGCTCTTAGAGTTGAGGTTGCGAAAGCAAAAGAGACGGCGCTTGAGCTTGAGGGGCGTATTGCAAAAGAGCATGAAACTCTTGCCGCGACAAACAGACTCTGGCTTGAGATGCCCGAAGACCTTGTAAAGGTGGGCAAAGTAGACGTAAACGTAAAGAAGATCGCCGGAGTTAAAACTCCTGTGCTTGACAAGATCGACTTTGTTATTTCCCGTTACAGTCTTTTGGCCGAGAGCTCATGGATTCCCGAGGGTGTAGAGATTTTAAAACGGTTCGCCGAACTCAAGATCACTCTTGAGCTTGCGAAGAAAAAAGTCGCGATTCTTGAGTACGCGCGTAAAAAGACGACTCAAAAAGTAAACCTGTATGAAAAAGTGCAGATTCCTGAGTATAAGGAAGCTGTCCGCAAAATAAAGCGTTACATGGAGGATGAGGACAATTTGGCTAAGTCTTCACAAAAGATTTTGAAGGTAAAGATCGCCGCGGAGGCCGCCTGATGATTATTAAAATGAGAAAAATGGATCTCCTGCTTTACCACAGAGAACAGGAGAAATTTCTTGAAGAGCTGCGCAATCTGGGAGTAGTGCATATTGCTTCCGATGAACCGCCGGAATCGACAGTTGCGCAGGAGTTGAGCGCTTCGGTGCATCTGTCAAACCGTGTAATTGCCGCTCTTCAGAAGGTGCAAAAAGAGAAAAATATTACCGCGGCAGCCGGACATCATGGCAACGCGTTTGAGGTTATTCGTGAATTTGAGGAATACGAATCAAAGAAAGACAGAGCCGGTCAGGAGATTTTATCCCTCAAAAAGGACAGAGAATCGCTTCTGCCCTGGGGTAATTTTGAACCGCAGGCTGTAAAGCGCCTTGCTGATGCCGGTCTTGAGATGAAGTTTTATACTATGACGCTCAAGAAGTTCGAATCACTTGACAAGTCAAAATATGGAATTGAGCTTATATCGCAAGCCGCTCCTTTCGCTTATTTTGTCGTAGTTTATAGAGGCGAAGCGCCTGAAATCGCCGGGGCCGAAGAGGTGCGTTTGCCTGAAGCAAGCTTGAAGACTCTTGACGAAAAAATCGCCTCTCTTCAATCCCAGTGCGGTGAGATCAACACTGGCATTGAGAGGCTCATCGGAGGCTTGCCCGTACTCGAAAAATTTCGTGACGAGCATCTAGGTAAGCTTAGATATGAGGAAGCGCGTTTATCAATGAAAACTGAGGCGCAAGGCAAGCTTCTCAAGCTTTCCGGATGGGTTCCCAAGGCTAACGAAGCTAAAGTTACAGAGTTTGTTAATAAAAACCATTCGGCATATATAGCTTTCAGGGATCCCGCTCCCAATGAGAATGTTCCTGTAAAGCTTAAAAATGACAAATACAGCAAACTGTTTGAGCCTGTTTTGGGTATTTATTCGCTTCCAAATTACAGTGAATTGGATTATACAGTTTTCGCCGCTCCGTTCTTTACAATTTTCTTTGGACTTTGTTTGGGTGACGCCGGTTATGGGTTGATGGTTACGCTGATAGCTATTATTGGAATGCTTGCGTTGAGCGCTAAAATGAGACCGATACTGATGCTTGGTCTTGTTTTAGGAGTCTCCACGACAGCTTGCGGTATTCTGCTGAATTCATTTTTTGGGATGCCCATTTTTGGCGGGATGGGTGTTGAGCCGGGTACATCAATTTTTGCGACCGGTGCGGAGATATTCGCTCCTCTTGCCGCATACAATAATGAGGGTGGACAGCAGGTATTTCCCGCATTAAGTCTTGCGCTTGTAGCCGGATTCGCGCAGTTGTTTTTGGGTATGCTGATTCAGTCATATATGCAGATGAGAGACAGAGGTTTTGCGGCAGGTTTGCAGCCGATTGCCTGTATAATAATGGCGGTTGGAGGGATAATACTTGGCGGCCATACTAACTTTATGAATCTTGGCATTGCGGATTTTAGCGTAGGAGCTCTTCAAATCGGGCCGGCGTTAATGGCTGCTGTTTCGCCGGGTGTCGCGAAAGGTATGGCGATAGGCGGCCTTATAATGCTGCTTCTATTTAACAATGTAGATAAAATTATTTTTATGCGGCCGCTCACAGGACTTTGGGCGCTTTACAATTTCGCGACCGGTTTTATCTCGAATGTTCTCTCGTATCTGCGTCTTTTCGCGCTTGGGCTTGCCGGAGGTCTTTTAGCCGCCGCTGTAAACCAGATCGCTTTTATGTTCATAACCGCTCCGGACGGTACTGTCAACTTTAAGTCTATATGGGTTGTGGGAACGATTGGGGTGCTTATAGGCGGTCATATTGTTAATCTTGGATTCTCCGCTCTTGGGGCTTTCATACATCCTCTGCGTCTTACTTTTGTTGAGTTTTATGGAGTCGTTGGGTTTAAGGGAGGGAGTAAGCCATATAGTCCTTTTGCAAATGTAAAACAACAATAACTTTTTCAAATACTCACTCAGGAGGGGTTTAATGGAGTACACACTCGCTTTAGTCGGAATGGGGCTGATGATTGGTTTGTCAGCTACTGGTGCAGGTATCGGTTTTGGTCTTCTCGCTCAGACTGCTATTGGGGGTCTTAAAAAGAGGCCGGAAGCGTGGGGAAACCTTCTTGTTCTTTCGGCGGTTCCGTCATCACAGGGTCTTTATGGGTTTGTGGCTTTTATCATGTATAATACTTCGCTCACGGCGATTGTAGCGGCTGGCCCAATGACCATGACACAGGGAGCTATTTTCTTTGGCGCCGGTATCGCGGTTGGCCTTGCCTGTATGATAACATGTATCTATCAGGCTAAAATTTGCGCCAGCGGAGCTTTATCAATTGCTGAGGGTAACAATGTGCTTGGTAACACACTGATCCTTGCCGCGTTCCCTGAATTTTTCGCAATCCTTTCGCTTGTTGCCGCGATTCTTATGCAGGGTGCCTTGGGTATTGGTGCGTAAGGTATGTGAAAAATAGAGAAAGTAGGAAATAGGGAGGGAGTACTCTCCTTGCTCTAAAAGTAAGGGCACCCACAAGTGGTGTCCTTACTTTTTTCATTACCCCGGTGGGTTGGCCGCCTCGCAACGCCCCGCTGTATTATTTACCTGCGATTCCCTCATGGAGGCTAAAGGATGATACATGTAAAGCAAAGAAAACTCAAAATAAACACTCCGGAAATATGCATTTTCCCAAAATAACCTCCCAATTGTTCATTAAATACTGTCTATGCAATATGTCTTAACCACTGCAAAATGCAAGAAGTCTTTGCATAGCGTGTCGCAACAGCGCGCCATCTTTTTAATCTCTAGGGTCAAATTCCCGGAAGTTCTGCTTTTACTTTATTATTTTGTTATACATGAGCGAGTCTATCATAAAAGTCATAATGTCTCTGTTGGTAGTGCCATTTTGTCTGTCCTGCAAAATATCGTAAAGTCGTTTTTAGCAAAGAAATTGATATTGATCTGAAAAATATTTGTCTTGAAACCGTTAAAAGATATGATATGGCATTTGACTTTGATACCCCCAAGCTATGCTTCTGGGGAGTTCATTCGCAGTATAAGTTGATCTATTAGAAAAAGATCTGTTCACATTCCTCCCGCGAAAGCAGGGGTTGCAGAACGTGTTTGTTATTTTTGAATTATCAAAAATCCTGATTCGTAATCCGCGCGTTAAGGAGCATACCTACTAAAACTGCCACTGTGATTGTAAATGATCCGCCGTAAGAAAGAAACGGCAGCGGCAGACCGGTGACCGGCATTAGTCCGACAGTCATGGCTATGTTGACAAATACGTGAAATCCGAGTATCGCCGCACACCCTGTCGCCAGCAAATTGATAAAGCGGTTTTTCACATAATGAGTCAGCATGAGGCCTCTTACAATAACTACGAGAAAAAGCAAAATTACGATAGAGCACCCAACAAGCCCAAACTGTTCACCCAGAACTGAAAAGATAAAATCCGTATGCTGTTCGGGAAGAAAAGAGAGTCTTGATTGGGTACCCTGTAAATAACCTTTACCCCAAATATGACCGGAACCGATAGCCACTTTAGATTGTATTACCTGGTACCCGGCTCCAAACGGATCCTCCTGCGGATTAATAAAGCTTATTATCCGCATCTTCTGGTAATCTTTGAGTACCGACCCCCACAGTATCGTAACTACTGTGGTTGTAGCGATATTAGCGAGGATTGATCCTATCCATATAAATATCGGAGGCCGTGTAATGTACAATACGGCAATAAGCGCTAAAAAGAAAATCCCCCACGGAACCGACTCAAAAATACCCCAGCTGCTTTCGCTGTTATATGACAGCAGAAGAGGAATGCCCGCGAGCGCTATAGAGATTGCCGGTGATATAATAAAAAAGATTTCAAGAAGCGTTAATCCCGCCCAATAAAACATCGGTAAAGCCATCAATATAAACACAAGTGCGGTTCCAAGATCAGGCTGCTTCAGTACAAGTAAAAATGGAACTAATATTAGAATACCGGGGATAACAAAAGTTGATATATGGTACAATGAAACTTTATTTTCGCTGAGGTATTTGGAAAGCGCCAGAAGCAGCCCTATCTTGGCGAATTCTGAGGGCTGGATTTTGAATCCGGCCACGTTAATCCAGCGCCCCGCTCCTTTAGTTTCTATACCCGAAACGAGTACCATGGCAAGCAATACAAGAGAAAATCCGTAAAACAGATAAGACGCATTGAAGATAATGCGCCCCGGAATAGATATAATCATAATGATAATAAGCAGCGCCATAGCAACCCAAATTATCTGTTGTTTGTAAATTCCGGCAAGCGGGCCGCTTTCATGAATGTGAGTCGCGCTGTAAACTAAAAATATCCCAAATACCCACAGCGCAAATGCCGAAGCAAAAAGCAGAAAATCAAAATGGCCTTTTTTACGCAATTCATACATAATATTATAAATCCTTAATAACAAATATGAGGGAAAAAGTCTCCCGCCCTGATTTTATCTGTTGTTGGGCGGCAATCCGCCGTCCATTTTTTCCGTATACACCGCACACCATACATCTTTGTGACGCATGATACATGGGCGGCATGCCGCCGCCTTTATAAGGATAAGTAGTGCGCAACACCCTTCTTCCTGATACTCACGCATATCTGATTCGTGCAGGTCTGCCCTGTTTCTTTACCTTACCAATCACTAAAAACCGGCGTCTCAACAACAGGAACCGGCGGCGGCGGCCTGCGTACAGGCGGCGGTTTTGGAGGGCCCGCTGGATTATACTTTTGATACACTGCGGTTCCTTCGGCTGTTTGTGAAAAAAAGTACCGCAAAATCTCTCCGGCTATAGGCGCAGCGACTGCTCCGCCTCCACCCGCGTTTTCCACTACTACCGCTATGGCAATAACCGGATCATCATATGGCGCGCAAGCCACAAACAGCGCGTGAGACTCATCGCCGTGAGGGTTCTGTGCGCTGCCTGTTTTCCCGCCGACCACTATTCCCGGCACGCTTGCCCGCGCCCCGGTGCCTCCCGGTCTGGCAACTGCGGCAATCGCTTCCCGATTGATATCAAGAGAAACCTGGTCAATATCAAGCACATTTCTTACAACAGGTTTTTTCTGAGATACTAATATTCCATCACTGTTACGTTCTTCCTTAAGTAAACTTGGCCTGAATATCTCTTTACCGTTGCCCATGCCGCCTATCATCAAAGCAAGCTGAAGCGGCGTCAAAACCTGCTGCTGGCCGATCGCCAGATCCATCACAAGTCCCTGTGTCCATTTCCAATTTCTAGACGCGAAGCGTTCATTATAAGCCCTCTCTCCTGAAAGATATCCTGTCTTTTCACCCGGCAAATCAATTCCGGTGATCTGTCCCAGAGAGAACATTCTTGCGTAGTGATTTATCTTTTCGTCGCCTATACGTAAACCGAGCTGGTAGAAAAACACATTACATGAATGCTGGTTGGCGACAATGTAATTTGTACTGCCATGTCCCGAGGGCTTCCAGCATCTGGCTACTCTGCTGCCGAAACGGTAGCTTCCCGCACATGAAACAGCCATCCTTGTATCTTTTGTAATCTTTCCTGTCGCGAGTCCGGCGATTCCGCTGAGCGGTTTGAATGTGGAGCCTGGGGGATAAGTTCCGGCGATTGCCCGGTTGTTAAGCGGCAGATTGCGGTCTGAGGCCACTGCCGCCCATGTCCTTCCCCTCACAGATGTGGCGGCGGAAAAAATATTGGGGTCTACCGAGGGATTGCTGAACATGACAAGCACTTCGCCATTGCGCGGATCAAGAGCTATAACTGCGCCCTTAAGTGTATCGGGGAATGCTTTTTCTGCCGCAAGCTGCAGTTTTATATCAAGCGATACATACAGGTCGTGACCAATGTTAGGTTCGATTTTTGAAATATGAGAGATAGCCCCCATACTTTTACCGTAAGCGTTTACCTCTAAATATTCTCTGCCGCACCGTCCCCTCATTATCTTTTCATATTGACGTTCAAGACCAGTTCTTCCGATCATGTCACCCCAATAGTAATCCTGATGCCGCAGAGTGTCAAATTCTTTTTCCGGAATTTCACCCATATATCCTACAACATGAAACGCGGAGGAGCCGAATGGATATTCTCTGCGGGATTCCGTTTGGACGATGATTCCGGGAAGCTCCATAAAATGTTCTTCCACAATACTTACTATCTCAATTGACACATCTTCTTTAATGCGTGTAGCGTCAAAACGTCTTGAGTTCGCTCTGCGAAACTGACGGGTAAGTTCGAGGCTGTCAAAGACAGCTTCTCCATTTGCGTCGCGGATTTTACACAAAGACTCTATTACAGCTTCCCGATTACGAAGTTTATAGGGAAGTACGCAGATAGAATAAGAGGGACGGTTACGGGCCAGCACTTCGCCGTTTCTGTCAAAAATACGTCCTCGCGGCGGAAGAACTATCGTCTCGCGCATGCTGTTTTCATTTGAAAGGCGTATGTTGACAGTAGCGTCCATGACTTGCGTATTAATTAAGCTTAACAGAAGGAGGATAAAGAAAAATGATATAGCGGCGGAAATTATCAGGCTTTTAAACCTGCGCTCATGCTGTTCATCCTGTAACCTTTTTCCAAATGCCATTGTTTATTCAATCTACCGTCTTACCGGTTGAATAACATTTTCCCAGACAAACGGGAGCATAGCCAAAAGAAGCGAATAAATTGCCCGCGGCAGAGTTACCATAAGCAGCTCTCCTAAGACGATATGAGCTTCGCCGCCCGTTTTAACTATCTGTACAGCCATAATGAGAGCGTCATTCATAAGGAATACAACTATAAGCAGCGCCGCCTGCGTAACGGGATCCATACGCATAACCCGTTCGTTAAACAACCCTGCAAAAAAACCTACAACTGTTTTGGCTAAAGCGTTTTGACCCAAAATTTCAGGAGAAAAAAGATCCTGCCCCAATCCCAGAAAAAACCCCACATACACTCCGGCCATCACACCCGCTTTTGTGGACATAAGAAAAAGAGCTAACAGAAGAAGATCGGGCTTTATTGAAAATATGCTGATATGGGGAATAACCGTACTCTGCAAAACTATGCACAGTAAAAACCATCCAATCCATTTAAATGTTTTATTTGTCATGTTTAATCTTCAATGAATCAAGTTCATCGCGAAACGCCGACCACTGAGGAGCAAGGCGAATTACAAAAAGTTCCTCAAGCTTTCCGAAATCAACCGTAAAATTGATATATACACGCTTGAAAAGAGAATTTTTGTCATCACTTATCTTAGAAACAGTTCCCACAAGTAATCCCTTAGGGTAAATCCCGCCTAAACCGGCAGTTACTATTGTATCCGCTGTATGCACATCTTCATGGCTTCGCATCCGTATAAAAAAATCTCTGCTGTTTTCAGTTTCCATAATTCCCACTGCTCTGGTTCTGCGGCACATTACGCTTGTACGGCTGAAAGGATCGCGCAGAAGCTGTACCAGGCTTATGTTACTCATAACCTGAATTACTTTTCCCACAGCCCCATGCTCAGCGACAAGCGGCATAAACGGTACGATATCATGGTTTTTTCCGCCGCTTACTACAATACTTTTAGACAAATGCGACGGATCGTAGGCAACTACTCTGACTGGAACAAGCTCGTATGGTGAGTCCTCGATAACACCCAAAAGTCCGCGCAGCCTCCGGTTTTCGATTGACTGATCCTCAATCTGGTGCAAACGCGCGTTTGTTTGAGCCAGTTCATGTTTTAACCGGGTGTTTTCGGAATAAACATTGCCAAATCTTGTAATTTGTGAAACGGTAGCGAAGGCAGGATAGTATAAGCTGAAATTAAGATAACGAATTACTTTAGACTGCGCCTCAGGCCCCGCGCTGATCATTGCCAGACTAAGCGATACCGTAAGCAGCAGCGAACTGATGTTGCGATGAGCAATGATAATTTCTATAATCCAACGCATGCAGGAATCCTCACCCGCCTCTTTATTTATTGGGCGCGATTAACCGCGCCCTTACCTGATAATTAATTTGCACGTAGTATATACACCAGCGAATACGCTGTACGGGCGTTGCGTGCAACGCCCCCCATTATTTATTCCGCCTGCCGGATGTCGTCAGAACAGGAAGATACTTGTCAAGTTCCTCAATAACCTTAAGCGAGCCGCGCGCCACACAGGTCAGCGGGTCATCGATAACGTTGACAGGGAGATTGGTTTCCTGCCGAATTCTTTCGTCAAGTCCGCGCAGAAGTGAGCTGCCGCCTGTCATTATAATACCCTTGTCGAGAATATCAGCGGATAATTCAGGCGGAGTCTGTTCCAGAGCCTGCTTGACAGCCTCAACAATAATAGAGACCGGTTCATTGAGCGCATCGCGAATCTCTGTAGAAGTTATGCGAAGAGTTTTGGGAATACCGGCCACAAGATCCCGTCCCTTAACCTCCATTTCAAGTTCATCTTCTAAAGGAAACGCGCTGCCTATCTGAACCTTTATCTGTTCCGCGGTACTTTCTCCCACAAGTAAATTATACGTTTTCTTAAGATAAGACACTATTGTTTCATCCATCTCATCGCCGCCTATGCGCACTGACATATCGCACACCATACCATTAAGCGCCAGAACCGCGATCTCGGCGGTACCGCCCCCAATGTCAATCACCATGTTTCCCGAAGGCTCTCCAACGGGAATACCCATACCGATAGCGGCGGCCATTGTTTCCGTAATCAGATACACTTCTCGCACTCCGGCGCTTTCCGCAGAGTCAACCACAGCGCGTTTCTCCACCTCAGTTATTCCGGACGGGACACAGATAACCGCGCGCGGGCGAAAATAAAAACGGTATTTTTGAACTTTACGAATAAAATATTTGAGCATCTGCTCAACAAGATCAAACTCAGCGATAACACCATCTTTCATGGGACGTATCGCTTCAATTTCTCCTGGCGTACGCCCTAACATTCGTTTGGCTTCAAGACCGATAGCCACAACTTTTTTGGTGCTTTTGTCTATAGCGACAACACTCGGTTCATCAATCAGAAGACCTCTGTCCCTCACATACACAAGCGTGTTTGCGGTTCCAAGATCTATCCCTAAATCATTCGACAACGACGGAAACATACCCATTCTTTAGCCCTCTGACCTTTTTATAGTCCAGAAATTTAGTGAAATACAGTAAATGGCTATTGCGATAACGCGATCTTTTCACTGTTGATAATTACACAATACTTATAGAATAGTAAAAATACAATAGTTTACAATGATTTTGGTAGTTTTTGTTGAAAAAAAATTTAAAACATAAAAAGGGGAGCAAAATCAAAATCCATACAGGGAGGTATTGGCTTCAGTTTGGCTGCGGGCACCCTCCTTTGCGCGGCATGCTGTATGCGTATGCATGATAGGGGCGCCCCTACAATTCCGGCGATGGCGCTTTCTCTTCTGACAACTCATTTACTTCCTCAATATAAATATTTCCATCATCAACAGGATTTTCCTCTTCACCCAGATCTTTATCCTGATTCTCTTCTTGAGATAAAGGTTCTGCCTCTTCCTCAACTGCTTTCTCTTCACCATCTTCCTGATTAGAATCCAACGGCGCTGTATCCTCAGATACGGGAGATTCTGAAGGTTTCTCACCCGCAGGGGTTTCCCCCTGCACCTTCAAATCTTCGAAGATATATTTTGCGGTAGGGGCCCTCTCTTTACGTTTACCGCCTAAATTATAAGTCAGGCCCATATTCCATTTCAGTTCGTAATCATCTACAAGTACAGATGGAACAAAAGCCGCGTCAAAAGCGACTTTGTCAATATTAAATCCAATTCCCAATGACATAATTTCGGTTTCCCAGCCGAAGCGCTTTCCAATACGTAAAGCAACAGACGGCAAAACCCGCACTTCCGCCCCTACAGGAACACTTATAGTTCCGTTCTCATCTCTGTAAACCATATCCGCCGCGATAGTAAACGGAAAACTTTTTACCGTATCCATCCAGGCGCCGCCCGCTCTCGCAAACCTTGGCACCTTTCCGTTATGCCATGTAGAATCATTGCCTCCAAATCCGGTGCTCTTTGCCACACCATGAAACCCCGCGGCTCCAAGATTAAGTTTGCCGTCAAAAAGCTTATACCCTAAGCCTGCGCTCATTGATATTGCGCTGTAAGTGCTTGACACCCAGATACGATCCTGCACCGAGTTTACACTCACTCCCACAGCAAGCCTGCCGCGTATAAGTCCGCCGCTCAATGAACCCATTGTGGTATTGCTTGACGCGCTTGATCCGAAACCTCTCTCATCGCGTGTTTCGAAATCAAGACTGCTTGAATGAAACCCCAGCGCGGAATACCAACTTGGAAAAATAAGCGCGGATTCGACACCGCCCTTGTTAACCCCGCCGGGCATCCGCCCAAATTCAACAGAAACGTATGAAGCGGAGGAAAAAAACGGTTGAACTGGATTATAATATCTGAATCCCGCACCTGCCAAAGCAGTTCCCGCACCGCCCATGGCAATGCTTTTAGCGCTGAGTGGCTCCTCAAGCATAAGGAAACCATACCCGCGCTCGCTGCCTGAAAACGCAAGCGCAAAAATCAACGTTATCAATAGAGTTGTTTTTTGATTCATAATCTAAATATCCATTTATTATCTAATGTTACTCAAAATCTCCCAAGCTCTGACAGGGCGTTATACGCCAACCATGGCATCCTATCTATACGGCAGAGCCCATCTCATGCTTCTTATTTCAATATATGCGATGGGCCGCGCCCATCGCATGGGTATTACGCCCCTTCGGGGCTGCCCCGTAACATCAGATAATATTTCAGCGTTCCGCATTATCCTCAAAAAGACACCGTAAAATCAAATTGCTGATCAACTCCGGCCCATATCCGGTCAGTTGTCAGGGCGTAATTAAAATTCATCCCCTGACGCAGTCTTTGCAGATGATAGGAAAATCCTAAACAGATACGCGGAGAAAATGTCTCCCAGTACTCACTGCTGTTGCGGTAAATTTCCCCTGAAAGATCCAGATCGGAAAACCCTGCGCGCAAAGAGAAATCTTCTGTAAATTTCCAGCGGCCCCCGGCGGCGATTACCAGTTCCGGATGTCCGATGTATTTACCCTCTCCATCAAAAAAATAACTCTGGGCATCAACGTTCCACACTAATTCACGCTCAAAAAGCGAAGTTTTATGTGAAGAACCAAATACAAAAACAGGAGGAACAGTTTCATTATGGTATGGAGAAAAATTGTCAAATGAAGTTATCTGCCATGAATTGCGTGAAAGAAGATTTTTTATCCCCGCGGACAACATCAGATTTGAGGATGCTCTGTAAGAGGCCATGATATCGAGCGCGCCGATGGAGGTTATGGTGGTATTCTTTACAGATCCATGCGAACCGGGAGTTGTAGGCAGGCTCTGATAATTTACTGATACTGAACCTCCCGCGGATACGCGCCTTGACACAATATATCCTGCCGCTATTTTAAAAGATACCGCGGACCAGGCAGCGCCATTGAGCTCATTCTCTTCGATAACATTGCCTTTATCATCATAATATCCATCATACAAATTATTAACAAAAGGATCGCCTCTGTAAACAAAAGAGAGACCCATCCCTACCCGCGGCGGCACCCTGAAATCATAGGAAGCCCACCCTTCCGTGCGGCCAAGAGAGCGCAAACCCGCGCCAAGCGACGCCCGGCGCTCTCTGAGAAGCGGCAAGCTTGATGGGTTATACCATGAAACCATATATTCCGGATTAGCAAGACTCGCGCCTCCCATCCCCGATGACCACGCGCCTGCAGGGAGCCTGAAGATAACATCAGGAAGCCCCGCGTTCCATGACGCAACGGCCGCTTTACATAGGGTTAACCCAAGCAAAACAACCAAAAGCGGCGAAGCCGTTCTATTTCGCAAGTACAACTTTACCAAAGAAACGATCTCCGCCTGTAGAGGTTATTTTATAATAGTAGACGCCGGGGCTCACTCTTTTCCCACCCTTATTTGTACCATTCCAAAAATCGGCGCTTGGAACAGTTGAACGGCCTGAAGTTGCATGAGCTTGACGCTTTGCGCCATTTACAATCGTTTTAACATGATTCATGTTGTAGTCATATACTCTTATTGTAACACTTCCATCTCTTTTAAGTCTGTAAACAAATACCGCTTTATCATACCTGCCATCAGAGCTGCCCCGTATGATTCCGGGAAGCGCATAAGATTCGCCTGATTTTACTTCGCGGATATAATTGACATGAGTCATGTTCGGATAATCACCCGTTACAGGATTGGCCGGTTTGCTGAAGTACAATCCTGAGGATGTCGCGACAAGAAGCGTTCCTGTGGAATCGGTACGCGGCAGAAAAAGAATGTCGTTGACTACAGGGTCAGGGTTGTCTCCGGCGCTTGCGAGCAGGGTGCGGAACTGGTAGGCTGTCAGTTTTTCTTCCAACAGGGATTTTAATTCCGAAGAACCGGGTAACGTATCCGCAAATAAACAGACCTGATTGTTTTCTAAAAGAGCATAAAACCTCCCATTTACAGAAGGGAAGACAGCGTAAGGCGTATTCTTAAGCGCTTTAAACCACGCGCCGCCCGAAAGCTCAATTTGAAAATCCCCTTTAAAACGGTATAGTCCAGTTTGTTCCTTTCCACTGTTTTTTGTGGTTATAAAAGAGTAACCGGAATAGGAAGCATCGCTTCCTTTGTTAAGATAAAAAGCGGCGTTAAACGATACAAACTCATCCCCGGAATCAAATGTTTTGTCTATGTTTAAATCATCCCACTTTTTATCTTCAAGCGTGTAAGCCCATATCTTTGATCGGGTTGTGACAAGAATACCGCTGCCGTTATTCATACCGGCAATTGCCAGCACAGATGTTTCGGATTTGTTTACGGGCAAAGAGAGATTGTTCGGAGATGTTGCTGTTTCACCGGGCCGCAATGCTGTCACACTGTTGTCTTTGGGATCATAGCAGATCATTCCGCCGTCTTTAAAAGGAGCCCAAAATTTACTATCGAAGTAAATTAGTCCGCCGACAGGCTCCGCCTCCACCAAAGTATCACGGCGCATATCAGCGGAAAAGCTGAGACGGCTCTGTTGTTGTTTTCCGCTTTTATGGTCGAAATGCCAAAAGCTAAAGCTGTTTGAGGGACTCCATTCGTAAACAAGAACCACCGCTCCGCCGCCCCCAAACGCAAGTCCGTAGAAGTTGTTTTTAAAGTTATCCGCTTCAAATCCAAGCCACTCTTTTTTATCATCCAGAGATGTCTGGTAATTTAATCCCCGTTCAGTCGCGATCCACACGGTATCGCCGTTTCCGGCAAGCGCTATAATATTGTTGTTAGTGAGCTGACGCGTTTCCCGAAACTGTCCATAACTCACGGAAAACGCTGAAAATATCAGCGCGGAAATATAAGGAACAAGTGGTAAAAAGAGATGTTTCATCTGAAGATCATTTTTCTCTGAAATCAAGTACTTCAACGTTTTTGGGTACGCTCAGCTTAAAAATATCCTTTGACGGCTGTTTGTCAAACACTGTTTTCTTAAATGTATATGTGTTTATATTTTCATCCTGGTCTGTAAGCCGCAGCGTCTTTACTGTCCCGCTTTTTTCCTCTACAAAAGCGGTTATGGACGTATACCCGCCCGAAGCCCCCGTCTTACCGTTCCAAACGAGTTCAACCGTACCATCCGCCCGTTCCTTTTCGGTAAAAGTGCGTCCTGTCAGGAATGAAGAGAGTAAACGTGAAGGGTGTAAGGACAGGTCAATATCCGACAAATCCCTTATGACGAGTTGAGAGTTTCGCTCACTGAGATGATAGTAATTTTTCCCATCGCTTACAAAAACTTCTTTGCCAAGACTCACGCGAAATTTATCTCCGGGAACAATAAACAGCTCGCCGCTTTTCTTCTCCTCTTTCTCCCTTACACTCCAATAAGTGGTGAGTTCGATCTGAGCGCTGATGGCGGTTTTCCCGCTGTAGTTTTTACGAACCAAAGCCATAACAGCAGGTTCCTGAGCTGACGCGAGGAACGCGGTGGTCAATAAAAAAAATGCAGATAATAGAATCTTAACCATAACTATACTTTCCATTGTAATGTATATAATGTCATCTGTCTTATCGGATGTAGGGGCTGCCGCGAGGGCTGTCCCTACATCTACGTATACATCGTATCTGCCGTAGGGGCAGCCGCGAGGGCGGTCCCTACATCTACGTATACCTCGTATCTGCCGTAAGGGCAGCCGCGAGGGCTGCCCCTGCATCTACGTATACATCGTATCTGCCGTAAGGGCAGCCGCGAGGGCTGCCCCTACCATCATATCTGTCGTAAGGGCAGCCCTTGCGGCTGCCCCTGTTACTGCCTAAACAGATCATCCAAATCATCACTGCGCATAAGAACTTCTCTCGCTTTGCTGCCTTTGGCTTCACCCACTACGCCGAACCGTTCCAGCTGATCCATAAGCCGCCCCGCGCGGGCGAAACCTATCTCAAACTTGCGCTGAAGCAGTGAAGTTGATCCCTGACCGATTGAGGCAATAAGATATGCCGCGTCTCTAAAAAGCGGATCCCGTTTACCGTCATCGACCGCGCTTGCACCGCCGGAATCACCGCCTTCGCTGTCGTCTATTACATCATTAAAACTGCTTATCGTCTCAATCTGTACATGCTGGCTTCTTATTGCGTCTACAATTCTCTCCACATCCGCGTCGGGAATAAACGCCCCGTGGAAACGCTCAATATCAGGCGCTCCATTACGTAAAAATAACATATCGCCCATCCCCAAAAGTTCCTCTGATCCGTTTTGGTCAAGAATCGTTCTGGAGTCGTTGGCCTGAACAGTCCTGAACGCGATTCGTGACGGGAGGTTTGCTTTTATAGGGCCGGTGATAACATTCACCGAAGGGCGCTGAGTAGCCACGATCAGATGCATGCCTGCCGCTCGCGCCTTCTGGGTTATGCGCATAATCAGCGCTTCCACATCTTTAGACGCGGTCATCATAAGATCAGCCAGCTCATCGATGATGATTACAATGAATGGGAGCTGTTTATTGTCTTCATCGGAAATAATTCCCGCAAGTTTGCCTGATTCGAATTTCGCGTTAAAGTCATCGATCTTTCGTACGCCCGCTTTTGCGAGGAGCGAATAACGCCGTTCCATCTCAAGCACCCCCCACTGGAGCGCTTTTACAGCTTCTTTGGATTCTGTGACTACGGGCGACAGAAGATGGGGTATATTTTCGTAAGAGGTAAACTCCACCTGCTTTGGGTCTACCATGATTAGCCGCAGTTCATCGGGCGTTTTTGTCATAAGCAGTGTGCAGATAAGAGAGTTCATACATACGCTTTTACCGGCTCCGGTCTGTCCGGCAATAAGCAGGTGCGGGGTTTTAGTAATATCTGTAACATAAGGCGCTCCGCTGATGTTTGACCCGATAATAACAGGAAGCTTAAAACTGCCTTTCTTAAAAGTATCCGAAATCAGAATATGTTTGAAGTGGACATTTTGCCGCTCCGCGTTTGGCAGCTCAATTCCCACTGCCGATTTACCGGGGATAGGAGCCTGAATGCGAATCTTCTGCCCGCCCACAGCCATCGATATATCATCATGAAGCCCGGTAACTTTGTTGACCTTGATACCCGGGGCAAGCTCTATCTCGTAGCGGGTTACGACAGGTCCCGGACTCACAGAGATCACCTTGCCTTCTACTTTAAAACTCAGCAAAGTTTTTTCGAGAATCATTGAGTTACGGTTAATCGCCTCTTCGTTGTACATCTTTGAAAGCGGGGGAGGGTCTTCAAGAATATCAGGCGAAGGCAGTACATAAGGTTTGGTAAGCTGAACCTCTTCGTTTACAATAAAATTTTCATCACCCCCGCCTGCTTCACTCTCATCCTCACTGTCGGGATCAATCTCTCTTGTATCGGTATCCGGCAGCTCGCCATATTCCCCATCATCATTATCGTCAACAACAAGCGGCGGATATACATCGTTGTTCATGCCGGACTCTATGGGCAAAAAAGAATCATCCATTTGAGGTTCCACATCCGGAGTTTCTATGGTAAGTATCTTTATTGGCGTTTCTCTTTTTTTTCTGAACTCTTCAAGTTCATCAACGACAGGATTTTTTATTTCGGAATCCTTAACATCCTCAGTGCTGGGAGAAGATGTATCCGCCGTGAGGTTTTCTAACCAGCCGGCCGGGGCAAAAGCCGTATCAGCCGCCGCAGCCTGTTCGGCGACAGCCGCGGCTAAAGCCGCGCTCTCCTCTCCGGTATATTCCGGGATTGCCGGCTGCTGCTCCGCCGTTTGCGGTATGGGAACTGCTTCAGGAACTGTTTCCGCTTCCGCTTTATTATTTTTCTTTTTGGATTCTTTTACAGGGTTCTCTTCGCTGATCTCTTTTTCTTTACCGATTTCCGTTTTATTGACAAGTGCATCGCCGTCTGAAGATTCTTCACGGATGTCAGGAGAATTTTCGATGCCTGTCTTTACTTCAGTAAACGCTTTTATTATCCACATCCATACAGCGGCAGCCCATTTTGAGATAAAGGCAGCTGCTGTTTGAGGCCGTATACGCAAGCCTGTCATCACTGTTATAATTACCAAAAGTGAAGTAATAAAATATGGGCCGAATACACGTCCGCCAAAAAGGGGCGCCAACGCGTGAACCATTAAAAGACCGACATGGTTGAAACTTATGTTATTCGGATCAAAAATAAACGCGCGAATATTTCCGCTGATAAGTTCAGGCGTGTATCTGATTGCAAGAAGCAGGCACAGTTCAATGGAAAGAACAGATAAAAACAGAAGCAGTTTCGAACGCAAGGGATTTCCGCGCAGCTTCGCCCAACCTATATAAGATACCGCGGCGGCAAACAAAAATGAGGGTATACGGCCGAAAAGAAAAAACATGCCCAACGCAAGGCTTGTTCCCAGATAAGGCCCGAGCAGATGAACATTTGAGCTGTCCGTGAGCTGCTTTGAGGAATAAAACAGTACGGATATAAATACTAATATCCCTATTGACAGATAAACTAATCCCCAGATTCCCTGTATAATGGCGAAATCCTTTTTGAGATTATCAGCCGCAGGGGGCGCTTTTTCAACTTTTTTCCTTGGCATTTTTTAGTCAGCTTAAAACACCGCCTGAAAAGTATTATTGTCGGCAAGACAGCAGCAATTCAGGCGGACAGCTCCTTTTGAATTGAATATAATGAAAACCTGATCTCTTTGGCGTTTTTGCTCACTGAGTTTGCGCCGCTTAACTTTGAATATTCCTCAATTACCCGGCACGCTTCCTGAGCGCGCTTAAAATTAGCGTTCAGCACATCGCTCTGTTCAGCCCTGTTCAGTTCTTCCGGACGGGTGTGAAACGCAAAGCAATCTCCCGCCGTATCCCGGTTACTCAAAAGCAAATCCCCGCCAATGAGCTTTTCCATATCGGTCAGTGAGTGCCTCATCTGCTTCAGAGAAACGCAAAACTCCTCTTTTTCCAGAATAAAACGAAAATATTCCTCAACTACCCGCAGAGCTTCACGCAGACGGTTGAAGTTTACATCTAATATTCTGTATATTGAGTTTTGCAGAGCTGGCCCTTCTCGTGAGGGATATGGCTGTAAATATATGAAAATAGTTTAACGCCGGGGGAAATTACCTGTTTTTTATCGCGGCGTTTCAGAAACCGAAGGTCAGTCTTTAAGAACTTTCCAACAGCCCGTCTTGTCGGAGCCAATTCGCTCTATCACAGCGCTGTCTTTTAATTTCTTAATATGTCTTTTTACCGTGGCAATACCTAAGCCCGTTTTGTCGGCAATTGCTGCAGCGGTTATATGTGGTTCCATCTTTATAAGGCTGATCAGAGTATCACTTACTGTATCGAATGAATGTTTTACAGTATCAATCGGTAGCTTTACAGTATCAGATGGATGTTTTACAGTATCAATCGGTAGCTTTACAGTATCATTTACAGTATCAGATAGATATTTTACAGTATCAATCGATGACTTTACAGTATCATTTACAGTATCAGATAGATATTTTACAGTATCAATCGATGATTTTACAGTATCATTTACAGTATCAGATAGATGTTTTACAGTATCAATTGGTGGCTTTGCAGTATCAGATGGATGTTTTACAGTATCACTTACAATATCAGATAAATGTTTTACAGTATCATTTACAGTATCAGATAGATGTTTTACAGTATCAATTGGTGGCTTTGCAGTATCAGATAGATGTTTTACAGTATCAATCGATGACTTTACAGTATCATATTCATTTTCCGTTTTTATACGCAAATCACGGCTTTTGAGAATGTTTTTTTCACCAAGCAGTAAATTACCAAAAAAACGGTACAAGTATTCCATGGTGGAGTAAATACCATTCTTATAATCGTTATAATTTGCCCTAACCAGCGCGTTTCTGAAATACCATGATTTTTCGGTAAACAAATCATTAGCTGCCGTAAAGCCCAGAATACGAAGATATTTTATAGCAAACACTGCTGTTGTGCGCGTATTACCCTCACCAAACGGATGGATTTGCCACAAATCAGACACAAACTTTGCGATACGCTGTACCGATTGTTCTTTGCTCAATCCCTTATAATTAAAAGCTTTTTCCTGCAAAAAATCATAATCAAGCGTTGCTTGTATACTGTCCGCGCTTGCGTAATACACAGTTTCGCCGTTTAATACCCATTCCGCCTTGCTTATATTGTAATCCCTTATCTTCCCCGCGAAATCATATATATCTGTAAAAAGGCGTTTATGAATTGTAATATATTCCGCGGGGCTGAAAGTGAATGTCTTTTCTGATAATATTTCGGCGATATGCGCGGAAACTTTGTCCGCCTCCTCAATACGGTCGGGTTTACCGGCTTTTTCGGGATTTGCTTTATAATAGTTTTGTAAAAGTTCCTTGACTTCGTCAAATGTAACATCGCCCTCAATGTTTTTTTTCGCTGTTTCAATAAGGTACTGCGATGGCTTTAACCCATCCGCTCCCTGCAAACCTATTGCCGCTTTCCAGGTCTCGCTCTTTTCAAGTTTGCCGGGTTCGCCGAGGCGTTCGTATTCGTCAAAGTCGTGCATTAATTACACCGTGTTTCCCGCAATGGTGAGTACGCAAATTCAGTCATAAATATAATATTAAGAAAAATGTTCACAAAATTGATATTTGAATGATGAAATTTCTGGGGGATGAGGATGACCTTGAAGAATCGGGAGTTATACATTGATTAGTTCATAAATAAGTCACACATGTACATGTTGAAAAGTTGGTTGCTGGCGCAAAAAATTCATGGTTTGCGTTGAGGCCGTTTTTTGTGTAATATCACGCAAAACCTGATCCTCCCGTCATTTTGTTGTACATGTTAATTATGTTTTTGGCTGTTCGCGCTCCAAAACTTAAACCATTAATAACTTTGCGTAAAGATGAATTTTCGTCACCAATTTCTTCAACAAAATATTTCAGTTTCGTTAAAAGTCCTCTTTTTTCCGCCACGTCTTTTGATTCCATGCTTTCTGCTTTTTCAAGGTCTGATAAAACATGTTTCAGTATTTTGGCTTCTTTTTCGTGCTCATTTTCACTTAAAGAGTCGATTAATGAGTTTAAGTCGCCTTGAAGTTGTATATTACAGTTATGGAAATTAATATTGTTGATAGTAGGTTTAGTGCCGCCAATAATTGAATTATGAACACTGTCGATATGGTATATTTGCACTATTGGTTCCAAGGGTATATCTGATTTACTTTGAGGATGATAATAATTTAAGCGACCGTCAGCCCAATAACCTTTTATTGTTCTTTCAGAAAGCATCATATTTTCATCTTTGTCAGAAAGAACAATACCTATCGGGTTATTGAAAATAATTCTATATTGCAAATCCGGCTTATCGGATTTATAACTATCAAATATCTCATTCATAGTATCTCTTAATTTTGCGATATATTCGCTTTTTTGACTTCCTTTTACAGTTATAATAATTTCCCTGTCATCCTCTTTAACCAATGCCACAGTACTTTTCCCGAAACCTAATACAACTCCATACCGCCAAACCTTATCATCATCGTCATTCTGTATCTCTTCGTGATGTCTTACAATAAGACGGCAGACTGTATTTGGCGGCAGCGGCTGTTTGGATTCGTATTTAATCATTAAGCTATCGGTTATCGAAAAAACGGGAAGCTCTTTCGGACAATCCTCCTTTAACAAATGAGGTATCGTAATTTTTTTGTCATCTTTCTTTGAATATGCCAGTTCATATTTTTTCATAAGTTCGAATATAAACTTAAACTTATCTTCGGGATAACGGTTTTGTTCGCTATCGAAAATATCCTTATAATCATCGAGATAAACTGTATGCCGTTCCTTATTGTTATGCGCCCAATTGATTACTGTGTAAATACCGTTAGTTATCCAATCGGGATTTAGTACAAATGTATCAAACTCTTTTATCTCCTGATACCAAAGACATATTCCTAATTCATGCAGGTTTTTAAGAAGGTTTACTTGCGTATCATCATCCTGAACACCGCTCTTAAACGCTATTTTGTTAAAATCTTCTTTTGCAATATATTCCTTAATAAAACCTTTACCATCTTTTCTTTTCAGCTCTTCTTTTACTTTGTAATAACTCGCCGGTATTTTCAGATTGTTCCACATCGGGTTGTTTCGTATAATGTTTTCGGTTTTGCGTCGAAACTCTTCCAGACCATCCTTATCTTTTTCAATTGAAAAGTAAACGAAATCTTTTACAAAAGGATATTTGTCTTTCAAAGTATTTTCTGGGATATCCGGCTTGTGGTCGTCAAATTTGTTAATTAATACTATAGTCGGAGCGTTGCCGCCGTAGTTTTTCACATGGTCAAGCCAGTAATTAACGTTGTTGCGTCTTTCGGTGCGTCCATCGTAAACAATGATATACAAACACCGTTCAGAAAGGAAACAACGGTGCGCGGCATGTGTGATTACATGTCCGGCAAAATCCCATATGTGAGCGTTTACGGTTGGCGAATCGTTCTTGCCATCTATTTTCCAAATAGTAGTGTTAACACCCTCAGTACTCTCATGTTTATCTGTCATCTTTGCGTCAGGGTCAATCAGACGCCGGGCAAGACAGGTTTTGCCAGCGCCTTTTTCGCCTAAAATTATTATACGCGCTTCATTCAGGTTTTCGCTTCCTTCAGCTTCCAACTTTTCCAGATATTTTGCAACAGCTGCCGCGCCCTGTTTCTTTATTTCTTTGGGTACTTCGAATAAACGGCGTTTTACATCTTCTTCATCTTGCTTGAATCCATTTTCAAATATTTTCTCGTATAGTTTACCCCAATAACCGCAACCAATTTTTGAAAGCTCTTTTTGAAAATCTGTCCAAACTTCATCGTATAAGGTAATATCATTATCGAATTTATCGCATGTATCAAATTTTATGCATTTAATATCACTAAAGATGATGTGTGTTAGATTAATCCTATGGGTTTTGGCATTGGCATTGATGGCATTGGCTGCTGCGTTGGCTGCTGCTGCGTTGATTGCTGCTGCTGCTGCGGCGTTGGTGGCGGCGACGTCTCTGTCATAGGCGGTGGCTCTAGCATAGGAGTTGGCGTAGGAGTTGGCGGCGGCGTTGGTGGCGGCGTTGGTGGTGTAGATGGCGGCGTAGATGGCGGCATCGTTGGCGGCATCGTTGGCGGCAGTAACGTCTCTGTTGTAGGCGTTGGCGTTGGCGGCAGCGACGTCTCTGCCGTAGGCGTTGGTGTTGGCGTTGTAGGCAATATCAGCGAGAGCTACGTAACTTATATCTAAAGCATTTAAAACAGCAAAAAAATGCCGATTTTTATCTTCACTATTCCAAACAGAATTTACTTTTGCTCCCAAAAAGGGTAGCGCCCGTACCGCGCAGAGCCACGCAAAAAATACAGTTTGTTTGTTGTTTAACTCCTTAAGGCTTTCCTCAATTTCTTCTCTAAAACTTTTTTTAGATGACACAGAAACCATATTTATACACCTTTTTTACAATAAACACAATTTTTTAATAGTTGCCATCTTACCAAAAATAATAACTTCAAATTATAATTATACAATAAGCTACAATAGTTATCAAGAAGTTCTTTTTAATAATAAATTGACGATAGTAAACGTGAGTACTTAAAGAATTGAGGCAAATTTTATTAGACTATTCAATAAGACAAACGCAGTCGCTTCCGGAAAGTTACGTAATGAAGTCATTAACAAATTAGAGGGCAAATTCAAAATTTCTAAATGGTATGCAGTGTTTTGATGAAACCAATTTAGAGTATCACTTACAGTATATTTACGGTATCAATAGATGGTTTTACAGTATCATACACTTTTATCAGCCCTCACAAAATAATCAACAAATATAAACGATGCTATTATGAAGGTGTAAAAAAGTACAAAGTTGACTTAAACCCAATAAGCCAAAAAACAATCAACCCCAAGATAATCTATGATTGCAATAGCAGACTTCACAACCGCACACATTTCAGAAGAGAGAGCCAAGACAGAAACTTGCAGCAGTTCAATGAAAATTTCGCAGCCCCGCCTCCCGCGCCCACCTCATCGCCTGCTCAAATTCCCCCCGACCAGGCTGCCGGTCAAGCGGCGGATACTCGCCCGCCCGAAATTGAGGCACATACTGACCCATAATATTGACATGTGTATCGTCTCCGAGTTCTGAGGCCGCCCATCGGACAAAACCATCGGTGCCCGCCGCGTTTTCCGGTAAAACCAAATGGCGGATAAGCAATCCGCGGTACGCGATGCCATTGACTAACCGTAGTGCTCCAACCTGCCTGTGCATCTCTTTTATCGCTATGGAAGTGTGGAGTGTATAATCGGGAGCGCCTTGTGAAAAGCGAGCGGCTAGTTCAGAGTCCTGATACTTGAAATCCGGCAGATAAACGTCAACAATACCGTCTAACAGTTGAAGCGCCTCAAGCGATTCGTAGCCGCTGGAGTTATACAGTAGCGGTATGTTCAGCCCCTTGGCAATTGCAAGACGAAGTGCGGTAACGATGTGAGGCACAAGATGCGAGGGTGTGACCAGGTTGATGTTATGACAGCCGTTGCGTTGGAGCGAGAGCATCATGTCGGCGAGTTCGGCATGACTTGTCTGCCTTCCGTCACCGCGGTGATTAATCTGCCAGTTCTGGCAAAAGACGCAGAGCAAGTTGCAGTCAGAGAAAAAAATTGTTCCCGATCCGTTGCTGACTACGAGCGGCCGTTCCTCACCGAAATGAGGCCCATGGGAAGCAACCTTAAAGGTGTGGCCGGAGCTGCAGATACCCTTTCTGCCGGATATGCGGTTGACGCCGCACATACGCGGACAGAGAGTGCAATGTTCCATCTTTTTCCAAAGCGCACGTTCGCGCAGCTGAAGTTCGCCGCTGTCTTCAAGGTCAAGATACCCCGGTCTGTACGCAGTTTCGCTTTGGCCGATTGCAGCGTCTTCTCTAACTGCCGCAGCCGATTTGATTCTGGTGCGTAAACTCCAGCATCCAAGAGCCATAACCCCTAAGCAAGCGAGACCGGCTTTAAAGAATTCTCTTCGTGATAACACCATTAGATCCAATTCGTTAAATGGTTCCACACTCTTACGCCCAATGGGATATCTTGTCTTAATATAATTAATTTTAAGTCGTTCAGGTTTAAAATCAATCAACCATATCACCCGTTATGGGTATTGTTTTTGCGGATAGATAATCAGCAGAAAACCTTTAAGCGCGATAGCTAAAAAGCTGGCACGCGCTGAGGGTTGAACAAATCATTTAAAAACGTGCAGCAAAGGCAAGCAAAAATGCGATTAAAGGTTCTTTTGGTCGATAGCGAGCAGGCAGTGCAGGTGGAAGTGGCGCGGCATCTTTCAGACCGCGGATACGATGTTTTCAGCGCGGTTTCTGTTGATGAAGCGAACGCGTATCTGGCGGTACACTCTTTTGACGCTGTGTTTTTAGATGTGGGGCTTTCTGACGGCGAGTCTATTAATTTGATTCGGGATATACGCTCCAAAGAGAAAGAGTGCGCGGTTATAGTGATCTCCGGAGTAGCGGATGTAGCTACTGCGGTACACGCGATGAAGCTTGGAGCGGAGAACTTCATAACAAAGTCGCAGGGCGCGGAGGGCCTTAAGCTTTTTATTCAAAGGGATCTGGAGCTTATAGAATTGCGCAAAAAAGATACAAACGTAAGGCGGCTTCAGATGGCGCCGTGTAAGCCTTATTTTGGTGAATCCCCCCAGATAAAGACTATTTATGACTATGCTGCCATTGCCGCTAAAAACAGCGCTGTGGCGCTCCTTACCGGCGAAACAGGGACAGGCAAAGGTGTGCTGGCCAAATGGATCCATGACCATAGCAGCGTGCGCGCCGGGAACTTTGTAGAGCTCAATTGCTCGGCTCTTCGGGGCGATCTTCTGAGAAGCGAACTCTACGGCCACGTGAAGGGTTCTTTTACATCGGCGATAAAGGATAGAATAGGACTTATAGAGATAGCGCGCGGCGGGACGCTGTTTTTAGATGAGATTGGCGACATGGACATGGAGGTGCAGGCGGAACTGCTTAAGACAATTGAAGAGAAGAAGTTTCGCAGAGTAGGGGATAACATCTTGCGCTCAAGTGACTTCCGTTTGATTTGCGCTACAAACCGCAATTTAAAAGCGATGTCAGAGAAGGGTACTTTCAGGAGCGATCTGTATTACAGGATTTGTGTGTTTCCCATAGAGATGCCCGCGCTCAGGGAGCGTCCCATAGATATTCTTGGCTATACCGATTATTTTCTAAAAGCGTTTGGCTATAACCAGCCTTTAAGTGATGAGCTGCAATCAGTTTTAAGCTCATACAGCTGGCCCGGTAACATCCGCGAGCTAAGAAATACAATTGAACGGGCGCTTATACTCTCTCATTGCAAAAATCTTGATATCGAGCATTTTCCCGGGCTTAAGGGGGAAAACCAGTTGGAGAGCACGCTGTACCCGATTGATGAAAAAGATGTTATCTGGGATCTTAACGAGATTGGACGCCGGCATATTCAGCGCGCGTTATCCTTCTTTAAGGATAAGTTGAAAGCGTGCCACGCTTTGGGGATAACGCAGAGCGCGCTGAATCAGAGGATTGGCTGAAAAAGCAAAGCACAAATTACAGGTTACAAATAGAGCAGGTTTCATAGATGATCCATCGTAAGGGCGGTCCTCGTGACCGCCCGCATATCACGCTTCACGCGTACATACCACACAGTCCCATCCACATAAGGAACAGATTTGTGTATTCGCCCATATATCACGCATCCATATATAAGCGGATATCTGTTTGTAAACTACCTTTGTTTACCCGTATCTCACGCGTATTATAATAATTCAACTTCAAAATAGATGTCCGAATGCAGAAATAAAAGATCAGATCACCTCATTTCTGCATTAATAAAATTCTTTTTCAAGTTGAATGACTATATCATATATGGGCGGTATGAACAGGCGAGCGTACAATATGCAATATGCGGGGATATTCGGGCGCTTCACACCTCAATATCGATATATGAACCCTTAACAGGCGAACAGCCGTGAAGATCGGTCAGGCGATGAGTTCATCATTATTTGCTGAGAGATAAGTCACAACAAAGGGAGAGCCGCTTGTTATTATCTTTTCACACTTACAACTGCCTCCGCAAGACCCGGCAGCCTTAATAAAGGATAGACACCCTGACGGGCGCTCAATACTTACTCCTGAGTGTGATAATGTTTGGGAAATTGAACAGGCATCTCACTGCCGCGCCGTTTTTTATATGGTGATTTTGAAGTAAAAGAAGGACCGATTGATTTTGAATTTTTGGGACTGAAGAGTCCAAGCCCCAATTCTTTCCATCTGCCTACGCCGTCGGTAATCGCAATCCAGGAGCCGTCTTCCATAAGATGGGCGTCAAAATGATGCATGCGGATTCCGTTCCAATCGCTGATTATCCCGCTGCCTTTCATTAACGGATTACCGTCAAAAGCTTCCTCTTTATAGGATTGAGGAGTTAGTTCACTGATAATAAAAACGCGTACATCCCAGCCATACGATGGTTTACAGTTTTGGGTAAAGCGGATATGTTGTCCATTGTAAGAGATCACTCTGCCGCCTGGCCGGGCATGTTCCAAATCTTTCTTGATAACAGGACTTTTGGGATGAGGCTGCCATGCACCATAAATGTCATTGGCCCAAAAAAGATGAAGCATATCATTACGGTCAGAAGCAAAAAGGTACCAATTATTTTCGTGACGCAGAATAGTAGGGTCTGTATAGTCACCTTCCAGAATCGTTTGATATTTTTTCCAGCCGTATGGGAAATTTTCTGCTTTGTAAATGCTGACAGAATAATCCGCGTGACTTTCAGGAATCATCAGAATTTCATCATTATATTTGAAGACCAAAGGGTAAGAGAGGTGAAACGGTTCTTCAAGAACGACCCTGTCATATTCCCATTTTAAACCATTTTCGCTTGTAGCAAGCCCTATTATGCCTTTATGCTGAGTAGATTCGAGTATTTCGAAAAACATATACCACTTACCGCCTTCTCTTATCAAAAAAGGGTCGGCTACAAAATCGGCCTTAACATCATTAACCATTCCGGCTGTCATTATCGGATTAATTTTATCGACCTGATACATTTCCAAAGGTGAAGGGCCGCTGAATACGCCTATCATATATTCGCTTCTGATATTTACAAGAGGAGTAATGTCCCTGCGTCCCATAAAGACACCGGAGAATAAAATCGCGCCGGCTAAAAACATGCCCGACAGCATTTTTAAACAGCGGTATTTTCTTTTTTGGAGTATAGTTTTTTCCAGTGACTCAGAAAGTTTGGAAACTGCGATTTTGTTTGAGGCCATAATGAGTGCTTAACCGTTGTTTAGTTTGGTTTTTAAATAAAAAACTTCATATTACCTCCACGTTTTTGCAAATACCGAACCATTCTTCAGGGAATGGTTTCTGTTTTGTCATAATTGTTTTCTATAATGTTCGCAATTCCCAGTTTCATCTCTTCTACATATAATGTTAATGTAGCTTTGGGTTTGAGCAGAAGCTTTGTAATTGGAGTTTTCTCCCTGGATCTAACATTTCGCACTATCTCAGGAAAGTGCTCGAGAGCGATCATGCCGGCTTCAAGAGTTGAACTTTTGTCCGGGAAAATTTTATTAAGGGCGGAGAAAAGCAGCTGATGAAAATGAAACCTCTTTAAAATGTGAGCTGCTTGCAGCCAGCACCACAGGCGTAAGCTTTGTTTAATAAATGCTGATAAACCTTCATACGTAATAAATGGTAACGCTTCAACGCGTGTTCCATATGAGAAAAGAAGGTGCGTACAGGCAATAAAAAGGAATAGTATATAAAATTTCAGCGGATAAAGAATAATGTTTGGTTTTTCAGGATTTAGTATAAACGCGGTTAATGAGAAGACAGCCGCGGATATTGTCAGTACCGGGAAATTTGAGACAAATACAAACGATACGCACGCAAGAAACGTAAACGTGACAATAACTTTATCACCGAACGCTGTCTTTTGATTAGTACTGTTGAAAGACGAAGATATGCGTTCCGATCTGCCATAATCGACATCAATAATGCGGGCGGCATGCGGTACAAGCGCGCCCGCAACCCCTCCAAATATAACAGCGGCTCCAAACATAAACGGGAGTTGACTGAAAAGCCTCATGTTCTGAGCCATCATGAAATAAACGACACTCAGCTGTCCGGCGTTATGGAACAAAGCTCCCATTATTGCCAGCCCGACAGTACCCATTAATTTACGCTTACCGAGAGTAATCCATAATAACGACATTACAGTTGTGGAAAGAATCCCTCCCGCCAAACTGAGTGAAAATGTAAATAAAGAAAACCCAAAGTAAAATCCTGAAATCCAAATCCTCAAAGTCGTATAAAGAAGCGCGTCTTTAAATCCAAACCGGATTATCCACAATATTGTAATAATATTGGCAAATCCCGGTTTCAGCCACGGCAAAAAAGGCAGACGCGGAACAGCCAGTTCAAGCGCGTTGATAGCGACAGCTATCAAGAGCCACACCGCTTTTTGAGCGGCAGCGTTTGTTTCCTGTTTAGTAAGTGACTCCATCAACGCTCTTTGTTGTTTTTGTTGAACGGATCTCTACGAGAATGTTGTTAGGCGCGCAGACAAGCTGTCCGAATGTCCGGCTTATCCCGCCTGTGCGTTTGCAGATCTGGTGCGGGCAGTTTACATGCTTTATTTTTGTTTCTCTATCTTTTATTTCGATGATAACAGGCCCGTTTTTTCCATTAACAGTGAAGATTATATTATCGTCAAGCGGATATTCGGCCATAAGAGAATTATCTTTGAAAACAACAACGCGGTCAGGCAAGCCGGATTTGAACAGCGCAAACACGCTGATCAGCCCAGCCATCATTATAAGCACAATAAAGACATCCGCGATACCGAAAGTGCGGATTGTATTGGAAAGCTGCGCCATTTTTGGTAGTGATCCTTATTACGCGTGAACCGGACCGAGATAGTTATTTCGGTTAGGGTGCGGAAAAATTAATGCAGAAATAAAATGGCAGAATGCAGAAATAAAGCAACTGATACTATAGGATAGTTCTATTTTTACTAATGTTTTTAAATATTTCTGCATTCTGCATTATTATTTTGAAGTTAAATTCTTAGTAACTCACCATCGCTTTTGCATAGTACAGATTGTTATGAGTCGCCAGACCGACAAGCACTTTTGGATTGGTATTGCTCCATTGTCTGCTTATTGAGAGACGTCCCTGTTTGATGTCATGAAACCCTATCCGGTTTTTCCTTCCCGGCGGGCCTACTCTTTTTTCGTACGCGTCTGAGAGCTGATCAGCCCATTTGCGCACTGTTTTGTCGAGTTCCGCCGCGTTCAGAGCTTTAGTTTCCGTCTCATATCTGTTATACTTTCCGTTTTCATCAAAGTATAGCGCGACTGTGAGAATAAGGCTGTCAAACTCTACGGAATCCACCCTCAAAAATTCCGGTGTATTTTCCGCTTTCACACTGTCGCGGTCAAAAATCAACAAAAGAGCGCTTTTTGATATTCCAGCGGGAATGCCCATAATGTCTGCCGGATTTGACTTAAGATTTTTCAATTCATTCGCTATTGTCATGGAGTCGTTATAAGCTTTACTTTTTTTGCGGCGTTGAGCTTCAACAATGCTGTCCATCTCCATAAGCTGCTTGTCAATGCGCTCAAAAAATATAATAGGTTCGCATGGCCTGACGTGCTGCGCTTTTAGTCCTGTAACACGCACGAATGAGGCAAATTTTTCGGCGTAACCTTTGTCTGATATAAGAGAGTCCATCTCTTTTTTCCATTGAAAAAGCTGCTTACGCGTGAGTGTGGTTGTATCGCCGGTACAGACTAAATAATCGTTTCTGATCTCCCACTCTAAAGAATCCGCCGCAATGCTTTGTGCATTGGCGGCCGGAGCGGCATTTGCTGAGAACGCCGCCGCTGCGATAATCACTGCCAAAAAAATCATAGTTGATCTCCGATAAATCTTGAGGCCCAAGTTCTTACTTCTTTACCGTTAAGAACATGGAAGCGCCTTAGTTTGTTAAGGGTTTCGTTTGAAAATGATGATAATGGAATCCACACCAGATGCTTTTTAAATTGGGCTGCCATTGTGCGCAGACGCAAGGTTGGCGCTTTGGCGCAGACGTAGGCTACGGTTTTTTCCTGGCTGAACATAAGCGCTCCGAATGTGAGTCTTGCGGCGCAGTCTGGCGGATCCATTTCATTTGTAAGGTCAAATATATTAGGAACAGAGCGGGGCGGGAAAAGAAGAGAGATGCCTCCATAGGCGCACCGCGCTACGCCCGGGCCGATAAGGTCGGCAAATGGGTCTGTCGCGTAGAAGCTGAGAGTTGATTCCTCATTGTGTTCGGCATACCATGTTGTGCGCAGCGGGTAACGTTCATCATGATCCTGGTCGAAAATAATGATAACCGTGTCAGTTTTATTTTTGATGGGCGGTATTTCTTTTACGTAAATATTTCCGGTATGCCAGTTACGCAGAGTTTCTCTTATATCTATACCATCCTTAACGGAGGAGGTAAATTTTTCGCTTCGCGCCAAATGCTCTGTAACGACACGCAGCGCCTTGTTGCGTACATGAGAATTAAAACTTTCTATCCGTGTATCTTCCGGCAGATGCGAGCATTGACCGTAAGGATTCCAGGAATAACGGTAATTTTTCTTCTGAAGCATGGATGGGTCGGGCTTTATCTCAAGTGTGCGCCACTGCAGATCTGTGTCGCGGAAAAGATTAACCGCTTCACGCGTTTCACGCCCGGCGCCTGGAAAGGAATCATCTGTTAATGAAATTTTGTCAATACCGATATTTACCGGCGGTTGCGCGCTTTCGATAGGCAGGAACGGATAGTATTTCGCTCCTTTAAGGATACGCAGACCATAGGCGTTTCCGCCCACTCCCTTGGCTGCTTCTACAATGTCAAAAAGTGAGGGGAGCAGCCTGCCCGATATAACCGTAAGATTACGCAGGTATGTGAGGGCTGCCTGAATCCTGACGGGCGATAACCGCATGGCCTGTTCTTTGTCATCGAAATAGTTGTCACGTGTTTCCCTGAACAGATCCTTTACTATTTCGGTAAGGTCCGGGGGAGGCGCGAATATATTAAACCGTTCCAGTTCTGTTTTCGCTGTGACAAAAGGCAGTTCACCCAAAGCGAAATACAGATGATCGGCGTTGACCGGGCGTTTTGTCACAGTATAATTATCAGTAAAAGAGGGCGGAGCGCTGTTATAACTCTCTTCTCTGTTAAAGTGACGCAAAATTGAGTCAATATTTCTTAAATGCGCAATGAAAAGAATATTACTGTATGAAAGCCGCAAAGTTTGCAGATTTGACGCTATCTGTTTTGCGTCAATATAATCGAGGCTATCCTCAGGGGCGCTTCCCGCCGCAAGACGGCATAGAGTTATATATGCCTCAAAACCCAGCTTTTCAGTTGAATACTCATCAGGCATTGATTGAAGCGGTCTGGGAGAATAGAGCTTCGGCATACCCGCGCAGTAGAAGGGGATACGGTTCTGACACGCCTGCCGTACGCCTTCAATCATCGGATCGCATGGATCAATTGGCAGGTAGAACCAGAGTTCTTCGCTGCCGCGCGCAATTAACGCGTTTATCACCGGAAGATCATCAACAGCTTCTCCAAGGTATTCCTGAAATGTAGATGAGATGTCAAGCACAACACAATCGTACTTTTGCTCGCTAAAGAGTCTGCGCACTTCGCGGCTAAGGAGCTCTTTTCCATGCATTACAGGAAAAATTTCTATTTCGGGAGATAATCTCATCACGGTCAATCCTCATCGGAGTCGGGATTGAGAGACTCGTCATCGGAGAAGAAGAAGTCGCCGAGATTCATTGACGGAAGGTGTATGCCGGAATTTTTCCGGGCTTGCGCTGATTTTTCAAGATCAGCGGCGTCTTCACCCAAAATTTGTTTAAGCGCGCAGTCAAAAAGTTCTTCTATGGAGGCGCTCTTGCCGCTCTCTTTGAGTTTGAGCGCATAGCGTATGGTGTTTATTCCATCGCGTACGGAGTATGGCAGGTCGAGCCCGTGCGCTTTTTGCAGATAGGCAACGCACATGTCAAGAATTTCAGGGCCGGAAAAGGGGAGGCTGTATGAAAGAATTTTCATCTCATCTTCTCTGTCGGGAAAAGGGATCCTGATTCCCGGCTGCAAACGTGACATGATGTAGTCGGGTATCTCAAAGGTTGACGAGTCTTCATTCATGGTTACAGCCGCTCTGAAATCAGCGTGTGCGCTTACCGTTATCCCCGCTACTACCGATTCTATCATGCGCCTGTTGTCAAAGAGACCGGCAAGAGATGCCCATGATTTTTCCGCCATTCTGTTTCCCTCATCAAGAATAGCGACGCCTCCCTTTATGGCGGCAGTAAGCAGCGGAGAGGCGTGATAGGCGATTTTTCCCTGATCTGAAAGAACCGGAGTTACAATAAGGTCTTCGGGGCGGGTATCGGATGTGCACTGCATTATGTAAACATCCTGGTTACGCCTGCGCGCCGCCGCTATGGCAAGGGTAGTTTTGCCTATGCCGGGATAACCGATAACGCGCGGGGTAAGGGGAAAATCGGTTTTATCAAGGACTGTCCAGCACGCCAGGATCTGGCGCATCGGTTCACTCTGCCCTATCCACTCCGCGGAAGCGGCAACCGGATGGGCAAGCGTTAACTCTACATTATCAATAACTATTTTATTCATACTGATTTCATGGATGGGCGCTCCCCGCGTGTTAGCCTATGCTTTTGCCCATACTAATTTTTTAATTCAAACAGATCGGGATTTTCCCTCTCTTCCCAGAGGTATCTGGATTTATCCTGCCACTTTTCGATACAGTTGGTGTTAAGATTAGGTTTGGTTTTCATCTCCTCATTGCGTTCGCTTATAAGCTTTGAGAACGCCGTAAGATATGAGTTTGCGCTTGTATAGTCATTAAGCCGTATTTTTAAAGCGATAATAGTATAGAGGCACTGGAGTTCTATATCTTCATTCGGGCAGTTGGATTTGCGGTATGCTTCCTCAAAATAACGTAGCGCCTCTGTCAGTGTTTCGGTGTCGTCGGCTTTTCCTGCCTTTTGTAAATGAGCTATTTTTAACGCGTAAGAACCGAGCTTAAAGAAAGAATACGGCTGTTCAAACCACGCTTCGGCCTGAGCGCGCGCCATAGCGAGCTTGTAGCTGTCGATAACGACATCTGTAGTGCGTGGTTTTTTGAAATAGTTTTCGAACTTTGTTAAAGGAGCCAGAAGGATCTTCCGGTCATCTGTTTTTCCCTTAAGATCGGAAATTACAGAGGAGGGAAGCGCCGATTTCTCTTCTCCTTTTCCGGTAACTGACGGGAAGCAGAAATCTTTTTTGTCCGGAGAGGCAAAGAGGCAGTCCGGGCAGACAGTAACGGCGTCACGGGTATAATCTGCGGTTTTGTACCCTTTCGCGCCTGAATATATCGGAACAAGTAATACTGTTTGCTGCATTTGCTGGCTTTTGGCGCGAAGTTCATATCTTACGATTTTATTGCGTCCGCAAACCGGACAATTTACGAGTGTTTCAAATATCGGGTCTTCCCCTTCTTCCTGTACCGCCTCAGGCTCAACATACGCGTTACCGCTGGCCCGATCCTTAATTTCCTTAATGTATTTGACATTTATAGTATAGCCGTAGCGCTTGATGTATTCATTTACAAGGCCAATATCTTTCATCAGTATAAGCAGTCTTCTTTTTACTTCGGTATCGTTATCAACACTCATATATGGAGAATTCCTCTCTATTTGAAACTCACTCAATATCTGATAAATATAATATTCGAATATTGACGATGGAATTTCAATGTTTTTTTTCAAAAAAATCACCTGCCCGTTGTTGTGAAATAATTCACTATGCTGGCGATTAAATGAGCTTTATTCATATTGTGATATTTTTTTCTTGTATATTGATCGCACATAGCGTATATTAAATAGTGAATTTTTTCACAGGAGTAATTTTGGAGAATAAGATACCTCTTCCGGCTGTTGCACGGCTCTGCGCCATTTACCGGCTGCTCCGCGATTTATCGCTGCAGGGGGTAACGCTTATTTCTTCCAGCGCTCTGGGTGAGATGCTTGGTGTAGGCGCCCATAATATCCGCAAGGATATAAGCTGCCTTATGGAGACTGAGGCAGGAAGCGGCAAAAGCGGTTACGATGTGAAGCGTCTCAAGGAGTTGATCGCGGGCCGTTTGGGATTTGATAATGAGTTTCGGGCGTGCGTTGTGGGACTTGGGCGGCTTGGGCTTGCGCTTGTACGTAATGAACGGCTTTTTGGCGAAAAGATTCGCGTTGCAGCGGGTTTTGATTCAGATGTAAATCTTGTAGAAACAATTAAAGCCGGTATTGATGTTTATCCCTCTTATGAGATAAGTGAGGTAGTCAGGCGGCTGAATGTAGAATTAGCTGTTTTGACCGTTCCTGCCGCAAACGCTCAGGAATGCGCCAACCGTCTTGTAAGGGGCGGGGTAAGGGGAATCTTAAATTTTACCTCAACAGTTATAAAAACGGAACCTGCCGTAAAGGTGCGAAATGTTGATTTGACAGGTGAGCTCCAGATATTGTCAGCGCTTGTTTATTTGGGGATATGAATGATTAACGCAGAAGTAATAATGGAGAACGCAGAAATAAAACAACAGAAATATGAGGCGGCTCTTTTTTGTACAATTAAGAATTTTAATATTTCCGCATTAGGATTTTACGACATGTAACTTTCAATTTTACAGGAGATTTTACAATGGCAAGGGTGTTTAATTTTTCAGCAGGTCCGGCAATGATGCCTGAAGAAGTTCTTAAAATAGCGGCAGGCGAGATGCTTGACTATCAGAACACAGGGACATCGGTAATGGAGATGAGTCACCGTTCCAACGCGTTTATCGCGATCGCGAACGACGCGGAAAAACTTCTGCGTGAACTTATGGATATACCGCAAAACTACAAAGTGCTTTTTTTGCAGGGAGGAGCTTCCACTCAGTTTGCGATGGTGCCGCTTAACTTAATGGGGGAGAATGGAAAAGCTGACTATGTCAACACCGGCATGTGGTCAAAAAAAGCGATAAGCGAAGCAAAAAAATACGGTGCGGTAAAAGTTGTCGCAACATCCGATGACAAGAATTTCAATTACATTCCTAAAGTAACAAAAGATATGTTCGATCCTCAGGCGGCCTATGTTCATATCACCACGAACAATACGATTTTCGGAACCCGTTTCAGAGAGCTTCCCGATACCGGAAATGTTCCCCTTGTGGCGGACATGTCCTCTAACATCCTTTCTGAGGTGTATGATGTAAGCAGGTTTGGCATCATATACGCGGGAGCTCAGAAAAATATCGGCCCCGCGGGGGTTACGGTAGTTATCATCCGCGAAGATCTTCTCGGACGGGAACTTCCGGTCACTCCCACAATGCTTGGGTATAAGGTTCACGCGGAGAATGAATCAATGTACAACACTCCGCCCTGCTATTCTTTGTATATGGCAAAGTTAGTTTTTGAATGGCTCAAGGGTAAGGGCGGAGTAAAGGCTATACAGAAAATCAACGAAGATAAGGCAGCGGTACTTTACAACTTTTTAGATAACTCAAGACTCTTTAAAGGCACGGTTGAGACGCGGTTTCGTTCGTTAATGAATATCCCATTTGTTCTTCCGGCGGAAGAGCTGAACAGCGCTTTCATTAAACAGGCGACATCAGCGGGTTTTATCAATTTAAAAGGTCACCGCTCTGTGGGCGGAATGAGGGCGAGTATCTACAACGCGATGCCTGTTGAGGGTGTTAATAAGCTTGTTGAGTTTATGAAGGAGTTTGAGAAGCGCAATGGGTAGGGTAGTTGTCAGTTTCCAGTTAAAGGATATGAAAATATAGTTTATCTCCCTGAAAAGAGTCCGCCGCCGGGTCACGGCGCGCCGTAACCTTACGTCAAGTTGATTTACTATAAAACCCGTAAAAAATTAAAAACGCAGAAATAATCTGACGCAATGATAATAACTACTAAAAAAGGTAACTAAAAATGTTTAAGATTCAGACGCTTAATAAGATTAGTACTTATGGGTTGGAGCTTTTTCCTCGTGACAGTTATGAGATCGCTTCTGAGATTGTTAATCCGGACGCGGTTGTAGTGAGAAGTTTTAATATGAATGATATGGACCTTCCGAAAACCGTGCAGGCTGTCGCGCGCGCGGGAGCAGGCGTGAACAATATTCCTATAGACAAATGCACAGAAAAGGGTATCGTTGTTTTTAACACTCCCGGCGCAAACGCGAACGGCGTTAAGGAACTTGTTCTCGCGGGGCTTTTTATGTCTTCACGCCGTCTTATTCCAGGAATCATGTGGGCAAAAGGTCTTATCGGTAAAGCTGATGAGGTGCCCAAGCTTGTTGAAAAAGGTAAAAGCGATTTTGTCGGGCCTGAGATAAAGGGTAAAAAAATCGGAGTTATTGGTTTGGGCGCTATCGGCGTTATGGTGGCTAATGACTGCGTTGGACTTGGGATGCAGGTTATAGGGTATGATCCGTTCATATCTGTAGAAGCTGCCTGGAAGCTTTCAAGCAGTGTCAGGCGGGCTAACGGACTTGAAAGCCTGTTTGCGGAAAGCGACTATATCTCTCTGCACGTGCCGCTCAGTGACAAAACAAAAAGCATTATTAACAAGGAACGTTTCGCAATAATGAAAAAGGGCGTCCGTATCCTCAATTTCTCACGGGGCGGGCTTGTCAATAATAATGATCTGATTGAGGCGCTCAATGATGGAACAGTTAATATCTATGTAACCGACTTTCCTGATGAAAATCTTCTCAAGCAGGAAAAAGTTATCGCGTTTCCGCACCTTGGGGCCTCCACTCCTGAAGCGGAAGACAACTGCGCCATAATGGCTGTAAACCAGACAAGAGATTACCTTGAGCGCGGAAATATTAAGAACTCCGTAAATTTTCCTGATTGTGATCTGAATTTTCGAAGCCGTAACCGTGTAGTTATCGCTAACAGGAATGTTCCTAACATGATCAGTCAGATTACAACTCTGCTCGCCGCTGAAAAAATCAATGTTTCCGATATGTTAAACAAACATAAGGGAGAAGTCGCTTATAACATTATCGATGTTGACGGAGAACTGGGAGAGGAAACTTTATCCAAAATCCGCGGTATTGATGGCGTTATTATGGTGAGGTTGATTAAGAATAAGGTTTAGTAAATTCCAGGTAAGGGCGCGGTTAACCGCGCCCCGGCAACCGCGGAGCGGGCCTCGTTTATAAGAATAACATCCGTCACCCCCGCGAAAGCGGGGTCTATTGTTCTTAGAGAATCACTTCACCATCCACTCATTAATCAATCTAAGCGCACGCTCGCACAAAACCTCTTTCTTACGCTTTTTACCCTGTTTGCGGTTAAATTCAGTTTTGTCAAGAGACGGAAATAATCCGAAGTGTATGTTGGTGGGGCAGAACGGTTCCGCGTAGGATGAGGTAACATGTTTTAGCAGCGCGCCCAGCGCGGTCTGGCCGGGCGGCGGAGTTGCGGTTTTGACCCCAAGTTTTGAGGCGGCGAAAAGAGCGGCTAAATGTCCTGTAGCTACGCTTTCTGTATAACCCTCATTGCCGCAGATTTGACCGGCAAGAAAAATGTGAGGATATTTTTTGAATGACAGATCGCCGTTCAGAAGTTTTGGCGAGTCAAGATATGTGTTGCGGTGAATACTGCCGAAACGTAAGAATTTCGCGTTCTGCAGCCCTGGGATAAGCCTGAAAACTTTTTGCTGCTCAGGTATGGTAAGCCGTGTCTGAAAACCCACTATATTGTAACTCTCCGCCGCCGCGGTCTCTTTGCGCAGCTGGCAAACAGCAAACGGCCGTTTGCCTGTGCGCGGATCGGTTAACCCGATCGGCCTCATAGGACCGAAGGCGAGGCAGTTGTATCCGCGTTCAGCCATGACTTCTACAGGAAGGCAGGATTCAAAAAACGCTGCGTCTTCAAAAGAACGGGCAATTGTGCGGTCCGCTTCTCTCAAAGCTTCGTAGAAAACGCGGTATTCATCCTCAGAAAATGGGCAGTTAATATAATCCCCCGGCCCCTCTTCCCGTCTTGACGCGTGAAACGCGATAGACATATCAATTGATTCTGTTTCGATGATAGGAGCTATCGCGTCATAAAAATGTAAATTAGCTGATAAAAATTCATTTGTCAGCCATCCGGTAAGTTTTTCGGAAGCAAGCGGCCCTGCCGCTATGATACACACATCATGATCAGCGGGTGGAGCGGTAATTTCCTCTCTCACTAATTTTATCAAGGGATTGGCTTGTAAATTGTCAAGTACATTAAGAGAAAAAAGTTCACGGTCGACGGCAAGCGCCGCTCCCGCGGGAACAGCCGTTTTATGCGCAATGTCAAGCAGAAAACATCCTAAAACTTTCAGCTCCGCCTTTAGCAATCCGTGCGCTGAGGGCAGATCCCTTGCTTTAAATGAATTTGAGCAGACGAGCTCCGCGGGGTGAGTTGTAATATGAGCCGGAGATGACCACGCTGGCCGCGCTTCATACAGCGTTACCGGGACGCCAAGAGATGCCAGGGTGAACGCAGCTTCGGACCCGGCCAGTCCTGCCCCGATAACCGCCGCTCCCGCGCTATTTGAGCAGGCAGCCAAATTTAAGGCTGCCCTTCCGCGGGGGCGCTGTCTGGAGAGCTTTGCTCTGTTTTACATGCCGGACAGCGTACGTAAACCCCTCTTCGTTTTGTGTCTTTCTGTACAAGATAACCATTGCCGCAATGACCGCATTTTTTGTCAATCGGCCTGTCCCAGCTTGCGAATGTGCATTTAGGGTATTTGCTGCACCCGTAGAACACTTTGCCTCTGCGGGTTTTGCGTTCCACTATGCTGCCTTCGCACCCATCCTGAGGACAGCTTACCCCTATGGAGAGCGAGCGGGTATTTTTGCAGCCGGTTTCATTATAATTCGAACAGCCCAAAAATTTGTTCCCGTTCATGGAAAGAATCACCATTGAGGCGCCGCACTTGTCGCATTTTTCGTCAACCGGTATGGCCGCGGCTTTTTCCAGCGGTTCTGTGTGTTTACACGCAGGAAATCCCTGACATGCTAAGAATTTACCGTTTTTACTCCACTTAATGACAAGATTATTCTCATTACATTCGGGACACTTTTTGTCGGTAACTTCCTGATTCTGAGCCCTCAGGTCTTTAATGCTTTTGCGTACAATTTCAAGACGGTCCGCAAATGGCTTGTAGAATTCCTTGAGGACATTAATCCAGTCGGCATCGCCTGATTCTATTTTATCAAGTGTCAATTCCATATCAGCTGTAAACCCGACATCAAAAACTGCGGGAAACTCGTTGATGAGGGTATTCTTTACCATGTAGCCCACTTCAGTAGGCGAGAACCGTCGGTTTTCGACATTTGTATATTTACGCCTTTTAAGAGTATCAATAATCTGCGCGTATGTACTCGGACGGCCTATACCCTTATCCTCAAGCTCTCTCACAAGTGAAGCTTCAGTGTAGCGCGGAGGAGGTTGCGTGAAATGCTGTTTGTCGATAAGTTTCGTTTTATTCACGCTGTCGCTTACCTTAAGCTCCGGCAGTTTTTCGTTTTGGCCTTCGCCTGTGTCGGTTGTGTCTTCAACAGTTTCGTCATAGAGCGCAAGGAACCCTTCAAAACGCATGATGGAACCGCTTGCTCTGAAAACGCACCCGCCGCCGCTTATGTCTGCGCGTGTGGAGTCAAAAACCGCGTTTTCCATCTGTGAAGCAAGGAACCGCTTCCATATAAGTTCGTAAAGCCTGTGCTGGTCGCGCGACAAAAACGGTTTTACGCGCTCAGGCGCAAACTCAAAATTTACCTGCGACGGACGTATCGCTTCGTGAGCGTCCTGAGCGTTTTTACTTTTACCATAAGCCCTTGGTGATCCGGGTAAATGCTTCTCACCAAAAAGCCCCTGTATCATTGCGCGCGCGTCTGTTATCGCGTCTGCGGATATTCGGGTTGAGTCGGTACGCATATAGGTAATAAGACCCATAGCCCCGAGCTCGCCAAGTTCAAGACCTTCGTAAAGCTGCTGCGCGATCATCATAGTTTTTGCCGCGCTGAAACTCAGTTTTTTAGCGGCCTCCTGCTGAAGCGTAGAGGTAATAAACGGCGGATAGGGCTTACGGCTCTTCTGCGTTCTCTGAACATCAGTCACAGAAAACTTCTCGTTTGTGAGCCGCGCTAATACCGCCTTTACAGACGCTTCATCCGGCAAAAGCGGATTTTCATCGTTGTTTCCTGATTTGCGGCCGTCTATCGAAATAAGTTTCGCTGAAAAATTAGCCCCATTATAATCAAACAGCCCGTGTATAGACCAGTACTCACGCTGTATGAAAGCTTTAATCTCATCTTCCCTTTCGCAAATCAGCCTCAAAGCTACCGACTGAACGCGCCCCGCGCTGAGTCCCTTAAAAACCGTACTCCACAGCACCGGCGAAAGTTTATATCCCACAATACGGTCAAGAATACGCCGCGTCTGCTGCGCGTTCACCTTGTTCATATCTATATCACCGGGAGAATCAAAAGCGGCTAATACCGCTTTTTTGGTGATCTCATTAAACATCACGCGTTTGACAGTTACATTGTCGCCGACGATACTGCGCGCTACGTGCCACGCGATAGCCTCACCTTCGCGGTCAGGGTCGGGCGCGAGGAATACATCCTCAGCTTTGGCGGCCTCATCCTTGAGTTCGCGCACTATCCGCGTTTTACCTTTGGAAGTGGTGTACTTAGGTTTAAAATCCTGATCAATGTCTACGCCAAACTCCTTTTCCGGTAGGTCAATAATGTGACCCATCGTTGCCCTTACCGCGTAATCTTTCCCCAGATATTTGGAGATGACTTTACACTTGGCCGGAGACTCAACTACTACTAAATGTTTGGCCATAAAAATATCCTATTAATGTTTAAAGTGTCGCATCCCGGTAAAAACCATGGCGATGCCGAATTTATCACAAGCCTCAATAACTTCACTGTCTCTTTTTGAACCGCCCGGCTGAACGATAAAACGAATGCCGTAAGCGTTAGCTTCTTCAATCGTATCCGCAAACGGAAAAAACGCGTCTGAGGCCATAACAAACTCCCCGAATTCGGGAAATTGACTTGTCGGAATACTCTTACCCGCCTCATTATATTCATTGCGCAGATTATCCGCCGCCTTAGTCACGGCAAGTTTTCTCAGAGCGTCCACACGGTTTGGCTGACCCGCGCCTATTCCGGTAATACGGTGCAACCCCTCCTGATATTCTTGGGCAAGTATAATCGCGTTAGACTTGACATGTTTACACGCCTTGTACGCAAATGCCGCAAGTTTCTGCTTCGTATCCGGAAATCGAGTTTTTGTAACAACATCCCATTTGTCAAAAAGGGCGTTGTCGCGTCCCTGTTTGAGAAGTCCGCCCGTAACGTGCTTTAACATAAACGTCTCTTTTACCCTCCCCGCAAGATTTCCAACTTGCAGTATACGGAGAGCTGAACTCTTTTGTTTTAAAAATTCTAAAGCATCGCCGTCAAACCCCGGAGCGATAAGCAGTTCAACAAACCGTCCCGCCAAAACTTTTGCGGTTCCTGTGTCAACAACACGGTTTACAGCTATCACACCGCCAAAAGCTGAAACCGGATCCCCCGACCACGCCGCGCTAAGCGCCTCTTCAAGCGTTTTGCCCGTAGCGTAACCGCAGGGGTTAGTATGTTTGATTATCGCCGCGCCAGGCAGGTCGGTAAGCTCCTTAACCGCTTCAAGCGCGGCATCGCCGTCTACAATATTGTTATAAGATAATTCTTTTCCGCCAAGCTGAGCCGCCGACGCCATGGACGCTTCCGTAATTTTCGTATCCTTATAGAACACCGCCTCCTGATGAGGATTCTCCCCGTAACGCAGAGTCTGCCCATCCTCAAGCCGCAAACGCAGCACCTCTTCGTCCAAATATGTTTTTGACAGATAAGTATCTATCATCGAATCGTAATCCGCCGTATGCCTGAACGCCTTAGCCGCCAAACGTTTACGAGTCTCAAACGAAACCGCGCCGCCGTCTGCCATCTCAGAAACTATAACCCCGTAATCCGCCGGATCAATCACCACAGTAACATACGCGTGATTTTTAGCGCCGCTTCTAACCATCGCAGGCCCGCCAATGTCAATATTCTCTATCGCCTCGCTAATAGAAGCTCCCCCCGCGACAGTCTGTTCAAAGGGATACAGGTTCACCACAACCATATCTATAGGAAGTATCCCGCACCGCTCCATCGCCTTTACATGCTCAAGCTTATCCCGCACGCCAAGTATCCCGCCGTGAACCCTCGGATGCAGAGTTTTCACCCGCCCATCCATTATCTCAGGATGCCCCGTGTAGCTGTCAACAGCCGTTACCGGTATGCCGTTTTGTGAAAGCAGCTTCCATGTCCCGCCTGTCGATAAAATCTCCACACCCTGCTCAGAAAGCATCTTGCTGAACTCAATAATACCTGTTTTGTCCGATACGCTTATAAGCGCCCGCTTGATTACTACCGGTTCCATTTTTTCTCCTTAGAGATTTTAAGATTAGCAAGATAATATAATAGTGGGTAACGGAAAGTGGGTACTTGTAGGGAAAAAAGATGTTTGCAGAAATAATAATCCAAACTTTGTTTACCGGGGCGTAAGCCAGCCGGCAAAGGCCGCAGTGATATTATTCTCAAACACGGTCAAAAACGTGCTCAGGCTGTAGGGCGTATACAGAAGAATACCTGTTGCCATCGTGGGCGCGGTTCACACGCCGCCTCAGCCATATTTGGTACCTATACAAATGGAAGAACTTATCAGGGATTACGAAAATATAAAACGCGAAAAACACATTATAGACGCTGCGGCGGAATTTCACTTGCGCTTTGAGGGCATACACCCTTTTGTTGACGGCAGCGGCAGAACAGGGCGGCTTATACTCAATTTAGAGTTAATAAGAGCGGGTCTGTTTCCGGTTAATATCAAATTCGCTGACCGCAGAAAATATTACGATTGCTTTGACCATTATTATGGTAATGGACTTACGGCGCAAACACTTTCACAGCTTATAGCGGATTATGAGATTGAGGAGCTGGAGCGGTATATAAAGATACTGGAAGGATGAGGATTAAATCTATCTTAACATAATGTACGAATGTCGGAAATTTTAACATGCTCCCACAATCAAAGAAGACAGGGTTTATCGCTGTTATAGTCATTCAACTCAAAATCAACAGCCACAGACCCTTCACGTATCTCATGCATCAGTTTTTTTACTGGTTGATGCGCGGGGTGCGCCTGATAAAAATCAAGCGCCGCCTTATCCTGTAAAGTGCAGATCAGAGCGATATCATAGCTGCGTCCGCTGCTTAAAAAATCGGCGCCTGCTTCTAAATCAAGCAGGCCTTCAATTTTACCTTTCATGCCGCGCAGCGCGTCAAGCGCCCTTTGCCGGTCTTTTTGATCTTTCAACTTAAACAAAACTATGTGTTTTACCATTGTCTCTCCGTTTACCGGCTGCTATTAAGTTAAGCCGTTTCAGCGTACTTTTTACTCGTTAATAAAAATATCCTCAGACGTTTCATCGCCGATTTCGTCACCTGTTTGTTCCTGCTCAGGTTCCTGATTACGGATCTGTTCTTTCTCCGCGACACCGCGTATAATGCCGTGTGCGTCGCTTCGATTTTCTACCTGATTTATAAAACGGTCGATGGATGTCGTTTTTATGGCTACGTTTACATAGCCTGCCGCTCCCACAATGACAAGTTTGCCGCCAAGCTCCTCGCATTGCAGATGAAATCTGACAATCATACTTAACCCGCAGGAGTAGATATTGGAGACGGATGAGAGATCTAAGATTACCCGCCCTTTTTTGACCTTTTTCAGCTTATCGGCGACTTTGGCGAGTACCGCGCATCTGACAGTATTGAGTGTTCCGCTGCATTCGATAACGACGCTGTCGTTTTCGTCAAGATTAACAGTGATGCCGTGCTGGTTCATGTTTGCGTAATATCGGCATTCGGCGCATTTTTTCTGGTCATCTGATTTCCATCCCGGACTTCCTCTTTTCAGAACCCAGCACGATATGTTTTCCATATCGCCTGTATTGTTCTGAAAGTTCCGGTATACAAAGCAGTTTTTTCGCTGTTCTTCATTGCAAACAGTGATTTCGTAGCACTTCACGCATTACTCCTTAACGCGGGCGGCCCGTATGGGTCATCCCTTAAATGCGGACGATCACAGGTCGTCCTTTTACATGTTTGTTTTGCGGTATACCGCGCATCGCGACTTTTCTGACTAAAAAAGTTTTGCGAGGATTGCCGGTACCGCATGCTCAACCCGTAAAATTCTACTACTAAATGATACTGTATGGCATCCTTGTTTTTCAAGTAAATCAATTTCAAACGGAATGAAACCGCCTTCCGGTCCGATAATCAAAACAACAGGTTCTTTACAGTCGGCCTGCGTGTTCAGGGAAGCGCCCGGATGAGCGGTCAGTAGTTTTGCTCCCGGAGAGATCAAACTAAGCTCATCTTCCACAAAAGGTCTGAACCTGCGCCGCATCTGGATTTGCGGCAACATTGTATCGCACGCCTGCTCAAGCGCCAGTATGGAAAGCTTATGGAGCTGCTTCTCTTCAAGTACCGGAGAACTCCAATAACTCTTCTCCACTCGGAAGCTTTCTATAATAAATATACGTTTTACCCCCATCACAACAGCGGCTTCAAGAGATTTTTTTAGAGTTTTCGGTCTTGGCAGCGCCATAATAAGAGTGCATGGCAAAGGTTTTGGAGGTTGGCGGTTAAGTACAAGCGCAAGTTCGCATTTTTGCTGATCGATACTCAATACCTGTCCGCAGCCCGTCAGGCCGTTGATGAGGCCGATCTTCAGCATGTCGTTTGGATTGACTTTTAGGACACAGCGCAAATGTTCGAGGCGTCTCCCGGTAATAACGGCGCGGTCACTATCAATAAAATCGGATTGTGATAACAGGATCATGTTCATTATAATATCATATATCCATACCGTATACGGATGCAAGGTATGCGGGCGGCCAGTGGCCGCCCCTACGTGGATTTAATGCATTCATATGAAATATCCGTGTACGGGCACCCCTTGCGGGTGCCCCTATCCCATTTTCAATGATTTCATCTCTTTATTCGCTAATCTCACCCCTCCTGCTTTTACCCCCTTAATGAGAAAATCTTTGACAGAAAAACTTTCTTCAAGCTGCTTAAGACGCGGCTTTGGCTTGTACTCTATTGTCACCACAGCTTCGGAATCGGTAGTAAGGCGAAGTAAAGTACAATTTTCCGGCGCTATGGAGTATCCTTTATTGAGGATAAACTGTTCTATTTTGAATCTTTTTATATAGGGAAATTTGGTGGAATCGTCTCTGTAAATCACACTGAAAACAAGATCCTTATCTACAAAATTGCAATATAACATCCCTTTGTCAACAAACAGCTTTTCGGGTACGTCTATCACAGAGTACGTGCCGTTTTTTCGTATTACAAGAACCCTGTCGTATTGGGAAACGTCAAGAAGTACATTGCCGTTTACTTCGTGTCCGAGGTACCCGGTGTCTTTATCGTAGCGCAATTTCAGGTTACGCTGAGCCGCTTCTCTAACATCAATTTTCTTAAATGAAATCAGCTCGGTGCGCCTGGGGTGCAGTGAGCTGTATTTTTCGATGATTTTTTCAAGAAAAGCGATTGTATGTTCAATGATTGTCGCTAAAGCCTGCTTTATCTCCCTGAGTCTGTCGGTAATCTCTTTCATCTCCTTTTTCGCCCTGTTGATATCGTAAAGAGAGATGCGTCTGATGGGGATTCTAAGCAGTGTGTCAACGTCTTCTTTGGTAACTTCTCTTTTGATTTGATTTTGAAATTTTTCAAGGCCGCTAAATACGGCTTTTACTACGCCTTCCGCGGTTTTTTCCTCTTCGATTTTCTTGTAAATACGGTTCTCAATAAAAATCTGTTCAAGCGTTTTAGCATGGAGCCTGTCTTTGAGTTTAGCCTCCTCAAGTTTGAGTTCTGCTTTGAGAATTTCGACAAGTCTCTCGCTGTTATGCTGGATAACCTGAGTTACGGTCATTACGACAGGCTTTTCTTCTTTTATCACCATTAGATTGACTGACGCCGATGACTCGCAATCAGTAAAGGCATACAGCGCGTCTACAGTGTCCTGTGTGTGAACCCCGCGCGCAAGCCGGATCTCAATTTCGACATTTTCTGCGGTAAAGTCGCTTATGCCCGCTACCTTTAGCTTTCCTTTGCGGGTTGCGGCTTCTATAGAGTTAATAATTGATTCGGTTGTGGAACCATAAGGCAGTTCTCTTATAACGATACGCTTGGGGTCACTTGTGTCAAGTCTGGCCCTAAGGAGCACTTTCCCGTTGCCATCGTTGTATTCTGAAATATCCGCAAACCCGCCTGTTGGAAAATCCGGGAAAACAGTAAATGGTTTTCCTTTTAAAAAAGCGACTTGCGCTTCCATAAGCTCTATGAGGTTGTGGGGGAGAATTTTTGTTGACATTCCCACCGCAATCCCTTCAGCCCCAAGAGAGAGCAGTACAGGCAGCTTTGAGGGCAGAGTGACAGGTTCGCGGTTGCGGCCGTCGTAAGAGTCAGTAAATTCGGTAATTTCGGGGTTAAACAGCGCTTCCCGCGCAAGCGGGGAAAGACGGCACTCTATATAGCGGACAGCTGAAGCCGGGTCGCCGGTAAATATATTACCAAAATTACCCTGCTGATCGATAAACAGATTCTTATTAGACAATGCGACGAGCGCGTCTCCGATTGAGGCGTCTCCGTGAGGGTGATACTTCATGCACTGCCCGACGATATTAGCCACTTTGTGGAATTTGCCGTCATCCACTTCAAAGAGCGTGTGCAGTATGCGGCGCTGAACAGGCTTAAGGCCGTCTTCAACGTGGGGTATCGCTCTGTCTTTTATTACGTATGAAGCGTATTCCAGAAAATTAGTATTGTATATATTGTTTACAAAAGCCATTATATGAGATTCTCCATTATAAAGTCACGGCGTTCAGGAGTGTTTTTGCCCATGTAAAACTCAAGTGTCTCGGAGATGTTTTTAACTGATTTTACGGTTACCTCAATAAGCCGCATATTATCGCCGATAAACTGACCGAACTCTTTGGGTGAAATCTCTCCAAGTCCTTTAAATCTTGTTATTTCAGGATCACGAATCGCCTTAACAGCAGCGTCTCTCTCCTTCTCACTGTAGCAGTAGCGTGTCTCGTTTTTGTTACGAACGCGAAAAAGCGGCGTTTCGAGAATGTAGATGTGTCCCGCCATTACAAGTTCTTCAAAGTAGGTGAGAAAGAAGGTAAGCAGAAGATTTCTGATATGAAAACCATCCACATCGGCGTCGGTTGCAAGCACGATTCTGTTGTAGCGCAGATTTTCTATATTTTCTTCGATGCCAAGAGCCATCATCATATCGTGAAGTTCATCATTTTGGTATATAGCGGCTTTTGTTTTTCCGAATACGTTTTGAGGTTTCCCTCTCATAGTGTATATCGCCTGCGTATAAACATCTCTTGCGGAGATTATAGACCCCCCCGCGGATTGCCCCTCTGTCAAGAAAATTGTTGATCTGCCGCCTTTTGCGTCACTGTTAAAATGATACTTGCAGTCCTTGAGATTCGGTATCTTTATTTCGATACGTTTTGCGGCTTCCTTGGCTTCCTTTTTAACTTTGTTAAGCTCAGTGCGGAGCTTTTCATTTTGAACTATTTTATTTTCAAGCTGACGCGCCGCGTCTGTGTTTTTATGAAGAAAATCTACGATGCCCGATTTTACTTCAGATACGATCCAGCCGCGTATTTCGGTATTTCCGAGCTTGTTCTTCGTCTGCGATTCAAACACCGGACTTTTAAGCTTTACGGCGATCGCTCCAGCTATGCCGTCGCGTACATCTACGCCGGAATAGTTTTTCTTGAAGAACTCGTTAACGCCTTTTAAAACACCCTCCCTAAACGCGCTGAGGTGAGTTCCGCCATCGGAGGTGAATTGCCCATTAACAAATGAAAAATATGTTTCTCCATATGCCTGCGTATGCGTAAAAGCAAACTCAAGCTGCTTTCCGCGGTAATATCCTATATTGTAAACTGTTGAATCGCCGACTTCGTTTTGTAAAAGATCCAAAAGCCCGTTTTTAGATTCAAACTTCTGTTTCCCAAAGAACAGTTTGAGACCGGTATTAAGATAAGCGTAGTTCCATAGCCGTTTTTCAATATATTCAAAGTTAAAAGAGTAATCGTCGAATATTTCGGTGTCAGGTAGAAACTGAACAAGCGTGCCGTCCGGTTCGTTCGCCGCTTTGCCGCTTTTCTTTGACAGGAGTTTTCCGCGTTCAAACCGCGCTTCAAAGTACTCACCGTTTCGATAGGAGACAACCCGGAATTCACTTGACAGCGCGTTTACGGCTTTAGTTCCGACTCCGTTCAGACCGACGCTGAATTGAAATACCTCATCATTATATTTAGCTCCGGTATTAATTGTTGAAACGCAATCAATCACTTTGCCAAGAGGAATGCCGCGTCCGAAATCTCTGACCGACGCGACGCCGTTCTCTACGCCAACTTCGATCTTTTTCCCAAATCCCATAATGAATTCATCAATCGCGTTATCGATTACTTCCTTGAGTAGAACATAAATGCCGTCATCAGGGTTTGAACCATCGCCCAGTCTGCCAATGTACATACCGCTGCGAAGACGAATGTGTTCTAGTGAACTGAGCGTTTTTATTTTGCTTTCATCGTATACAGGAGGAGTATTGCTCATGTTTTAAAGGCCCATTTTAAAAAATTAAGAACAACTTGTTTACTTTGGCGCAGTCAACCCAACTTGTTTAATTTATCATAAGGCAATCAGCGCCAAATAATTAATGATTGAGATCAAAACCGGATGGATTCATTGTTCTCAAACTTTTGAATATAAATAAAGGGCGCCTCTAAAAACCTGGTGCGGTGAGGCGCCGCGATATTTTTCATCAGCCAAGGCGGATTTTGCGGTAAATACTTGAAAATACCAGTAAAAAATCTAACACGGAATGGCGAAAAAAGGGGCGGAGGAGGCCATGTCAGATCTCAGAGGCGCCCTGGAAGTCCGGCGATAATGCGTATCATAAGTTGTTTACGCGTGAAGGTATTGCGAATTCATATGTTTCCAAATATTTCTTGTTTGTAATCCATCAAAAACCGTTCAAAAGTTGCCGGAGGCTGTCCAAGAATTTCACCTAAATCAGGCGAGACTTCCGAGAGCCAGCCATGCCGGCCAATCTCATAAAGCCCTATCATTAAATCAGCGGAAGACTCATCCCAGCCGTTTTGCCGAAGCATTGTGAGAGAGGCATTATGATCAGTCGGTTCATAGCGAATTCGGGCGCCGCCAATACGCGTGAGCATATCAGCGATATTAAAGTGATCCAATCCTTGCGGTCCGGTGAGGTTATAAACGCGGTTCCGGTGTTTATTGCCGCTGAGAAGTTTCACTGCCGCCGCGGCTATATCACGGAAATCGACAAAGCTTATTGCCGCTTCGCCGGCGGGCAGTCTTATAGCGCGTTCTGTACGGATAGAGATTTGCGCCAGACACATGAAGTGCTGCATGTAGATATTTGATCTGAAAAGCGTGAAGTCTGTTCCGCATTTAAGCATACGCTTTTCTATAACAGTAAGCGGGGTGCTTTTACTCTGGCCAATGCTGCCCAGCCCCACAATATGGTTTATGCCGAGACTGACGGCAGTTTCTATGAAAGGCTGAAAATGATCTTCTGCGGCGGGATAAAAGACCGGCAGCCCAAGAAAAACACTCTCTACCCCTTCAAGAGCGTGACGGCAGGATTCATAATCGCTGTAATCTAACGGAACAACCGGATATTCGACGCCGGCGGCGGCGGCCTCCATCGCGTCATGCACCGCAAGTTTAACGCAAAATCCCCGGCTCCTGAGCTGCCGCACAATCTCCTGCTCAACAACGCCCTGAGGTTCGGTTATAAGTATAGCTGCGCTCATAGCGGCCTCCTTGTGTTAGGGAGTATGGGCCGATTGGCGGATTCATATATATTACGGGGATGCCTGTGAGGGGTGATGCGTATTTTTTGGAGAAGATAAAAAAATTATTTGTTGATAATATCATAGTGTTAAAAAAACTCTGTTACTTTTGGCAGGTAAAATACCTATTTTTCTATTATTAAGATGACAAACCATACAGAAGAGGCCGTACTATATGAGTTCTGATAAAAAAGACATTCGCTGGAAACAGCGGTTTCAAAATTTCCGCAAAGCATTTGGCCTCCTGCGTTCGGCGCTGGAGGATAAAAATATTGATGACTTTTCGGAATTAGAACAGGAGGGCGTTGTTCAGCGTTTTGAATATACGTTTGAACTCGGCTGGAAAACATTCAAAGATTATTTAGAATTCAGCGGAGTAAAAATAACAGAGGTTACTCCTCTCAACGTTATCAAAGAGTGCGCCGGCATGGGTATTTTTGACGAAGCTGGAATAGATGCTAAAGTATATTTAGATATGCGGCTTTCGAGAAACGCGCTTTCTCACACGTATGATTTTGAACGGTTTAAAAAAATCATCATAAAAGTAAAGAATGAGTACTTAAGTCAACTTGAAAAAGAGTATTCGTTTTTTATGAATAAGGATTTAGATTGCAATGACTTGTTTGGGTTTAAAAAATGATGAACTAACCATGATAATCAACGTATTCAAAGGCAACCCGTCAATATCATCGGCGGTTGTTTTCGGATCAAGGGCTAAAGGCAATTACAGCCCGTATTCCGATGTTGACATCGCGTTATATGGAAATTTGGACTTATTAGAAGTTGAAAGTGTTATTTGTGATCTAAACGAATTATCGTTAATTTACAAATTTGATATTGTGGCTTTTGATTCGGTAAAAAATCCAATGCTGAGGGAGCATATCGGCAGAGTTGGGGTTGTTATTTACGAAAAAGAGTGAACATTAATGCATTCGCTTTTCTCTACCGCTTGTGATTTGTACATTGTAATTTGGCGCCGCTGCTATCTTTTTTTAACTCCAAGAACATTCGGCAGCACAGGAGCTGCCATCGACCTCCCGCCCGTCGAAAAATTTCCTATAAACTGCAAAGTATCCGAAGGCGTACCTATGTAAAGCTGCGAGGGTGATCCGCCTTCCATGTACATAGCCCGGTCGATTGATATGGGCAGTGAGTTTAGTATATTTACGAACTCGTGTACGGAATGGGGAGCGGTAGTCTGTATGAAAAGGATGTTGTCCTGTTTGTCTGTGCCTGCCGCGGCTATGCTCCAGCGTTTTCCGTTCTCCTGCCAGACATTTTTACCCGCGCATGAGATCATACGGATAGACTGCACCATAGACCCGTAAAGGGGGCGGATGCTTTCAAAGTCATCGCACTGCAAGTCCACGATACGCACAGGCGGGATGTTTTTGCGCAGCGGTTCAAAAACGAGGATCGTCTTATCCTTTGACACGTATGAGTTGTTGACATGCTGCGACGTTCTCATAAGTGAAACGCTGCTGAGATAGTCGGTTTGATACATAGCCGCGTTTATAACCGCGCTAAGCTTCTCTTTGCGTCCCCAGTCAAGCGCGGTGAGCGAGCGGCCCTGATCCGGGTGGCTTGCGTTTAAAAGGCGCAGCTCATAAAGTTTTGGGTCTATGCGAAGTATGTGGATTTTGGTGCTGTCGGCAGGCGGATAGAGAGGGGAATTGAATTTTCCAAGCTCAAGGCCGGGCTCAAGTTGACGCCACTGCGCCGCTGCGCTTGTTGTCAGCGCAAAGAGCAGCGCCGTTAATGAGAAGATATTTTGAAGGGTACTCATGTGTTTTTTCATATTAACCATAATTCAACTGCGTTTTGACCGCGCGGACAGACTGCTTTGGGAATGAAATAAAATTACATTATGGTGTACTTGCGGTGCGCGGAGATCAGAATCAATAATGTCGGACGGTTCTGTATTATTCCAAAATAGAGGCGGTCTGAAGGCGGAACGTTCTATTGATATTCACTTTTTACTTGATAATTAGGCGGTGGATTTTCTATATTATTCCTACTTCATATATTATTTCTGCATAACTACAGCGAATTTTTTACATAGGAGATGATCTTATGACAGGCAGTACTTTAGTTTCCAAATCCGCTCCCGCGAAACGCATAAGTTCCATAAGCCGCCGCTTTATCGCCTTTTCCGTGATACTGTTCCTGCTTATTCTCGCATCCGGCACAGCCGCTTTTCACTTCTCAATGCGCCAGATCATAAGAGAAAGCAAAAGTTATGAGTTGTCAAAAATGCTTGAGATTGAGCGGATCAAACTTGAAACTTCTGTAAACAGCGAGATAGCTATTGCCATGAAAATGGCAGGTTCGCCGCTGATTCAGGAATACCTTAGTAATCCCACCAATCCCGAACTGCAGAAAATCGCGCTAAAAGAAATTGCGGGCTACCGTAAAGCGTTTGCGGGAAATAGCGTTTTTTGGGTAAGTGACCAGGATAAAAAGTTTTACTCCGACGATGCCTACGCATTTACAATAGATATAAAGGATCCTAACAACTACTGGTACCTGATGACTCTTAACAAAACAGAAAAATACAATTTTAACATTAACTATAACCCCGACCTTAAGGTAACGAATCTTTGGATAAACGCTCCTGTTTTTGACAGCAAAGGCAAACCTATAGGGATACTTGGAACAGGTATAGACCTTTCGGCTTTTGTAAACACTATTTACAGAGACATTAAGGGCCGCGAGCAGCTTTATTTTTTTAATGCTTCAGGGGAAATTACCGGCGCAAAGGATTCTGAACTTGTCTCCGCGAAAAAGAATCTTGGGGAACAATTAGGCGATGTTGGCGCGGATGTTTTAGCATCTGTAAAAAATCTTAAAGCTGGACAAGTGCACACTTTCGACTCTCACCTTGGGCATATAGCCATTGGTATGGTTCCCGCCTTAGACTGGTATGCTGTGGCTATTTTGCCGCACAGCTCAGAAGATTACAAAACTTCAATGGCCACTTTCTTCGTAGTGGTGCTTGCCGTAATCGCGCTGATTTTTATCGTGTTCAATCTGTTTATTATAAGACTGCTTAATCCTCTGAGGAAACTTGTCAAAATTTTAAATCATATTACCAGAGATTGGGATTTGACAAGACGCCTTCAAATTAGCCGCAATGATGAGATTGGGGCTGTCGCAAACACGTTCAATGAATTTTTGGGGAAGCTGCATGAGATAATAAAAGAGCTTCGTGTCGATTCAAATACTGTAGCTGACGCAAGCGAAAAGCTTTCCTCAGTCAGTAAGCAGCTTGCTGAAGGAGCTTCTGAAACCGTGTCCCAATGTTCTATGGTTGCGGATACAACGGAACAAATGACGCAAAATGTAAGCGAAATGGCGGAGGGCGCCGAAGATGTAGGCAAAAACGCAAACGAGGTTGCGGGCGATGCCGAACAGATGAGTAAAAGTATGAACACTATCGCAAGCGCCGTAGAAAAAATGAGCTCAAGCATAAACCAGATCGCAAACAACACCGGTGAGGTGCGCAAAGTAGCTGCGCAGGCCGCAAGCAAAGCGCGGGACGCAACAGTTGTTATAGAGAAGCTTGGGGAAGCGGCGAAGGAGATAGGTCAATTTACTAACGTTATTAAAGCGATTGCGAAGAAAACAAATTTACTCGCGATCAACGCAACTATCGAAGCCGCGCGGGCGGGCGAAGCGGGGAAGGGGTTTGCGGTTGTAGCCGGCGAGGTCAAGACGCTTGCGAACCAGAGCGCGGCAAACGCACAGGATATCGCCGGACGAATAGACGGAATTCAAAAAGGTACAAACGATGCAATCACCGTTATCAGTGATGTATCAGAAATAATTGTCAAAATCAACCAATCTGTTGAAGAGATCTCCGATCATGCCGAAAAACAAACCACCGCAGGCAGCGAGATCTCAAATAACGTTATTGCGGCAACTACCGGAGTGCGGCGCGTAGCAAGCGCGATCAGCGAAATGGCCGAAAACGCGGTCCAGGTGAGCCGCAACGCAAGCGAAGCCGCGGCAGGAGCGGACAACGCCAACAACAGCATGACAAAAATGAACAAAATCGCCAATGAAAGCGCTAAGGGAGCAACCCAGGTAAACACAAGCGCAGGCAGTCTGGCGCAGGTAGCGGAGAAACTTAAGAAAACATTGAGCGCTTATAAAGTGTAATTTTTTTGGTAATGATTATTGCTGCGCACGTTGCATGCTGTGACCGCAAGTGGTATGGCGCGGCCGTATAAATTCATGATTCTATATTACTTATTCCGCAGTGGCTTTAAGTATTTTGTATGATTGCCCTTTCTGCTGCGCTACGCCGGGAACAGTTCTCTATTTACTGACACTAAAAGGCTGCCTTTCGCGTAATGGGAAGATGCGTATGTCCGGATCACAAAACAAAAAAAACGTCAAATGTAAAACCAGGCGCGACAGAATCTTAAATCAGGTTCTTCCGGCGGTGGCTTGTATTATTGTTGTGGCGGTGCTTCTTTATGTGGAAAGAGATGTCATTTGGCCTCAGAACGCCAATAAAAAGCAAAGTAAGAACTTTTTGGGCGACCGGTTAAAGATGAACGCCAGTCCGGGTAAAAACTCCTCTGAGAAGAGCAGTGAGCTTTCTGCTGGGAACGCTGACGGGCAGCGGGCCGGAGAACCGGCTAATAATACGAATATGGACGATACTCTCTCTTCCGGTGAACCGCGGGATGAAGAGGGACGTGAGAATGCCGGCCTTATGAATAAAGTTGTGGAACGGGTGCGGAGCTTTTTTGAAAATCAGTTAAAATATCTCGAAAAACCGGCTGATAAGCCCATCGGAGATACTGTCGGCGACAGGGAATTTATTGAGACTGACTCCGCTCAGCCGGCAAAGCGGACAGTGCGAAATGTTAAAGCGGATTCTTTAGTTTTATCTGATATAAAATGTAAACTCGCGGATCGGGATGACTTAATTATTTTACTTACGATAGAACTGTTTTTTGACAGCAATGTTCTGGGACAGGAACTCTCATTAAAAAGTAAAATTTTGGAGACTGTGGCTAAACAGGCGGTAAGCAGGCTTGAGTTCGGCGATGCTAAGAGTCAGGTGCTGAGCCCGCATCTTCTCAGCGCTTTTAATAATGTGCTTGGAGACGGGCAATTGTGGAGAGTTGAGATAAAAAAAATTATTATAGAATAGAGGATAAATGTATATGAGCGTTTTAAGCCTTGTTAAAAAAATTATCGGATCAAAGCAGGAAAGAGACGTTAAAAAACTGCTGCCTGTCCTTGCAAGAATAAACAGCTTCAGGGAACCCGTTCAGGCGTTAAGCGACGAACAGCTTAAAGCAAAAACCGCTGAGTTCAGGGAGAGGCTTGCGGCCGGTGAGACTCTTGATGATATTATGCCTGAGGCGTTTTCTGTCGTACGGGAGGCTACTCACCGTGTACTTGGTGAGAGCAAAATGATAAAAGATCCGGCTATGGGCAAAGAGATTCAGTACATGGCTCACTTTGACGTGCAGGTTATGGGAGCCATTGTGCTGCATGAGGGGAAGATAGCCGAAATGAAAACCGGAGAGGGTAAAACGCAGGTCGCGGCGATGGCCGCTTACCTTAACGCTCTTGGCGGTAAAGGCGTTCATGTTATAACTGTCAACGATTACCTTGCGAGGCGCGACAGCGAATGGATGGGAAAGATATTTAATTTTCTCGGATTGACGGTTGGCTGTCTTGATCTTACCGAACCGCACAGCCCCGAACGGCAGGCCGCTTACGCGAGCGACATTACTTATGGTACTAATAACGAATTCGGATTCGATTATCTGCGCGATAATATGTCAAACGCTCCCGAGCTGTGCGTGCTGAGAGAACTTAATTTCGCCATAGTTGACGAAGTTGACAATATCCTTATTGACGAAGCAAGAACGCCTCTTATTATCTCAGGCCCGGTTACAAAGTCGAACCGTGAATATGAAGAGCTCAAGCCCAGAGTTACAAAGCTTGAACACGCGCAAAATCTGTTAGTGCAAAAAGTAGTCACTGAGGCGGAAGAACTGTTAAAGCAGGAAGGGAAAGAGTTCGAGGCAGGATATAAACTGATGATCGTGCAGCGCGGAGCGCCTAAGAATAAGAAGCTGCTTAAGCTTCTTAAAGAACAGGGAGCCGCCAAATATATGAAGATGGTGGAAACTGAGTATCTGCGAGATAAGAAGCTTCATGAAATCGATGAAGAGCTGTACTTTACAATTGATGAATCAGGACACAGCGCGGAGCTTACCGAAAAGGGAAGAACGCTTGTAGGAGGAAACAATCCCGAATTTTTTGTGGTGCCTGATCTGGCGGTAACGCTTGGAAAGATTGACGCCGACAGCAGCCTCAGCGTAACCGAAAAAGCGGAACGCAAAGAAGCCGCTCATAAAGAATACGCGGACATTTCAGAAAGAATTCATAGCGTATCTCAGCTTTTGCGCGCTTACTCTCTGTTTGAAAAAGATGTAAGTTACGTGGTTCAGGATGGGCAGATTCTTATTGTGGATGAGTTTACAGGCCGTATACTTCACGGACGCCGCTACAGCGACGGGCTTCACCAGGCTCTTGAGGCTAAGGAAGGCGTTAAGGTAGCCGGTGAAAACCAGACCCTTGCGACTATTACATTTCAAAACTTTTTTAAGATGTACAATAAACTTGCGGGAATGACCGGTACCGCGGTAACCGAAGCGGCCGAGTTCCACGAAATTTACAAACTTGACGTGGTAACAATTCCCACAAACCGCGGTCTTAAAAGGCAGGACTTTGACGATGAGATTTACAAAACTTATCGCGAAAAATACAATGCTATTGTGCAGGATATAAAGGAAAATCACGAAAAGGGACGTCCGTGCCTTGTTGGTACAACGTCAATAGAAAAATCTGAACTTTTAAGTAAACTTCTGCTGAGAGCGGGCGTTCAGCATGAGGTGCTTAACGCGAAACATCACGCAAAAGAAGCAACCATTGTTGCGCAGGCGGGAAGACTGGGTGCGGTAACGATAGCTACAAATATGGCGGGCCGCGGAACCGACATAGTTCTTGGCGGCAATTTTGAGATCATGGCCAACAATGAGCTTCAAAAAGAGGGTATAGCGCTCAATTCGTTAACTCTTGAGGAAAAACGCCAAAAATTCGTTAAATTATATGAAAAGATACGTGAAGAGCACGATAAGGTGCTTAGTCTCGGCGGGCTTCATATAATAGGAACAGAGCGTCATGAGAGTCGGCGTATAGATAACCAGCTGCGCGGACGCGCCGGACGTCAGGGTGATGCCGGGTCGTCAAAATTTTTCCTCTCTATTGATGATGATCTCATGCGTATATTCGGCGCTGGGCGTATCAGGTCTATGATGGACAGGCTTGGAACTGCGGAAGGGGAGGCGATAAGCCATCCCTGGGTGTCAAGTTCCATCGCGGGAGCGCAGAAAAGAGTTGAGGGCCGCAACTTTGACATCCGTAAACACCTGAAAGAGTACGATGATGTGATGAACCTGCAGCGCCGCGAAATTTACGGGTTGCGCCAGAGGATTTTGCGCGGTGAAAATCTCAAAGATGAGATACTTGACCAAATAGCAAGCAGTCTTGAGGGTATTATCATAAAAAATCTTCCCGAACGCTTATGGACTGAGAATTGGAATGTTGACGGATTGTACGAAGAGGTGCAGACGACTTTCGGCGTAGTCTACCGCATCTCCGATAATCATCTCACCTCAAAGAAGCAGGATGAGGTTTTCGATGAAATATGGAAACTTACAAAGGAGAAGTATCAGGAGAAGGAGGCGCGTTTTGGCTCAGATATCATGCGTCAATTCGAGCGCAGCGTATTTTTAATGGTAATTGACAACCTCTGGAAAGATCATCTTTTTGAAATGGATCATCTGAAGAGCGGAGTTCAGTTCCGCGCCTTTGGACAGAAGAACCCGCTCTTTGAGTATCAGCGCGAGGGGTTAAAGATGTTCAGCGAACTGCGCAGCGCCATCGCTAAAGAGGTCTCAACCTATCTGTTCAAGTTAGAGCGCGCTCAGCGGCAGGAACGCACCTCTTTCAGCAACGCCCGTACAATTCACGACTCCGCGCAAACTTTTGGGGTGCAGGTCGAAGGCGGCGCGCAGGCTGCAGCACCGCGGGCGATGGTACCCGGCGGTATGGTTACAAACCGCGGCGGCGGGCAGCAGACAGCGCGTCAACCGGTTCGTCATACCGGACCGCAGGTTGGCAGAAACGATGTTTGCCCGTGCGGAAGCGGCAAAAAATACAAAAAATGTTGCGGCGCTAATCTATGAAGCGCGGATACTTTTTTACTTTTGAGGGGATTGACGGCAGCGGCAAAAGCACACAGCTTAAACGGGTGGCTGACAGTTTACAGGCAAAGGGTCTCCGCTGTCTTGTCACCAGAGAACCCGGTGGAACGCCTGTCAGCGAACGCATTAGAGAGATACTTCTTTCTCCTGACAACAAGGACAAGATATACCCCAATACGGAATGTCTTCTCTATATGGCCAGCCGCGCTCAACATGTGTGTGAGGTGATAGCGCCTGCCTTTCACAGAGGCGAGATAGTGCTATGTGACCGCTTTGAACAGGCGACTTTTGCGTATCAGGGATATGGCAGAGGTCTTGACATCGGTTTACTTCGTAATATCAATCAATTCGCCACTGGCGGGTTAATACCTGATATCACCTTTATTTTTGATGTTTCGGTAGAGTTGTCTCAAGAGAGGCTAAGCAGTTCTGGTAAAGGCCGCGACCGGTTAGAGAGCGAGAGTACGCAATTCTTTACTAAAGTCAGACAAGGCTATTTAAGCGCTGCTGAAGCGAATCCCCAAAAAATTGTGCTTTTGGATGGTTCCAGGAATATTGAAGAACTGACAGAGCAGGTTTTGAATGTTTTGTACGAGTATATTGGAATGTAAGTAAAGCGGGTTTTTAATGTACGGTGAGAGATAATAAGTTTGGTGCAATTATATTTTTCACTTTATTCATATACAAGAGGCAATTGCAGACTTTTTAAAACGGAGTGACTATAGTCCAAAATAAAAAATCAGCTGAAAGGTGAGATGATAATGAAACATCGCATTTTGCTCTTTCTCATTATTTCGCTTACACTTCCCCTATTTTTCTGCAATCGTGATTCCCGTGATACACAGTCGGACAAAACCAAACAACAGCTTGCAAAAGAGCTGCCTTTGCCGGATACCATAACCGTGGCATTTTACAATGTCGAAAATCTCTTTGATTTTAACCTTGACGGAACTGAATATGAGGAATACAAACCCGGAGCTTTCGGATGGACGCAAGATGTCCAAAAGAAGAAACTGAGCAACGCAGCTCAAGTCATAGCCGCCCTTAAAAGCGACATTGTAGGACTCTGCGAAATAGAAAACATGAATGTTTTGAAAGAGCTTCAAAATGAGCTTGACAAAATGGATGTTGTTTTCCCTTACGCCATAATTGCAGAAGCTCCGAAATCAGCTGCGAATACCGCACTGCTTTCCCGATTTCCAATAAAAGGAAAACATGAATACCCGGTCGAAAATTCCCGTTCAATTCTTGAAGCTCTTATTGGGCGGGGAGATGACAGTATTAGAGTTTTTGTCAATCATTGGCCGTCTAAAAGGCACCCCGAATCCAAACGGCTTGAAGCCGCTGAAATTCTCAGAGAACGTATCGAAAAACTTTCTCCGGCAGATGATTATATCATAATAGGCGATCTCAACTCAAACTACAATGAATTTGCCACATTCCACACAGAGGGTTTTAACGACACAAAGGGACGCACAGGAATAAACCACGTGCTTAAAACAACCGTTGAAGGGGTTTCGTCCCGCTATTCTCCTACATTCATCTGTAAAGGCGAGCTTTCTTCCTGCGCAGACTGTCACTATAATCTTTGGCTTGACCTGCCGGAGGAAAAACGGATGAGTTATATCTACAGAGGCGCTCCGCAGACTATTGATAATTTTCTCATTCCGCAGGCTTTGCTTGACAACAACGGTTTTTCGTACCTGAAAAATTCATTTGAGGTTTTCACATGGGATGACAAACTTTTGCGAAACGGGGTTCCGCACCGCTGGCAGATGGTTTACAAAGGTAAAGCAAGATATCACACAGGAAACGGCTTTTCAGACCATCTTCCAATCAAAGCTTTTTTCGCTAAGGCCGCTGCCGCGTCCGCGGATACATCTTCTTTACATCAGCAACAGAACTATTGTGAAAGCATAGATCCAAATCTTAATAAAAAAGGCGATTTTGCTGTTTCGGTTGATGGGTGGATACGGGGAGACAGCCGCTTTTCCGTTTCACGGACAAACCGTTTCAGCAGAAGCGGAACTCACAGTTTGCATATAAGAGGAATGCATGAAAGTGAAAACCGCACCGCCGCCAAAGTCAGGCTTGAAACTGAAAACACAGACCGGTATTTGACAATGAGCATAAGGGGTTCCGGAAATATCTCAATGCGCATACGCAGACCCGCTCAGTCCTGGATTAACTACAACGCGCCTGATTTTACTTCGTCAAAAAGCGCGCGTTACAAAAAGTGGTCAAGCGGCTCATGGAGAAATCTGAAAATCCCTCTGCCGGCAGGAACAGGCAATAATCAGGATGTGGAATTTGAACTTCGGGCGGGAAAGGGGGAGGCTATTTCTGTTTGGATTGATAGAGTTTGGTTGGAGTAGGCGGAGGCACTTCTGTTGTTTATGTTAATGGTGTTCGTACAAATGGAAACGGGACAAATGGTTTTGCGGGTCAAAATGGAGATGGGGATTTAATGCAAATACAAATATTTCTGAGATTTTGTAAACCCTCTATTCCGACGTGCAGATCAATAGCGGTGATCATGGAATTGTGACTGGTGGTGCAGGGGCGGGTTTTCTTAATATTGATCAGTAACTAATGGTTGAGAAGAATATAAAGGTATCGTTTAGCGTGATGTGCATTTTTTAATAATATCATCACTTGGCACGAAATCTGATATAACTGTGGTTACTTGAAAAATATAGAGGCGTAAAATATTTTATTAAATATGAAAACCGATATGAGAGTAAAAAAGCATCATGAGCCGACCGATTGGTCATTGCGTCCACAAACAGGGTCTGGTGAAGAAAAACACTATTCTTCGGACGAATTAATAGACGCTTATTTTCGCGGTAAGCGGGATCAGGCGGAAGAAAATAAAAAGATTCTGATGCGTGCTTTTTCGGACAATATCAAAAAAGCGAAAACGGTTTGCGAAGAATTTTTCTTAGCGCTTGAACAAAACGGTGTCGGCTGTGAATTCGTTGCTTTAAGAACTAAGAGTATATCTCAATTTGACGCGATTTTTACTGTGGCAAAAGATAAGTTTATTTCTCCTGATTTTGACGTTGTTTATCAAATGGCGTTAGAAAAGGAAAAAGAAATAACTGCCAAAAACACATTCAGTTTTTACTTTTCATTTATGCCTCTTACAGAGTCTTTGAACGAAAGGCAAATGCTGGTAGACGGCTATATTATGAAATATGCAAAAAAAGAGTAACAGCCTCGACCATGCCTTTCACAATGAAAAGGTATGTAAATATCTTAACAAAAAATCTGAATTTGCGGATTGGGTGATTACGACTGCTTTCTATTCAGCCCTGCATTTTCTCAGAGGTAAGTTATTTCCTCTTGAGTTTGGTAACGGCAGTAGAAAAATAGAAATTGTCGATTTTGATGATTATTGTATCAAAAATGGTACCACCGCCGGTAAGCATGAAACGCTTTCTAATCTTGTGGGAGAACATCTTCCTGAATTATACGCCCACTATAGCAAACTAAAAAGTCTTTCCTGGACTGCGCGGTATAACTGTTATGAGTACGATAGAGATTTATCCAATCATGCATTAGAAAAGCTTGAATTGATTAAAAATGGGTGCGGCTATGGCAAACTCACCACCCCGGAGCGATAAAAAATCCAAACTGCATCTTTCGCTCAGGATGCTGAAACGGGTACGCGTAATAAAATTGCAGAATGAAAAGTCCGAGTAAATTGAGTCTTGCGGCCGCGCCTGAACTAAAAACCGGAGTGCGGTCGAAAGCGTCTTTTTTCGTCCACCTGAACTCAGGGAGATCCTTTGTTGTCCAAGCAACGCCTCCGTCAATAAACGCTATAAGATCGAGAGGCAGATAGGGAAAGTTTATTATTCCAAATTGTTCCGTGCCTACAAGCGGCAGACGCAGTTCAATATTCGCTACTCCGATTCGTGAACCGATGAGACTGCTTACTTCCGGACATTCGTTGAGATTTGAACCGGTATAACCTTTTGTTAACAACGAAGATGTGCTGTAACCGCGTATCCATGTTTCGTATCCGAGAAAAAGAGGGGTGAGACGTTCGGTTTCGGAGTCTCCCAGGTATCTGCCGTAATGCAAAAGCCTCCATGCTAACGTAAGCGGATTGCGGAAGTGATAACGGCGGTAGTCGGCCAAAGCGCCGATAAATGTAAGATTACCGAAAGTGGGTTCAACTTCAAGGCGGTAACGGTATCCGGCGACAGGTCCTGTAAAACCGAAATTGGAAGCATCGCCTACATACGCGGCATTTGTCTGAATGAGATTTAAGCTTCTAGGCTCATCTACGCTTGCGGGCATACGGTCAACGAATTTTCCATTTTCGTATTTGACATTTTCGGCTTGGTAATCGTAGTTGTATCTTACATAACCGCCCCCAACCTCTACCCTCCGCGTTAGTGACAAAGGATATTCAAGAAACGCGGCTATGCGGTTCTCATACACTCTTTGTTCGATAAGAGTGTACAGAGATGTATCAGCAACCGTTTCATGTTGAAGCCAGCCGGTGTAGTACGGAACGCGGCTGAGGCTAATCCCCCATCCGGGGCGCTGCTGTCTGTTAATGTAAACAACCTGACCTCCAATATCACTGAAACCGCCGTTTATCTGACCGCTTAATCCAAGTACGTGATCTCCCAGCAGGTCACTGAATAAAAATGAGGCGCCTCCGGCCATTCCGACTCCGGAGCCGGAGGCGGCTATTCCTGCGTATATCTGACCTATGTAAAGGAGCCTGAAATTAGGTATATAATCTGTAACCGTGAAATTGGCGGATTGCGGAAGTCCGCGGCTCGGCTGGTACAGATATTTGTCAACTATTACAGTACGTTCCGGTTCAGATTCCGGCCGTAAATTTGTGACGCGCTCATAATCGGAAAAATCTGGTAAGATATAACTTTGCCCTTCAAGTTCGGAAGAGTTGAGTCCCCGAATTTGGTATCCCCCCTTATTAAAAACAGTAAACACCATCTCACCGCTCTCTTTGGCAAGAGAGATAGCTGGCGTAAGGCTGCTCAGACCGGTGATCCCGGTTACAACATTTGTCACCCGTCTTACTTCACCGTCTTCGAACGAGTAACGGTAAATGTCGCTCACACCGTCAGGATCCGCAACCATGAACAGATACTGCCCGCATGGCGAAAACTGAGGGTTAATGTGGCGCGCCCACTCAGCGATTGAAATCAGTTCTATTTCGGAATCTTGAAGAGAAAACAACCCTATTTTCATTGGGCCGAAAACAAGGGAATCAAAATTGGTTTGGGGCCCTCTGTCGGTTACAAACGCTATGGTAGAACCATCCGGCGAAAAAGCTGGTTGAAGCGCGCAGTAACGGCTGTCGGTTAGCTTACGGGTGGTTTTATTTTCAAAATCGTATAAAAATAGATTTCCAGTCCCGCCTTTAGTTCCGGCCGCGGCAATCTGTTTACCATCGGGAGACCAGCAAATTCCGGTAATTTCATCAACGTTCTCAAGTTTTACAGTCTGTTTTACGCGTCCATTTAGTACATCTACTATGGCAATCTCATTGCGGCCCTCTCTGAAAACCACTACCGCGAGCATTCGGCTGTCGGAAGACCACGCCCCTGAGGAGTTTATGAAACGTAAAGCGTCAAAGTGTTTGTTCTTTTGAGAAGAGAGCAGTTTGCGGATGACTTGTCCGCTGCGGGCATCGGCAAGAAACAGATCTATGTCAAAAATGTCTTTTGTTGACATGAACGCCAAAAGGTTACCGTCAGGACTGATAGACGGGACAAGATTCATATCATTGTTGTTTATGATCTCATGCCCTGTTTCACTTACAAGCGCCCTGCCTTCAAGCGTAGGCCCGAAATGAGTTTTGAGCGTTCGTCCCCACCTTGCGGAAACAGAATCCACCGATGAATTCATGATGCGCCTGTAACCCGCAAACCATCCGTGCCGCAAAACCCCGTTAAAAAGAGTAAAAACCGTGCGGTCTCCATATTGACCAGTGAGAAACGCCCAGATGGAGTGGCCGAAACGGTAAGGAAAATAACGGTAAGAGACGCCTAATTGATTAAAGGTAGGAATATCATCATGCAGCACGGCGTCTCTCATCCACATCGCGGTAAAACCGTCCCGGGCGCCAAGAGAGAGATACTCAGACATCCCTTCTATAAACCAAAGCGGAATTTCGTTGGCGCGTGATAACCCGCCCTCGCTTCTTCTTATCATATCGTAGTGAAACGCGTGTACGAGCTCATGACCCAAAACATGATCGTTTTCGGAATTTATTCCGGTAAGAGGCACAATCACCCGGTTCATTAACCCCTCAGTAACTCCACCTGTCGCTTGAGAGATAAACCCGCCTATAGCGTTTGTTTGCTGAAACTCTGCGTGGTTGGCGTAAAGAATAACCGGCTGAGTTCCGGGAAGGGGCTGCTCAAAAATTTCTCTGAGCCGCGCGTACCACCGCTCAAGCATGCGAGCCGCGTCAATAGCCGCTTCTTCCTTACTTGGATAGTAAAGTATGCGAAGATTGTCGGTTTTCATCTCCTTAAAGTCAAACTTCTGGTACTGAACTTTGTTCTGCCCAAAGTACTGTGGCCATGTGTTAGTTGACAAAAGGAAAATAAGCGCTAAAAATGCTGTCTTGAATTGTTTTATCATAGCGAAAAACCAGCTTCCTCAAATAGCGTTGCAGCGCATCTTCCCGCACCGTACTCCCGCGAAGCCAATCCACTGCTCTTACGTAGGGAGCGGTCTCTGATCGTTCCGCCATATATATACCTACCCTTCACCTTTGCAAGGGTGATATCAGAGCGGCCTTTTAAATAGAGCGTATACCTTACTGTAGAAAGACTCAAACGGCATGCCAGAGGTAGCAGGCTGATAGATTCGCAAAAAAGACCGGGTTTTAAAATTTCAATTTATAAATCTAAATGTTGACGTGATGCGAATATGGGATACACGAACACGAAGAACATTGATACGCGTGGTTTATCGGTGAGGTATGGACGTTTTGGGGGATGGCGCATCCTTAAAACGTGGGGCTTATAAAGACAGCCGCTTCGACTGTGCGCCTTTTTAGGGTGCGGGAGAACAGCATTACAAGGGATTGAAAAGACAATTACGAAATTTAGGATTATGCAATATTGTTTCGGAAACGAAAAAAACGGTTACTCGCGTCTTTGCTTTGCGCGCCGGCGTTTAGCGTGGTATATTAACCCTATCGCACTCCCAAAACCACTGACACCTTCACCCTCTCCCCATCCGCGGTTCGGATTGCCCCTCTTGCCAAATATGTTCCCTCACCGACAGATCTGCCCTTATTATCTTTCAAATCCCACGAACCAACCACACGGCGGCGCTGGCTTGTACCTGGGCAAGCAAGTTGATTGATATTTGCGATATCATTAATACTGATTTTACGAACAAATTTGCCAGAAGAGCTGAAAATGGACAACGTACCGGATGATACAACCTTACCCTCCCAAAAAAAACGCACCGGCTGCTGTACGGGCGTTGCGCGCAACGCCCGCTCCCTTGACACAGGATTTTGGCCTGCGGTGAAACGGCCTGCCGTTGAATTACCCTGCGCAGTAACTGCCGGCTCCATAATATCAGGCTTGACATAAGGAATCAAACGCCCGCTGGGTGAAACAGAGGTAGTTGCGGCAAACTCCACAGTTACCGCCGCGTCTGCTGATACCGTAAGCGTATAGGTATTTGTTTGGTTGGCAATCGTTACGCCGTTTAGCTTCCACGCGCTTACCCCGTAGCCCTCATCCGGGACAGCGGTAAAAACTACACCCTTGCCATGCTCTACAGATGCGCCGGAAGCTATTGAGAAACCATCAACAGCGGCAGCGAGCGTACCATTCGCGGCGGCGTGAAATGATACCGTGTGCGTTTCGGGTTCATTAGCAAGTTCACTGATAATTATCCCTGTAATCACTAAGTTTTGTTGGGAAGCGCCGCCGAGCCTGTATCTTCGCACCCCCGCCGCAAGGTGAGCTTCAATATCTTCATGGGTCGCGGTATGCGTCAGTGTAAAAGTTGCGTTTGCGGCGACATTGACCTGCTGCAGTGCGGCTGCATTAGTTCCCGCACCGGAATCTCCCGTAACAGCATTGATAAATATATTGTGAGCTCCAGCGTTAGCCGTTGAAACACTGCCGGTAAACGCGAACCTGTATGAGTGATTCGGTTTCGCGGACAATTGGGGTAACCGGATATCAACCCCCTGTGAAGTTCCTCCTCTGCTGGCAATGGTGATTGTTCGCGGAACGGTTGTCATATTTACTGTGCGCGTACCGCTGTTGCTTCCCAGAAGCGTGTGAGTGCTGTTGCCTGCCGATCCTGTTCCGGCAAAAAGAGATAAGTTGGAATCACTCTGCATATTGTAAATCTGGCCCGCTGGTTGGACGCCGAAAGGCTGAGTGTACAAAACGCCGTAGTTTGAATGTCCGACTACGGCTCTCACGTAGCTTTTTATGGAGCTTTGATATGCTGCTAAATCGAGGGCTGCTCCCGTATGAATCCTTTTGCCGTCTGAGTACCACCTGATAAATTCGTGATTGCCGGCGTTTATGGTGATGACGCTGCCGCTCACAGTTATGCTTCTTATTTCCGGTACAGGCAGGTTAAGCACAGCTCCTGTGCGGGAGACGTTGCTGCTGCCGTTTATATCATCCGGCAGGATGGCGCCCGAAAAGATACTGTACTGGCGGTCTACACGGGAAAACGCGAAAAACGCGCCCAATTCTTTGGAACGCTTTACTTCAGGCAAACTCAGCTCCGGCATCAGCATGATGTTGTAGGAAAAACCGACTGAGCTGTTGCTGTGGGAATCGTCATCTGAGAAGCCCCAAACCGGCCGGCTTTCAGGCATAGTTTGTGAAAGTATATTATCCCAAAGCACTCTGTCTCCCTGACTTTCATTGTCAAACTCATTGATAATTTCCATCCCGATAATGTTCGGATGGGTCCTGAACAGGTTTACATAAGGTATATAAATCGAGGCTGTGTTGGAAATTTTTTCGGCTTCATTCCAAGGTGTGCGGGGAACTGTGTCACTAATAACAAACGATGCTCCTGTATTGCGGCCAATGTGGTTAAGACGGGCAAAGCCTGTACCTTCCGCGGCAAGCCTGTTAGCTAAAGCGGATACCTGCTCATTTGCGGATGTAGCGGGCCATTGGTTAATACTTGCGATATTTGACCAGCAGGTATTAACGTGGTGGGTGCTTCTTGGTCCTGTTGCCGTAGATACCCTTAAACTGGAATGTTCGTTGGTGCCGGGTATAAAAATCATACCGCCTTGTCCGCCGGGTCTGCCCTGACCCGCTTGCATTTGGGTGATTCTCTCAGGGGTCATCGCTCCCGTGGCTACTTGGTCGGGCGTGGCGGTGGTATAATTATGATCCGCAAAAGCAACGATATTGAAACCCAATTCGTAGTGCCGCTCTGCCGACGCGGAAGTAGTGTTGTACCCATCAGAATTGGTGGTATGGGCGTGGAGCGCGGCTTTGTATTGGCTGTAAGTATTCCAATTTACATGTGTGTACGGGTTGGTAATAGTGAACGCGGCTGAAGATTTTGATAATAGCTGCGGATATTCCGAAACCGCCATCGCGGGAGTAATGTTCAGTATTATCACAAATGCGGTAAATAGTGAAAACGTTCGCTGCTTCATTGACAGGCTCCAAGTAAAAGTTACATTTATCTGCCCTTCGTATACTTAACTCAGCCATAACCGTTCATTATGGTTTTCCAATGTCATGTAAAAATCATTTAACATAATACGATCATGCTGTTTGTACGGATATTATTCAACAATACCTGTTTATCTTATGCAAATGAGATTTACAGAGTGCTGATTTATATACTCATTGTAATATAGATCACTTAGGAAAGGTACAAATATTTAAATCAATAGTAAAAGATATGAATAGCGCGGGGAGCTGTTTAGGCCGTTAAGGAGTCAAAATGATCCGGAAAGACTCAGCGGAAAAATATTTCTTAGGATAAAAATACCTATGACCAACAATAAAACAGGCAGGGCGGATTTAGGTGAAGACAGCAATGATGGAATGTGCCTTCCGGATACCGCGCGCGTCATATAGATAGCGCATAAATAAAGAAGAATCGGTATAACAAATAAAAACAGAAACGGATTATAGAGAAACGCGCCCCAAAAATCAAATGCCCCCAGTCGTTCAAACGCGCGCGCGGTTCCGCATCCGGGACAGTATAACCCTGTAATTTTTGTCAATATACAAACCGGATAAAACTGTTTTGTCCACGATGGCGCGAAACTCAATAACAGCGGAATTAAAAAAAGAGCCGGGCCGAAAGAAGCAGCTTTAATCAATTCTAATTTGCGTTGCGTTGGGGTAAGCTCCGGCTTGAACTCACCCATTAATAAAACCCGAAATTACCTGAAAAAAGAGCTGATAAAAAATAAGCCAGAAAATTTGCATTACGATTCCTACACCTATAGCCAAATTTCCCCAAAGGTTTGCTTTTTTACTTGCTTCGGAGGCTGCTTCATAATTTTTCATCCGTAAATATGGCTGGACTTGCGCGGCAAATACAATCGCGGCAATCCCCAAAGGAATGCAGCAGCACGCTGTCGAAATAACCGCTTTTACCAGATGAGATTCGATGTTTATAACAGGTTGATTTACAGGCGCGCTTACCTGAGGTTCGACAGGGGTAACATGTGTTTGCGAATTATCGCCGACTGCGGGTAAAGCGGCGCCGCAATTTGTACAGTGATTCGCCGCGTCAGGGTGATTCATTTCGCAATTTTGACAGTATTTCATTTTATAATCCCGTGATTTCTGTTAGCTAAAACTTGGTATTAATATAGTTTATGCAGAAGACGGTGTAGAAATGCAGAAATAACAATTCAGACCGGGTTTATCATGCCGTAAGGCAATGTAGAAATATAAGATAAACCGAATAAAGCGGTAAAATGTGAAACCTATTTGTTTCTGCGGAAATCAGCTTCGTGTTTTGATTTCTGCATTCTGATATTTGATTTCTGTATTGATTTTTTTCTTCCCATTCCACGTGACATTAATTTAGATTATTTTTAGTTACATCTCCTTTCTTCTCTGTCCGTAGTTTCATCAGTTTTCATCTCAGAAACAGCTTCATAAACAAAACACCTATTTTTTAAAAGGGGAATGGTATGTTACGCCGTAATCATTATGTTGTTTTCGGGATAACCTTGTCTTTTTTAGCAATTTCTTTTTCCTGCGGAAAAACCTCGGCTCCGACAGATGTTGAGAGTCATGGAACACTTGAAGTCAGAGCCCGTGTTCTCACTCAATCGCTTAGTAAACAAACCGCTTTAGCTCAAACCATAGCCGAAAATCTCGTTGTAGAGATAAGCGGAGATGATATGGCTACTATTCAGATTGTACGCAAGCTTGATTTTTCCAGACCGGCTCTCAACGATACGCTTACGAAAATACCTGTTGGAAAAAACCGCAGGATCTCTGTATGGGCGCTCAGCCGTGATGGCGCAATTACTCACATCGACTCGCTCGAACACCACGTAGTAAACATCGAACTGGGAAAAGTCAGCTACATTATCACAACCCTTATCCCCGCTGCCGGATCGATCTATCTGCAATTAGCCGGACTTGGCACAAACGCCGATTCCATTCACGCAATTTTTACCTCCTTTGATGAAAATTTCACAGCTAAAACTTCTGTCAAAAGAGCCTCTAAAACATTTGTCAGTCTTGACAATATTCCTCATCTTACAGCAGGACATCTTTCGGTAACTATTAAAGATGTTTTTGGCGACACTCTTTATATTGCAGGTAAAGAACTGATTTTTAACGCGCGCAGCGACAACAGTATCGATTTACAATTTACAGAAAACGGCGGCAATGCGGCGATGGATATTTCTATTTACGAACCCGGTGTAACTGTAGGCTCTTATGATTTCGGTTCGCAAACTTCATCAGTAACAGAGAGCGGAGAACTTATTATCAGTGAAGTTATGTGGAACGCAAGCGATTCTAACTATATAGAACTGTATAACACTACAAATGATACTCTTTTTTATGATACTTTGACAACAGATATTGACGGCGTTGTGCGGCACTTCACTCATGTACAAGTATTGCCGCACGGGTTTCTTGTAATCGGACGCATGAATTTACCGCATTTAGACTTATATACGCCAACAACCGGAGGGCTCCCTATAACCTCCACAGGAAACTGGATAACAATCAAACGTAAAGACGGTACTGTTATTAACAGGGTAATCTGCGCAGGCTCGAACAGAAGCACCGGCTGGCCTCAGGTATCGGGAAAACGATCAGTAGAGTTGGCGCGGGATAAATACAACGCGGCTGATAATAAGTTCGGCAAACACTGGAGCGTTGCAAGCCAGCGCGTCAGCGCAGATTTAAACCAGTACGGTACGCCGGGATTTTAATCTCAACCGGTCTAATTGCGGATGTAACTAAAGGCTGCATCATCCCCGCAAAGGCGCGGGGTGATGCCATTCTTCGCCGTATATTATTCATTCATTAAGTTAGAGAGCGCTTTTCCAGTTTTCTCCAGGTTAACAAGAAGCCCCTGATATTTTTCTCTCTCTTTTTCAATAACATCCGCCGGAGCGCGCGATACGAAATTTTCGCTTTCCAACCGTTTTTTTGTGCTTTCAACTAAACCTTTAAGACGGTTGGCCTCTTTTGTCAGACGCTCAATTTCTACATTTTTATCAATAAGCCCTTCGAGGCTGAAGAATATCTGATTGCCTCTGACTACAGCTGTTCCGGCAAAGCCGGGCTTCCGCGCGTTCTCATCAACTGTTATTCCGGAGAGTTTGGCGAATTGACTGATAGCCGCGCTTTGAGAAGCGAGCCACTGACCGCTTTCGCTGTCTGCCGGAATAATAACAGCGGTTCCTGTTTTATCGGGCGGTACGTTATTCTCAGCGCGGATGGTGCGCAGGGCGGTGATACAATTTTTAAGAAGATCAAACTTGTTTTCTATGGATTCGTTTACAAGTGATTCGTCATATTCAGGATAGGAAGCAAGCATTATTGATTCTGAATTTAGTAAATTTTCAAAAGACATTTTACTTCGAAGATGGCTCCAGATCTCCTCTGTGATAAAAGGCATAATCGGGTGCAGGAGTTTTAAAATAGACGCAAGCGCGTAACCGCACAACGACAACGCGTCATTTCTACGTACAAGATCATCCTGTTGATAGAAATCAGCCTTTTTGGCCTCTAAGTACCAGTCACAAAACTCCCGCCACGCGAAATCATAAATTGTGTGACAGGCTTCATTAAAGCGGAAGGAGCTTATCGACTCATCCATAGCTCTGGCCGCGTGCTGAAGCTTTGACAGAATCCAGCTGTCCTCCGCTTTGAGCCGTTCTTTAGGAGGGAGCGTGTCAAAAGAGATTGGTTCCGCAATATTACTGATAAGAAAACGGGAAGCGTTCCACAGTTTATTCGCGAAATTGCGCCCGATGTCGAAAGTGTCTTTACCTAAAAACACATCGGCCCCCTGAGCGGTGATCATAAACATCGAGAAACGCAGCGCATCGGCTCCGTAAACCGGTATAATCTCAAGCGGGTCAATCGAGTTGCCTAACGATTTACTCATCTTGCGGCCCGACTTGTCACGCACGGTTCCGTGCAGAATTACATCGGTAAATGGAAGCTTTCCGGTAAAGTGATACCCTGCCATTATCATACGCGCTACCCAGAAGAAAAGAATTTCGGGCGCTGTCGCGAGAGCATCGGTCGGATAAAACTTTTTCATAAAATCATTCTCCTGCGGCCAGCCCATCGTCGAAAAAGGCCAGAGCCACGAAGAAAACCATGTGTCAAGCACATCGTTGTCCTGCTCAAGTTTAGATGATAAGCACTTCGGGCAAGCCGCCGGTGTTTCTTCACTTACTATAATTTCTCCGCACCCGCAGTACCAAACCGGAATACGGTGGCCCCACCAGATCTGGCGCGATATGCACCAGTCCCTTATGTTTTCCATCCAGTCAATGTACGTCTTTTTCCATCTTGCCGGATAGAAACGCACTTCATCATTGACAGCCGCTTTGAGCGCAGGTTCAGCCAGAGGTTTCATCCTGACAAACCATTGATCGGAGTAGTAAGGCTCCACGACAGTATGGCAGCGGTAACAGTGTCCTACTGAGTGAGTATGCTCCTCAATTTTTTCAACCAAATCAAGCGCGATAAGATCTTCGGTCAGCGCTTTGCGGCAGGCGAAGCGATCCATACCCTTATACTTTTCAGGGATATCGCCGCTCATATGCGCGGTTTCATCCATAACTGCAATCGGCTCAAGGTTATGGCGTTGACCCATACCAAAGTCATTAGGGTCATGCGCGGGCGTTACCTTTACAGCTCCGGTGCCAAACTCCCTGTCAACGAAGTTATCTTCTATAAAAGGTATCTCCCGGTTCGCTAAAGGCAGCCTGATTTTTTTCTGCTTAAGAGCTTTGTAACGCTCATCAGCGGGATTAACGGCGACAGCCGCGTCGCCAAGCATAGTCTCCGGACGGGTGGTAGCCACTACGACGTATCCGCTTCCATCGGCATAAGGGTAGCGAAGATGGTAAAGTTTACTGCCGATCTCTTTGTGCTCCGCCTCCTCATCGGACAGAGCGGTTTGACAGCGGGGACACCAGTTTATTATATATTTACCTTTGTAAATTAGTCCTTCATTGTAAAGCTGGACAAATACTTTTCTTACAGCCAAAGAGAGCCCTTCATCCATTGTAAAGCGTTCCCTGCTCCAGTCGCAGGAGGATCCAAGTTTTTTAAGCTGATTTGTGATAGTAGCGTGATATTCCTCTTTCCATTTCCACACCTCTTTCAAAAACGTTTCCCTGCCGAGACTGTGACGGTTTTTGTTCTCCTTCGCGAGACGGCGCTCCACAACGTTTTGAGTAGCTATGCCGGCGTGATCGGTGCCCGGCATCCACATAACCTCAAACCCTTTCATCCGTTTGTGGCGAATTAAAATATCCTGCAGCGTATTATTCAGCGCGTGCCCCATGTGAAGCACACCCGTTACATTTGGCGGAGGTATAACGATAGAATATTTTTGTTTGGAGGAGTTTTCATCCGCGCGGAAATAATTACGCTCCATCCAATGAGCGTACCAGCGGTCTTCAACAATCGAGGGATCGTACTGTTTTTCCATGTATAAAATCCACAAAGTAAAATGGTTGAACTACGCGTTTATTTTTAGTTTTGATAAAATACTATAAAACATGGGGGCATATCATTGAATTTCGTCGAGCTAATGTAAATATTAAACTGACAAAACCGAATTTTGTTTTTTAAGGTATGATGTCCGGATCGCTTTCATGTTCACCATCAGTAGCAAAACCATTTCTACCCATGTAAATATATTCAGCGGCCATAAGTATCTTAATTGTTAAGCCAGCCAGGTCCATATTCCGCTTCCGCCTCAGAAAGGTTCCAACCGCTTTTAATCAAAAATTCCGCACTTAAATATTCTTTAGCGAATTTAGCAAGATACGGAGTCATAGGGATGGATTTTGAAATCCGCTCATATTCCGCTATGTTCCCCTTTTTTTTCTCCTCAATGGCTTTAGCTCCAACCTTAAGCTTCTCGTGTAGAGTCCAAATTTTTTTTCCTGCATAGCCTCTCCTCCACATTTGTACGGGCAGCCCTCGCGGCTGCCTTTCATAATAACTATAAAATATAGTATATATGCCGACAATAGAAAAATGATTGGCGGCACGCGCAGACAAAGGTGTATTTTTCTCATACTCCAGACATATTCAATATAAGATAAGGCTATATCCGCTTCATGATAACAAGAACAGTTGTTATAACACTATTTACGGTACTGCTGATCTCCTGCGCCCACCAGAGCGCTCCGGGCGGCGGCCCTGAGGACACCAAACCTCCTGAGCTTTCCGTCTCTTTTCCTGAAAATGGACAGACAAGCGTTGATCCGCAAGCTCCCATTACCATCACTTTTTCTAAATGGATTAACCTTTCCGGCATCGGGAATTCTATCACCGTTTATCCTGTGTTACCGGCGGGCTTTAGTGTAAAAGCCGCGAAGAACTGGGTTAAAATCACTCCCCAAACTCCACTCAGCGAAAATACGACTTACCATGTAGTTTTAGGCACAAACCTTAAAGATATACGCGGCAACACCGTTACGCGGCCTATTAATTTAGTGTTTTCAACAGGCGCGTTTCTTGACAGCGCGCAGCTAAGCGGCTCAGTTGTGAGTCTTGAGCCTCTTATAACGCTGCCTAAAGTCGCGCTTTACAGAGAATATGAAGAATGGTCTGATACAAGTTACTTTTCCGCTCCTGATTATATGACCCAATGCGACAGCGGCGGCGTGTTTCACTTTTCCCATTTACGGGAGGGCAAGTACCGCATAGTCGCTTTTAACGATCCAAACCGCGTCGGCCGTTTGCGGGCGGGGGAACCATGCTTCACATCTTTAGGGGAAACGATTTTGATTAACGGTTCCGCCGGCGCGATAAAGCTTTATCCCGCGGAGAGCGATACGCTTCATCCTAAAATCAATTCCATCAAAGCAGTTGACATGCACACGCTGCGCGGTTCATGGAACAAAAAATATGATTCACAGCGCTACCGGAAAGTGGAGTGGAAAATAACTGAACTTTCCGCAAACGCTTCCCTCATAAGAATAAGACAGACAACTATGTTGGCTAATGGCACGGAATTTTATCTTACACTGCAGGATGCTCTCAAGAGCGGTGCGTATCTGTTAAGCTACAGCTATTCTGATATATCGGATTCACTTCGTTTTAACGGAAGCGCGCTTACCGACACACTGCGTCCGGCGCTTAGAAGCCACTCCCCTTCCGGCAGGTCAAACTTATCCCCCGAACTGCGTCTCGCGTGGAACAAACCGGTACGCATAAGTCAAGGTATGATAACGGCGGTATCAGCGGACAGCTCTGAGGCGGAAGCTGATTCCGTGAGCTTCTTTTTTACAGACAAATACTCCGATACAACACTTTTAACCCCTTCAAAAATGCTTAAACCCGGATTGCGCTACCGCATAAGTCTCCAGCTTCAATCAATAAAAGATATAAACGGTAACGTTGCCGCAAGCGTGTCCGGAAAAGACAGTACCGAACAGGACAGCTCTATTAATGTTTTCATCAATACTATTTCTGAGGACAGTCTTTGTTACCGTTTACATGGGGGCGCTAAGTGTCTTGATCCCGAAAGCAAACGCAAGTGGGTTTACCTCCCCCGCGGCAGAAATGAAACCTACATAGTTCCCGATAAATCCGGAAGCTTCTCGTTTGACTCCATACCCGCTTCTAAAGGAAAGATATACTGGTTTATTGATGAGAATAATGACAATATCCTCACCACGGGAAGACTTACCCCATGGAGAGCTCCGGAACGCTTTGTGATCGTACCCGATTCTGTGGAAGCGAGGGCAAGGTGGGAGATAGAGAATTTACAGGTTAACGCCTGCGAAGGTGATTGATGCCGTCAGTCTCTGTTGTAATTCCAACTTTTAACCGCTGCCGGTTGCTGCGCAGAGCGGTAGAATCGGTGCTTAATCAAACTGAGCGTGATTTTGAGCTGATTGTGGTTGATGACGGATCAACAGACGGAACTGCCGGGTATCTTGACAAACTCACCCAGGCGCGTATTTTACGGTTTGATAAAAATTACGGTGTGTCAAAAGCCAGAAACGCGGGCGTTGCCGTGTCAAAAGGTGAATGGGTCGCTTTTTTGGATTCGGATGATATGTGGCATCCGGACAAATTGCGTTTACAGTTAAAGTGGTGCGCTCAGAATCCACAGTATAACATCGCGCAAACAAATGAGATATGGATACGTAATGGCGTCAGAGTAAATCCGCCGGATAACTGTCGTAAAACATGCGGCGATATTTTCAACCAAAGTGTCCAAAGATGTATGATAACTCCTTCATCTGTCATAATGAAACGCGCGCTTTTCGATCTGTCGGGCGGGTTTGATGAACAGATGCGGGCGTGTGAGGATTATGATATGTGGCTAAGAATTACATGCAGGTTTCAGGTTGGTCTGGAACCTCAAAACCTTTTAACCCGTTACGGCGGACATGATGATCAGCTCTCTTCATCTACCTCCTGTCTTGATAAATACAGGATAGAAGCTCTGGCTAAAATTATTTTTTCAGGAGAGCTGAATAAAGAGCAGGCGGAAGTCGCAAAGAGAAGTTTATTAAAAAGGGTTGATATAATGGCAAACGGTTCTATGAAGCGCGGTAATACGAAGGAGTATGAATACTACGCCGCGCTCAGGCGGGAGTATCTTAACAATAGGACAATCAGCGCGTTATGAATTTTGATTATAATATTGAATGTAAAGGTATAATTGATGATTTTTTCAAAAAAATTCACTTCTCTCATCAGGCGCGGCGGGAGATCGCGGAGTGGGTTCCTGAGATTGCTTACAGGGAAAAATCGGATGTTAGAAATATCCTTGAAAAAGAAAGTATTCAGATGATATTGAGTTCCGAAAAACTTAACGCGCCGCAAAAAGCTGAAAAGATCAGGGATGAACTTTACAAGATGCGCTTTCCCCTGTTTTCAGACATGCAGAAACGGTGGAAAAAAGCTGTAAACGCGGCTAACCCCAGTCCATCAAAAGTACAGTTTATCCCCTCGCCGGGATTTGAAAAGAAACGGCTTGAGATCAGAGTGACTGTGGGAAACGCGGATGAGGCGCGTAAAATATTTGCCTCTCTTGCGGAGATGGAAAATGATAAGTGGGATGAGATTATTTTTCCGAAAGAGTAGAGCTGTATTAAAAGATTTTAGTTACAAAAAGAAAGGGGACGCTAAACATACTGCGTCCCCTCGTTTAATTAAGACCAATAATTCTTTTGATAAAAATTAGAACTTAAAGCCGAAAGCAGCCTTGATTCCAAAATTTATAACAATTTGACAATATATTGTTATGAAAATCAGGTCAAAAAACCACCCCTCCCTTCGGGCGCCACTCAATGTGGGGGAAGATTTACCCCAGCGAAATTAATTAACGTCAATATCAACGCAATTTGCTATAATGTCACAACCGCAATATTTTTAAAAGATATTTATATATATAATTAAATTTAGTAGTTTCCGGCGGCAGGAAAAACTTATATTTTACTGAGATATTTTTTATAATGATTATAGAATGAAAGAAGAGGGGAAGGGCATCTGAAAAATGTTAAAAGCTAATGAATGCACGCTTTACAGCGGAGGGCACAGCGGCGCGGAAGTGTTTTTCGGCGAATGCGCCGAAAAGCGGGGTGTCAAGGAGGTGACTTACTCTTTTGACGGACACTTCATCAAGCGGGAAAAAAATGTGGTCACTCTCAGCGAAAGTGAGCTTAAACGCGGCGACATCAGTATGGAGATGGTATCCATGCACATGCACCGTCAATACGCTCAGGCGGATAAGGTGAAACGCGTGCTTCAGTTGATATTCCATATGGTCAACAGCGGCTCTCAGATTTTTGCGGTAGGCGTTATCCAGAACGATGACACGGTTAAGGGCGGCACGGGCTGGGGTGTGGAGCTTGGCAAATTCTTTAACCGTGATGTGCATGTTTTTGATAAAGACCGCGGCCAGTGGTTCAAGTGGGATCACGGTAAGTGGTGTGAGAGCAAACCGTATATTACCGAAAAAACTTTTTGCGGAACCGGAAGCAGAGATCTTACCCAGGAGAGCAAAACTGCTATCGAGGAACTTTTTGCGCGTTCGTTTGGTTAGTGCCGCAGTTTTATTCTATATTAGTTAAACATTTATTTAATTAATGGCGCGCATCTTCCGCGCGCCATTGTTCTCATAAGCATGAACTATAATGAGAAATAGGAGAGAAACGATTAATGAAGCCGCTGCCAGCAACACATAAGGTAGAAAAAGTTCAGGATGGTGTAACGCTTCTGACCGATTACGATATCTATCTTTTCAGAGAGGGAAATCATTTCAGGCTTTTTGAGAAACTTGGCGCTCACCTTATGACTGTAGACAAGGTTGAGGGAACCTATTTTGCGGTTTGGGCTCCTAACGCGAAATCCGTTTCTGTTGTGGGCGACTTTAACTTATGGGACGCAAAGAGTCATCCCCTTAATACCCGTTGGGACGCATCGGGGATATGGGAAGGTTTCATTCCGGGGATAGAGAAGGGGACGCTTTATAAGTTCCACCTTGAATCAAACACCGGCGCTTACACCGCAAACCGCGGCGATCCGTTTGCGATTTATTGGGAGCAGCCGCCGGCCACATCCCCCATTGTATGGGATCTGCATTACAAATGGAATGACAGCGAGTGGATGAAAAAGCGCAAGGAGAAAAATAGTCTTAATGCGCCTATGTCAATTTACGAGCTGCATTTAATGTCATGGAAACGCAAAGGCGAAAATGGAGAGGAGTGGTTAAGTTACAGGGAGCTCGCCCCGGAGCTTGCAAATTACTGTAAGGAGATTGGGTTTACGCATGTGGAGTTCATGCCGGTTATGGAGCATCCCTTTGGCGGTTCATGGGGTTACCAGACCACAGGCTATTTTGCTCCAACAAGCAGATTAGGAACCCCGCAGGATTTTATGTACTTAATAGATTATCTCCATCAGAATGATATCGGCGTAATACTTGACTGGGTGCCCTCTCATTTTCCAAGCGATGAGCATGGACTTGCCTATTACGATGGAACATGCCTTTACGAACATGCCGATCCTAAAAAAGGTTTTCATCCCGACTGGAAGAGTTACATCTTTAACTACGGCCGTAACGAAGTGCAGGCTTTTCTTCTGAGCAGCGCGATTTTCTGGCTGGAAAAATTTCACGCGGACGGCTTAAGAGTAGATGCTGTGGCATCTATGCTCTACCTCGATTATTCGCGTAAAGAAGGGGAGTGGATCCCTAACCAGTTCGGCGGCAGAGAGAACCTGGAAGCTATCTCATTTCTCAAGCGTATGAATGAGGAGATCTACAAAGAATTCCCTGATGTCCAAACTATAGCGGAAGAATCAACCGCTTGGCCGATGGTTTCCCGCCCCAACTACGTAGGCGGTCTTGGTTTTGGGATGAAGTGGAACATGGGCTGGATGCACGATACGCTTGTTTATATGAGTAAGGACCCGGTCCACCGCAAATATCACCACAGTGAGCTTACATTCAGCATGCTCTATGCTTTCACTGAGAATTACGTATTGCCGCTGTCTCATGATGAAGTGGTGCACGGCAAAGGATCTCTTGTAAATAAAATGCCGGGAGACGACTGGAGACGGCTTGCCAATTTACGCCTTCTGCTCAGCTACCAGTTTAATCATCCCGGAAAAAAGCTTCTGTTCATGGGAGGTGAATTCGCTCAGTGGATTGAATGGAATCACGACCGCCCGCTAAACTGGGAGCTTACCCAGTGGGAGCGTCACAGCGGTCTGCAGCGCATGGTCAGCGACCTCAACCGTGTTTACAGAGGTGAACGCGCCCTGCATTACTACGATTTTGATCCCAAAGGATTTGAATGGATCGACTGCAACGACTGGGAGCAGAGCATCTTGGGTTTTATCAGGAAAGGCCCGCTGGACGAAGAGCGCGTGCTTGTAGTACTTAACTTCACCCCTCAACCTAGAGATGGCTACCGCATCGGGGTTCCTTTGGGCGGTTTTTGGGAGGAAATCTTTAACAGCGACGCTAAAGAATATGGCGGTAGCGGTGTAGGTAATTCAGGGGGCATGCAAACCGAAGACAAGGCGTGGCATGGCCACAACCAGTCTTTGCTGGTAACTCTGCCTCCTCTTGGGGTAGTCCTCTTTAAATATAGAGTGCGGAACTCAGAACTCAGAGCTCAGAATTCGGAATCAGAAAGCTCAGAACTCAAAACTCAAAGCTCAGATACGTAATAAGGTCAAAGGTTATAGCAGTGTATGTATGCGGGGCGGCGTGAGCCGCCCTTTTACGTTTACGGCTCATATATATTAATAACTGAAGTTACGCAAACCCAGTTTACGTCTTCCCATAATTAGGTATTAATCTCATTGCCGCTTTCAAAGATTGCTTGTAGATCAATAATTTGAATGCGAAGTGATTAATCCTCTGTGTGAGTTTTATTTTTCCAATTTTACATACGCGTATATCGCTGAAAAAACATGATTACTCTGTGTCCTCTCCGTATGTCGGGCTTTGTCTTGGAGCGCGTGAAAGAGGTTTTGAGGTCATAGCGTTTTGGTATCTAAAGCATCACCTGGTAAAAACATGCTGATCTTATCATTGATTACCGCTCCGCCGGTCAAATCGGATAATCCGCGGCGGTGGTTTGACGGCTGCCGCGCAAAAGATAACCGCTGTATAAATCTATAAGCCCAATGTCCGTCAGCTTGTTATATTATAAAATAACAAAACCGGCTAAGAGCGCGTAACTTCAGTTATATGTATAATCTGATACTCTTCCCATCTTTTCATCATCTGAGGGTAGTGTCAGTTCGTAAACCCCACATAAAACGTATATCCGTCTCTGCGCACTAAAAGAAGTACCGAATGCCCCTTTTTCACTCTTGCCGCGAAGCGGTTGAAGTCGTTCTCGTTTTTAAACGGGTCGGCGGTAAGACCATTTGTGTGCGCCTGTGTGATGATGTCTCCGGGAACAAGATCCGATCTGCCGTCTGAGAGGGTTGGGTCTACTTTTACGACAAGCACGCCCTCTACGCTTACAGGTATATTATAACGCTGCTTTGCTTCACTTGTAAGAGTAGTTACTCTTATGCCCGTACGGTTTTCAGAGTCACTTTTTTTACCGGACTGCGGAATGCCTGACGGAGTATTTTTTTCTTCCTGGTGAGAAGCGGAAGTTTCCGGAATCTTTTCCGCGGTGCGTTCTGAGACGACAAGATTTATGGTCATCTGCCTGCTGTTTCTTATAATTCTTACCGGAATACTCTTTCCTGGCTGCAGCGCGGCTACCACATTGCGCAATTCATTTGCGTTGAGTATTGGCTTGCTGTCAATTGACAAAATGACATCGCCTCGCTTAAGGCCCGCTTTTTCCGCCGGCTGCCCTTTGAAAACGTCTGATATCAATACCCCCGCTCCTGTGTAATCAAGCCCAAGCGCTTCTCTTGCGGTGGAGGTAAGATCCTGTATGGATATACCCATCCAGCCGCGTGTCACTTTTCCGTTGTAGATAAGCTCTTCCATTACCTGGCGCGCCATATTAATAGGGATGGCGAATCCGATTCCGATAAACCCGCCGGTTTGAGAGTAGATAAGAGTATTAATACCGATTAGTTCCCCGTAAACGTTGACCAACGCGCCGCCGCTGTTTCCCGGATTTATAGCCGCGTCTGTCTGGATAAAGTTCTGGTACATTGTAAGATCCCCCACCTGTCTGCCAAGCGCGCTCACGATACCGGCTGTTACTGTTGAGGTAAGGCTGAATGGATTACCCACAGCGGCTACCCAGTCGCCGGGTTTCAGAGAGTCACTGTCGCCAAGATAGGCGATGGGAAGATCGGAAGGAACTTTACCCGCAATTTTTATAACCGCTACATCACTTAAGGAATCAAATCCGCACACTACAGCCCTGAAATTGCGGTTGTTTGCAAGGCGTACTTCTATCTCAGACGCTCCCGCGATTACATGATAATTGGTGAGGATATAACCGCCGGCTGACACTATCACTCCTGAACCAAGCCCCTGGCTCTTGCGTTCACGCCGCTCCATTGCCTCCGAGCCGTTTTCCGCGCGCCGGCGCGGGCCAAAGAAAAAATCAAGCCCCGGGTCTTCGTTAAATTGACGGTAGAAAGGATTACGGTAAAAGAGCACTGTATCTACCTTTATAGGTATGACAGATACCACACAGGGAACCACCTCCTGCGCAATGCGTACAAATATGTTTCTGAACCGCTCTATGTCATCCAAGTTTTCTTTAAGAGGTTTGTTTACCGCGCCAAAAGAGACGCTCCCTCTTTGAGGCCGGGCGGAGGATTGCTGTGCGTGAGTAAAACCGGAATTGAGCGCTGCCGAAACAAATATAAACAAAAGTATTGTTGACAAAGTACTCGTTTTCATGAAACCGTTTCCCTTCAGTAAAAAGGGCGCGCACTACTCGAGATACTTCGGTGAGACAATCGCGCGTCCGGAATTTACTTATATGAAGTTCAAACGATGTGCCAAGACTATATAAGGGAATGCTTAATAGATTGTTTGTACGCAATTTAGTAAAACGGAATTAAACCTGTTTTGAGTGGGTTTGGTAGAATTTTAGATTTGTACGGCATTGTTGTTTTATATAGGAGCGTTATGTATACTATGGCACGTAAAAAAGTAACAAAAATTGCGAAAAAGTGAAAAATATGTTGCGAAAAAGTGAAAAATATATTAGTTTAATGGTGGATTTAGAGTTGCTCATATGTATTGGTATTTCAAAATTTGGTAATATGCTGCTTGGAATTTAAGCGCATATTGATTTGTGCGAAATGAATAATATTGTTTACAAGGGGGAATTTTAAATGTCGGATGCTTGCGAAGAACTTGAAACAGGTATCGTAGGTTTTACTTTTGCTAATGCCGGCAGGGTTGTGAAAGAATCCGGTATTAAAGGTGAAAAACCGGAGAATGATTCTGACTTTACCACCGTATCCGGCCCTGCTAACGCCGCTGAAAAAGCCAACCTTGATGGTATTATGGACATCATATTTAAAAAATGAAAAAAGCAGATATTAAGGATACGCCGGATTGATGGCTAATCTCATTGTGAGACACCACCCTGTTGTACCGTTGGTTCACAAGGAAAATCCAGTTCCTCGCATTAACGAGATGTTTGCAGTCTTTCACGCTTTATGTATATGCTCAGATTTTTCTGATGGCGATGAGTTTTCGAAATTTTGCAAAACAACAGAGTTTAAAGTTTTTTTTGAGGATATTACCTACCTTTTAAGCAGGAACTTTACTCCGGAAAACCTGATTATGGTATTTAAAACACTGTGCTTGTATCAGTTTAAAAGTTTTTCTAACAATAAGATTGACGGGTAAGAGGTCAAAACCTCTTTACATCCTCTCCAGTTCCTTACGCATAACTTTTCCCGAAGCGTTTTTAGGCAGGTTTGAAACTATGCTGATTTGTGAAGGAAGTTTGTAGCGCGGAAGTTTTTTGTCAAGCATCGTTTTTATTTCATCTTCTATATGAGAGAACGTCGGCTTTAACACTACAAACGCTTTGGCCGCCTGTCCAAGTACAGGGTGACTGACCCCGATTACCGCTGCCTCCTGAACGCATCCAAGGGACGCGACCGCGTCTTCGATCTCACGGGCGCTTACTTTTTTACCGCCTACTTTTAACATCTCATCCTTGCGGCCGCTTACATAAAGAAAACCATCCTCATCGGTATATCCTCTGTCGCCTGTGAAATAGACCCCGCCGCGTAAAACGTTTGCCGTCATCTGCGGATCTTTCCAGTAGCCCATCATTACATTTGAACCTCTGCCGACTATCTCTCCCTCGGTAAACGGAGGAAGACGTTTGCCGCTGCAGTCTGCGGCGTAAGCTTCACAGTTCGGAATCGGAATACCGATAGAACCCCATTTACGTTTAAGATCCTCAGGCGGCACATAGGTGAGTCTGGGAGAAAGTTCCGTAGCGCCGTACATGACAAAAAGCTGCGCGGGACGGAACGCTTTCACAACCTGTTTTTGTATATCTGCGGGCATGCTTCCGCCGGCTTGAGTAACATAGCGTAAACGCGGAAATTTCATATTGGCAAGTGTGCTGCGGCTTAAAAGAATCATGTATGTTGACGGTACGCCGGCAAACCCTGTTGCGTTAAGTTTTACCATGTTTTCAAGCACGCAGTTAGGATAACTGAATCCGTTGTCAATAAGAACCGTCCCCCCGCAGTAAATGTGCGTTAACAGAAGCGTAGTTCCGTAAACATAGCTGAAGGGAAGCACCGCCAGAATTCTGTCTTTTTCAGTCAGATTCAAATAGCCTGCAATAGAACGGGTATTTGAAATAATGTTGAGATGGCTGAGCATGACGCCTTTTGGCCTGCCGGTTGATCCTGAGGTGTACACGATACAGGCAAGATCTATATCAATTGCGCTGCGCGGCGGTGGACCGATGTGGTTTTGCGGCGGGAGTTGTCCAAATGTGTAAACAGGGAGATTGCAAGATTCAAAGTCAGGTTTTTCATCACAAACAATGAACTTGAGTGAAACGCAATTATCAAACACGCGGCTTAAACGGCTTACATAACGTTTTTGAATAATGAGAGCTGCCGCTTCGCAGTGATTTATAAGATAGCCTGCCTCTTCGGGGGAGGCTTCGGAACTAAGCGGCACAATCACAGCGCCCGCTTTTGTTATGGCAAAAAATGCGATCACATAATCAATGCTGTTTTCATATAAAAGAGCGACACGTTCCCCTTTTTTTATCCCGCAGCCGATAAGGCTCCAAGCCAGATCATCAGACCTTTTATCAAGATCCGTGTAAAGAATCGATTCCCCTTTAAACCACACCGCTTCATGTTGGCCGCAGCGCAGCGCGGAACCGCTTATTATATCTTTTAGCAGCATTTTTTACTCCTGATAATCGCACATCCACACTCCATTCCCTGTACGGGCGCCCTTTCCCTTGCACACATGCTCTATCCCGCACATATATTACTCGTCATATAATCCGCACGATAATATGGGGACGCATGATAAGGGGCAGCCGCGAGGGCTGCCCTACGGAAAAATCACACATCCACACCCATTACCTGTACGGGCGCCCCTTGCGGCTCGCGCACATATAACGCGTCCCCGTGATAATACGAAAAATATCTACAAAATCGAACAAGCCCGCTCACTCAATATCCTGAGCTGAGAAGCGCTTCTCTGAAGCCAAGCTTTTTCTTTATCGTCAAGCTTAAGTTCAACTATCCTTTCAACGCCGCTGCGTCCCACAACTACAGGCATTCCTAAAAACAGTCCATGCAGCCCGTACTCTCCCTGCGCGTAAACGCTTGCGCAGAAGTGGCTCTTGCGGTCAAAGAGAACCGCTCTTACCATTTCGCTGATACAGGCTCCCGCCGCAAAATATCCGCTTGTTCCCATAAGCGATACTATTTGCCCGCCTCCGTGCCTTGTCTCATGAACGATACGGCGGATCTGTGAGCTGCCCATCAGTAAATTAATCGGTATGCCCCCCACAAAGCAGTGGCTGAGTACAGGTACCATCGTGTCTCCGTGGCTCCCAAGAATCATCGCCTGTATCTCCCTTACGCTGCACCCTAACCGCGACGAAACCAGAGCGCGGAAGCGGGCAGCGTCCAAATGGCCCGACATCCCTATGATTCTGTATGGAGGAAAACCTGTGTGCAGAAAAAGCTGGTGCGCCATTATATCAAGAGGATTAGTGACAACAAACACAAATGATCCGGGGGCGTGGTTTTTTATCCGGTATGATATTGAACGGATGATTCTGACATTAGCTTCAAGCAGGTCGTCTCTGCTCATCCCCGGGCTTCTCGGGCGGCCTGCCGTTACTATACATATATCAGCTCCGTTAATAGCGGACCAATCACTTGTCCCAACAACCTGCACATCAATTCCCTGCGCGCAGGAGGCCTGAAAAATATCCGCCGCTTTGGCTTTTGCGATGTTTTCCCTGCCGGGCTCCTCTATAAGAACAAGCTCAATCCCTTCCACTGCCGCAAGCGCTAAACCGGCTGCTCCTCCGACATTTCCGCATCCGATAACAGCCACTTTTGCCTGCATCCCGCCTCCCTCATCTCACGCAATCTGATAGCATACGTACCAAAACTGTATCGGTTCAAAATCCGTACCATCATTCGGCTGCTGTCAATATCCGTTATCTTCAAATTCACAATTTCACTCACGCGCAGCCCCATGCCGTAACATAGTTTCAGCATCAATAAATGTTTAATGTTACTTACAGATGAAAAAATTTTGACAATATCGGATTTGCCTATTACTTTTGGCAGAGAAGTTTTCTTTTGAGGACGGGGAATCTCATCAAAAAAGATTTTTTCACGATGCAGCGCCTGTTCAAAATAAAACTTTACAGCATTCAATCTGCTGTGGATAGTGTTTTCCGAAAGTCTCAGCGTTTGTGTGCGGTACAAAAAATACGCCCGCAGACGCTCTGGCGTAAGAGAGTCCGCCGGTGTATTTTTAAGTGCGGAAAGAAATTGCGAAAATTCATTATAATACGTTTTAATTGTGTTTCTACTATACGATTTCAACACCAACTGTTCCCGCATTCGTCTGAACGCCTCCTGATTGACAGAAGAAATTTGATACTTCATCTCTCTTACCTTAAAAAGACATAAATAAGCTGCTCCTCTATAATATGCGCATTTTGTGTTGTCTGATGTATATACGCAGCTTATATATACAAAATGCGTACCATACCGGATTGGAGTTTTTTGGGAAAATAATGGTGTTATGGTGGTTTTTTTACTATATTTGAGAAAATGTGTAGAATGGGGTTATTGCGTATATTAGGGAGTTGCAGGCAAGTTTGGCGGACGGCGTGGTGCGAAATTTGAGAATAAGAGCAGTATAAAACTTGAAATTGAATATTAAGGAAATGAATATGTCTGAATTTGACAAACTGATTAGAGAATTTGAAATATTGCCAAAACGTATTTCAGAAACTACATTTATGAATATCTGTAAACATTCAGGGAGCAGATTTGAAGAAATATGTAGTCGGATTCTTGCCTTTTATTTGCAACCCTCAAATGAACACGGCTTGAAAGATTTAGTTTTATCTTCGTTTTTTGAATTGGTACCAAAGAAAGATCAGTTTTACTCTTGTAAAGAGAAAATATTTGTAGAAACAGAGGTCTACATTGAAGGCAAGTTTTTGGACATTTTTAGTAAAAGGAGAATCTTTTGCACTTGGGATTGAGAATAAAATAGGTGCAGAACTTTACAATGATTTATCTATTTACAAAAAACTCATAGAACAAACTCATAGAACAAATAATTACAAAGTGGTCCTTTCTGTGAGGAAAATTGAAAAAGAATACGAATTAAAAAAGATAGAAGAAAACGAATTTGACAAAATATATTACAGCGATTTATTTCGGGTAATTAAAAACAAATTAGGCAGTTACTACTCAAATGCGAATTCAAGATATGTAACATTTTTATTTGATTTTATAAACACCATAGAAAATATGTCGAAAAGTACCGTTATTGATGACCCTCAATCATTGTTTTTCTTTGACAACTCAAAGAAAATAGAAGAGTTAATTACTGAATTTAACGGCCATACTAATAGAGTTTTAGATGTGCAGAAAAGCAGCATTGCTACACTAAGAGACGAAATCAGTAAAAAGTCAAGCGTTGCGTGGTGGGCGTGGCAAGGTTGGGGTTTAGGGTATGCTGAATTTGATAAAACTATGCCAAGAATTGGAGTAGAATCAAGTTATTTAACTCACGACTATGACCCATTAAAGAAATTTCAAATATTTATAACAACTTGGAATCTTAGAGATTGGAGTTTCTACGAGGAAGATGTTCTTAAAAAATACAGTAGAGAAAAATATTTCTCGGACAACAAGGCATGTTTGCGTATGGACATAATTGAAGATAACAATCAAGAGTTAATCATAGAGAAATTGTATGAATATTACACTTTCTTGAGAGAGTTGGTCGAATCAAAAAAACTGCCTGCAACGGGCGGTTTGGCGTAATGGCTGCAGTAGCCCGCAGGAAGTGCAGTGCGAATTAGGAAGTTTGCCGCCCGCCCGAAGTTCAGTGGAAGCCGCCACTACGCCAAGCCGCTGGGACGTTATGTGCCATAGGAGAAGAGTGCAGTAAATTACACTAATATTCATAAATTCATATATTTCACATTGAATAAAAGAGGATTGTATGTTTTGTAAGTTACGTGCTGTTGGTCTGGTTACAGCGGTCTCATTCGTCAAAACCGCGTAATTTACTCATTGCTGATGTATGTTTCAAAGGCGGATTAATTGATGCTTGGGGCCGAGGCACAATCAGAATTATTGAAAGTTGCAAAACCGCG